>JAKAXU010000030.1 GCA_021816455.1 Acidobacteriota bacterium
ATCAAACCATCACAGAACTGCTTCCCGATATCACCCCGGAAAACGCATCGGCATGGTTCAAACACTGCCTCGAAGGTCTACAGCATTAGGGAAAACGCTCTAGATCGCCGAATACAGCCGGATCGATGCAGCATCAACCGAGTGATTCCCCTCTCTTGCGATGAAAACCGGGGAATCAAACGGGTTGCGAGGCTGAGCATCAGGCTTTCGGCGTGACGCGGATAAGGTTCCTGGCAAGCTCATCCCAGCGAGTGAGCAGGACTTTTCCGCAGGCGCTGTCGGTTTTGGCGACATGCAGTTCAACCAGTTCACGGATGGAACACTGCGCGGTGTAGTCCAGATCGAGGTAACGTTCTGCCACGAGAAAATCCTTGTGGTAGAGACCGTGCTCGATGAAGGCGGCTTTATCGTCGTAGATCCAGGCGAGGCCGCCGGTCATGCCGGCACCGAAGTTAATGCCGGTATCGCCCAGAATAACGGCAAGGCCACCGGTCATGTATTCGCAGCCGTGATCGCCACAGCCCTCGACGATAGCCAGAGCACCAGAGTTACGAACGGCGAAGCGTTCCCCGGCACGACCGGCGGCAAAGAGCGAGCCTGAGGTCGCCCCATAGAGGGCGACATTGCCGAGAATGACATGGCGTGTGCTTTCACGTGCGGCGCGGCCCTGCGGGCGGAGAATGAGTTCGCCGCCGCTGAGGCCCTTGCCGACGAAATCGTTTGCGAGACCGTCGAGGCGGAGCGTCATGCCAGAGACGGCAAAGGCTCCGAAAGACTGACCGGCTACGCCGCGCATCGAGAAACTGAGCGGAGCGCCGGTGGCCGTGGGATTGTGCGTACGATAGCTGGCAAGCTGACCGGCAAGACGCGCGCCAATGGTGCGGTCCTCGTTGGTAATGGAGGTGGTGACGGAGTACGGATGGCCGGAACGAAAAGCGTCCAGAGCAGGCTCAAGCCAGGCATCGTCGAGCGCAGGCCGTTCCTCCGGACGATCGTTACGAAGCCCCATCCAGCGGATGGCCGTGCCGGTCTCCCTGGCGATGTGTGCAGCAGCAAGGACCGGCGCCAGATCGAGAGCGCCGTCGAAACGAACCTGTTCCAGTAGATCGGTGCGTCCGGTGGCAGCGGCAAGCGAAGGCAGACCGAGCGTGGCCAGCAACTGGCGAAGTTCTCCGGCTAATTCTTCGCAGAAACGAACGATATGCTCGGGCTTTCCGCGGAATTTGGCGCGCAGCTCAGGCCGCTGCGTAGCAATGCCGGTGGGGCAGGTGTTGAGATGGCACTGGCGAGCCATGTCACAGCCGAGTGCGACCAGCACAGCAGTCCCAAAGGCAAATTCATCGGCACCGAGCAAAGCAGCAATGAGAATGTCACGCGCGGTACGCAGGCCGCCATCTGTGCGCAGACGCACGCGCCCTCGCAGGCCGTTGTGAACAAGCACCTGCTGCGCTTCGGCGAGACCCAGCTCCCAGGGATCACCCGCGTACTTGATGCTGGAGAGCGGTGACGCACCTGTACCGCCGGAGTGACCGGCGATAACAATGTAGTCGGCGTAAGCCTTGGCAACACCCGCAGCGATAGTGCCGACGCCGCACTCGGAGACGAGCTTGACGCCGACGGCAGCGGCAGGATTGACGCGCTTGAGGTCGTAGATCAACTGCGCGAGGTCTTCGATCGAGTAGATGTCGTGGTGCGGCGGCGGCGAGATAAGCTGCATGCCAGGCTGGGCATGGCGCAGGCGCGCAATCAACTCCGTGACCTTGTGGCCTGGGAGTTGACCACCCTCGCCGGGTTTGGCACCCTGCGCGATCTTGATCTCAATCTCCTCGGCGTGGATGAGGTACTCGGCTGTAACGCCGAAGCGGCCGCTGGCGACCTGTTTGATTTTATTGTTCAGTAGCGAAGGCGCTCCGTCGATGGGCGAGTAGACGGCGGGGTCTTCACCGCCTTCCCCGGTGTTGGAGCGCGCGCCAAGAAGGTTCATCCCCTGTGTGATGGTCTGATGAGCCTCCGGCGAAAGCGAGCCGAAGCTCATCGCCGAAGCAATAAAGGTGCGGACGATCGAACCGGAGGGCTCAACCGCTTCGAGAGTAAGCTCCGGACCGGCTGGACGTATCTCAAGCAGGTCGCGCAGATGCGCGGGCTGCGCTTCCCTCGCCTGCTCTGCAAAGGAAGACCACGGCGCGAGAGCAAGCGCTGCACCCTGCCGTGTAGAACCAACAACAGACTGGAGGGCACGGACGGTTTGCGGCTGCCAGGCGTGGGACTCGGCCTCATCGGCTTTGCGGAAGCGGATGAAGCCATAATCAGGCAGTTCCCTGCTGGCAACTGGAGTATGCGCGATGGATGTTACGCGCGTATCGTCGCCTGCGTCTGCGCTTACATCAGGGCCTGCATTCGGGCCTGAAGCAGCCCCTGCGTCGTCGATTGAATCCGGCTGAGCAATGGAGACGGAGTCGTTGCGCCAGCTGAAGCGAATCATCTCTTCCAATTGAGCAAAACCGATGCCGCCAAGTGGTGACGGCACCCCGGAAAAGCATTTGCGTGTAACCTCATCAGCAAGACCAAGCGCGTCAAACAGATGTGCGCCGCGATAGCTGTCGACAACGCTGATGCCCATCTTTGACATGACTTTGGCGAGACCAAGTTCGAGCGCATGAAGCAGATTGCGCTCGCCGTCGGCCGGCTGGAGCGAGTTCGCAGTTTCAATGGCGAGCCAGGGACAGATGGCTCCCGCTCCCATGCCAAGCAGGACGGCTACGTGGTGGATTTCGCGACAGTCGCCAGCCTCCACGGCGAGACCAACCTCTGCGCGGACGCCCTCCCGGATGAGACTGCGATGCACGGCTCCGACGGCCATGGCCATGGGAATGGGCAGTGCCGCAGACGATGCAGCGCGGTCGGTGAGCAGGAGAATCTTGGCTCCCTGCGCAACCTGCTCGACGGCAGAGCGGGTAAGCAGATCGATGCCTGATTCCAGAGAATCGTCGGCAGAAAAGAGGCAGTCCAGAATCTCAATCGGAAGCTCGGCAGCGTGAGGATGCTTGCGCTGACCAAGGCGATCCATCTGCGCCAACGTGAGCAATGGCGAAGCAAGCGAAAGGCCGGGCAGTGGCTCGCGCCGTTCTAAAATGTGCGGCCAGGGACCGAGACGTGTGTGCATCTGAAGAACAACGGCCTCACGCAGTGGATCGATGGGAGGATTGGTTACCTGAGCGAAACGCTGCCGGAAGAAGGCATAGAGCGAACGCGGCGCACGAGCAAGCGGCGCGATAGGTGTGTCGTCCCCCATGGACCAGACGGCGTCTTTGCCTTCGGCGGCCATTGGCGCGAGGATCATCCGCACCTCTTCCCTGCTGTAACCGAAGCGATGGAGGAGGTGGTTGCGTTCAGCTGCGTCAAGAGGTGGCAATGCCCTTTCGGCAACAAGCGGCGTATCGCGCTGAACGATGTCCTGATAGTTGCCGGCAGCATCGAAACGAGCAAGCAACTCTTCGTTTTCGAGGAACTCGTGAGTCTCCAGATCGGCGAGGATCATCTGGCCGGGGCCAAGACGGCCGGAGTGAATGACTCGTTCCGGATCCATGTCGATGAGGCCCGCTTCGGAACCGGCGTAGACCAGACCGTCGTCGGAGAGCGAGAACCGGCAAGGACGCAACCCGTTGCGGTCGAGAATCGCCCCCACCTGGCGGCCATCGGCGAAAGCCAGCGCAGCCGGACCATCCCACGGCTCAATGCAATCGCCACTGTATTGCAGGAATGACGAACGGTTGCCGTGGTTGGCGGGCGGAACCAGCATGCGGATGGCTTCAGCGACAGAACGACCGTTCTGCGAGAGAAGTTCCGCGACTTCATCGAGCGAGGTGGAGTCAGAGCCGCCACTTGTCAGGATGGGATAGAGATCGAGCGGCATGGTCGCGGCGCGAGCTTCCATCCGAGAACGATTGCCCCAGATGGTATTGATTTCGCCGTTGTGCGCCAGAGCGCGAAAAGGCTGAGCTCGATCCCATGAAGGCAGTACATTGGTTGCGTAGCGCTGATGGAAGATCGCAAACGGTGTTTTGAAGGCGCGATCGGCGAGATCAGGGTAAAAATCCGCGAGCAGGCGACCGGCACAGAGCGCTTTGTAGATCATGGTCGAAGAAGACGAACTCACTACATAACCGGCGGCCTGCGAACGCTCAAAGTGTTTACGTGCAAGATAAAGGCGCCGGTCGAAATCTGCTGGATCCTCGGACGTGGCAAGCACTTGCCAGATACGCGGCATGGAGGATGCGGCGATAGGGCCGAGAGCCTCCGGGCGAATAGGCACCAAGCGCCAGGCGAGTACGGTGGTGCGCTGTGCGAGCAGAGCCTGTTCGAGAAGTTCACGCGAAGAGGTATCTGGTTCCGGCAGGAACGCGACCAGAACGCCAAGCGGCTTCATCGGATCCAGTGTGAGACCGACGGAGGCGAGCAGGAAGTCACGCGGAATGGATGTCATAATGCCGACTCCATCGCTGGACTTGCCGTCGGCGGCAACCGCGCCGCGATGCTCCAGACGAGCAAGCGCAGTGAGTGCATGCTGAAGAATGGCGTGAGCAGGCTCGCCGGAAAGTTGGGCCACAAAGCCAACTCCACACGAATCGGAATCAAAACGCGGATCGATCAGAGACGGAAACGTGTATGGAAGATGCTTAACCAAAGCGGAAGAAACAGACGAAGAAGAAGCAGCGTGAACCTCAGTGTCCGGGCAACTGTCAGAAAGGCGCGAGCGCGAATAGGAAGGAGTAGAAGAATGCCAGTCCATAAATGATGGTACGACCTTTTCTCTATCAATTTCCAGCAATGCGCGCAAAAAGAGAAATAGACCTCCAGCAAAGGTCGCCGAGCCGGTTGGCGACCCTTCTGACGGAGAAAATCATCCAGCGCAATGCTTTGCATATTTATACAAAAGTGCGTATATTTATGCAAGTATTGCACCCAAAGGAGCCAAAGAAGGGCGAAAGCGCGGCGAAGATGAAAGCGGAAAGGCACAATGCGATTCGCGAGCTGGTGAGCAACACGTCAATCCTCAATCAGGATGAGCTTCGGCGCAAGCTGCGGCGGCGTGGCTTCGCGGTAACGCAGGCAACTCTGTCTCGGGATATGCACGAGTTGCACCTGCTGAAAGGGCCGGAAGGCTATACGTTGGCGAATGGGAATGGAGCGGCGCCGGTCACGCTCGACGATCGCCCGCCAAGCGTGGAAGAGGTGCTGGACAGCTTTGGCCTGCGATGCGAACAAGCGATGAACCAGATCGTGATTCGGACAGTGATGGGTGGAGCGCAGCCGGTCGCCGCGTCGCTCGATTACGAAGACTGGGCGGATATTGTCGGAACGATAGCCGGCGACGATACTGTGCTGGTGATCTGCCCAACGCCACAGCTTGCGGGCGAGGTGATGAAGCGGCTGAAGAGGATGCTGGAAGGATGAGCAAGACCGTACAGACAGCGGTGATGGGGGTGAGCGGCTATGCCGGTGTAGAGTTGGTGCGGTTGCTGGCGCGACACCCGAAGCTCGCGCGCACAGCGCCACCGGTGCTAATGGGCCGTGGAGAGACCGTTGGCCTTACGGTCGAAAGGATGCATCCTGCGCTGGCTGACATCCAAGGAACTGGAAAGCTGCGCGTGGAAGCGTTCGACTGGAAGACATTAGCCGAGCGCGGTGTGGAGGTGCTGTTTCTGGCAACACCGCATGAGACCAGCCGCGAGATGGTTCCGGAAGCGCTCGAACGTGGGCTGCGCGTGATCGACCTGAGCGGCGCGTGGCGACTGGAGCAAGCGGAGAATCGTGCGGTCTACGGATTCAAGGATGAAAATAGAATACGCGTGGAGGCAGCGCAGAACGAGGCAGTCTACGGGATGCCTGAGCTGCATCGCGCGCAGATTCGCGGTGCGCGGCTTGTGGCGAATCCCGGATGTTATGCCACAACGGCGATTCTTGCGCTGAAGCCGTTGATGGCGGCGGAGGTGGTTGATGCGGAGTGCGGCGTGATCTGCGACGCGAAGAGCGGAGTGAGCGGTGCTGGCAAGACACCGACGGCGACAACGCACTTCATGCATGCGGCGGAAAATCTATCAGCGTATGGAGTATATACACACCGACATGTAGGTGAGCTGCTGGAGCAGCTTGGCTTGTCGCGCGAAGCAATGACCTTTACGCCGCATCTGCTGCCAATTGCGCGCGGCATTCTCACCACAAGCTATGTGCGATTCCGCGATGCGATGACGCAAGAGCAGATGCATGCGATCTTTGCGGAGTATTTTGCAGACAGTCCGATGGTGCGGCTGCGCTATGCGATCCTGCCGGAGATTCAGCATGTGGTGAAAACGAACTACTGTGACATTGGCTGGAAAGTTGCTCCGGATGGTCGGCGCGCGGTAATTGTGAGTTGTCTGGACAACCTGCTGAAAGGCGCGGCTGGGCAGGCAGTACAGAACCTGAACGCGATGATGGGCTGGACGGAGTCGGAGGGCCTGGAATGAGATTTGTAGTCAAGCTGGGCGGAGCCGGCCTGGAGGATCGCGCCCTGTTGACGGGAAGCGTGAAGGCAGTTGCCGAGATGATGCGCGCCGGACATCAGGTGGCCGTAGTGCATGGCGGCGGTGTGCAACTGACGCGGACGCTGGAAGTGATGGGACAGAAGAGTGAGTTCCGTGAAGGACTTCGCGTGACCGACGCGACTACCCGCGACGTGGCGCTGATGGTCTTTGCCGGCGCAGTGAACAAGCGCCTTGTGGCCGCATTCTCCGGAGTGGGGCAGTCTGCAGTGGGCATGTGCGGCGGAGATGGATTGCAGTTTCGTGCGCGAAAAAAACGCACCGAACCGGATCTTGGATTTGTAGGCGAGATCGCAGCCAGTGATCCGCGATGGATGGAAGCAATCTGGGGATTGCACGGGGTTCCGGTCTTCGCTTCAGTGGCTCTGGGATTCGATGGCGAGTACTACAACGTGAATGCCGACGAGATGGCCGCGGCATGCGCGATGAGCGTGAAGGCAGATGCTCTCGTCTACCTGACGGATGTGCCGGGGGTGCGCGGCGTGGCTGGCGAGGTGATGCGCTGGCTGAGCATCGACCAGATTGCGGAGATGGCGCGCACGCAGGTAATCTCCGGCGGGATGCTGCCCAAGCTGGCGGCGTGTCGCGAAGCACTGCTCCATGGAGTAAAGCGCGTGAGAATTTTGCCGGCCGCGGCGTCGGCTGTGTTGCCGGAGTTGTGCTCGGCGCGAATCGAAGAAGGAACCGAGGTGATGGTGGCATGAGCGAAGAACGAAAGTCGAGTCTGGAAGAGTTGCGTGCGGCAGAAGCCAGACTACTGGTTCCAACTTACGATCGAAATGCAGTGCTCTTTGAACGCGGCGAAGGCGTGCATCTGATCGACGAACACGGTGAGCGGTATCTGGACCTGCTGAGCGGGATCGGTGTCAACGCTCTGGGCTATGCACATCCTGCGATTGAGCGGGCGATAGTCGAGCAGAGCCGAAAGCTGATTCACACGTCGAACCTTTATTTTCATCGCGGACAGGCAGAACTGGCGTTGCGACTGGTGGAGCGCACAGGATTGGATCGCATCTTCTTTGCCAATACCGGAACCGAAGCGTGGGAAGGAGCGCTGAAGTTTGCGCGGGCACATGCCGGCATGCTGCGCTCGGAAGGCATGCGAATCGGCACAAAGTTTCTAGCGATGGAGCATAGCTTCCACGGACGTACCTATGGATCGGTGGCGACGACGCACAAGCTGAAGTATCGCGAGCCGTTTGAGCCGGTAATGCCAGGGGTGGAGTTTGTTCGCTTCAACGATGTGGCTGACCTGCGCACAAAGTTTTCCGAAGATGTTTGCGCGGTTCTGGTGGAGTCAATCCAGGGTGAAGGCGGGATTCGTCCACTGTCGCTTGAGTTTGCGCAGGTGGCGCGCGAGTTGACCAGGACGACCGGAGCGCTCCTGGTGGTGGACGAGATCCAGGCTGGAATGGGACGCACGGGAAAGTGGTTCGGCTATCAGCATCTGAGCATTCTCCCGGATGTTACGACCATCGCCAAGCCTCTGGCGGGCGGAATTCCACTTGGCGCAATTGCATGTACGGACGAGGTGGCACGTGCGATCCATCCCGGGATGCACGGCACGACCTTCGGCGGCGGACCTCTTGCGTGCGCGGTAGCGATTGCAGTCATCGACGCAATTGAAAACGAAGGATTGCTTGCGCACGCGCTAGAGATAGGCGGATATTTTCAGCAGCGGTTGCGTGAGTTGCAGAAGCGCCATACGATGATTGCCGAAGTACGCGGGATAGGCCTGATGGTAGCCGCTGAGCTACATTCTTCGACACTGGCCCGGCAGGTGGTGAAGCGCATGCTTGAACGGCGCATTCTTATCAACTGCACAAGTGATACCGTGCTACGCTTCCTGCCACCGTTGGTGGTGACGAAGGCGGACATCGAGGAAGCAATTCAGGCTCTGGATGCAATTCTGACCGAAGAGACGGCTGAGGCGCAATTAGCCGGAGGGAACAAAGATGGGCAGTGAGATGCTGGTGCGCGACCTGGCACCGGAGGTGGATATGACCGGAGATGTGGATATTGCAGCGGCAATGAAGCGGCTCGCAGGTAAGGACCTGTGCTCGATTAGCGACCTGACCAGCGGAGAGACGCGGGCAATTCTCAAGCTGGGCCATGAGGTGAAGCGGAATCCGCGCGCGTATAGGCATGCGCTGGACGCGAAGCAGATGGTGCTGATGTTCGAGAAGGCAAGTCTGCGCACGCGCTTGAGCTTTGAAGCTGGAATCAACACTCTGGGCGGAAATGCTGTGTTCTTTGACCAGACAAATTCGCCTTTGGGCGAGCGCGAATCGATTGCAGACGTGGCGCGTAACGTCGAGCGATGGGTGGACGTGATTGTGTTGCGCACCTATGCGCACGACACGATAACCGAGATGGCAGCCCATGCACGCGTGCCGGTGATCAACGCGCTATCGGACTTTGAACATCCGTGCCAGGCACTGGCCGATTTCATGACACTGGAGGAGCACTTCGGCACGGTAGAGAAGTTGAACTTCACCTATGTGGGCGATGGAAACAATGTGTGCCACTCGCTGATGATGACCGGAGCGCAGCTGGGCGCGAATGTCACAGTGGCAACTCCACGTGGCTACTCACCGGATATTGAGATTGTGACGCGCGCGCGGGAGATTGCTGCGGAGAATGGCTGTGAGATACGGCTAACTCAGGATCCGATGGCAGGAGCCGATGATGCTGACGCGGTATACACCGACGTGTGCGTAAGCATGGGATTCGAACATGAATCGACGAAACGTGCGCCAATCTTCCGCCCGTTCCAGGTGAACGAGGCAATGATGGCTCGGGCTAAAAGCAGTGCGGTGTTCATGCACTGCCTGCCAGCAAGACGCGGCGCAGAGGTGACGGATGCTGTGCTGGACGGGCCGCAGTCGATTGTCTTCGACCAGGCGGAGAACAGGATGCATGCGCAGAAGGCGCTGCTACTGTTGCTGCTGGGTGGACTGAACGCGCACTGAAGCAGATATGCGCGGGAGATTTTCAGCAGACGAAAGAGAATGGAATCAGGCAACCAGACTGGAGAAGAAAATGGCGAACAAAGTTGTGCTGGCATACTCGGGTGGACTGGATACTTCGATCATCATTCCGTGGATCAACGAGAACTATGGAATGGATGTGATTGCGATGATCGCAGATGTGGGACAAGGCGACGATATCGAGCAGGTGGTTGCCAAGGCCTACGCGACGGGCGCAAAGAAGGCTGTGGTCTGCGATTTGCGCCAAGAATTCGTGCAGGAGTATGTGTGGCCGATGATGCAGGCAGGCGCGGTGTATGAGGGGAAATATCTGCTCGGCACTTCGATTGCTCGACCGGTGATTGCCAAGCATCAGGTGTTGACTGCGCTGGCCGAAGGAGCAGAAGCAGTGGCGCATGGATGCACGGGCAAGGGCAACGATCAGGTGCGTTTTGAGCATGCGTATCAGGCTCTCGCACCGGAACTGAACGTGATTGCGCCGTGGCGTGAGTGGACGCTGAAGAGCCGCGAGGATTGCCTGGATTACGCTGAGGCACACGGAATTCCCCTCGCCCAGAGCCGAAAAAAAATTCACTCGCGAGACAGAAATCTTTGGCACATCAGCCACGAAGGCGGCGAGTTGGAGGATGCGGGTAATCAGCCGCTGGCCTCAACATGGGTGTGGACGCGCGGACCGCAGGATGCTCCGGATCACGTGGAGCATGTGGAAATCGGCTTCGAACAGGGACGTCCTGTGGCCGTGAACGGGCACAGACTAGAGCCGGTGCAACTGGTGGAACTGCTGAACGAGATCGGCGCCCGCAATGCCATCGGACGCATCGACATTGTGGAGAACCGATTTGTCGGCATGAAGAGTCGCGGCATCTATGAGACGCCAGGTGGAACGCTGATCGTGACGGCGCATCGCGAGCTGGAAAGCATGACCTTGGAGCGAGAGGTCGCTCACTACAAAGAGCACATCGCGCTGAAGTATGCCGAACTGGTTTACAACGGGCTATGGTTCACTCCCCTTCGCGAGGCACTGGATGGCTTTGTGACGAAAACGCAGGAAAACGTGACGGGCACGGTAAAACTTGCGCTCTACAAGGGAAATATCGAAGTGGCTGGACGCGCCAGCGAGCTGTCGCTTTACTCGAATGAGCTGTCGTCGTTCACGATGGGCGAGAGTTATGACCAGAAGGATGCAAAAGGATTCATTCGCATCCTCGGGCTCCCGGCGCGTACGCAGGCCCACCTGCGCGCTTTGAAGAAAGAGGCTGTGCGGTGAAGATGTGGTCGGGACGATTCCGGGAGCCACTGGACCCGGAGTTTGAAGCGTGGCAGCGGTCGATCCTCTTTGATTTTCGGCTGCTGCCGCAGGAGACCCGAGCGAGCAAAGCACATGCGTCGGCCTTGCATGCTGCGGGCGTGCTGAACGAGACGGAGACACGAACAATCCGCGATGGACTGGATGCTGTGGCCGCGCGCTACGCAGGCACAGGTGTGGAATCCGCTCTTACCGAGTATCCTTCGGCGGAGGATATTCACCATCTGGTAGAACTGGCGTTGACGGCTGAGATTGGGCCACTTGCGCTGAAACTCCACACCGGGCGCAGCCGGAACGAGCAGATTGCAACCGACCTCCGTCTGTTTGTGCGGGATGAGATTGAAGCTGTGGAGAAGGCACTTTTGGACTGGGCCGAGGCACTGGCAACCAAGGCGCTGGACGCGGGTGAAGCGGTGATGCCGTCTTACACACATATGCAGCGCGCTGAACCGGTGCTGCTGGCGCACTGGCTGCATGCGTATGTGGAGATGCTGCTGCGCGACGTATCTCGGCTGGAGGATTGCAATCAACGGCTCAATTTGTGCCCACTTGGTTCTGGCGCGGTGGCTGGAGCCACGCTTGCGCTGAATCGCGTAATCGCTGCACAGGAGCTTGGCTTTGACGCGCCTACAGCCAACAGCATGGACGCAACGAGCGATCGGGATTTTCTGCTGGAGTATGTACAAGCACTGACGTTTGTAGGACTGCATGCTTCGCGGTTTGCCGAGGAGATGGCGCTGTTTTCCAGTCAGGAATATGGGTTTGTGGAGCTTCCGGAGCGCTACTCAACGGGGTCGAGCGCGATGCCCCAGAAAAAGAATCCGGATATGGTGGAACTGGTACGCGCAAAGGTGGGGCGGATCTACGGCGCAGCTGCGGCGTTGACGCTCACGATCAAGGGGCAGCCGCTTGCCTACAATAAAGATATGCAGGAGACGCAGGAGCCATGCTTTGCCGTGAGCGAGACGGGCCAGATGATCCGGCTGCTGGCTGGATTCACGCGCGCTGTGACGTTTCGGCCGGACCGCATGCGTGTTTCAGCAGAATCAGGCTACCTGAACGCGATGGCTGCAGCGACTTACCTGGTGGGCAAGGGTGTGGCGTTTCGTCTGGCGCATGAAAAGGTCGGCAATGCAGTACGGTATGCGTTGGACAAGGGCGTAGAACTGGGCGAGTTGAGTCTGGAGGAGTTGCGGCAGTTTGGCGCGGAGTTTGAGCCGGATTTCTTCGATGCAGTCACACTGATGGCGACGGTCGATTGCCATGATGTGATCGGAGGGACCGCGCGCGGGCGCGTCCGGAGTGCACTGGAGACGGCGCAGGCGGAGATTGCTCGACGTAGAGCACACCTGACCGCGAAAAGCAAGACGGAGATGAACCATGCGGGTGCGTAAGGCGCGACTGCAGGACGCGACCAACATCTTCGATCTCGTGAACAGCCTGAGCGGTGACGGAACGCTGCTGAAGCGACAGTTCTCCGAGATATGCGAGAACATTCGCGACTTTACCATTGCGGAGTCGGAGACGGCTGTCTTTCTGGGCTGCGGGGCGCTGCATCTCTATGGACCGCACCTCGCCGAGGTGCGGTCCATAGTGATGACGCCGGGCGCGAAAGGCAAGGGCGTCGGCGGACAGGTGCTTAAGGCGCTGATTGAGGAAGCAGAAGAGCACGGCATTCAATCGGTGTGTCTGTTTACGCGCATTCCAGATTTCTTTTTCCGCTTTGGGTTCCGCGTGGTGGAAGATAAAGCGGAACTGCCTGACAAAATCTTCAAGGATTGTCAAAGCTGTCCGCGATTGCATCGCTGCGATGAAGTCGCTATGGTACGTGGAAGGGTTCCACGCGTATCAATTCTTGGACCGCGGCACGAAGCCGAACAACTGGTGCGAATCGGCTGAAGCGCGCGCTGCTGTTCAGGGTCGTTGTCGGCCCTTTTCCCGAATAATTTCCTGATCTATTTCCCGATAAAAACATAGCGCGTCCGCAAGCACCCGCTGTTGCGAGAAATCCTTCGTAACCCATGCGCGAGCGGCTGCACCCATGTGATGACGCAAGGATGCGTCGCACAGAAGGCGGAGCGCGGCGTCGGCAAGAGCCTCGGAGTCGCCAGGCGGAACCAGCAGACCGGTGACACAGGGCTGCACAGCGTCGCGCGCACCAGTGGCCGTTGTGGTGAGCACGGCCAGGCCACTGGCGGCCGCTTCCAGTGCGACATTGGGAAAACCCTCTCGGTGCGTGGGCAGAACCAACAGGTCCATCGCGCGATAACATTCGGCGGTGTCTTCAACAAAGCCGGTGTGTACGATGTGCGGATGGCTTGCGATGCGAGCCGCGAATGATGGGTTGAGGCGATCATCTGAGGAATCAAACCAACCGACGAGGAGCAGCCATGTCTGCGGCATGGTCGCGTGAATGCGATCAAAAGCGTCGAGCAGTTCAGGGATTCCCTTGTGGCGCGTGAGACGACCGACAAAACCGAGGACGAGCGCGTCGTGAGGAATGGCATAGCGAACACGCAGATCGGTGGGAGCGGGTTGAAAGCGGTCGAGATCGACACCGTTGCTGCTGCCGTTTGCAAGCAGGCGCAGCTTGGCTGGGGGCGCGATAGCGTGCGCAGTAGCTTCGCCACGAAGGCTTGGGCTGTTGCAAAGCACAACGTGGGCACAAGCAGCAGTGAGGCGCTCGGCAGCCAGCAGCAGTGGACGAAACGTCGGCCGGGCTGATTCCAGACGCAGGCCGCGAAGAGTGTGAATCCGGACTGGGATACGCAGCAGCCATGAAGCAGTGAGGCCGAGAAGCGCTGCCTTTGGCGTGCTGAAATCGACAATGGACGGATGAAATCGCAGAAGCACGACGAAGATGCGCAGGAAGGCACCAAGGTCCGCGAGCGGAGCGATTCCCCGGCGCATGGGGATGGAATAGATCGTAAGGCCGCCGTCGGCAGCTAGCCGGTCCAGGTGAGGTCCAGGCGAGGAGATCACTCCGACAGAGTATCCGGCATCGCGCAGTGCACGGATACGGCTGCGCAGGACGAGAAGCGTCTGGTCGCTGGTAACGCCGAGGAGGATGGGGACAGACGCGGCGCAGGACGGCATGGAGTCATCTTAATGGAGCCAGCCAAATACGGCAGTTTGGATGGAAACGACTGCTCTGCTCTTTCGTCCTGCAGAGCCACACTGCACAACACGAAAAAGCGAATATGCTGGAAGCACTGCCGAAACACATGAACGTGAAAGAGAGCGATGCGAAGACGGATTCTTCTGATGGTGCCGCATCTGGGCGGCGGCGGTGCGGAGCGTGTGTTGGCATGCGTGGCAGCAGGCGTGGATCGTGAGCAATTTGAGGTGCATCTGGCTGTGGTGGCCGACGACGAACCGGGCGCGGCGAAGCTTCCCGAGTGGGTAACAGTGCATCGATTGCAGACAAGACGCGTGCGATGGGCGGCGGCACGTGCGGTGCTACTGGTGTGGCATCTGCGTCCGGAGTTGGTGGTGCCCGGCATGATGCATCTGAACGCACTGATGCTGACGCTGAAGCCTCTGCTGCCGAGCGGGACGCGCATCGCGCCAAGGGTGAATACAACAGTCTCACGCGTATTCACCCGACGTACGGAACGGTGGGTCTATGCGTGGCTGATGCGACGGGCGGATGCCGTGATCTGTCAGTCAGAAGCGATGGCCGAGGAGATGAGCACGAACCTCGGAGTAGCGCGCGAGAAGACGCTGGTGGTGGAGAATCCGGTAGATGTGGAGAGTATCCGCGCAGTGGCGAATGCAGCGCGGCACACACGGCAGCGCGAGCGCGATGCTGTGCATCTGCTGTACGTGGGGCGACTGGCGCATGAAAAAGGCGTGGACATCCTGCTCAAAGCATGGACGCATCTGGCAGCGCGGGATACCCGGATACGGCTGACGATCGTGGGCGATGGCGCGGAGCGGAATCGGCTGGAAGCCCTCTGCGTACAGCAAGGCTTGTCGGAGACTGTCGAGTTCGCAGGCTTTCAGCAGAATGTGGCGCATTGGCTGGGATGGGCGGATGTGCTGGTGCAGCCGTCGCGACGTGAAGGGCTGCCCAATGCACTATTGGAAGCAGCTGCTGCCGGACTAGCGCTGGTGACAACACCGTCGAGCGAAGGCGTAGTGCGACTGCTGCAAGATCGTCCCGGCGTGTGGGTTGCGCATGAGAGCGACAGTGCGTCGTTAGCTGTGGCTGTGGAGGCTGCGACGCGCGCCGTGCGGGAGCGTCGAAACCTCGAAGATGAGCGTTACGAGCATCTGTTTCTGGAGCCATTTGCGATGCGCACAGCGCTGCGACGATGGGAGAATTGCCTGACCGAAGCACTCAGGATATCCATACTGGAGCGAACCTGGTGAAGCGACATGTGGCGCTGGTGATTCCGACACTGGTCGCTCTCGGCGGCGCTGAGCGGATCGTTCTGGAGCTTGCAGAAGAGTTGGTGGGACGAGGGTGGCGCGTGACCGTAGTGATGTTGGCCGATGAAACTCCGCCGCAGCGAAAGGCGTGGATGGTCGGGCGCGGAATTGAATGGCTGGCGCTTGGAATGCGCAAGGCGTGGATCGATCCGTGTGGCTGGAGGGTTTTTCTCGATTGGCAGCGGCGCGAGCAGCCGGATGTGCTGCATGGGCATCTGGCGCATGGGGCGTGGTTTGTGCGCGTGGCGCGGTTGGTGCGTGCGGGGGCGAAACCGGCGGCGATTGTGGATACGCTGCATTCGACACGCGTGGGCGGTCGATGGGCTGCGCGGCTCTATCGGGTAACGGATCGGATGACAGGACGCGTGACCGCGGTAAGCGAGGCGGTGTGGCAGGCTGCCGTAGAAGCTCGAATTGTGTCGAGGAAGAGAACCCTTTGCGTAGTGACGAATGGGATTGAAATTGAGCGATTCACCGCGAGAAGACACAGACCGGAAGACGAGTTTGTGTGGCTGACAGTGGGCCGACTGGCGACAGTGAAGGATTATCCGCGATTGTTACGGGCCTTTGCGCTGGTACTGCAGGAAGCAAAGCGGGCAACGCGGCTGGAAATTGCAGGGGACGGTAGCGAAATGGAGCGGTTGCAGGCGATGGCGCAGGAGTTGGGTATTGCTGCACATGTGCGGTGGCATGGCTTCTGTGAGAACGTGAGCGCGCTGTATGCGAATACCGATGCTGTGGCGCTGGCGTCGCGGTGGGAGGGTTTGCCGGTGAGCCTGATCGAAGCAGGGGCGGCAGAGTTGCCGGTGGTGACTACGGCGACGGCAGGAGCGCTTGAAGTGGTGGTGCCCGAAGAGACAGGGCTGGTGGCACAGGGGAACTCTGATGCTGCGCTGGCCAGGGCGATGCTGCGCCTGATGGAGATGAGCGCCGAGGATCGACAGAGGATAGGTGCCTCTGCGCGTAGGCGGGTGCTGGAGCGGTTCACGATGGAGCGAATGATCGAAGGATACGAACGCGTCTATCTCGAGCTGCTCGGGTGAACGAGATTGCGTTCGGCGGTCGGTGCATCATCGTGGGCGCAGCAGACGCCGGGCATGGAAACGGGCGTAGGCGCGCAGTGTAAAGAGATGATCTGCAAACGGGAGCGTATCGATCGGCCATTCAGCCAGAATGCGTGCGACGCTGGTAAAGCGTGCGCGATGCCGGGTGAGAAACTCTTCAAGGTCGCGGAGCTTTTCCATGGTGAGCGTGGAAGGGTGCAGACAGATCGTCCAAAGTCCGCTGGGCATGGAAACCGGCTCCCAGAGCTGCTGCGGAATCCAGGTACAGCCGTGGGCATAATGTGGACGGCGGGCGAATCCATCGGAGACAACGGTGATGCCGTGAGTGCGCAGCGCGTCGAGCGTTGCCTCGTCGAAGCCATGACGTGGGGCGACCCAGACGCTTGGGGCAAGGCCGCGAGCTTGAAGCAGGCTGATTCCCTGCCCTATCCATTCGCGCTGAACCGAAGCGGAGACTCCGACGAATTCGTTGTGACGATGAAGAGGGACCAGTCCCCAGCCGCGTGCAACGGAGAGGTGGCGATAACCGTGAAGGCCGATCGATGCTCCGGTCGATTGCAAAGCGAGCATTTGCGGCCAGAAATGAGGGTTCAGCACATCCGCTCCAAGCGAGGGGTCTTGGTTATCTGGGACGATGGCGAGGATCGGCTGAAGACCGTAGCGCTGAATGAGGGCGTACAGTGCGGACCACTGTCCTGGGAACATGGTCGGAGTGAGATCGTCGATGCGCAGCAGGTACTGTGCGGCAGAACCAATTTGCGAGCCAGTTGCTGCGCCAGTTGTTGAATTCGAAGCCAGTCCAGTCGATGAGGAGTCCTGCGGGGAATCGGAATAGCTCATGCGGATGCCTCGGCGGAGATTGACTGGCGCAGCAGACGACGCGACCAGTAGGCCAGAAAAATGAATGTGGAAACCGTCCAGAGCGAAGTGGCGAGCGCGATGCCGGCTACGCCCATGACGCGCATCAGAATCAGATTCAGCACAATGTCGAGCACGAGGTTGATCGCTCCGCAGAGCAGAACCAGTGAGCTGCGGCGAAGCACAAGCAGGAAGCGATAAAAGACGCGGCTGACAACGAAGAACGGAATTTGCAGGGCAAACATGGACTGAACTGAGGCAACGAGCTTCGTGTCCTGCGCATGAAAGGCTCCGTGCTGAAAAGCGATGGCTATGATGGGGCGCGAAGCGAAGATCAGCAGAGCGGCAAGCGGAAGCGTGACAAGCGCCGAGAGCGCGACGTAGCGGCGGAGTATGCTCCGACAACTGCTCCAGTCATGCGCGGCGACGCTCTGGGCGAGATAGGGTGTGATGGCAGTCCCAATGGCTCCGCCAAGGATGGTCATCAGAACAGCGGAAAATCGGCTGGCCCATGTGAGTGCGGAGACGCTTCCGACGGCAAGCCGGGAAGCCATCACCTGATCGGTAATCAAGCCGCCGCAGGCTACGAGGCCACTGAGGAGAATGGTGACGTACTGCGCGATCAGTTGGCGCAGCTCAGGGTAGATGCGAAAAGAGACAGGCGCGAAGCGCTGTCCACTTCTGACAACCAGAAGAAAGATGACAAGCGACCAGAGAAGCGCGCCGAAAAGATTCCCTGCAACCAGCGACCAGATACCCCACGAACGCGGAGCTGCAAGCAGCGTGAGAACGATGGCGAGTGGAGTGAGGATCGGTGCCAGCGCAGGCGCGGCGAAGCACTCGGAGGCGTTGAGAACAGCAGCTCCGTTGGAGGCAAGAGAACAGAAGAGAGCAAAGGGAAGCAGCGCGCGAAAAAGACGGATAGCGAGCGCAAGCGTGGCCGATGGAAGCGGAAAGAGGATTCGGAAAAAGAGCGGCGCCGCAATGGCCAGAAGCGCAGCAAGCGCGAGGAGAAACAGAAAGCTCAGACTGAGCGCGGAGGTGAGTAGTCGCGCAGCCGGGCCTTCACCCCGAGCGGCGCGCAGATGAATGAACGCGGGAACCAACGCCTGATTCATGGATTCGGCGAAGAGATTGACGAGCAGGCCTGGGATGAGCACGGCCAGCATAAACGCGTCGATCAGGGCGCCGCGTCCGTAGACTGCGGCGACGAGAAGCTCTTTGCCGGTGGCGACAACTTTGACGAGAACAGTGGCCGCCGTAATCCACGAAGCAGCACGAAGAATACGCCCGTTGCGGCGTCCGCGGCGAGAGTCGTCCACCGCTGTCGCGATGGTCATGCCAGCTCTGAGGTGGATGGAGTAAACGCGCCTGAAAGCTTCTCAGTAACCATTGCAGGGGGTTGCTGAAGTGGGGCAGTTCTGCCAACACGGCGGTGTGGCAGATCTGGATCGACGGCGAAGCGGTCCAGAAGAGCAAAACAAGCGAAAATCAGCCAGGTCATGCGGTTTTCTTCCACGGAGCCGACATTGGCTGTGACGATCCAGACAAGAAGCACTCCTAGAAAAGCGATGCGGACCAGCCCGGATCTTCGCAGAATGGCGTGCAGAGCGACGATAAGAATTGCGACCAGAAGTACGGCGGCGACCAATCCACCCATCACGAGCAGTGCCATGAAAGTATTGTGCGCGGTATCTTCCGCGGACAGACCAGCGGCCAGAGAATAGTTCCCTGCTCCGTAGCCAAACCAGGGTGCGCGAGCGAAGGCTTGCCCACCGGCAGTCCAGATCGCGAAGCGGTCGTTGAAGTCGAGAGATGCGAACTGGCCAGGGATGGTTGCGAGGCGGGCGAAGGTCTCCGGTGGAACCAGAAAAAACGCCGCCGTTGCCAGCGCAGCAAGCAAAAACGAAGCGATGCCAACGGCAGCCCTCTTCCAGCGTGCCAGCAGAAAGAGCGCGACAAGAAAAGCGACTGTTGCGCCAAGAAAGCCTCCGCGCGAAGCGGTGAGCACTACAGCGAGCAGGCCGAGAGGAAGATAGAGCGCGGCAAGAGCGCGGAAGAAAAGACGATCATCTTCGGCAACCAACAGGGCCGCGATCGGAAAGATGAGATCGAGAAATCGCGCAACATCGTTCGGATCCTGGCCGGATGCGGTGAATCGCGCCTGTTCCGTAGCGACTGCGGCGGCGGCCGAAGTGAAGCCGGAAAGAGTGAGTGCGGCAAGCACAATGGAGCCGAGCAGCAGGGCGCGAAGAAGATTTCGGAAGTGAGCCGGTGTTTCCAGAAATTCCCAGCCGACCCACACAACCATCATCACCTGAAAATAGGCGCGAATTTTATCCAGTGTGGTCAGCGGGTCAATGGACCAGAGATACGTCGCGGAAAGATAGAGGAAGAGCGCAAGCACCAGCACAGGAAGCGCACCCGGACCGTTCCAGCGATTGCGCGCTATTGCGGCGGGAATCGCCACGATCAGCAGTATGGCGCCGACGATGCGTGCGACATTGCCCAGCGGCTCGCCAAGGTCCAGCGCATATTGCCAAGGAACCGCGAATGCGTAAAGCAGAAGCAGGGCAACTGTGAGGCGCGACATGGCTAAAATCTCTGCGAGTAGACGAGGCCGGCGTAGAGTGAGACGCCAATGACGGACTGAATGGCCGCCTCAAGACTCTTGTTAACGAGATTCTTCGCAGTACTATCAGGCACGAAGAGGATGTCGCGATCATGAACCGGAAGATCGGGGTCCTGGCCATGGATCATACGCTTGAGATTCAGCGTCGTCAGAGTGCGTCCTCCTTTCTGGTTGCGGATCAGAATGGCTTTTGTGGAAACGGCATTCGGAGTCGCCCCCCACGCAAGAGAAAGTGCCTGAACGACGGTAAGGCCCTGCGTGGGATCGACGGCGAAACCGCCCGGGCGAACAACATCTCCGATAACGTAGACGAGGCCTGCGCGGCTGACTTGTACAGTGTCGCCTGGCTCCAACTCGGGATTGTGATCGGTCTTCGCGTCTGTACCGGAGGGATCGAGGATCACGTTGTGCGGCGTCTGAGGCGAATCGCGGTGATAGATACTCACAAGGCGGCCCGCAGTGGGCGTCAGTCCGGAGGCAGCTGAGATGAGATCGAGCAGGCGATGATGCATGGCATAGGGATAGACTCCGGGACGGGCAACTTCGCCAAGCACACTGACATCCTGACCGGCCGCGTTGGTGATCAGGACGGCGGCCTGAGGATGGACGAGCATCCCGTCAGCGATGAGTGCCTTGTCGATGGCTTGCCCCGCCCGGCTCTCGCTGAGGCCTGCCAGGTAAATCGACCCGATAAGCGGAAGCTCAATCGAACCATCGGTGGCGACGCGGACAGTGGAGTGAAATTCAGGGTCGTGAAACTCGCTGACGTCGAGAAAATCGCCCGCATGAATCGGAAGCGCGATGGGTGTGCCAAGCACCGCGGTGCTCTGACTGAGCGGAGAGAGAGGGTTGCTCTTTGAAGAGGAACCAATCGCTTCCGGAGTCCAAATCGGTGGCGCGGTTTTAGGATTGGGCGGAGGAATGGCTGGTGCATCCTTCGGCGGCTCCGGAACGACGCCGGTTGGAACACCCGACGTACTCGGCATCGGTGCCTGCGCGCGCGCAGCGGGAACTGCAAGAGCCACCAAGCCGAGCAGCAGAATCAGCGCAGCGGCACGCGAAACTGATGGCGAAGACGCCTCGATCAGCAACACTCCACCGAGCGCGATCCAAAGGCTGCAAACCAATGTAATGGCGAGATATAAGGGGAGGTTGGGCGCGGTCGGCTTAAACGGTACGCGAGCCGGATCGACGACCATGATGGATGCCGCATGCGCACCGGCGTTCAGCCGCGCTTCGCGGATCTTCGCATCGAGACGCGTAATCAGCTCATGGTTGGCCAGCACGCGGGAACGCAGGACAGCATCCTGCAAGGTGAGACTGTTGCATTGCAGGCTGTCGTTGGTGGCAGCCTGCCACTGTACGCGCAAGCGCTTTTCGCGATCGGCGGATTCTTCCGCGAGGCGACGGAAGCCAGTCAATAAACTGGCATCGACTGACTCGATCTGACGATCAAGCTCCTGGATCGAGCGCAGCAGTTCTACAACCTGAGGAAAGTTGGGACCGTGCTCGGCGCGCCACTGTGCAAGCTCTGTGGCCAGTTCGCTGTGCCGAGTTTCCAGTTGAAGCGCCAGCGAGGCACCACTCGAACCCATGATCGCTTGATAGGCAGGATTGGCGGCAAGCACCTGTTCCGGATCGCCGTTACGCGCTTCCTGATACATCGCTTCCCGCTCAATCCGGTCGCCCTCGGCGACGGCAAGCTGGCGGCCCAGATCATCGACCTGCTGTTCAGCCGGGTCGCGGGCAATTTCAATGGAGACCCCGCTGGCCAGTGTCTGCTCGGATGTGAGTATGCCGTGTTGCTTTTCAAAATCTGCGAGCGTTTTTTCGTTTGCTGCGGCTTCCCGGTTCAGGCTGTCGAGCTGCGTCTGAAGCCAGTCCGCAGCGCGGGCCGTGGTGTCGAGCCGCATCCGGGTCTCTTCGTCAATCTCGTCGGCAATCAGACGATTGGCGACCTGAGCCGAGAGGGCAGCATTACGGCAGCGGAAACCTACCTGTATGAGCAGGGTTCGTGGTAAAGCGAGCACGTGCAGATTGTTGCGGAAGCGATCGATCAGATAATTCTCCGCCTCTGGCCCCGCGGTGTCGAGATTGAGATGCGGAAAGCGGGTGGCACAGCGCGGACAGAAGGCAGGATTGCGGTCCAGTTGCAGTTCCCGAATAGCACGCCAGGCCAGCCGCTCGCCGCGCAGGACATCCACGACGGTTTCAAGTTGCAGCGGAGCGCTGAGAATCGACGCAGGAACAATGGCCTCTGTCGCGGCAAGACTTACCGATGTGTTGTTCTGCATGCCGAGCGAGACCAGAGCCTGCGCCTCATACTGGTTGGGCGCAACAAGGCAGTACACCAGGCAGAGAGCCAACAGCGAACCCACGGTGAGAAAAAAGAACCGGCGGCGGCGGTGGATGAGAGCGAGAATGCTGCGCATGGAGTCGGCCGCCTCAGGGACAGCTGTAGATGCGGCGGCAATCTTACCGGGATCGGAACGATGCTCCGTCACAGCCGGGGAACCTCTGGCAGGTGAATGAAAACCTGCAGCAAGCATACATGGAGTCCACAGAAGACTGCGCAATTTCGAGCGGAAACTGAAAACCAGGCCCCTCGCGGAATGGCGGAGACAGTTTTAATCGCGCAACGTGCGATACCACTCGACCGTACGGCGCAGTCCTTCGCGAAAATTGACACCCGGCCGATAGCCCAGCAGCTTGTCCGCCAGGGAAATATCGGCCAGGGAATGGCGAATATCGCCCGTTCGCGGTTCGGCGTAATGTACAGGGCCGTCATACCCCGTCAACTCACGCAACAGAGCAACCACCTGATTCAGCGTGATCCGTTCTCCCGTGGCAAGATTCATCACCTGGCCGCTGACCAATTGCGCATCCGCATGCGCGGCAAGCAGGTTTCCTTCCACGGTGTTCTCAATGAAGGTAAAGTCGCGGCTCTGTTCTCCGTCGCCGTGAATCACAGGCGACTCCCCGGCCAGCATCCGACGGCAGAAGACAGCCAGAACTCCGGAGTACTGCGAGGTTGGGTCCTGATAGGGCCCGAAGACGTTGAAGTAACGCAGGCAGACAGTCTCCAGGCCGTAGACGCGGGCAAAGGAGCGCATGTAGTACTCGCCCGTGAGCTTAGCCACGGCATAGGGAGAGATCGGATTTGGAAGCATCTTCTCATGCTTAGGCAGGGTGGGCGTGTCACCGTAAGCCGAGGACGAAGCGGCATAGACGACGCGGCGAACCCCGGCGGCGCGCGCAGCGAGCAGCAGTTGCAGTGTCGCATCAACACAGGCAATGTTGGTACTGAGTGGATCTGAGACAGAGCGCGGCACCGACGGAAGTGCGGCCTCGTGAAAGATGATCTCCACCCCGGCGCAAGCGCGTGCAGCAATGGCAGGGTCGGCAAGATCGCCTTCCAGGAACTCCATTGCCTCCAGGCCTGCCAGGTTATGCACTTTGCCGGTTACGAAGTTGTCCACCCCGCGGACGGACTCACCACGGGACAGCAAAGCTGCGGCCAGCGAACGACCGATGAAGCCGGCGGCGCCGGTAACGAGGTAACGAGGCAAACTGGGGCTCCGAAAAGCAGTTTCAAACCGGCACAATGGCCTGAACTAGAATACATTCCCCAAGCACAAACAATGGCTATAAAGCTCCCTTCGGAGGCTATAATGCGGGAGATGGCAAACCAGACAACCAACAGGGCCGCGCTTGATGCGCTGCTGGAAAAGATGCGCCGACGCGAGGCCAGAATTGGCATCGTAGGCATGGGCTATGTGGGACTACCTCTTTCCCTGCTGTTCAGCGAACAGGGCTTCGCTGTGACAGGATTCGATATTGAGGCTTCCAAGGTAGCAGCTCTCAATCATGGCGAGTCGTACATCGTACGCATCTCGGCTGAATCCATTCAACAGGCCCGGAAGTCGGGATTTCGCGCAACGACGGATTACTCCGAAGTGGCAAAGATGGATGCGATGATCCTGTGCGTTCCCACGCCGCTGAACGAGTATCACGAGCCGGACCTGAGCTACGTGACGGGTACCGTGGAGGCTCTGGCGCCGTATCTGCAACCCAATCAACTGGTGGTGCTCGAAAGCACGACATACCCCGGCACAACCGACGAGGAAGTGGCTCCTCGGCTGGAAAAGGGTAATCGGCTAGGACTGCGCGTGGCGCGCACCTGGGAAGATTCCGAACGTCCAAGCGTGCATCTGGCCTTTTCGCCTGAGCGCGAAGATCCGGGCAATGAAACCGTGGCCCGCGCCGACATTCCGAAGGTGATCGGCGGATGTGGACCTGTTGCTCAGGAGTTGGGCACGGCTCTTTACGGAAGCATCTTCCGCCGGGTGGTTCCGGTCAGCTCGCCTGCAGTGGCGGAGATGACCAAACTGCTGGAAAACATCTACCGCTGCGTGAATATCGCCCTGGTGAATGAGCTGAAGCAACTTGCGATGCGGATGGGCATCGATATTCACGAAGTCATTGAAGCGGCAAAGACCAAGCCCTTCGGGTTCCAGGCGTTTTATCCTGGACCGGGCCTCGGCGGACACTGCATTCCCATCGATCCCTTCTATCTGTCATGGAAAGCCAAGCAGTTCGATTTTCACACGCGGTTCATCGAACTGGCCGGCGAGGTGAATACGGCTATGCCGTACTTTGTGATCGACCAGATCGCAGCCGGCCTCAACGAGCATGCCAAGCCGATCAAGGGGTCGCGCATTCTGGTGCTGGGCCTGGCCTACAAGCGCGATATCGACGACCTGCGCGAATCCCCGTCGCTGACCATCATCGAGTTGCTGCGACAGCGCGGAGCCGAGGTTGCTTATAACGATCCGTATTTCGCGCGCGTCGGTCAAGGACGCCACTATGCGCTGAATATGACAAATACGCCGCTTGAAAATCTCGCGCAGTACGATGCGGTGGTGATTGTCACCGATCACACAAGCTACGATTACGCCGCGATCGTGAACCAGTCGCAACTGGTGATCGATACGAGAAACGCGACAAAGGGAATCCTTTCGGAGAAGATCGTCCGCTGTTGAGTAAAGAAAGGGATTTTCGCGCCACCGCGCAAAAATCCCTTTCATGCTCCTAGGATGCATCCACGGAGTAAAAAAAAGTCGCCAGGCAGGGGTGAAGCGACGCAGCGAGCGCAGCAGGATCGGGCTGAGAAAAGACACACAGACCAGACGGAATGACCGACGCAGCGGCAGGCACCGAAGCTCCGGTGAGCACGAGCACATCCGCTTCCATCAGACGATCCACAAAGCCTGGCTTCCAGAGTGCAGCGTCAGGCGGCGCAATCACCAGACGCAGCAACGGCCATCTAAGACCGGATAAAGTCTGGCCGGACTCAATCAGAACTACGTCGGCGCGATCGGCGTATGAGCTGAGAAACGAGGTCGTGAGGGGCGCATTCCTCAGGTGCGCCTCAACTGCCCCAGCATCCAGAAAACGATCTGTATCTTTACTGTCCTTGCGCAGATGTACAGGCAGAGCAACCGAAACAGGCCCGGCATGGAACTCGTCATGAAAGGTGTGCAGTGTCACCTTTACTGCTGCCCAGCGAAGAGAGGGAAATGCTGCGATGACCGCACAGCCAAATGTGGTTTTGCCGGAGTCGCGACCGCTGCCGGATATCTGGAGAATCTTCATTCTTCAGTGCTGCGCGGAGCTTTGCGGGCAAGGCGTGTGAGCGTGGCAAGTTCGCGTAGGTACTGACGCAAAGGACGCACAGGCGTGCCCCAGAGGACCGTACCGGTCGTGGTGACGGTCTTGCCGGAGAGCACGCCGGCCTGGCCGCCCAGAATGACTCCCGGCCCAATCCTGACGTGGTCCCCGACTCCAACCTGACCGGCGAGAATTGCCCCGTCGCCGATGACTGAGGAGCCGGAGACGCCGCACAAAGACGCCATCACGACATCCTCGCCAATGGTGCAGTTGTGACCGATGTGAACCAGATTGTCGAGCTTGACGCCGCGCCCGATCCGCGTGACGTCGAGCGCGCCGCGATCGATCGTCGTGTTGGCACCGATCTCGACATCGTCTTCAATGACGAGCTTGCCCTGTTGAGGAAACTGCGTGTATCGGCCGGTTTGCCGGTCGCGCACATAGCCAAAGCCGTCGGCACCGAGCACAGCTCCGGCGTGGACGATGACACGGTCGCCAAGAGTTGTCCCGGAGTAGACAACGACGCGCGGAAACAGATGACACTCCGCACCCACCGTGACACCCGGCTGCAGAACTGTGCCGGCCTCAATCCTGGTGTGCGCCCCGATTTGAACACCTGAACCAATCACCGCGCACGGTCCAATCGTCACTTCTTCTGCAATCCGGGCATCCGTAGCGACAACGGCAGCCGGATGAATGCCTTCCACCGGCAGAAGAGAACGCAGCAGCTGCGCGGCACGGGCAAACCAGAGACGCGGCTGATCACAGGCGACGATAGCCGTTGCAGCGAAAGGAGCCGATGGGACAATCCCCCGTGGAATCACGATCAGCCCAGGCCGAGCGGCCAGCGCCACGGCCAGGGTCGGCTCGGATTCTGCAAAGAGGATCGACGTCGAACTAGCCTGTTCCGGCTGCGCAGGATGATCGACCGTCCGGGAGAGATCCCCTGCAACCCATGTACCGCCGAGTTGATCGATCAGATTCGCAATGGTCCAGTTCTTCATGGTCAAGAACAGCTCCTACCAGGTCTCCGCGGTTGCTAGATTCTGCCCGTTTTGCCGTGCATGCAGGTTTATCCCGTCCAGCATCTGCTGCTGGTCGCCAACTGGCGGTCGGCCACTCCTTGCAATTGACCGACTCTCGTCGCGCTCGTACAGAGAAGGCTCACCCGTCGGTCTGGTCTTCCAGCGGCGATGGATCCATAACCACTGGTCGGGGTAACGGCGAATCCATGACTCCAGAACCGCGGTGCAGCGAGCAGTCAGCGCCACGATGTCCTGCGCGCGGTCGCCGGTGATGACCGGCTGGATAGGCGGCGCAAAATGCAGAACATAACGCGATTCTGCCGCCTCCCAGAGCAGAAACCCTGGGACGATTGCGGCACCGGTGCGCAAGGCGATGCGGGCCAGTCCACTGGCTGTGCAGGCGGGAATACCAAAAAAATCGACGAAGATACCTTCCGGCGGAGTCATATTGGTGTCCATCAGAATACCAACGGCGCGGCCCTCCTGCATGGCCTCCAGTATTCCGCGCGCAAAACGATCTCTCGTAATCACCCAGTTCCCATGGCGGCAGCGCATGGAGCGAACAAAGGATTCAAGCAGCGGATTGTCCAGGCGGCGCGCCACCAGTCCCATCGGATGGCCCATCAGCGAGTGATAGTAGCTGGACAGTTCCCAGGCACCTAGATGGCCGGTGAGGATGAGCACACCCTTCCCTGCCGATTGCGCACGGAGGAAGTGCTCCAGCCCCTCGTAACGAATCTTGCTGGCTGAATTCTGTGGAGTGAAGCGAGAACTACAGCAGAACTCTGCGAAATGCCAGCCAAGATACGTGAACAGACGCCGGAGAATACGCTGATGTTCGTTGACGCCAAGCTCTGGCAAGGCTAGTGCAAGATTACGCATGCCCACGCTGCGCAAGCGGGCGTGAAGGTGAAAGATAAGCGCACCGAGCCAGGCACCCAATCGACGCGCCAGACTGCCAGGCAGCAATGCGATCAGGCCAACAATGGTCCGAACAGCAAGAAATTCGAAAAAATTGCGGACAGATCCTGTCGATCTCGGCACATTCAACAGTGTAATTGTCTGTGAGACGACTGTGGACCCTGGGAGACGTACGGAGCACACGATATGGTGGTTCGCTCCGCACGTCAACGTTGCGGTTTGAAGGCTATCGGCTGGTTACTTCCGGTCCTTGGCGTCCACAAAAGCCTTCGCTACAGCACGCACAAATGGAACCGCTCCAGTCGGAACTGGAACTGTTCCGCTCAGGATTGAAGTGAAGCTGTGGCTGGCGCCGTAGTAAGTGTTTGTGTCGTCAGTATTTTGGCTGACCGAGGTTCCGTCCAGATCGATTCCAGCGAAGAGTCCCTTGCTGCGGGAGTAGGTGAGCAGTTCGGCGTTCATGCGCCAGTCCGTGGCAGCCTGCGAATCGCGCCCGACCGGACCCGCAGCGGCACTGACGTCGCCACCAATCTGAAATTTGCTCTTCAGCAGGTCCTGGAAGCCTTTATTATTCACCGCGACGAGGATCAGGTCCGTCGACTGGCCGCCAGCCTGAAAGCCGAAGGAACCGCCGGCCATGCGGATGAAGACCGGCGCGCTCCAGCCATGGCCGGTGCGGCAGGTAACGATGCCTTGACCATACTGAACACCAAACAGAAAAGCACCCTTTTTCATGCCGGGGACCACACCAACACAGGTGGCCATCTGAAGAATATTGAGAGGAATGGTGCGGTCTGAAGTACCGAGAATCTGATCGAGAACAACTTTGGCGGCATCCACACGCTGTTGCAGATCCTGTTTGGACGAAGCCGCCCGGGCCATGCTGGACGAGGCCAGAACCACAGCGAAGCACAGAAACGGGGAGATGAGCTTTTTCATTTTCCTGCTTACCTTTCTTGCAAAGAGATATTTTTTGAGGGATGCAGCCCGTAGCATTCTACATTCCGTGGGCTTGTCCAAGGCAATGTAGGCGAAGCAAAAAGCCCTGTCGGTCTGCTCTATGCAGTCGTATTCTGCTTTACCCTGTTAGAGTCCCGAGTGGCGCCCGGGGTTGTCTGGCCCGAAACAAGAGCAGGCTGCGGCTCTGGCCGTCACGAGAAACCTCTCTGCGAAAAAAGAGGACTTCTCTGGACGCACAGATTCTTGTGCGTCCAGAGAAGTCCTTCCCCAGATCTGCGTTGTTACTAAAGATACTTTGCCAATCCGGTGGAAAGTGCGCAAGGTAACGAAAGGGCAGTGTCATTTCGTAATCAACAACGCGCCCAAGTTTTTTAACTGAAAGACATACAACCCGAATGTCGCGTATTGCAGGTCATACCTCAACGACGGATGCTGAATCAGAACTGGTGCAGTTCAGGACAATGGGGACTCAGCCGGAGATGCGCGAGGCCGCATCCTGAACCGCGAGCATGGACAACGCGACTCGATTCTGCACTCCCGTCTTACGCATGAGGCTGGAGACGTACGCCTTGACGGTTCGTTCTTCAATGCCTAGATCCTCGGCAATCTCGCGATTCGAACGCGCCTCCAGAATGCGATCCAGAACCTGCCGCTCGCGGGGACTGAGTTTCTCGAGATCGTTGCTGCTGTGCGACGACGGGCCGGCAATCAACCGGTCGATGAGGGTAGAAAGAACTCTCCTGGGTGCCCAGATGGACCCTTGAAGGACGACTTCGACGGCATACAGCACCTGCTCCGGCTCACAGCAGACATCGAGAAACGCCCGTCCTCCAGCAATGATCGAGCGCATGATCACCTCATCGTTGTCTGTCGGGCCGAGGACGATCTGGCGCAGGTCCGGACGCATCCGGCGCACGAAGAATAGGGTATCTACCCAGGCATATGTTCCCGAGACATCCAGCAGAATGTAGCGAAGTTGGTCTCCCTCAAGCAGGGTTCGCAGTTCAGAACAGAGAGCCTGCACACGGGAGTGTCCTTCGAAGATTCCGCGTAAGCCTTCTGTGCGAATGGGATCCGAGGAGACAATCCCGAGCTGTACGGGCTGATCTGAGGGCGAAACCGGCACAGTCGGACTCCTTTGATGTCACTGGTTAGAGTACCTTCTGAAGATTGACAACCTCGGGGAAGTGAGCGATGCCAAAACTGTAGTCCACCCCCAGCGCTTTCGCAATACAATTCCTCGGTTCAGGCATTTACAGACGAGGAAGAACGATGCCCTGCTGTTTCTGGTATTTCCCCTTGCGATCCGCATAGCTGACCTCGCAAGGCTCATTGCCCTGAAAAAATAGAATTTGGCAAAGCCCTTCGTTGGCATAGACGCGCGCCGGAAGCGGCGTGGTGTTGGAGATTTCAAGTGTGACAAAGCCTTCCCACTCCGGCTCAAACGGGGTGACGTTGACGATGATGCCACACCGGGCGTAGGTCGATTTGCCGACGCAGATAGTGAGGACATTGCGTGGAATGCGAAAGTACTCGACCGAACGCGCGAGAGCGAAGCTGTTTGGGGGAACGATAACCGAATCAGCCTGCACGGTCACAAAGGAACGCTCGTCGAAGTTCTTAGGATCGATGACTGCGCTGTTGACGTTGGTGAAGATTTTGAATTCGTCTGAGACGCGAAGATCGTACCCGTAAGATGAAAGTCCGTAAGAGATGACGCCTTCGCGCACCTGCTTTTCACTGAATGGCTCGATCATTCCATGGTTGCGGGCTTGTTCACGAATCCAGCGATCACTGAGAATAGGCATGAGGCTCCGAAGCCTGACTGACAGGCAGTTGAACTGAGGCGCAACGCGTGAAGGCGCTGCCCACTATCCTATGGGCTGACGGCCGCAATTGACAATGACGACACGAATGAATATGCTCACGCCAGCGATGCGGTTCGGCTTGGCGTCGCAGCAGTCTGAAGAACGTCGTTGAATTCTGAGGAAGAGGATAAGAGCGTTGATTAAACAGAACATCGTTCACCACGTAATCGAGCGAACCGGATTGCCGCGCACAAAAGCAGAGGCTGCCGTCGATTGCGTCTTTGACGGACTGAAAAAAGCTCTGGCTGCGGGCGATCGCATTGAGCTGCGCGGCTTCGGCGTCTTCAGCGTAAGGCCGCGGAAGACCGGAATCGGGCGGAACCCGCGCACAGGCAGCGAGGTGAGCATCGCTCCCGGCAAGGCCATTCGCTTCAAGCCCGGCAAGGAGCTTCAGGAGATTGCTCCGGGACCGAACGAGCAGGGTAAATAGTTCAGCAAATCCGTCTCAACATCGACACCCGTCGCAAAACCAGAGGTTATTTCAAATCCACAATCTGGCCCTTAGCAGGTACGGCGCTCAACTGGTAAGCCTTTTTCATTTGGACCTTGTGCAGCCTGCCGCTGCGCTCGAAGAGCAGCGTCCATTGAAGTGGCGAACCGCCTGAAGGTGGCAACCCCACAAACGTGATCGACGGCGGAGCCTTCCAGGAGACCGACAACGACGCCGGCATATAGTTTGGACTGGGATCTCCTCCCGACGGCATTAACGTCGTAACGGCCTGCACCTGGTCACCGGCAAGCGCCGCGTAGCAGAGAGCGAGACCGAGCCAATCCGCGCGCACCGCATGTGCATCCTCACGCAGCAGATCATTGAAGACAACCATCGTCAAGCGATTGCGGCGGGATGGCGTGTAGAGTGAGTAGCCCTTCCGCTCGACAGGAACCAGATGCAGTCGTCCGCTGCCTGTCCGCAGAATCACCACCGAAAAACTGGCCTCGTGATGCGTTCCTGGCGCGCGACGATAATTCATCAGAAGATGATCCGGCAGCGCTGTGCAGACGGCCTGCCGAGCCTCCCAGCCTAAACCGGAGACTTCGCCGCTTCCCTGCCCTGGGAACGCGAATCCCTGCTCATCCGCCAGGGTCACAATGCGGGGCATGCTGTGCGCAAGCAGCGAGCGGTCCGCGGAACTCATCCGATCCAACGGAAGAGAGGGCATGGCTGTTGTCTCGTGGGTTTTGGAGTCCAGTGGGAAGGGAGTCGTCAGCGGAGCGGCGGACGCAGACGTTACCACAAGACCACAGGTTGTTTTATTACCAGCACTGGGCTGGCATGGAACCGGCGCAGAACCCTGCGCGAAGATGGAGACCGATGCCAGGCAGCAGCCGAGAATCAGAAAAGGCGGAGATGTCAGCGCAGATCGTGTCACTCTAGGATCAGGGTATCATTCACGCGCTGAAAAGAGCGCAAACAGCGCGAGGGCGCTCCGCAAAGGAAGCGCCCCGCAAAGACAGAGCGATATCTGTACATCGACCGGCTGGACCGCTCAGTTACTGGAGTGGTGGCCAGCGGCTGGCTTATGGTGCGTGACCGGCTTTTTCTCCACCTGGAACTCGCCGTCACGCATGATGATCTGCGGCGGAGTCTGGGTGTAGGAATCGTAGGTACCCACCAGATTCTTGACATCCGAACCGACGGCCGGGATATCCTTGTCCGCCAGCGGCTTCTTCATGTTGATCGTAAAGTCGGCTACCTTATCCGCCTTCGCATCATCCGTCACTGCAAGCTTGATCTGGTTGGCGTCGGCAGAGATGACGGTACCCGGAATAATGACGACCTTGTCCTTCAGCGTAGCAAAGAGCTTTTCGGCATTTTCAGGCGAAGCATTGGCGAGCACGTACTCGCTGTCACCCATGGCGTAGGTGGTGAAATCCGGATTGTCCGCCACAAACTTGTCGGCGATCTCTTTCGGCGTCGGCGCTGGAGCAATCTTGAAATCCTGTGGCGGGAAGACGCTCTTGGCGGAAGCGGCCATCACCGCGTCGTAGCCATCTTCGCCTCCGTGGAAGCGCTTGTACCAGTACTTGGCCTGTTTCTCAATGACTGGCTTGAAGTTGGCTGGTGCAAAATCCTCAGCGCGGCTCATAAACCAGACGCCGTTTATCATATCGGCGGGCTTGAGCTGCGTGTACGTCTGGCCGAGAACCAGTGTGTCATTGAGCGCAGGAGCCACTTGGGTCGCAGCGGGGTTGGAAGCGCTCAGCATCTCCAGTTCCGTACGGAACTCCGTGATTGCGCCCTGCAAATCCTTCTTCGAGTAAATGTCGTCATAGGCAATGACGGAATGGAAGAACGGATCCGTGGTTGCCTTCTGTTTTTTGAAGGCGTCATCGGTCACGCCATCCGGCTTGGCCAAAGCCAGTCCCTTCTGCGCTGCAGCGGCAGCATCATCCAGCAACTGCGCCTGCTGCGTAGGATTGGAAGCGGCCACTTGAGTCGCCTGCTGCTTCTTGATGAACGCAATCAGATACAGAGCCTTCAGGTTGGATGGATCAACCTGAAGGAGACGATTGGCTGCATCGACGGCCTTCGAAGCGTCAAACTGCGTATAAGCATCGAGGAGCTGATTCAGAACCGCAGTCTTGACAACACTCTGCGGGTAGGCAGTTAGAAACGCCTCACAGGCAGAGGCTTTAGCCTGGGGTGACGTCTGTGAGACGGCATTCTGGTAGGAGTTGTATTCGGCAGGATCTTTGATGGTGATCTGGCCGGCGTTGGCCTGCGCAACAAGCAGGGGGGTAGAAACCAGACTAAGGCCGACCAAAGCAACCACAGTGGCGAGGAGATACTTCTTCATTCAAAGCTCCTGAGCATTCATTTTTTCGATCGTCTTCCGACGAGTATGTTTCCGAGCAGCAAGCGTGCCTGCATGAGCTGACCTTAGGCTGAACTGGTTCTTCCGTTCCTGTGTCAAGATACGGTGATGCTCGGATTATAGAAACTAGGACCGTCTCTGACAAGGGGAAGAATTAATCCACCGAATGCAATAGGCGAACAAGTTCGACTTGCTCGGCTAGAAATGCGTCGTGCCCATGCGCCGTCACCATCTCTCGGTAATCCGCATGAACGCCGACTGAACGCATCGTCTGGGCGAGATGCTCGACATCCCGCGCCGGAAAAAGCAGGTCCGAACTGATGCCAACCAGCAGCAGCCGGGCACGAATACGGGAAAATGCTTCTGCAGCGCCGCCGACCTCCCGCACAGGATCCCAATTGTCCATCATACGCAAAATCGCAAGATACGAGTTTGCATCGAAGCGATCGGGAAATTTTTCGCCCTGGTAATCGAGATAGCCTGCGATATCGAATCTTCCGCCCAGCAGGCCGTTCTCGCCTGCCGAATGCGCCCACGGCAGTTCCCCGTTCCGATTCGCCCGCCGCGCAAATCGCTCTTCAAATAACTTCGGCGACTTGTAGCTGAGCGTGGCCATCTGCCGTGCAAGCGAAAGACCGCGTCGCGGCTGGCGGTGCGTCAGGTAGTTGCCGCCGTTCCATGCCGGATCGTTGACAATCGCCATCCTCTGCACATGGTTGAGTGCCAGTCCCATCGCTCCCAGAGGAGCCACGCCGATGACGACCGCGCGTTCGACGCGTTCTGGAAAATCGATCGTCCACTGCAGCGCCTGCATGCCGCCGACAGAGCCGCCAATCGCCAGGCGTAGACGACGGATGCCGAGCGAATCCAACAGACGAGCCTGAGCGCGAATGTTGTCGCGAATCGACAGAAGCGGGAAATCCGGGCCATAAACCCGACCCGTGCCCGGATCGACCGAGGACGGCCCCGTGGAACCGTAGCAGGAACCGAGCAAATTGATGCAGACGATGCAATCGCGGCGAGTATCGACGAGCCGATCCTCGATCTCCGGCGCGAACAGCTCCGGCCACCAGGAGCCGACCAGAGCTGACCCGGAGAGCGCGTGACAAACCAGCACCGCATTGCTGCGCGCCGCATCCAGGCGACCATAAACGGCATAATGCAGCGTCGGATTGACCAGCGCCTGCCCGCAGTCCAGCGGTAACGGCTCGCTGAGGACAAAGTCGCCTTCATAGATTGGCTCCGGAGCGGTGCGTGCAGAACTCTGCGCACCAAAGGAGCCGGATGACGGAGAAGCCGTGGAATCCATTCTGCTCATTGTGCGACAGCAGGTGTCCGATTGTCTGCTGTACACGCCAGTGCAAGCGCCTGATCGAGATCGGCAACTATATCGCGAATATCCTCGATGCCGACCGAGAGCCGCACCAGTTCTGGAGTGACCCCCGTCGCCGCCTGCTCCTCGTCCGTGAGTTGCTGATGCGTGGTCGATGCTGGATGAATCACCAACGATTTGGCATCGCCGATGTTGGCGACAAGCGAGAAGAGCTGAAGAGAATCGATGAGCTTCTTTCCTGCCTCATAGCCACCGCGAATGCCAAAGGTAAGCAATGCTCCGCAGCCACTGGGCAGATACTTCTGAGCGCGGGCGTGATAGCCGCTCGACTGCAGGCCTGGATAGTTCACCCACTCGACCAGCGGATGCTTCTCCAGATGATGCGCGACGGCCAGCGCGTTGGCTGAGTGGCGCTCCATGCGCAGAGCGAGCGTCTCAATGCCTTGCAGCAACAGAAAAGCATTGAAGGGCGAAAGCGCCGCACCCGTATCGCGAAGACCCTGTACGCGGGCCTTGAGAATGAAGGCAAGCGAGCCGAAGGTCTGCGTAAAGGACAAACCGTGATATGAAGGATCTGATTCAGTAAACTCGGCAAATCGCCCCGAAGTCCAGTCGAAGCGCCCCGCATCCACAATCACACCCGCGATCGACGTGCCGTGACCGCCAAGAAACTTCGTCGCTGAGTGAATGACGATGTCCGCACCCCAGTCAATGGGCCGCAACAGAACGGGCGAAGCGCAGGTGTTATCCACCACCAGCGGAAGGCCATGCTCATGAGCGATGGCGGCGATCGTCTCAAGGTCCGCCACGTCGAGCTTGGGATTACCGAGCGTCTCGGTGTAAATCGCACGCGTCTTCGGCGTGATTGCTGCACGTATCCCGTCAAAATCATCCACATCGACAAAGTTCACCGTAATGCCCAACCGCGGCAAGGTGTGGTGGAAGAGGTTGTACGTTCCCCCATAGAGCGAAGTCGAAGAGATAATCTCATCGCCTGCAGCAGCCAGCGTGGTCAGAGCGAGCGTAATGGCGGCCTGCCCCGATGCGGTGGCAAGCGCCGCAGCACCCCCCTCAAGCGCAGCGACTCGCTTCTCCAGAACATCGGTCGTCGGATTCATGATGCGCGTGTAGATGTTGCCGAACTCCTGCAACCCGAAGAGACGGCCGGCGTGATCCGCATCTTGAAAAACATAGGATGTCGTCTGATAGATGGGCACAGCGCGCGACCCGGTGGTGGGGTCCGGGGACTGACCGGCGTGAACAGCAAGGGTTGCTGGATGCTGCGTGGTTTTGTTCTGACTCATGAGATCACTCCGTTTCGTAGGGTTGGCGGCTCGGATGTCGAAGGATGGCTCAGGCAAAAAACTAGGCCCGAACCGTATTCGGGTCCGGGCCTGTTCTGGATTTCGCAATACTGTTTCGACAGCATCAAGCCAGAGGCACGGACCCGAATCGCATGCACATGCACATGCAACAGGCGGTTCCGGACTGGCTCATCTTTGTCATCGCAATCAGTATGAAGGCTGCGGCGGGATCGCGTCAATGCAGAGGATCAGAATGGTGCTGGAGCGGGAGACCGGGATCGAACCGGCGACATTCAGCTTGGGAAGCTGACGTTCTACCACTGAACTACTCCCGCCCTTATATTTCAACAACTTGCAAATTTACATATCGCTTACTAACCAAAGTGCTTATGGATGCAGTCGAGACTGCCGATGTTCCCCGTGTCGGCAAACCACCGCTGGATGGGCAGTGGATAGTAGGCATGGCTATCAAGGTCAGCCTGAAGAAGTATCTCAAGATTGGCTCCCGTTGGCAATTCGGACTCTTGTCCATTGCAAGATAAGCCTGAAGCCCAGAATTGATTCCAACAGACGATGAGCCTGCTAACGCAAAGTCATCGACCTGCCTGAATCAAGTGTCTCGAATCCGTGCAGTGATTGAAAGAAAAGGTTCTTTAGAGACGGGTAGCAGCCCAGTCGCCCAACCCCAGCTTAACCACGCGTCGAGCAATCTCCTTTCCGGTCCAGATCGATACGGGCTGACCGGTGGGCGGCGTCAAGGCTCCATCGGGAGAGTGCACCGCAAAGATCATCCGGTGATATCGGTCCCGCCGGGCATTGAACCTCGATACATAGTCATCGAGAACACTTTGGGTTGCGGTACTCTTGACTTGAACGAAAGCGATTTCGTCAGAAGAGACGTTTTCGACTTCAACGTCGACTCCCTCCGTCGCGCCGCCGAGCTTCGCCAATCGCGCCCAACCGGTACGCGACAGGATCAAATCTATCAGCAGTTCAAAGTCCTTATCTCCGAGGCGGGCAACAAGCTTAGCAACAGCGTCCTCGTAAGTCTGACGCGCTAGAACCGCAACTCGGGCGTCCTCATCTTCCTCGTTCCGAATGATGCGAAGAATTTCCTTCCAACCCTTGGGCTTACATACGGTAGCCTGAAATCCGGCTACACCGCGACAATGCCAGGAAGCTCGCTCGTTACCAGATGCCGCTTATCGTCCAAAGAATAGTTGCTCCACGGTGATTGACAGGTCAGCCAAAAATGGCCTCACTCGTTCGTTTCGATGGCAGGGCTTGTTTCAACTCCATCCCGAACCGTGCACCACCACATGCAACTGTCCTGAAACGTGATCCAGACGTGCCAGCTACCTTACCGGTCAGGGGACCAGGTTCTTAAGCCAATAGAGAAGCGTTCGCCGGACTATTCCCAGCCGTAGCCGTTGTCTTCCTCGGGGCTGGTCTGGACGAGTGGTTTGCCCTGTTGGCGCCAATCCAGAGTCCAGATCGGGAGCATCTGCCCGCACCCACCAGGCCAATTACTGCGCGTGCAGCAGTTTTTTGCAACGGGTCAGAACGTATATGGCGACCACGGAAGCGGCGAAGCCCGCCCCAGCACCCAATGCCAGCGACCAGCGTGGGCCAAAGTGGTTGGCAATCCAACCGGTGATCGGAGCCCCAATCGTCATTCCCCCAAGCCCAACGCCAACCCGGAGGGCCATGATCCTTCCTCGCATGGATGGTTCTGTGGAGAGCTGCAGAATGCTGTTCGTGCCGTTAGCGAAGATCAGCACAGCCGCTCCACTGACCGCGAGGGCGGCCGCGAACCACCAGTACCCGGGTGCGAGTGCGCCCAGGGTGCATCCCAAGCCGAAGACTCCGGCTCCTGCCAGGAGAGACGATAAGCCCGGTCTCTTCTGGCTGGCAGCAAACAAAGCGCCTGAGACGGTGCCCACGGCCATGATGGAGGAGAGCAGGCCGAATGCGCCTGCATCGGAGTGAAAGACATTCACGGCCATAGTCGAGATAAAGATGGGAAAGTTGAATCCAAAGGTGCCGATGAGAAACAGCATGATCAGGATGGCCGTCAGATCCGGCCTCCCCCGCACATAGCGAAGCCCCTGCCGGAATCCGGATGCGCTGCGATGCGCTCTGGCGCTTGTACGCAGTTCTAGAGCGTTTTCCCTAATGCTGTAGACCTTCGAGGCAGTGTTTGAACCATGCCGATGCGTTTTCCGGGGTGATATCGGGAAGCAGTTCTGTGATGGTTTGATCGAGAACTTCTTTGCTGCGAGCTT
>JAKAXU010000003.1 GCA_021816455.1 Acidobacteriota bacterium
CTTGAAACAGGCCATCACAACTCGTGTTCCCTGCAGGACAAAAGACAAGTTAAAGAAGGCTGCAACGGAACACATGTCGGCAATCGAAAACAATCCAGAAAGAATCAAAGCCTTCTTCAAAGACCCCCTCGTCGCCTATGCCGCGTAACAGTATTACCGGGCCGGATCAATAGCAACAGCGCAGTTGGTTGTATATATATCTCTCTATCCTTGATCGGGATATATGACCGGATGGTCCCTTGGGCTTGCCAGCTGAGTCAAGATTTGATTGCACCCATTACAGCAGGGTGGAAAGAGGAAACGAGAGAGTCCTGCTCTGTGACTCCATCCCGCTGCCACGATTGCAATTTTAAGATCGTAGGCTATCCGCCTGAAATAATGCAGCGGATCTGCGAATGCGTGTTCACGAATATGCGCAGATAAAGTAATAATCGCAGTTCGCGCTGCGGCGTGCAAGTGTGACCGCACTCGCGCCTGGATGTGGTCTGGATAGTACAGCTGGATGAAGAGGAGAGTGGAAAGACCTGCGTGACGAAGTGGCTTTGCTCCACTGCGCCTTTGCCAGGCGTGACGGACTTGCGCATCCGGCAGGAATTTAACTAGAGATTCAGATTTGGCGCGCAGATAAAGTGCCATGTCCTCGTTTGCCGCAAAAGGAAAGTGTTCGTCAAAGCCGCCGATCTTATCAAATAGAGCGTGCCGGATGGCAAAGTTGCAGGACCAGAGATGCCCTCCTGTTTCGTTATCCGGACAGTAATCTGCAAAGCCTTTTCGTTTTCCGATGGCGGTAATCCGTCCTTCGAATACGTCGATCCCCGGGTTTTCGTCTGCGAATCGTGAGTATCTTTCAACCAGATCTGGAGAAGGAATACAGTCATCGTCGAGAAAAATAAGAAGCGGTGCCGTTGTAGCTTTTGCTCCGCAGTTGCGGTTGGCTGCGGGTCCTTTCTGAGGCCCCTGAACAACGGTAACGCGAGGAAACTCTTGATGAAGAGCTTGGCGTGTGAGTTCAGCATCGCCATCATCTGTGACTATGACGTCTAAATCTTGCTCGGAGCAAGGAAGCTGCCTGAGGCACTGGATTAATATTTCCGTACGACGAAAAGTGGGGATAACGATCGCAACCTCGCTGAATTTCATACTTGGAGCCTCCATTTTCAGTTTGAAATGTGAGCCGCGCTCGGCACGTGCCTGTCCTTCCAGTGCAGAATCCTCGACTCCATCGCCCACCAGGACAGATAGGCTACGCCCGGGCTCACCGCGAGTCCCACCAGCGATTCGCTCATCGCGATCATTCTTCGCGACCATCCAGATGTTGTTTTTCAAAGACCCAGATCGTCAGCACCCGAAATGGATAATGCACCAGATAAAGGGTATAGCTCACCTTTCCGATCGAACGCAGCCAACTCAGCCGCAGCAGCCGCACTCCTGTGCCCGATCCTCCTGCGTTGCCAATTACCGCAAAAACCATCGATGCGAAAATAGCATCGGCAAGCGAGATTCCCGCCGCGTTGAAGATGCGCGACGATTGGTCTCCATGCGTAGGAATCGCCACCACCAGCCACAGCGGCAGCAACACCATCCATGCCCGGCGTATCCATCCTGCCACGCTCTGCATGGCTTTGTCGCCCAGCCGTTCCCTCTGGTGAACCAGTGCAATCAATGATCCAAAGCCCAGTCCATCCATTCTGCAATAAAAGGTGAAGGTCTCAGGAGACGTCGGTGTATGAAAGTGCCAGCGCAGCACTGGCGCGAGCAGGATCATGCCTATCACGCTCATCCACACGCCGAGCATCGAAAAAATCGCACCACCGCCACTCCGGAGTTGATCATGCTGAGGGCGTGCGGCGTCACGGGCCGGCCAACGTGCAGGATTGCTGGCTGGCCTACCTGCAGGCTCGTGTAATAAAAGACGTACCGCAACCACAGGCCGACAGTAGCGGGTTTATGCACTGCCAGCGAGATCAGGAAATACACCGTAAGACACAGGTAATACGGCGGAAAAATCCGCAGCGCGCGCCGAGCATAGAACGTCTTGAAATAATCTTCCTTCTCGCGCAGACCAAGCAGGATTGTGGTAATCAAAAATCCAGAGAGGATGAAGAAGATGTCAACGCCAAGCCAGCCAAACCCTGCTCCGGAGTAGGGAATCCACGAAAAATAATGAACTGCAATCACCATCAGCACAGCAATCGCCCGCAGCCCATCCAGTTCACGGATTCGCATCCATCCCCGCCTTTCAGACTGCAAAGATTTATCCTGTTGTTCAGAGTCTAAACGCGCGATCCTTCCGCTTCGAGGTCTTTTTGTCCGATTTTCTCACCGAGCTTCGCCGTCGCGTGCTTGTATACGACGGCGCGATGGGCACCAATATCCAGCGTCGCAACCTCACCGCCGACGATTACTGGGGCAAAGAGGGCTGCAATGAACTGCTCGTCCTTTCGCGTCCCGATGTCATCCGCGAGATTCACGCCGAGTTCCTCGCCGCGGGCAGTGACATCATCGAGACTGACAGCTTCGGCTCCACCGACATCGTCCTCGCCGAGTACGACCTGGCCGATCGTGTCCACGAACTGAACCTCGCCGCTGCGTGCCTCGCCCGTGAAGTCGCCGACAGCTTTTCCGCGCAGGAGAAGCCGCGCTTCGTCGCTGGTTCCATCGGCCCCACCACCCGCCTGCCCTCGCTTGGCCACATCGGCTACGACGCTATGCTCGCCAGCTATCGCCAGCAGGCCGACGCCCTCATCGAGGGCGGTGTCGATATTCTGCTCATTGAAACCAGCCAGGACCTGCTGCAGGCCAAGATCGCTGCCGCTGCCTGCCAGGACGCCATCGCCGCTGCCGTCGAACAAGGTCATCGCCGCGTCGCTCTGCAAATCCAGATCACCCTTGAAGCCACCGGAGCCATGCTTCTCGGCTCAGAGATCGGTGCCGCGCTCGCCGTCCTCGAAGCGCTCCAGCCGGACGTCATCGGCCTCAACTGCGCCACCGGCCCCGAGGAGATGAACGACGCCGTTCGCTTCCTCTGCCAGAACTCCACGCTGCCCATCGCCATCCAGCCCAACGCCGGCCTGCCCCAGAACGAAGGCGGCCACGCCGTCTACAAGCTCACCCCCGCCGAACTTGCCGCGCACCATCGCCGCTTCGTCACCGAATACGGCATCTCTATCGTTGGAGGCTGCTGCGGCACTACCCCGGAGCATCTCCGCGCCGTCGCTCAGGCCGTCACTGGCCTTGTTCCGCTCGTCCGCAACGTTCGCCCGCAGAGCGTCGCCGCCAGCGCCTTCACCGCCGTCCCGCTGGAAGTTGATGGCCAGCCCGTCGTCATCGCTGAGGAGATGAACACCACCACCCGCCTCGAGCACTTCCGCAATCTCGTCCGCTCCGCCGACTACGAAGGTATTCTCAGCATGGCTCGCCGCCTCATTGGCGAAGGCTCCCAGATGCTTGATCTCTGCTGCGCCATCGTCGGCGAGGATGAGCAAGCGTACATGAACGGCGTCCTTGAAAAAATCGCCACTCGCGTCCCCGCGCCCATTCTTGTCGATTCCACCGAAGCCATCGTCATCGAGGAGGCTCTCAAGCGCATCCCCGGAAAGCCCATCATCAACTCCATCAACCTCGAAGACGGCGAAAAACGCACCAGTCGCGTCCTGCCTATGGCTCGCCGCTACGGTGCCGCCGTCATCGCTCTAACCATCGACGAAGACGGCATGGCCCTCACCGCCGACAAAAAAGTCGCCATCGCCCACCGTATCCACGATATGGCCGTCCATCGCTACGGCCTGCGCCCGCAGGATCTCATCTTCGACCCGCTCACACTGCCCATCTCCACCGGCCAGGAAGATTACCGCTCCGCCGCCATCGAAACCCTCGAAGCTGTCCGCCGCATCAAGCTCGAACTGCCCGGCGTCAAAACCGTCCTCGGCGTCTCCAACGTCTCCTTCGGCCTCGGCGCTTATGCCCGCCGTGTCCTCAATTCCGTCTTCCTCAAAGAAGCCGTCGATCGCGGTCTTGACACCGCCATCGTCAACTATTCCCGCATCTATCCCCTCTACAAAATCCCCGAGCGCGAGGTCGAGCTTGCCCGCCGTCTCATCTTTCAGCAGTGGGAAACAGCCGATGGCCAGCGCGTTGATCCGCTCCAGGCCTACATGGCCCACTTCAACGCACTCGGCAAAGGCGCCGTGCCCGAAGACGAACTCGCCGTCGAAGACCTCACCGTCGAGGATCGCCTCAAGCAACTCATCATTCGCGGAGAGCGTACCATCGGCTCTGGAGAGCACAAGCAATCCCTCGAAGAAGCCCTTGAATCCGCTCTTGTTTCCTACTCCCCGCTTGCCCTCATCAACGATGTTCTGCTCGACGCCATGAAGACCGTCGGCGAGCTTTTCGGCGCGCGCAAGATGCAACTCCCCTCCGTGCTCGACTCCGCAGCCGTCATGAAGGCCGCCGTCGCTTATCTTGAGCCGAAGATGGAAAAATCCGACGGAGCGGGCAAAGGCACCATGGTCCTGGCCACCGTCAAAGGCGACGTCCATGATATAGGCAAGAATCTCGTCGACATCATCCTCACCAACAACGGCTACCGCGTCCTCAACCTCGGCATCAAGCAGCCCTCCGACACGATTCTCGCCGCCGCTCGTCAGCAGCACACCGATGCCATCGGTCTCAGCGGCCTGCTCGTTAAATCCACCCTCGAGATGAAGTACGTCCTCCAGGACCTGGAACGGCTCAGCCTGCAAATTCCCGTCATCTGCGGCGGTGCCGCCCTCACCCGCAAATACGTCGAAGAAGACCTGCGCAAAGAGTACAGCGGCCCCGTCTACTATGCAGAAGACGCCTTTGCTGGCCTCGCCATCATGAGCGACCTCACCAGCGCCAACTCCGACCTGCGCGAGCAGCGCCTCACCGAGGGCCGCACCGTCAAGGTCTTCGCCCGCGGCGGCGTCGCCACTGCGGACATCACCACCGTCACCCTCACCGCCGAAGGGCGCTCGCCGGTCGTCGAGCCTCCGCCCAACATTCCCCAGCCGCCATTCTGGGGCGCGCGCGTCTTCAAAGACTACGCGCTCGACGACCTCTTCCCATTTCTCAACGAAACCGCGCTCTTCAAGAACCAGTGGCAGCTCAAAACCGCCTCACAATCCGACTACCTGCGCCTCGTCGAAGAAAAATTCCGCCCCATCCTCACCGAACTTCAACGCGAAGTCCAGGCCTCCGGCATCTTCCACCCACAGTCCGTCATCGGATTCTTTCCCTGCAACAGTTCCGGCGACGAGGTTATCCTCTTTGACCCCGAAGATACTGAGTGCGAGATCGAACGCTTCCATTTTCCGCGTCAGTCCCAGGGCCGTCGGCTCTGCATCGCCGATTTCTTTCTTCCCGCCAGCGCAGGGCGTCGTGACGTTATCGGTTGCACTATCGTTACCATCGGCCATCAGGCATCGATCGAAACCCAGAAGCTCTTCGAATCCGGCGACTTCACTCGCTACCTCTATCTCCACGGCCTCGGCGTCGAAACCGCCGAGGCCCTCGCCGAATACGTTCATAAACAGGCCCGGACTCTGCTCGGCATCGCCGCCGCAGACTCACCCAAAGTCACCGATCTCTTCCACCAGAAATATCGCGGTTCGCGCTACTCCTTCGGCTATCCGGCATGCCCCAATCTCGAAGATCAGGCCAGGATATTCAAGCTTCTCAAGCCCGAGGAGTCGATCGGCGTCCGACTCACCGAAGGCTTCCATCTGGAGCCGGAGCAGAGCACCAACGCAATTCTCGTCCACCATCCCCAGGCCAAGTACTTCGTCGCCTGATCGCTTCTGCCGCGCCCGAGTTTCGGCCTGTTTCTACAGCGTCCTTCAATGCGGATTGGCGTAGTAGCCGATCGGCGCATGGACCACCGCCCCCGGCGTGTTGCTCAACGAAACCGAAATGGCATGAAACGCATTCGGGTCGCTGGTCTTCGTCGGCGAGTAGACCAGTGTGTACCACGATTTCAGCGTGCCCATCGCCTGCTCGATTTCACCCTGAATATCCGTGCTCTGGTTCAGCACCAGCCCACCCGTATGCCTGGCCAGAACCTGCAGCATCAGGTCTGGCGTGTCCACCTGCTCATACTTCTTCACCGGCTTCACAAACGCCTGGTAATAATCCAGATTTTCTCCCGGAAGGTCCAAGATCGGATCGATTGAATCCAGCGTAATCCGTGCCATCAGCAGATTGTCCGTCAGCGTCTCATCCAGCTCAAAGTCTCGCTGCAGATCTTCTTTGCTCATGGCCAGATAATCGCGCGACAACGGATGCCAGCCATGGCTGATCCACACCACCAGTTTCCTTCCAGGTTGCGCGGATTCAAACCGCGCCAGCTTATTCATCTGGTCCATGCTCCACATTGCCCGGTCCATCTCCCCGTAGTAGCCCGCCTGAAAGCGCAGCGAATGCACCGGGTTTGGTGTCCGCTGAATGTACTGCGCCAGAGCGTTGCCGTCCTCGGTCGCATGTGGTGGGATGGTCATCTGAGTGTCGGTCAGCATCACGATCCGAGTCGGCACCGGAAGTCTGCCGCCTCTGCGCCGCAGAAACTCCTCCACATCCTGCCGTTCGAGCTGCATCTTTTCCCAGGTGCAGTTCACCGCGTCCAGCACGATCACCATCTCAGCCGGGGTCTTCGACCCGCTCAAAGCCAATCCCCCCGTCTGCATCGCCAGAAGCTTCTCCGGCCTTCCATTATCAGCAATCTGAAAATCGAACGGACTCAGCCCGGTTACAGGCTTGCCGTCGGCTCCCGTCACCGTCACGTCCACCAGCAGGTGCCCTGTGCTTGTCTGTACTCCGCTCGTAGCCTTGTCCGCGGCCATAGCGTTTGGCCAGTACACCACACACGCACCCACCGTGGCCGACAGAGCCACGGCGCCAATCCAGCGCCGCATCTTCCTCTTTGTTCCATTTCGCATGACATCTTTCTCCTGCATCGCCGGGCAACTTCACTTCGGTACTCAACCTCCGGAACCCCTCAGTCGCCGAGTTCCGGAGGCGAGTGCCTTACTCATTCAGATGCAACCCGTTTCTTCCTCGAAACGGTCTCTCCGATCTTTTCTTTTGATTTCGCTCCTTCTGCTGGCTCGGAGTGGGCAATTGTTTATGGATTCGTAATCTTTTCAACGAAATTCAATGTCTGAAAAGGTAAAACATGCCAAACCGGCCCACATCGGTGCAATCGCCCGGTTTCAGCCAGCTTCAGGTCGTCTGTGTCTGTGGCCGGGCCAGCCGCGCCAACTCCAGCAGCGCGCCGGCCACGCGCTCTGGCGCATGGCGCAGAACGTCTCCTTCGGAGAGGAAGTTGCCCACCAGGCACCGGATGCCCATCGCCTCGATACGTTCCACATCTGCCGCGATGGGAACCGCGCCTTCCACTGCATAGCGCAGCAGCATCTGTGGCGAGACCGGAGCCGTATTCACCAGCGCGTAGTCGAAGATCGGCTCGCCGGTATGCTCGTAGATGCGTTCGATATGCTGGGAGGCGGTCAACCCCAGGCTTTCGTTGGCCTGCGTCATCAGGTTGCAGATAAACACGCGAACGGCGCGCGTCTCGGCCAGCGCCTCCGGAATGCCTTTTACCAGCAGGTTGGTAATCAGCGACGTGTAGAGCGATCCCGGTCCAACCGAGATCAGGTCCGCGCGCTCGATGGCCTCGATCGTCTCCGGCAGCGGCTCGGCCACCGGCGGATCGAGCATCAGCTCGACAATCCGCTTTCGGCTCGCTGTGATCTTCGTCTCGCCCCGCACCTCGGAGCCATCGTCCATCCGTGCCACCAGCGTCAGATTGGCCGTCGTCGCTGGATAGATGCGTCCGCGCGTCGCCAGAATCTTGCTGGCAAGCTGGATTGCATGGCCAAAGTCGCCGGTAATCTCTGTCAATGCGGCCACGAACAGGTTCCCGAAGTTGTGTCCGCGAATCTCGCCGCCGGAGCGGAAGCGATGCCGGAAGAGCTGCGAGATCAGGTCTTCCTCTTCGCTCAGAGCCACCATGCAGTTGCGCAGGTCGCCTGGCGGCAGCATATTGAACTCTTCCCGCAGTCGCCCCGAAGATCCACCGTCGTCGGTCACCGTCACCACGGCGGCCAGATCCCCAATCGGTGCCTCTTCCGCGCGCGCTGCCTGCCCGGCCGCCGCCACATGGCGTCGAAGCCCGCGCAACAGCGTCGAAAGGCCTGTGCCTCCGCCGATGGCGACCACGCGCATCGGATGGGAACTCGGGCTGGAGAGGTCGTCGTTCAAACAGGCAGCTTTCTTTCGGAGCAATCCAGCAAAGCAATCCAGCAAATAATCGTCAGGCTACAGGCGGCCTCAGGAAATCTCAGGGTACAGTAGTTCAGTAAACCGCGGGTCTTCCAGCATGGCCTGGAAATCGGAATCCGTTCTGGCCTGCAGCCGGTTGCGTTCGTTGCGCGCGATGGCCTGAGAGAGCGACTCCAGACACTCTTCCGTCTGGCCTGTCACAGCGGCCAGCACCGCCAGTCCGTAATGCGCGTAATCGGCTTCCGGCTGCTCGGCCAGTATCTCGTGGAATTGTTCCCGCGCTTCCTCGAAGTAGTCCCGGTTCAACAGTGAAATCGCATAATCATAGCGCTCTTCCAGTGAATCGAAACTGAGCTTCCCGCGGTCCTTTTGCCGATGGCAGGCCGACAGATACATCTTGCAGCGCTCGGCAATCTCCGGCGTCGCCGTCGCTATGAGCTTGTCAAAAGCAACAATGGCCTTTTCATACTTCGCCGTTTGCATCAGTTGCAGCGCTGCCTGATATTGATGCAGTGTCTGCGCCGAAGGCGTAGCTGGCACTCCCGGCCGGTTGGGAGTTGAACTGGCCGACTTGCGGCGACTGGAAGATGCAGTGTGCGAATCGGATGTCATCGTTTGCGAGCAATCCCGGTGGTTCTTGGATTCATCAGCCATTCATATCTGGGGAGTGGACGAACCAACTCCGTTTGTTCAGGGCGTAGCCAATTCTTTATACGCAGAACGCCGCCTGCCGTCAATGGTTCGGAGATCGGGCTGAGCTTCGGGCCTCGGCGGCTGAGAGCAGAAGAGAACGCGCTACTGTCTTCTGATCTTACTCCCACAGCCAGTTTCAGTGGCTTGTCCCCTTGCTTCCGTAAACAGCCGGGTTCAGGTTTGGGTCGTTGTACATTTTCAACTGCCGATAGAGTTTGAAGCGCCGCCGCCCATCCAGCGTCTGCTGCCACAGCTGCGTCAGACACTCGGCCAGATCGCCGCGCTGCTCCAGCAGAATCGCCAGCCGCTCTCGGTTGCGCTCCGCGTGGCCCTCCGGCGCATCGGTCCTGCCGATCTCCTCGCGGGTGTGAAAGATTTTGAGCGACAGAATCGAAAGCCGGTCGATCATCAGCCCTGGAGACTCGGAGTTCAACTCTGCATCCGGTGCAGGCAGCCCGTGCCTGTCCAACTCATCCAGCAACATTTTGTCGATCTCCTCAGCCAGGTCGTTACGCCGCTGGTTCGTCACGTCGATGCGCCGCTTCACCGCCGCCAGTTGCCCGTCGGTCGCACCCTCGGTTCGCGCCGCATCCTCGGTATGCCATAGCTCAAAGTTCGCCAGATGCTGGCGGGCAACCGTTGCCAGCCAGGCGCTCGTCGGCGCCCGCCAGCTCTCGATCGCCTCCCGGTGCCATGCCTCGTTCAGCTGGTCATGCAGTCGCGGAATCTCGTCCAGTTCGTTCTTATCCAACCGGTTCTCACCCGGCCCGTTTGGGATATCCATCGGCTATGAGTGTATAGGATGTCCCGCATCGCCGTGTGCAGGCAATTTCTGCCTGATGTGGTACTACTATCGTCACGCAGGCGGCAGTTTGCGGGCCAATCGTGACGCCTGTGCTCCGAGGGAGGGCTTTCACGCGTGACAAAGACCAGCGAATGCTTTCTGTGCATCGCCAGTTACGAAAAAGGGCAGCCCTATCTGCGCCAGCTTGCTGCTCTTGACGTTCGTCCGTTTCTGCTCACTGTGGAGAAACTGGCGGAGGGGGACTGGCCACGCGAAATTCTGGCGGAAATTGTCACTATGCCCGGGGGTATGACGCTCGAGCAGATTCGCAACACGGTCGTGTGGCTCGCGCGCAGTCGCCGCTTCGACCGCATCACGGCGCTCGATGAGTTCGACCTGGATGTGGCCGCACATCTGCGCGAGCACATGCGCATTCCCGGCATGGGTGCCACGGCCACGGCCTATTATCGTGACAAGCTGGCCATGCGCATCGCCGCGCGCGAGGCCGGTTTCCTCGTGCCGCGCTTTGTGCGGGTGCTCCACTACGACGAGCTGCGCGACTACATGAACGAAGTCCCTGCGCCCTGGCTGCTCAAGCCGCGCACCGAAGCCTCCGCGTTGGGCATCCGGCGCATCCACGACGCCGAGCAGCTTTGGCGCGCGCTCGACGAGCTGGGCGACCGCCAGACCAGTTTCCTGCTGGAAGAGTTTGTTCCTGGCGACATCTTCCACGTCGACTCGATCCTCAGCCAGGGACGAGTCGTCTTTTCTTCCGCGCATCAGTACGGCAAGCCGCCGCTGCAGCTGATGCAGCAGGGCGGAGTCTTCACCACGCGCACCGTGGACCGCGACAGCGCAGAGTGGCGCGAGCTGACCGGCATCAACGCCCGCCTGGCACCCGCGCTGGGCATGCGCAGCGGTGTCACCCATGCCGAGTTTATTCGCGCCGACGGACGCGTTTACTTCCTTGAGATTGCCGCGCGCGTCGGCGGAGCATTTATCGCCGATCTCGTCGAGCAATCCACAGGCATCAACCTGTGGCGGGAGTGGGCGCGGCTGGACGTGGCAGAGTTACGCGGCGAGCCGTACGTCCTACCCCCGCTGCGTGAGGAGTACGCCGGCAGCGCGCTGTGTCTGGCGCGGGAGGCCGATCCGGACCTCTCCAGCTTTACCGATCCAGAGATTGCTATGCGCGTGCGTAAGGATCATCACGCGGGTCTGCTGGTCCGCTCGCACGATCCGATCCGCGTTCGGCAGCTTCTGGAGCAGTACGCGGCGCGATTTTCAGAACAGTTTCTGGCCACCATGCCGCCACCAGAGCGCCCAACGGATTGATCCCGGCGGCTGGGAACCGCCAGAGAACGCACGGGGCGAGCAGAGGAACACCTGCAGGACTGATTTCTCGGAGTGGAATCGCTTAGGAGAGGCGGAAGAAGTAACTGGTGAGCTCGCTGGGAATCGAACCCAGGACCCACGCATTAAAAGTGCGTTGCTCTACCGACTGAGCTACGAGCTCCAGATGAACTTCCATTCAGGGGAACTTCCTTTACTAAGTTAGCACAGGCGCTACGGATGCAGTCCACGGAGACCACTTCCGGAAACGGCAACGCCTCCTGCAAATGTTGCAACTGTGGTCCGCGACGCACAGCCTATCCCCAAAAAGTGGTAACCAAAAGTTGGGTGAGTGTTATTTTCAATGACAACAGGGCACTCGTATTCTGAGAGTGAGTGCTCCTGCGTCCAGAGTTCTACTGGAATGAGGCAAATCACGAAGGGATCAGAGACTGAACCGTTGCTGCTGGAGCGGTTGCTCTTCACCTCGTGATGCATCGGAGAAATCGATAATCTGTGGCGGAAACCGGCTACAAAACGGAACAATTCGGCTCTCCGGAAGATGTGACGACGCTTTTTGCGTGGGCCAACATGCGGGGAGCGCGCTACCGCGATTTTTCCTCGTCACGAGCCAGGATGCGCGACGAGATCCGCCGCAAAGTTGAAGAGGCAGCCGAGGAAGAACACCTCCGTCAGTTAGAGCGCGCGCAGCGCGAGGAGCAGGAAGCGATGCAGCGCGCAGCGCAGGAGGCAGCGGCGCGGGCGGAGATGATTCGCCGCGCGGAAGCGGAACGGATGGCAGAGATCGCCCGTCACGCCGAGACCGAGCGACAAGCCGTGCTGGCCGCGCAGGAGGCACAGCGAAGAGCGAAGTCGCATCGGCCGCATGAGGCGATCCCGCCTCCGGTCACTTTGCCCGAGTATGCCCGCTCTTCGGCGCAGGTACCTTTTTCAGCAACCTATTCTGCCGAATCCGCGCATATGCTCTCCTCAGATGTGGATACTGAAGGTGCGAATCCCGGTAGATTTTCGCGAATCGAAACGCAGCCATCCGAAATGTCAGGGTATATCGATGACAATCCGGTTCCAAGGTCTGCTGCGCCGGAGGGAATACGGATCCCGGTCTCGGGTCTGGATCATCAGGACTGGATGCCGGGCATGATGCAAGGCTCGATGCCGCGTTCCATGCCGGATGCGACTCTGCATCCGGAGCCGATTCCCGTGCAGTTTTCGGTGCCGGATTCGGGAGAGGATATGGATACTCCGGTGCTTCCATCCTGGCTGACTGAATTGCCGCAGAATGAATTTCCGCTCGCAGATCTGCCGCATGCCCGGGTGCAGGAACAGCCGAGAGCAAGGCCGGGTGCGCCGGAGGCGCCGATCTCCGTGCATGCAGCAGCTCAGGACTCCGTGGCTGGGGATTTTTCCTCGTGGACTCGCACTCTCTCCGAAGCACATCCGAAGCAGGAAGCGGAGTGGACAGGGCACCAACATGGACAGGAGCAAGCGTCCGAGTATCCGCCGGAACGAGGCCAGGAACGAGCTTTAAATCAGGAAGTGGAACGCAACGCGGAAGGCGGCTTCGTAGGTTTGCAGGAGTTCTCCCTGGGCGAAGCCAGTGCCTTGCGCGCTGTGCCCGCTTCGACTCAGTCTCACCCCTCCGGTCGTATGTCAGAGTATTCCGCTCCAACCCCGCTCTGGCCGCAAACCCCCACGGCAGCGGATCGTGCGACGTTGGCTGCTGCTTCGGGTATGGAGATTGATCCGCTGGCTGCATCCCGAGAGCGCATCACGCGCAACTGGTATGCGCTGAAGAGCATCTTTCATCCGGAGCAGGAACTGGCGCGGGCTCCGGATCGCGTGCCGGTGCTGGCAGTTTTTTCGCTGGCCGGCGGCGTCGGCAAGACAAGCTTTCTGGCTTCGATGGCGCGCGCGCTTTCCTCGCGCTCGGAGCAGGTTCTGTTGGTGGATATGTCGGCGTATGGACTCATGCCGTTCTTCTTCGGTGCACGCGATCAGAAGCCGGGACAGCTGCGCACTTTCACGCCCGCCGGAACGACGGCTGACGCCCCGATTCAACTCATCACGCTCGATCCGGACCGACTCGGCGTTGAGCCGGGCGGGCAGGATGCGCTGCTGCGCGCGATTCAGCAGCACTCCGGCGGAGTTCATCGCCTTCTGCTGGATCTGCCGACGGCTTCGGGAGAGATTATGCGGCGCGTTTTGCGGCTGAATCCGACGGTGCTGGTGCCGGTTACGCCAGATATGAACTCAGTGGTAAGCGTCCAGGCGATTGAATCGTACTTCCGAGGCCAGAATCTTGGTTCGGCCGGGCAGATCGAGCCGTTGTATCTGCTGAATCGCTTTGACCCTTCGCAGCAGCTGCACGTGGATATTCGCAACCTTCTGCAGGAACAACTCGGCGGTCGGTTGCTGCCGTTTGTTTTGCGCAGTAGCCCTGTGGTGAGCGAGGCGCTGGCGGAAGGAATGACCGTGATGGATTACGCTCCAGGCGCGGCGATTGCCGAGGATTATCTCAACCTTGCCAACTGGATTCGCAGCATCTCGGCTCCGGCCGCGATTGCGCTGCGAGGAGCGCGCTGGAGCGAACGATGAAAGTCGCGCGAGTCTGGCAGAATATCGGCGCGGGCAGATCGTTCAGTCTGCGCCTGTTTCGATTCGTCTTTTTGCTGTTTGCGGCGGTGGCCTGTTACTTCTTTGTGGTGTTGCCGCTCACCTGGCCGCAGCAGGCGGTCTGTGGTCTGCTGATGCTGATTATCGGGCTGACAATCAGCCGGGCGTCCGAATCCTATCTGGTTACGCTGATGCTGATGATCATGTCCTTGTTTGCGACCTTCCGTTACGGCTACTGGAGGCTTTCGCAGACGTGGAATTTCTTTCAGGATCCGGCCAATCACTGGGGCGCGCTGGACGCATTTTTCATCCTGCTTCTGATCTTTGCGGAGACCTACGCCTTCCTGATCCTTGCGCTGGGCTATTTCCAGACGATCTGGCCGTTGAGACGCGCACCGATGCCGCTTCCTGAGGATACGGACCTGTGGCCTCATGTGGACGTGTTGATTCCCACATATAACGAGCCGCTGGAGGTGGTGCGCTACACCGCGCTTGGCGCGATGAATATCGACTGGCCCACCGATAAGCTGCATGTCTACATTCTGGATGACGGACGGCGTAAGGAGTTTCAGGAGTTCGCCTTCCAGGCCGGGATAGGGTACCGCATTCGCCCGGATAATTTTCACGCCAAGGCGGGCAACATCAATACGGCGCTGAAATCGCTGAACTCGCCGTATGTGGCGATATTTGACTGCGATCACGTGCCGACGCGCAGCTTTCTGCAGGTGACGATGGGCTGGTTTCTGCGCGACCGTAAGCTGGGCATGATGCAGACGCCACACCACTTCTACTCGCCCGATCCGTTCGAGCGAAATCTGGGCCAGTTTCGCGTGATACCCAACGAAGGCGAGCTTTTCTACGGGATCGTGCAGGACGGCAACGATTTCTGGAACGCATCGTTTTTCTGTGGCTCCTGCGCGGTGCTTCGTCGCACGGCACTGGATGAGATCGGCGGCATCGCAGTGGAGACGGTGACCGAGGACGCGCACACTTCGCTGCGCATGCAATCGCGCGGCTGGAACACGGCCTACATCAACATTCCGCAAGCGGCTGGCCTGGCGACAGAGCGGCTGTCGGCGCACGTCGGCCAGCGCATCCGTTGGGCGCGGGGAATGATCCAAATTCTGCGAGTGGACAATCCGCTCTTCATCCCTGGGTTGAAGCTTCCGCAGCGGCTCTGCTACTTCAACGCGATGATGCACTTCATGTATGCGCTGCCGAGGCTGATCTTTCTGACTGCGCCGCTAATCTATCTGCTGCTCTCCGACACGAACGTGCCGGGCTACTGGGCAGCGATTCTGGCTTATGCGCTGCCGCATCTGACGCTTTCGAATATTACGAACTCGCGTATTCAGGGAGCGCACCGCCATTCCTTCTGGAACGAAATCTACGAGACGATCCTGTCGCCCTATATTTTGCTGCCGACGCTGCTGGCGATGATCAATCCAAAGCTGGGCAAGTTCAACGTGACGGCCAAAGGCGGAGTAGTAAAACAGAGCTTTTTCGATCGTCGCATCGCGCAGCCCTTTCTGGTGCTCCTATTCTTTAATTTCATCGGGCTTTTGATTTCGATTCCACGCTTTTTCATCTGGGATCGCGATCGCCCCGGCACGGTGATCATGAATGTGATCTGGTGCGGATTGAATATCATTGTGCTGGGTGTCTGCGTCGCCGTTTCGCGCGAGATGCAGCAGCTTCGGCAGTACGTGCGTGTGAAGCTGGTGACGGAGGCGGAGATCGTCTTCGCGGATGGTCGGCGCGTTCGAGGTACGACCATCGACGCCTCCAGCGGTGGCACCTCAATGCGCCTGCCCATCGCCGCGGAAGTGGGTGCCGGCGAACTGGGGCGCATTGCATTTTCCAACTCTCTGATCGAGGGCGACCTGCCGATCTCCGTGGTTTCCGTGGAGGGGACACTGCTGCGTCTGCGGTTTGAAGAGATGACGATTCATGAGCAGGAGATATTGACAACGGTGCTGTATTCACGAGCCGACACGTGGCTGGGCTGGGGTGAGGGTCGCGAGGTGGATCAGCCGATGCGCAGTCTGGGGCGCATCTTTGCAATTTCGTTTCGCGGGCTGCGCATGATGTTTAGTGCATTACTGTTTCCCGTGCCTCGATTGAAGAAATCCAGAAAATCTTCGACCAAAGGCTCGGTTGCTGCGCGCGCCGCAAGCTTGGTGCTTGCGATTGTGCTGGTCGGCTCCAGTCTTGCCGCCCGGGGAATGACGCAGGCTGCCAGGAATGCCGGTTCGCCTTCCGGGCCAGGCGCCACCGCATCGGAGACAAATGGTCGGCCTGTACTGACACCTGCGCCGCCGGGTCAGTTTCACGATCTCTTCACGCTGAAGGATGTCGGGATCAGCTCGATGGAGTTGCGCGGCATCGACGGACGGCAGGATGTTTTTTTCAACCTGAAGCAGACGCATGTTGTGCGGACAGCGAAGATGCATATCTCCTACGCCTTTTCGCCCAGCCTGCTGCCGCAGCTCAGTCACATCCGGCTGCTGATGAACGGTACGCTCTTTGCGACGATTCAGGTTCCACCGAACGAAAACGCAGAGACGGGGAGCCGCGAGATGCAGGCAGATTTTACCGTGCCGGCGGACTTGCTGGTCCGGCACAATGTTTTCACGGTGGAGTTTATCGGCCATTACACGATGGTCTGCGAAGACCCGGCGAATACAGCGTTGTGGGCGCGCGTCAACGATTCGTCTTATTTGGAGGTGGCAGGCGATATCCTTCCGCTTGCCGACGATCTGAAGCAGTTGCCGCTGCCGTTTCTGGACCGAGAGTCGATCGAAGCGCCGAAGATATCGATGGTCTTTGCTGCGACACCCACGCCTACGGGAATACAGGCGGCAGGAATCATCGCCTCCTATTTTGGGATGGAGTCAGAAAATCGTCCGACGCGCTTCCCGACCTACATCGGTGCGCTTCCGGAGGGGGACAGTATCCTGATTGCCGAGACCCCGTCGCAGCTTCCGAGCGAATTGAATCTGCAGAACGTGAGCGGTCCGACGGTGGCGATTCGTCCGAATCCGAACGACCTGTACAGCAAGGTTCTCATCGTGACGGGAGAGACTGCCGACCAGACGCTGATTGCCGCACAGGTCGTAGCGATGCACTCGGATTTGCTGCAGGGAGCGACCGCGACGATTACGAAGATGGTACTGCCCAACCCGTCGCAAGCCGATGATGCGCCCCGCTGGGCACGCACCGACCATACGATTGCTTTGTGGGATTATGCAACGGCCGAATCGCTGCAGAATGATGGCTCGGCGCCGCTGAATGTCTATTTCAAGATTCCTCCGGATCTGTTTTTTGTGCAGAAACCGAATGCCATGCTGAATATGATCTATCGGTATAATTCGATTCCAATCGGGCCGATATCGAGCATTCAGGTGCGCGTCAACAATGCTTTTCTCGGCTCTTTGCCGCTGATTCCCGGGACGGATCCGGCGCGCGTGGTGAAGACCGAGATTCCCGTTCCGGTGGTGAATCTGCGGCCGTTTTCCAATTCGCTGTCCTTCGACTTTACCTTCCAGATTCTGAAAAAAGGCGGATGCAGCGATACGACGCCGATCAATATGCAGGGCGCTGTGATGCGGGATTCGTATCTGGATCTGCGCAACTATCCGCACTATGCAACATTGCCGAATCTGGAACTGTTTTCCAACGCAGGTTTTCCGTTCACGCGCTTTGCAGATCTCAGCCAGACCACGGTGGTGCTGCCGCCGATTCCGACGGCGCAGGAGATCGAATTGTTTGTCACGCTGATGGGTCATTTTGCGCGCCAGACCGGGATGCCGGTGCTGCGCGTGACGGTGAAGAATCCGGATGTGATGAAGCAGGGCGTGGATGCGGATTTTCTGGTGCTGGGGACCGGAGATGATCAGCCCGCATTTGACCGGCTGGGCAATACGCTTCCGGTGAATGTACGCGCCGGACAGATCCAGGTGAAGGACACGCTGGGTTTTTTCACGCCCTTTCATCATGCGTGGTGGAAGATTCCAGAGCCGGATCGATCCGAATCCGGCGAACTGACGGCCTCCGGGGTTCCGGATTCTGTGGTCGAGGCCGTCGAGTCTCCATATAAGCTGGGCCGCAGTCTGGTTGTTATCAACATCAAGGACGCTGCGATTTACGACACTTTTCTCGATACATTTCTGAAGGTTCAGCAGGCGAGCGACGTGAGCGGGACGGTGGCGGTTCTGCATGGCGATTCCTTCCAGTCATTTCGCATCGGAGACCGCAGCTATCAAGTTGGGGCGTTGCCACTGTGGAACCGTTTGACATTGTGGTTCGTGGAAGTTCCTTGGCTGGAGGCAATTCTGGTTGCGGTGCTGGCCTTTCTGATGGCGGCGTGGACGCGCATCTGGCTGCGCGAACATGCGCGAAAACGGCTGCAAATGGAAGATTGAAAATGACTCGACTGCGGTTGAAGGCAATTCTGGCGGCTACCCTGCTGTGTTTCCCTGCGGGATCCTGTTTGCACGCACAAAGCGGGCCGGACGCAGCGGCGCTTTGGAGGGCCTACGCGGCGCATTTTCTGACGGAGGATGGTCGCGTAGTTGATCCGCAGGGTGGAGATCGAACCACTTCAGAAGGACAGAGCTATGCACTGTTTTTCGCGCTCGTCAACGACGATCGGGCGAGCTTTGACCGTGTACTCGGCTGGACGAAGGCCAACCTTGCTGACAACAACCTTGGCGCGCATCTTCCTGCCTGGGAGTGGGGAAAGCGCAAGGATGGCTCGTGGGGACAGATGGATCCGAACTCTGCGGCGGACTCCGATCTGTGGATTTCTTATGATCTAATCGAAGCGGGCCGTTTATGGAAGTCGACCCGGTATCGAGAGATTGGCCTGCGTCTGCTGCACGAAATCGCTCGACGGGAGACGGCGACGCTGCCGGGATTCGGTCCGGTTCTGTTGCCTGGCGAGTACGGATTTCATCTGAAGAAGTCGTGGATACTGAATCCCTGCTACACGCCACTGTTTCTGCTGAATCGACTGACAAAGGTGAACCCTGCCGGACCCTGGATCGGGATTGCGCTAATGCAGCCGGAGTTGATGCGAGCCAGCACGCGGAAGGGATTTGCGATGGACTGGGTGAGCTATACGCCAGGGAGCGGATTTGAGCCGTCGCGGGAGAATGCCGTCAATTCCCAAGGCGCACTCGGCAGCTATGATGCGATCCGGGTGTATCTGTGGGCGGGCATGACGAGCGACGAGGAGCCTGCGCGCCGGGATATATTGCAGGCGTTGAGCGGGATGAGCAGCTACCTGGCGCAGCATGCTGCTCCACCGGAAAAAGTGGATGCGCAGGGAGAGCCGATGGGTGCCGATGGACCAGTGGGATTTTCCGCCTCTGTGCTGCCATTTCTGGATGGCGTCGGAGACCAGGCGGCAGTGTCGAGGCAGATGCAGCGGATCGAATCGCAACTGGATGAAAAAACTGGACTTTACGGGAAGGTTCCAACCTACTACGATCAGAATCTGATCCTATTTGGAACCGGATGGATGCAAAAGCAGTTCCGCTTTTCCGCAGACGGAGAGTTGATCGTGCAATGGCAGAGTCGTTGAAGGGATGGAAGAGGCGCAGTTGGAAGCGGTAGATCGCGGCGGCAGTTGTGTTGGCCTGCGTCGCCGTGACTGGCCGTGCGCTAAAACCCAACAGCGCGGAAGCTGTTCTGATTCAGAAAGCACAGGCTCTGGAAGCACGCGGACGGCCGGATCTGGCGGCACAGGTGTGGCAGCAGATTCTGCTGGCGGACCCCAACAACTCCGAGGCTCTGGAGGGGGTCGCCCGGTCGTTTCGACTGACAGGAAATACCGATGCTTCGAACAAAGCGATCGACCGGCTGCGCAGGATCGATCCGAATGACCCGAATATTCGGAAGCTGGAGAATCTGCACAGCAACCGCGCTATTGATGAGCGTCTGGCGACCGCCGGATCGCTGGCCAAGGCGGGGAATCCGGTTGCGGCAATGAAAATTTATCGCGAGTACTACGGGGATCATCCGCCGGATGGGGATATTGGCCTGGCGTACTACGACACGCTTTATGCGACGCCCGGAGGACGTGACGAGGCGATTGCGGGAATGCGCGCGATGGCGGCGCGGAATCCGGCCGATCCTCGCTTCGAGGTCGAGCTGGGCAAGATGCTCACCTACGAACCGCGAACGCGCTCCGAGGGAATTCATCTTTTGCAGCAGCATCTGGATGTCGATGACGCCTCTGTGGCGCTGCGCCAGGCACTGCTGTGGGATGCGGCCAATCCGTTGTCGGCGGCCGAGCTTCGTGAGTACCTGAAAAACAACCCGCAGGATAGGGAACTGGCGGAGAAGCTGCGCGAAAACGAAGGCAAGCTCGAGCAGATGAACTCCGGAATTGCGCGTACACCCGCCGAGCGATCTGCCTTTGCGGCTCTCGATGCGCATCGGTATAAGGAAGCGGCTGCACGATTTCAGACCATTCTGCAGCAGAACCCCAACAATCCGCGCGCCGACGTCGGGATGGGATATTTGCGGATGCAACAGAGCGATTTTGGCGCGGCGCTGAGCTACTTTACGCATGCCACCGAACTCGGTTACCGAAGCAAGGCGGTGAGCAATGCGCTGACGATCTCGCGCTTCTGGTACACGCTGAGTCAGGCCGCAGACGCTGCGAAGGCAAATGAAGACGATGTGGCTATGGAGCACTATCGGGCTGCGCTGGCCATGCGTCCCCACAGCCCGGAGGCGCTGAGCGGACTGGCTGGGCTGTATCTGAAAGAACGGAATTATCCGGCGGCGATCGGCACGTATCAGACGCTGTTGCGGATGCATTCCGCTTCCACGGACAACTGGCGGGGATTGTTCCTGGCCGAGGCGCAATCGGGCCAAAGCTCGGCGGCGATGGCGACGATGCGCCGGTTCTCGCCAACGGTGATGAGCGCACTGCATCGTGATCCGGTGTTTCTTCAGGCGCTGGCAGGAATCTATCAGCGGCAGGGACAGACGGCTCTGGCGCAGGCTACTCTGAGGCAGGCGCTCAGCCAGCCAATTCCTGCCGACGACGCGAAGCTGAAGATTGGCTTGCAGCTCCAGTATGCGGGGATGCTGGTCGGTGCGCGGGAGTACAGCCAGGCAATGGGGGTCTATCAACAGATTCTGAATGAAGATCCGAACATCCTGCCGGCGTGGATGGGACTGACGGCGGCTTATCATCAGATGGGTCAGGACGCGGCGGCTATCCAGCTCGTGGAGCGGATGCAGCCGACGACCTATGACGCGGCGCTGAGCGATACGGATTTTCTTTCGCTGCTGGCGTCGATCTATCAGCAGGCCAATCAACTGGAGATTGCGCAGAGCCTGCTGGAGCGTTCGGTGCGGATTCAGACAAAGGAGAACCAGCCGCCGACTCCGATGCTGATGACGCAACTGGCGGGTATTGACATGCTGCGCGGGAATACGCAGCAGGCGTATGGGCTGTACCGGCAGGTTCTGACAGCGCATCCGGATAACCTGGATGCATGGGAGGGATTGATCGGGACGCTGCAAAGCACGGGGCACACCAGCGAAGCGCTGCAGCAGATTCAACTGATTCCGCCCGCTGTGCGAGCACGACTGGAGCAGAGTGTGCAGTTTGTGCAGACGGAGGCAAGTCTCTATTCGGCGGCCGGGGATACGGCGCTTGCCGCGGCGTACTTCAACCGGGTGCGCGGATATTATCAGGCGGCGCATGAGCCGTTGCCGGCAGAGGTGGAAATACAGAACGCGTATCTGCTGTTCAATGCGAAGAATGATCGGGCGCTCTATCCGGCGTTGATGCAGCTAGGCTCGCGGAGCGATCTGACGATTGCTCAGCGAAAGACGGTGCAGGGTCTGTGGGCCAACTGGGCGGCGCGGCGAGCGACAGCCGATGTGGCGAGGGGTGATACGCGCGCGGCGACGGAACTGTTGGATGCGACGGCGCAGGCGTTTCCAAACAATCCGGATGTGCTGCGAACGGTTGCCGGGGGCTATGTGAATGCGGGCCATGCTCGAGAGGCACTGTCTTTGTTTCGCAGGATTGGGATGCAGAATGCGACTGCGGCGGATTATCAAAGCGCGATCGGCGCGGCGTTGGCCGCCAATGACCGAAATCAGGCGGAGGCGTGGCTGCGCGATGCGCTGAGTCTGTATCCGCGAAGCGCGGCGATCCTGGGCACGGCTGCGCGATTTGAGCAGGCACGAGGAGACTATGCGCGCGCTGCGGATTACTGGCATGCATCCCTTCAGGCGTTGCCTCCGGTGACGCCAACCGACACGCTGGCGCACGAGTTGGTGCATCCGGAAGACAATACGAAGGTGTGGAAGGCGACGACGCCTCGTCAGCTTGCCACGCTGCTGAATCCGGACGACCGGCCGTTCCAGAATACAATTCAGCTTCCACCGCTGCCCAGCTATGGACACGATCCATATGAAGGCTCGGCCCCGGTAACGCTGCCGAGCGTTGGTTCGGCAGGGCAGGGAAGCACGGTCACCCAGACGCAGCCAAACAATCCGATAGCCTCCGCGCTCCCTCTCAATGATGGCTGGTCGCAGTCGCCGGTGAGCGCGAATGCCGGAAGGAAGGTGGCTCCCGCGTTACCGATGATGGCGGAGAGGCCGCAGGATGCCACAGACGCGGCGGATACGGTCGTCGCGGAGCCTGCTCCGGAGAGTTCCTTGACGGCAACGCGCAAGACGCGCCGAAGCCGTGCGCACGGGTCAGGCTATCAGGGTCAGATGCATCTGCCGACCGGTGGACAGACAGTGATGAGCACCGATGGAGCAGTACCGCAGCAGGAAACCGACACTCCCGCAGCAGCGCCGGAAACGCCGCCGCAAACGCTGGAGACTTCGCCGATGGTCTCTGAGCCACAGGCGTTGGTGGACCGGCCAGCGGTTCAGGACGGTTCTTCCAGCACGCACACGAATCTCGGCATGAATTCGGAGAATGGATTGCGCATCAGCGCGCAGCCGATGGGGGCTCTGGCGGCTAGGACGCAGGCGATGCTGGCCGATGAGACGGACGGGCAACTGACAGAAGGGATGTATCTGCCGGGTGGGGACGGATGGAAGCAATCCGGTGAGTCCGTTGCGAACGCGCAGAATCCGGATGGGTCCACGCTGGCCTATCGCACAGCGCAATACACGCCGTCGGCACAAGATGCAGCTGCGGCGGCATATTCGGCGAAAGTCAACCAGCAGCAGCCATCTAAGCAAGGGCAGGCAACGCCTGCGCGAAGACGACGAAGGCGGCGTGGCGCGAGCGCTGTTCCGGCGCAGCAGCAGCAGCAGCCAACTCCTGCGGCTCCCGAACAGCAGCCGCCAGTTCCGACAGCGATGCCACCGATCGAAGAGCCGCAACAGACGTATACTGAGCCGCAGGGCCTGACCGACGAGCAACTACAGGAGCGTAATCTGCCGCCGTTGCGGGGATCGTGGGTGAAGGTGCGTCATGCGCCCCGGGTGCTGAGTCCGCGCGAAGAGGCCGAAGACCAGTTGAGGGCCATTGAAGGCTCTTACAGTGGATGGCTGGGTGGAGCGGGGATTCTGGATTACCGTTCCGGGCAGCCTGGATTCGATTTCATGACGGCGTTGGAGTCGCCATTCGAGCTATCTGCTCCACTGGGACAAACAGGTCGGTTTACGGTGATTGGAACGCCGGTGTTTCTCGATTCCGGACAGGCGACAGGGAACACGGTTGTGCCGCTGAGTACGCTGAGTGGAACGCCGGTTGGCTTGCAGCCTGAGCCGCTGGGGACGTTGCTTGCGACCAACACGACGGTGCCAAATCAGCAGAACGCGGTGGGCATGGGAGCCGAAGCGCAACTTGCCTTTTCCACCTTTGCGATCGCTGCCGGCACGACGCCGTATGGATTCCCGGTCTCCAATCTTCTTGGGCGTCTCTACTGGCGACCGCGCAACGGGCCGTTTTCGATCAATCTGGCCCGAGACTCAGTGCGCGACTCGCAGATCTCGTGGGCGGGTATGCGCGATCCCGGGACAATCACGCAGATTTTTCCCGGAAATATCTGGGGTGGTGTCGTGGCCAATCAGGGCACGCTGCAATATGCGCACGGGGATCTGAGTTCGGGATTCTATGTCGGACTCGGAGGTCAATACATCACCGGGCACCATGTGCTGACAAATCATCGCGTGGATGGCTCGCTGGGTGCCTACTGGCGCGTGAAGCAGTATCCGGAGTATGGAACGCTGGATGTGGGAGCAAACTTTTTTGCGATGTCCTATGCCAACAACGAACTGGCTTACACCTATGGTCAAGGCGGCTACTTCAGCCCGCAGACCTACTTTCTGGCGAATATTCCAGTGACCTGGACAGGGCATTATCTGACGCGATGGCACTATTCGATTCTCGGCAGCCTGGGAATTCAGGCTTTCAACAACAACACGGCGCCGCTATTTCCGCTGGACAAGGCGCTGGAGGTGGGTACGACGGTCACGGTGGGCGGAAATGCGGTGGGAAATCTGGCGATTCCGGCACTGACCAGCGTGGGGCCGAACTACGACCTGGTGGGGCAGACCGCGTACCAGATCAGCGATCACTGGTTTGCGGGCGGATTCCTGAGCGCAAACAACTCACGGAATTACGCATCGGTGATTGCCGGTTTCAGCGTTCACTATATGTTCCGCTCGCAGCCCTCGACCGTGACCACGCCTACCGGGCTGTTCCAGTACGATGATCAACACGCGCTGCGCCCACTGCTGGTTCCCTGAAACACTTCCTTCGACCAATCGCTCCCCCCGATACGGGTTTCGGGATGGGCATACGCCCTGTGCGTCTGGGCTGAGTGGGATTGCGCCGCTGTCTTTGCTCTTCTCGTAGCTTGAGAGGGCATGTGGCTTACAGGTGCCGCCAGCAATATAATGTATTGACGAATTATGATACATTCTTAAAAGATTGAATTCTCTGGAAATGTTTTCAGCGCGGGCAGATGTAGGTTATGAAGATACCGGGACATTCGGCATGTGCTGCGGGGGCTAAAGATGACGGAGTCAGCAGGAAAATCGATCCCGAAGCATCAATTGATCTTTGATTATCTTCATAGCAGAATTCTGAGCGGTGTCTTCAAGCCAGGGGACCGGCTGCCAAGTGAAGCGGAACTAGGCAAGACATTTGGTGCTTCCCGGATCACGGTGGCCAAGGCAGTGCTTGAGTTGCAGAGAATGAACCTTGTGACGCGCCGACCGGGAGCAGGGACGCATGTGACGCGTAAGCCTCCGGCGGTCGGCTACACGCTCAGTCTGCTGATTCCCGAGCTTGGCAGGACGGATATCTTCGAGCCGATCTGTCATGGCATGATGCGTTCGCCGTTTGCGCGCCCGGACTCACTGCTGTGGCCGAACGTCTCTCGCGGGAACGGAAGCGCCGGAACGACGACCTCCAGCGACAAGGAGACGATCGAACAGGCCGAGCATATGGCGCAATACTTCATCTCGCAGCAGGTGGCTGGTGTCTTTTTTGCTCCGTTGGAACTGATTGCGGGTATGGACGCTGCCAATCGACGCATTATGCGGATGCTGGAACGCTCACGGCTTCCAGTGGTGCTGCTGGATCGGTGTTATCTGCCGTATCCGGAACAATCCACACACGATCTGGTCGGGATAGATAACCGGCGCACCGGATTTCAGATCACGCGACACCTGATACAAAGCGGCGCGCAGCGGGTGCTATTTTTTGCAGAGCCGCACTCGGCGCCGACGGTCGATGCGCGGATATCAGGATTTCTTGAAGCCTGTCGCCATGCTGGAATTTCGCCGGAGGCAGTTCATCTCCGCACCGCACATGCGTTGGATTCTGGCGCGGTACGCGAGATCGTGGAGCAGATTCATCCGGATGGAATTGTCTGTGCGAATGATGTGACTGCTGCTCGTCTGATGCAGACGATTCTAAGCCTGGGGCGCAGGATTCCGGAGGAGATAAGAATCGTCGGCATCGACGATGTGCGTTACGCGAGCCTGCTGCCTGTGCCGCTGACGACGATGCATCAGGACTGCAATGCGATTGGCGTGATCGCGATGGCGACGATGCTGGAGCGTCTGGAGCATCCGGAGCTGCCGACACGGGAGATTCTGCTGCCGACACGGCTGATCAAACGAAGCTCGTGTGGGAGCTGGTCTGCGTCCGGCGAGACTGCCGAAGTGGATGCGGAAACGGCGTGAACCGGAGAGATGCGTTCAGTATCCGGTGTGCGCGGACGGGTGTGGATGGGAACGCAGCCAGGCGACCAGTTCTCCGACTTCCTCGGAGGTCAACGAATCGCCGAAGGCGGGCATCTTCCGACCGCCATTCTGAATCTGGTTTGCTAGGCGTGTGCCGCGCCAACGCCACCATCCGAGTCGAGTGAGCGCCGGACCCTTTGCCGTGCCCATCGCAGTTTTTCCATGGCAGTAGCCACAGCCTTTCGATTGGTAGAGGGATGCGCCGGCATCCAGCTTCTGCGATCGGGTGAGAGCCGAGGATGGCAGCGCGGAGATGCAGGCCAAAAGGGCGGGAACGGCAACGGATTGAATCGCTAGGCGCATGGGAAAGATCATCAGCAACAGTGTAGCGAACGCTGCTAAAAGCCTCCTCCGGATATGTAGGTGTACTGGACTTTCGAGTTTTTCTGCGGTCCGTCGCCAGTGAGGTCATGGAGATGCCAGGCGACGCTCTCGCCTGCAACTTCCGGATGTTTGCGCAGAAATTGCAGAGCATAGATGGAGGCAGTGGGGTCGATTTTTTCATCGGCAAAGCGCGCGGCCTCATAGCTGGCTTTGCTGCGCTGTCCGAGACGTCGATAGAGGATGGCCAGGTTGTAGTGTGCGGCGAGATCGTCTGGGTCGATCGCCTGGAGCTTCTGGTAAATTTCTTCCGCTTTCGTGTACTCGTGTTTCTGGTAGTAGCTGAATCCCAACTGTCGCAAAGCGTCGCGGGAGCGGGGATAGCCGACCAGCACTGATTGTAGGTCGACGATTGCCTGATTGACGTCACCGGCATTGCGCTCGACGAGTGCACGATAGTAGAGCGCGCGCGCATCACCCGGCATGAGAGCCAGCGCGCGGGCAAGATTCGGACGCGCGTCGTCGTATTTTTCCCAAAGAATTTCGACCACCGCCATATTGGTGTAGGCATCGCCGTAGTCTGGACGCAGAGCCGCGACGCGCTCGAATGCGTGGACCGAGGCGGCATACTGCTGGGCGTCGAGCAAAGCGATTCCGAAGTTGTTCCAGCGCATCCATTCGGGATTTTCATCGGCCTGCGGGCGCACGGGATTGTTCTTGCCGAGGACGAAGGTTCGCGTCTGCGAGGCCATCTCGACGACCGGCTCAGGATAATGCTGTTTGTTCATCGCAAAGTCGATGAAGTGCTGGTCAAATCGACGATAGCGGACCGAGGCGGAGATCCGAATGGGGCCTTTGACATCGTTGGGCAGGCGGAAGCGATAGCGAACGATCTGACTGCGGCCGGACTGGATCGTGTTGTTGTAGGCGAGAACGCGGTTGTGCCAGATCTGATGCAGGTCGTTGAACTGCCCCTGCTTGTTGATGATGCGATTGGTGAAGGAATGTGCCTCGGTATCGAGGTCGCCGTTCGGCTGCAAAAATCCACTTTCCGCCAGTGTCTTTCCGGTACCATCTTTGACCACGAAGTTGACCCAGGATTCATAAAAGTCCCGCTGCTCTGGAACGAAAGAGTGTCCAATCCCTTTGTTCTGAATGACGACGTCAGCTACGAGGGTTTCTCCGCCAGCCAGAGAAAAGCTAGTGAGTCCGAGTGGCGCGACGAGGACGGAGTCGTTTCTGGTGGCACCGGCGCTTTCGATCTCCAAGGCAAAGAGATCGACGTTGAAAACGCCGGTCTTCAGGAATGCGTCGACTTTGGCCGCCTGATCGGGATATTTATAAAACTGTGGAATGAGGGTGTTTGCCCCGACCCATCGATGATCTTCCAGCATTCCCTGCGTGCTGGTGTAATCGGAGGCTCCGGAGGGCAGAGGCGCGCTCTTCATGTGGCAGGTCTGGCAGGTGGAGACAGAGTCCTTGCGGTAAAAGGGAAGGGGCGATTGTTTGGCGAAGCTGGAGTTCTGCCACTCGTCGTAGACGGTGAAGGCGCGAAGCCATTTGTAGTCGTCCAGCGTTTTGGGAATGGCCGCTTTATGGCAGGCGGCGCAGAACTCAGGAGTACTCAGCAGAGGGCGCATGACTGCCTGGCTGTGCCGGTCGAGGTGCGCGAGAATTTCGCTGTCCGGCACGGGGGAGGTGATCGGCTGTCCATGCTCGTCGACCAGGACGGCGGGAATTCCCATCACCCAGCTGCCGGTGCCCATGGTCGTTGTGGAGACCATGGCGTGGCAGGTCATACAGGTGACACCCTCGCTGGCGAAAGGACGTTTGCGCGGCATGCCCTGAGAGAGATCGCCGGAGAGCAGCGCGACGGGATTATGACAGCCTTCGCAGTGCCGGGCGTACTGCACACCCTTTTCGTCGATCAGCATGTTGACGTTGCGCAGGTACCAGGGAGTGCGAAAGCTGTTGGCGTGGGCTGACTGGCGCCACTGGTGATAGCTCTCTTTGTGGCAATGGCCACAGTATTCGGCGGTCAGAAAGCTCTTCGGGCTGTAAAACTGCCCGTTGATACTGGTTGCGTTCGAGGGCAGGAAGGGATGGTCTTTCCCGAAGGCATAGTTGTAACGGCCTGCGACGTGCTGGTCGTACTGCGAGGGCGGAACGACGGCCCAAGGTGCGACGGTGGGCTGATCGGGAGGGTAGGACGAATCGCCGAAGACGCCCTGATCGTCGGAATCCGTGGAGGAGGAACCGGAGGCAGAGGCGGGCTGCGACTGAGTGTTTGACGCGGCGGCAGAGTCCTGCGGACCGGACTTCGGTTTTGAGGCAGCCAGCGCCGATTCGGATAGAGATCCGGCGAGAAGTGCGGAGGCTGCCAGAGAGGCGAGCAGGACAAAGGAAGCAGAGCGCGCAAATCCGGGGCCGATCGATTGCAGACGCGCAGAGAACATGGCAGACGAGACCTCCGGGGAAGAAGACAGCGGGTTGAAGCAAGTTCGGGCGGAGCGAATGTGAGGAAGCGATCCGACGGATATGTCCCAAAGTTTCTGGCCGCGCTGATCTATAGAACGAAGATTAGCAGGAACGCGGATACTGCTGTCTTCCACCCAAGGTTGTAGTTCTGAATCCGGCCAGGGTGAGGCTGTGGTCTCCATTTTTCGGGATGTGGGATGTTTTGCGCGATGTGCATTCCCTGCGGGTGGCGTACCGAACGGGGAACCTTTTACGATGAAGTGCGAAAAGGTGTGGCTGAAATGTGATTCAGTCACGGGCGTCTATCTTCCGTGAAGGCGCAAACTGATAGGGTAAAAACTGGCGCGGCATTTGTGACGAAGACCGCGAAGAGTCCATCATGGCCATCTACGCACCGATCCTGATCTTGTTTTTCGCCGCTCTTGGCTTCGCTCTGGCTCCGCTGATGCTGGCGCGCCTGTGGGCTGTCTGGGTTTCGCCGCCTAAACCGAATGCGACGAAGAACGCCATTTATGAGTGCGGACTGGAGTCCCGAGGGGACGCATGGGTGCAGTTCCGCTCTGGATATTACCTTTACGCGATCATTTTTCTCATTTTTGACGTGGAAGCTGTTTTTCTACTGCCGTTTGCGGTTGCATTCACGGGTCTGGGCGCCGGTGCCTGTCTGGCGATGTTTGTCTTTGTGCTGTTGCTGGTCGAAGGGTTGGCCTGGGCGTGGGCGAAGGGTGTGCTGACGTGGGCGTGAGCCGAGTGGGCTTGGGGACCGAGGAGTGAGGAATGGCAGTCGAGCCGGATCTGAAGATTGAATTGGGCAAACAGGGAGTCTTCGTGACCACCCTGAATGAACTGTATAACTGGGGTCGCCGCAACTCCGTGTGGCCGATGCAGTTTGGCTTGGCCTGCTGCGCCATCGAGATGATTGCGACGACGATGGCGCGTTACGACCTTGCGCGCTTTGGAGCGGAGGTTTTTCGTCCTTCGCCGCGTCAGGCGGACCTGATGATTATCTCCGGGACGGTGACTAAGAAGATGGCTCCACAGGTGGTTCGGTTGTACAACCAGATGGCGGAGCCGCGTTATGTGATTGCGATGGGCGCGTGCGCGATCTCCGGCGGCCCGTTCAAGCAGGGGTATAACGTGCTGAAGGGGATCGATCGCTACATTCCGGTGGACGTGCATATTCCGGGCTGTCCGCCGCGGCCGGAGGCGTTGATTCACGCCTTTATGACGCTTCAGAAAAAGATTGCGGCACAGCCTCTGACGGGCGAATCGCGTCCGCGTCATCTGGACGCGCTGGCTCAGGGCGAGTTTCCAGTACCGGTTCCGTCAGCGCACGACCTGGAGCCTCCGGTGAACCGTCTGGTGTGGCCGCTTCCGGCTGGCGCAGCAACGGCAGGCAGTGGAGAAACGGCATGAAGTCGGCAGAGGAACTTGTGGAGGAGTTGAAGAGTGCGCTGCCAGGTGTGGATGTGGCACTGGTTGTCAATCCAAGCCCGTCGGCGCAGCATTCGCTGCGGGTTGCCGCGGAGGATGCTTTGCGCGTAGCGGCGTATCTGCGCGATCAGGCCGGATACGATTACTGCTCGAACGCCACCGGAGTGGACTGGCTGGACAAGGAGACGAGCGAGAAGGTGAAGACGACGCGGACGGTCTCCAAGCAGGTGGATGGTGTCGAGCAGATGGTTGAGGAAGTCGTGGAGGAGACGGTCAAGCGTGTGGAACCGGGCTTCCTGGAGGCGGTGTACCACCTGTACTCGATGAAGCGCGGACATTCGGATCCGCATCCGCCGCTGGTGCTGCGCATGCGCACGGAGAATCGTGCGGATCGTGTGGAGTTGCCGTCGCTGACGCCGGTCTGGCGCTCGGCGGAGTTTCAGGAGCGAGAGATATTCGATCTTTACGGGATCGTCTTCAAGGGCCATCGGGATCTGCGTCGGCTGCTGATGTGGGAGGAGTTTGAGGATCATCCGATGCGTCGGGATTATGTCGATCCGGATGACTATGAGTACGAGCCGACACCGCATGATGAGGTGCTGAAGCGAGCCGAGGAGCATCGGGCGCAGATGGCTGCGGCGGAGGGAGCGCGATGAGCGGAACGGGGATTCAATCCTTTCTTCCTCCGGTTATCGACGTGGAGGCGGGCGAGGAACTGCTGGAAGTCGCGATGGGACCGCACCATCCCTCAACGCATGGCGTTTTCCGGATGGACGTGGCGCTGGACGGGGAGCGAGTTGTGAGGTTGAAGCCGGTTTTTGGCTATCTGCATCGCAACCACGAGAAGATCGCGGAGAAGACGACGTATCTGGCATCGATGCCGTATACCGATCGGTTGGATTACTTCTGCTCGATGACCAACAATTGGGCCTACGCGCTGGCGGTGGAAAAGCTGGCGGGTATGGAGGTGCCGGAGCGCGCCGAGTATCTGCGCGTGATCACGGCAGAGCTGACGCGCGTGCAGAACCACGCCAGCGCGATTGGATTTCTGCTGCAGGAGATGGGTGCCAGCGGGACTCCGCTGATGTACGCCTTTCGCGAGCGGGAGAAGATACTTGATCTCTTCGAGGCGCTGAGCGGCTCGCGTATGATGTGCAACTACATGCGCTTTGGCGGATGTCGCGTGGACCTTCCGGCAGGCTGGCTGGATCGCGCGAAACTGGTGGTCGCCGGCCTGCCGCGTTTCATCGATGAGATCGAAGCACTGCTGACGAGCAATGAAATCCTGATGGCGCGATCGCAGGGGGTGGGCGTGCTGAGGCCGGAGCTGGCAGTGAATGCCGGCGTGACGGGCGTGATGCTGCGAGCCACCGGCGTCAACTACGATGTGCGCAAGGTCGATCACTACGGCATCTACGATCGATTCAGCTTTCGCGTTCCGCTTGGCGATCACGGCGACATCTATGACCGATACATGTTGCGCGTGCTGGAGATGCGCGAGTCGGTGAAGATACTCGAACAAGCGATGGCGCAGATTCCGGAAGGACCGATTCTTGATCCGAAGTCGAAGCCGCGCGGTTTTCGTCCGAAGCCGGGCGAGGCGTATGGCCGTATCGAAGCGCCGAAGGGCGAGCTTGGTTTTTATCTCATAAGTGATGGCTCAGGCAATCCGTATCGCTATCGCGTGCGCCCGCCATCGCTCATTAACCTCACGATTCTTGAGGACATGTGCCTGGGGCAGAATGTCGCCGATGTGGTGCTGATCTTTGGCAGCGTGGATATTGTGCTGGGCGAGGTGGATCGATGAGAAACGGCCCGCAGCGGGAGGCGCAATGTTAGGCGAAGGAATCCTGAAGGGATTGGCGGAGACTGCGAAGAATTTTGCTGGGAGTTTTGTCTCCGAAGAGCGGCTGACGACGGTCGAGTACCCTGAGGTGCGTCTGCCGCAGATTGAAAATACGCGGGATTTTCCGTTTCTGGTCTATGACGGCAACGATCCAATGGCGGGTCTGCGCTGCGTCTCCTGCCAGATATGCGAGAAGGAATGCCCGCCGAAGTGCATTTATATCATCAAGAGTACCGACAAGAAACCGGATTATGTGGGAAAGCCGCAGTTTTATCCTGCGCGCTTCGATATCGATGTTTCTGTTTGCATGAGTTGCCAGATCTGCGTGGAGGTCTGTCCGTTCGACGCGATCAAGATGAATACCGAGTTTGAGCTGAGCACGGACGATCGCTTCGGCGGCTTGATACTGGACAAGCACAAGCTGGCCAAGTCGAACGAGTACTACCAGCACATTCATCCGACGGAGGCAGCCGAGGTAGATGGTCGGCTGGCCGAGGAAAAAGCGAAGGTAGAGGCCAAGGCAAAGGCCGCAGCCGAGGCGGCAGCGGCAAAGGCAGCGGCGGCGAAAGCTGCTGAAGGCGCTGCCAAGGCTGCCGATAGGGCAGCAGACGGAGCTTCCGGGCAACCGTCGGGTGCCAGGGAGGGCCGTGCATGAATCCAGGTATTGCTTCCCGCGTGGACCAGATTTTTGTCATTCTGCAGCATCGCATCGCAGAGTTGTTTCCTGCCGTGTTGCAGCCGTGGGTCGCGATGATCCTTGGCGTGGTGGGCATTGTTGCGGTCTTTCCGGGTATCTTCGCGTTGACGACGGTGCTGGAGCGCAAGGGGCTGGGGCGCATGCAGAACAGGCTGGGGCCGAATCGCGTGGGGCCTTTCGGAATTCTGCAGCCGATCGCCGATGCGATCAAGTCGCTGACCAAGGAAGATATCGTGCCGCGCACCGCCGATGAGGTGGTGCATTTTCTGGCCCCGGTGGTTCTGGTGGTCGCCATCTTCCTCGGCTATGCGGTGCTGCCGGTGGGACGCAATATGGTGCTGCTGAAGATCGACTCGGGCATCCTGTTTTTCTTCGCGATCGGAGCATCGACGGAGCTTTCGATCTTCATGGCCGGTTGGTCGAGTCGCAACAAGTATTCGCTGCTGGGCGCGATGCGGGCTGTAGCTCAAATGATCAGCTATGAGGTGCCTCTGCTGCTGGCGGCAGTGGTGGCGATCATGATGACCGGCTCTCTTTCGCCGACGGCAATCGTGCGGGCGCAGGGTGGATTCACGGGTTTTTTCCCGCGCTGGTATGTTTTCACTCCTTGGGGCTTTGCGGGTTTTGTTCTCTTCGCCATTGCCGCGCTTGCGGAGACCAACCGATCGCCGTTTGACCTTCCGGAAGGAGAGTCGGAGTTGGTGGCCGGCTACTTCACGGAATACTCGGGGTTTAAGTTTGCATTGTTTTTTCTAGGCGAATATCTGGGCATGATGTCGATTGCAGGCTATGGTATTACGCTCTTCCTGGGCGGCTGGGGTGCGCCAGCCTCTTTTCTGGAATTCATTCCGTCATGGGCGTGGTTTTTTGCCAAACTCTTTCTGGCCATCTTCTTTTTCATCTGGCTGCGAGGCACCTTGCCGCGCTTGCGCCAGGATCAGCTCATGAACTTCGCCTGGAAGTTTATGCTGCCGATGACTCTGCTAAATCTGATGGTGGCCGCGGCATGGAGATTTCTGGGCGAGTGGTTTGGAACAGGTATTTTGGCAGAGGGTGTGCGCTGGCTGCTGTGCGCGGCGATTCTGGCGGGAGCCTACGTTGCGCTTGCGCTGACGCTGTTGCGTCGCCAGAAGATCGCGGCAAGGAGCTATCGTTATGCCGACTGATTTGATGAGCTGCCGGAAAGGATCACTACAGCGATGATGGAAGGTTTCCTATTCGGATTGCTGGCAGTGTTGACGCTGTCCGGAGCGGTTGGCGCTGCGCTGCTGCGCAATCTTGTCCACTGCGCGCTGAGCCTGACGCTGACGTTTGTCGGATTGGCGCTGCTTTATCTGAACCTGGACGCGCAGTTTGTGGGCTTGTCGCAGGTTCTGGTGTACATCGGTGCGGTGGCGATTCTGGTGGTTTTTGCCATTCTGCTGACGGGCGGAGCGGGGAAGATGCCGACTCATCCGACGGTTTCCGCGGGTTGGAGGACGGGCTGGCTGGCTGCGGTGGCTGTGGGTTTCGTGCTAATTGGCGCGCTTCTACATTCGCCGTTGCCTCACTCGGACGTTCCCGCACCGGAGGTTACGGTGCAGCAGATCGGCCGACTTCTGATGGGACCGTATGTTCTGCCGCTGGAGATTGTTGCGGTTCTGCTGACGGTGGCGCTGATTGGCGCCGTGATCGTTGCCATGCCGGAGCGGAAGGGGGAGTCGAAATGAGCCTGACGGCTTATCTGGTGGTTGCGGCGCTGCTGTTCACACTGGGTCTGGGAATTGCACTGACGCGCAGGAATGCGATTCTCGTTTTGATCGGGATTGAATTGATGCTGAATGCCGCGAATCTGAATCTGGTGGCATTCTGGCGATTCGGAGCTCATCCGGAGTTCCTGACGGGGATGCTCTTTGCACTGTTTTCCATCGCCGTTGCCGCAGCGGAGGCGTCGGTGGGACTTGGGCTGGTGATTGCCTGGCATCGCCACTCCAGGACGACCGATCTGGACGGCATGACAAGGATGAAAGGATGACAGCTTTGCAGATGGCCACCATCGCTTCGCCGGACTCCGCCTCGGTCGCATGGATCGTGCGCAGTCTCTGGCTGATTCCCGCCGTGCCGATGGCAGCAGCCGGGCTGATTGCGCTGCTTCCGCAGCCACGGCGACGCCCGGCGGCGATGCTTGCGGTCGGTTCGCTTGCGGTCTCCTTTCTGCTTGCTGTGACGGCTTTTGCGCATGTGCTGCTGCACTGGAGCAGCGGCGCTGCGACGCGAGAGACGGTGAGCGTCGACTGGCTCTCGCTCGGCTCTTCGACACTCCAGATGGGCTGGGTGCTGGATCCGCTGGCCGCGATCATGCTGGTGATGGTCACGTTTGTCGGGTCGTTGATCTTCATCTACTCGATCGGCTACATGAGTCATGATGAAAATTTCACGCGCTTTTTCTGTTTTCTGGCGCTCTTCGCCGGAGGGATGCTTGGCGTTTTGATCGCTAACAGCCTGCTGCTGTTGTTCATGTGCTGGGAGATCGTCGGATTGACCTCGTACCTGCTGATCGGCTTCTGGTATCAGAAGCCAAGCGCCGCGGCGGCTGCGAAGAAGGCATTTCTGACGACGCGCGTGGGCGACATCTTCTTTCTGCTGGGCATGGTGTGGCTCTTTGCACAGACCGGGACGCTGCTTTTTTATAACCACGGAGCAGGAGCGATGGAACCAGCCGCGCTGGCGGTGCTGCTGAGCCAGCATGCGGCGTGGGGACTGAGCGCCGCAGGAGCCATCGGATTGTTGATCTTTGCGGGGGCAGCGGGCAAGAGCGGTCAGCTTCCGCTGCATGTGTGGCTGCCGGATGCGATGGAAGGTCCGACGCCGGTCTCGGCGCTGATTCACGCGGCGACGATGGTGGCTGCCGGAGTGTATCTGGTTGCGCGCGTTTATCCGCTGATGAGCGCGGGCGCCGGTGCGGGAACGACGACGGTTCCGCTGACCGTGGTGGCGTGGATTGGCGCGACAACGGCGCTCTTTGGAGCGCTTGTCGCGGTGGCGCAGTTCGATATCAAGCGCATTCTTGCTTACTCGACGGTCTCTCAGCTTGGATACATGATGGTGGGGCTGGCCACGGGTGGCGTGGCCGTTGGGATGTTCCATCTGATCACGCACGCGTTCTTCAAGGCACTGCTCTTCCTTGGCGCTGGCTCTGTGATTCATGGCTGCCACGAGGAGCAGGATATTCGGCGCATGGGCGGACTGCGTTCGGATATGCCGCTTACCTTTGCCACCTATACGGTCGGCATGCTGGCGTTGAGCGGATTTCCGATTCTGTTTTCCGGCTTCTGGAGCAAGGACGCGATTGTGGGCGCGGCGCACCACTGGCCTGTCTCGCAGGGGCCGTTTTGGATGCTGCTGATCGGAGCTTTGCTGACGGCGTTTTACATGATGCGTCAGGTGGGATACGTCTTCCTGGGAAGGTGGCGCGGCCACGGACATGCGCATGAGTCGGCCGCGGTGATGACCGTTCCGCTTGCGGTGCTGGCGTTTTTTGCCATGGCTCTGGGACTGCTGGGAACACCGGCATGGCCGTGGTTCACCGCCTTCCTGGAGAGTCGTCCGCTGGCCTTTGATTTTGCCGGATTCGGCGAGCCGGGCCTGCTCCCGCTGATGGCGGCAACTTCGCTGCTGGTTCTGCTGGCGCTGGGCGTTGGATGGCGGCTCTATGTCACGAAGGCAAATGACAGCGATGCGGATCCGGATGTTCTGCAGACGGCGTCGCCGACGGTCTTTCGATGGCTGGAGTCACGGCTCTACTTTGACGAGTTGTATGGGGCGACATTCCTGCGCGCGTATGCTTTGTGCGCCGCGTTTGCCGCGTGGCTGGATCGTCGGCTGTGGGGTGGTCTTGTGGCGCTGGTCGCCGATGGTTTCCAGGCCCTCGGGCAATGGAACAAATCTGTGGACGGTCAGTGGATCGATGGCGGCTTCGACAAAGGTTGCGAGGAGCTGACAACGGCCGGAGGAGTGCTGGCGTGGCTGCAAACAGGGCGCGCACCGGGTTATCTTCGTACACTGGCCCTCGGCTTGCTGCTGCTCCTGCTGGGGCTGATGGTGGTAGCCTCCACACTCGGGCAGGTGAAGCTATGAGCCATGTTCTTTCTTTTCTGACGGCGCTGCCGGTTGCGGGCGCAGTGCTTGCCGGGCTTGCCGGTGCGCGAGCGCGTATGATCGCGCTGGCCGTCTCGCTCATCGCGCTTGCAGGATCGGTGTGGATATGGTTTTCGGTCGGCACGGTCGGCCGGATGGTCTTTGTGGAACGCTCGGTGTGGGTGCCGGACCTGGGCATCGAGTACCACCTGGGCGTGGATGGCCTGGGTGCCATGATGCTGGTGCTGGCGGCGCTGGTGACGGTCATCTCGCTCTTTGCCTCCCGCTCGGTGTTGCGTCAGCCGGGCTTGTATTTCGGTCTGGTGCTTCTGCTGGAGGCTGGACTTTTCGGCACCTTTACCGCGCTGAATTTCTTCCACTGGTTCCTGTACTGGGAGCTGAGCCTGATTCCAGCTTTTTTCCTGATTCGCCTGTGGGGAGGGCCGCGCCGGGGTCCGGCAGCGACCCAGTTCTTTGTGTACACGATGGTCGGTTCGGTAGCGTTGCTACTGTCGTTCCTGGCCTTGTTCGTTGCGACGGGCGGCATGGATTTTCTCGCGCTTGCGCAACTGGCTTCAACGGGCGAGCTGCATCGGCTGGTCGAAGCACACCTCGGTCATCTGGAAATGTTGCTGGCCTGCGGAGTCCTGCTAGGTTTTGCCGTCAAGGTGCCGCTGATGCCGTTCCACACATGGCTTCCGGAGACCTATGCCGAAGCGCCGACGGCGATCACTATCCTGCTGACCGGGGCGATGTCGAAGATGGGCGTCTATGGGCTGATCCGGATCGCGCTTCCGATCTTCGGCAGGGAGCTGTTCGCATTGCGCGGCGAACTGCTCACGCTGGCCGTGCTGACTGTGGTGGCCGGAGCGTGGGCCGCGGTGGTGCAGAAGGATCTGAAACGTATCTTTGCCTATTCGTCAATCAATCATCTGGGCTACTGTCTGCTGGCCCTCTTCGCGGTGCTGTTGCCGACGGCTGGCGACCCGGCGCGGACGTTGAGCGCTTCTGCTGCGCTGGACGGGGCAATTCTGCAAATCTTCAATCATGGCCTGACCGCAGCCACCATCTTCTGGTTCCTCTGCATGCTGGAGGAGCGCAGCAAGGGCGCGCTGTTGCTGGACGACTTTGGCGGGTTGCGGAAGAAAGTGCCGGTCTTTTGCGGCCTGATGGGGATTGCACTCTTTTCGTCGCTGGGCCTGCCCGGGCTGAACGGATTCGTCAGTGAATTTCTGATCTTCCGCGGAGTCTTCCCGCTGGCCTGGCAGGCGGCGACGGTTGCAGTGCTCGGACTTCTGATTACGGCTGCCGTGATTCTTACCGTTCTCCAGCGCGTTTTCAGTGGTCCTCTGCGGGATCGCTGGAGCGCGATGCCGGACCTGACTTTGACGGAGCGGGTGGCTGTTGCACCGGCTCTCGTGCTGATGCTGCTTCTGGGCCTTGTGCCACAGATTCTTCTTGGCGTAATCAATCCGACCGTCCTTCATCTTATCGACGGGTGGAGATTCTGATGCTTGCGTGGACGATCTATCTTTCCTTTGGCGGCGCATTGCTGATCGCCCTGTTCACGCAGGGGCGGCCGCAAATGGCGCGCGCTCTTGCCCTGGTTACTGCGCTGGGCGGGCTGATCCTTGCTGTTCTGGCGTTCTTTACGCAGTCCGGCGTCGCTCCGATTGTGGATGCAGCGTGGATTCCGGCGATGGGCATCCGATATACGCTCTCGGCCGACGGCATCAGCCGCGTGCTGGTTCTGCTGACCGGCTTCGCAGCGGTAGCCGGAGTTCTTTTCTCATGGAACATCGATCGGCGCGTGAATGAATTTTTTGGGTTCTACCTGGCGCTGATCGGCGGGGTCTACGGTGTCTTTCTCTCCGCGGATCTTTTTCTGTTTTTCGTCTTCTATGAGGTTGCCATTGTTCCCAAGTATTTTCTGATCGCGATATGGGGTTCCACGCGTCGCGAGTATGGGGCGATGAAGCTGGCGCTCTACTCGTTTCTCGGGTCGGCAATGGTGCTTGTAGGCCTGCTGGCGGCATACGCCATCTCTGGTGGACACACGCTGAATCTTGCCGCATTGCAGCAGTTTGCATTCCCAGTATCGTTCCAGATGTGGGCCTTTCCGCTGGTCTTTCTGGGATTTGCAATTCTTGCGGGCATTTGGCCGCTGCACACCTGGGCGCCAACGGGCCACGTTGCGGCTCCCACGGCGGCATCGATGCTGCTGGCTGGCGTGGTGATGAAACTGGGCGCTTACGGGTGTCTTCGCGTTGCGATGACGCTGTTCCCGCATGGCCTCGATCCGTGGGGATGGAGCTTCCTCGGCATCGGCTCATGGAGGGCGGTTTTTGCATTGCTCGCGGTAATTGGGATCGTCTATGGAGCCGCAGTGGCGCTAATCCAGAATGACTTCAAGTTCGTCATTGGCTACTCCAGCGTCAGTCACATGGGGCTGGTTCTGCTGGGGTTGATGTCATTGAGCCAGATCGGTCTCGACGGGGCGGTGCTCCAGATGTTTTCTCACGGCGTACTCGCCGGGCTGCTCTTTGCTACGGTGGGCCGCATCGTTTATGAGCGCACCCATACGCGAGACCTGAGCGCGCTGAGCAGGATGCACCTCAGTCGCACGCTTCCATTTGCTGCATGGCTCTTCGTTCTTGCGGGCATGGCTTCCATGGGTCTGCCCGGATTCAGCGGCTTCATCGCGGAGTTGCAGGTGCTGATCGGCGCGTGGGCGGCCTTCCCGGTCTTTACGGTGATTGCCGGAGTGGGGATCGTAGTGGGAGTTGCTTATACCTGGCGCGCGATGCAGAAGGCATTTTTCAGCGATGCCCCGGCAGGCAGTTCGCCATCGGCTTTATCCCTTCCATCGCAGGAGCTGCATGTCTTTGATCCGATTACCTGGGCAGAGAAAGCAGGGGTCGTGCTGCTGCTGGCGGCCAGTCTCGCGGTCGGACTGGCACCTCGACTGTTGCTGGACCAGATTACTCCGGCAGTTCTCGCGCTGCCCCATACTCTGCTGACGGGAGGCCGTCTATGACAGCCGCAGCCTACGGCAATCTTTTCAGCATTCTGTGGCCGGAGTCGATCCTGGAAATTGTCTCCCTGGTGATCCTTGTTGTGGATTTGGGCTGGATGCGAGGCGAGACGACGGCGACCCGCATGCGTGTAGCCAGTTTGCTGGGATCGATTGGAGCGGTGCTTTCGTTCGCCTGGCTGGAGATGCACGTCGGCATCGCGTCTGTGATGGGTGGCGCGCTGGTTTCCTCGCCGACGGTTGTCGCGGCACAGTCTTGCATCCTCATCCTCACGACTCTGGTTCTGCTGCTTGGCCTCTCCGTGCGCTTCACGCGCAACCCGGGCGAGTACGTCGCGCTGGTTTTGCTGGCAACGACGGGCATGATGCTGGTAGCCGCTGCGCGTGACCTGCTGATCATCTTTGTTGCGCTTGAGATGCTGAGTCTCTCGCTTTATGTTCTTGCCGCATTTGCCAAAGATTCGGCGGCATCGGCCGAAGCTGCGCTCAAGTACTACCTCTTCGGAGGAATGTCGGCAGCGTTTATGCTCTTTGGCTTCAGCTACCTCTACGGCTTGACCGGAACGACGAGCCTTTCGGCGATTGCCGCTTCCTTGGCGATTGCTCCGCTTACGCCCCTCGCTTTGGTTGCTTTGGTTCTGGCCGCGGTTGGCCTGGGCTTCAAGGTTGCTGCGGTTCCGTTCCACCTCTGGGCGCCAGACACGTATCTGGGCGCGCCCGCTCCGGTGGCTGCTCTGATCGCCTCCGGCTCCAAGGTTGCCAGCTTCGCCGTGCTCATCGCTGTCACTGCTGCGCTGGTCCCCGCGTGGGGATGGACGGCGACGCTGCTTTGCATGGCGGCAGCCTCGATCGTGCTGGGAAATCTCTCGGCACTGGTCCAGTCGAGTGTTCGTCGCATCCTTGCCTGCTCGGCCATCGCACATGCCGGATACATGCTGCTGGGCATCGCGGCGCATACCCTGGCAGGCGATCAGTCCGTAATGACATATGCCGTGACCTATGCGCTGACGACGGTTGGAGCCTTCGGCGTCGTGGCCATTGTCGAGCGCAGTGCAGGCAGTGATCGCCTGGACGCCTTTGCCGGTCTGAGCGCGCGCAGTCCGCTGCTTGCGGCCACGCTGCTGGTCTTTCTGCTTTCGCTTGCCGGAATTCCACCGTTGGTTGGTTTCTGGGTGAAGTTTCAGATGTTTGCCGCTGTGTTGCGCGCACCGCTCGCATCGGGATGGGGACTTGGCCTGGTCATGCTCGCTATTGCAGGCAGCGCAGTCTCGCTCTACTACTATTTACAGGTTCTCAAGCGCGCCTACGTGACTCCCGCCGTTATTTCCGCTCCGTTGAAGGTTACGCGCCTGGAGCTTTTTCTACTGGTTGCGATTGCCGTGGCGGTTGTCCTGCTCGGAATTTTCCCGGATATGCTGATGCAGTGGATTCCTGCTGTGTAACCAAGACCGAATGGGTTCCTCTTCGCCCGAGTTTCGCCTGGCAACAGCTTATGCCTGCGTCAGAGGGATCAGCGATGTGATTCCGCGCAGGCGGAGATAGTTTTGATCTTTGGCGCGGCTTTCAAGGACAATCGCCGGATCCTTGCCGACGGTCATCAGGTTCATCCATGCCGAAGCGTATCGCCAGTCGGAGGGCCAGGGTTTCTGACTCAGTCCTCGATCTGGTATGACAAGCGCGATTCTCGAAGTTGTCGGAGCCGGTCGGCCAGTTCGCAGTTCGTGCGCCAGAGTGGCAAACTCTTTGCCTTGCGGCTTGGGGCGATTACTTAGGTCGAGAAGTCCAAGCGTATATTCATAGCTGCCGAAGCTCGCGATTTTCGGGTCAATATCGTGCGAGCACCACCATGTGATTCCCCAGAGATTGCTGCATCTGGCAAGATTGTGTACGGTGTGCCGCATAAAATTCGGTTTCGCCGTCGCGGGCATCTCCACGTCCCCGACGCCGATCTCTTCCACCCAGACGGGCCGCGCCGGATCGTGTTGATACGCGGTTGCCAGTTCCACTTCGTATGCCGCCAGGTGTCTGGCCTGCGGTGAATCGTAAGCGAACCGGTCCAGCACTCCATCGAAGTAGATGTAAGAGTGAATTGCAGTGGCTGCACCCGTGTTTGCAAGGGTTGAGCGGGAAAAGCCGAAATCAGCAAACCAATGAGAGTGATCCGCGCCGTTTACATGAAAGCGACCGGGCGCGAATTGGCTGCATGTGTTCAGGATTTCTCCAGCCCACTGGTCCGCCAGCACAGGCTCGACTGCATTTGCTCCTGTCATCAGTACGCCGAGTTCATTGCCGATATCGAATCCCAGAAAACGTCGATGAGAGCCGATGATTTCGGCGATCCGGTGGAAGAGCAGTTTCTGGGCTTCGAGAACCTCCGGCGAGGTGAACAGATTCCAGTTTTCGTTCTTCTGTGGCCGAGCCAGCGGCGCAGTCCAGGCCGGCAAAAAAGACAATCCGCTCATCCAGCCGTTCAGGACGGTGACCTCAACGTCGAGTCCGCTACGATCCGCGGCCTCCAGCAACTGATGCAGATGTTCGACGGCCCGTTCGTTCACAACGTTGATTCCAGGCTGGAAGATCGGCCACAGGCACTGCGCGCGGATATGATCCATGCCCAGGGCTGCGATCCCATCCAGATCGTCCTGAATTGCCTGCTGGTTCCAGTCCTGCCAGCAGTACCACCAGAGTCGCCGCGGAGTGTAGTTCACTCCAAAGCGAAGTTGGGCAGGCTGTATTTCGTGTGCCGAATATCCACGCAAGGGAAGCGCGGATCCGATGCAGGCAGCCGTTGCGAATTCAAGAAAACCGCGCCGAGTCTCGATCATCGCACCTCCACGATACTGATTCTGACTTTTACTGCGGCGCACGCAGAACCGTTGATACCGAGGCACAGACCGGCCCACCGATATTGAATGTTGCCGCGTGGCGCACATTGCGCACCTGCAGCGGTGCGGGCACCCTGCCCAGCAGTTGCCAGCCAGCCCAGCCCACCATGGCAATTCCGGTTGCGCCGACAGGATGTCCTTTGGCGATCAGCCCGCCGGAGGTATTCAGAGCGCAAGACCCATCGACCGCGGCATTTCCATCAGCCCAGTAAGCAGCGCCTCGACCCGGCGCCGCAAGTCCCAGTATCTCCGCCGCCAGCGCGGCCATCACCGTGAAGCAGTCATGGACCTCCGCCGTCTGAATCTCTGCCGGTGTCACTCCCGCCATCGCAAATGCACTCCGAGTCGCGCGATAAGCCGCTTCTGGATGGAGGACGTTGCGTCGTCCATGCTGCAAAGGATCGACCGCGCTGCCCCAGCCGGCGATCTGCACGCAATCTTTCGCGTGCAACCCCAGGCGCTCCAATCCATCCCCGGTTGCGAGCAGAAGAGCCGCGTAGCCGTCGGTGATCTGCGAACAGTCGTAGGTTTTGAGCGGCAGTCCTTCCACCAGATACCGGTTCGTTCCGGCGATGGTGACAGCGTTCTCCAGTGTCAATTCGGTTGTCCGCATCTGTGCGTAAGGATTGTGCCGAGCATTGGCATACTCAGTCACGGCAATGGAGGCCAACTGTCGTTCACTGACCTTCCACGCCTGCATATAGTCCCGCATGATCTCGGCAAAGATATGCGGAAAAACGAAGACTTTGCCGGACCGCTCCGCGGGGTCGGAAAAATATCCGAGCGCTTCGCCCACGCGCTGTCCGTCGGCCTTTCCCGTTTCGTCGCGCATCTTTTCGATGCCAACTGCGAGCGCGGTTTCGCCCATGCCGGCCTGCAGGCGCAGGATGCAGTTTAAAATCGCCTGTCCGCCGGAAGCGCAGGCATTTTCGACGCTCTCGATAAGCTTGGCTTCCATGCCCGGAACACCGGCCAGCAGGCCGGAAAGCAGTCCCTGCTGGTGGAGGGAAAAACTGCACGCCGAAGCGATCGAAGCCGAATCAATGCTCGCAGCTTCGGTCCGTGCTTCTGCGCAGACGCCTGCTACAGCGGCTGCCAGCATCTGTTCCTGTGTCATTGCCATCAGTTTTCCGAATGGCGATTGAAAATAGGCCGCGATGTAGATTGGTTTCATTTTGTTGTCCCTGTGCGGTTGCGGCTGTTGTAGTCGCGCAAAATTGCGGCTTCGCGCGTACGGTATGGTCTGCCGTCCGGATAGAAGAGATCGTGAAACCAGATGGGCGGTTGCTCGATGACGTAAGGACGCTGCCAGGAATCCCACGGCAGGTTGGTCTGGCTTTTCCCCACGACCAGGCCCCAGTTGATCGCTCCTACCAGGCCTCTGCTCCAGACGACAGGCAGGATCGTGTCAAAGGTGCTGCCCACGCTGCGCGCCATGTATTCGGTGCAGAGGATCGGACGATGAAATTGTTCCAACTCATTCACGCGCTGCTCGAACTCCTCAGGCCAGCCATAGTTGTGGAAGCTCAGAATATCGGATTCGGTGATCTGGATTCGCGCGACTTCGCTCATCTTCACAAGGCTGGACCAATCGCCCTGCCAAACACCGCTGGTCAGCGGCTGCGAAGGGTTCACGGAGCGTGCCCAGTCGAAGACCTGCGGCAGCAAAGCCGCTACGCGCGCCACCTTGCCGGGCGGTTCCATCCAGTGATACTCCGGCCCGTTGGTATTGTCCGGCTCATTCCATAGATCCCATGCCAGGATGCGGTCATCCTGTGCAAAGGCGCCGATCACGCCCTTCACATAGGCTTCGAGCCGCGGCTGCTGCGCCGGGTCCATCAGCGCGACTTTGCCGGGACTTTGCACCCAGCCAGAGTTATGCACGCCGGGAATCGGCGGTCGCTGCGGCCCCAGTCTTGGATAGGGATCCCAGCAGGAATCGAAGAGGACAAAGACCGGTCGGATGTGATGCCTTGCCGCAATGGCAAGAAACGTGTTCATCCGCTGCTGCATTCCCGCCGAGTCCTGTTCCCACAGCAGATCGTGCAAAAAGACGCGCATCGTCTTCATGCCTACGCTCTGGGCATAACCTAGCTCGCGATCGATCGTTGCCGGATCAAAGCTCGCAGCCTGCCACATCTCCAGTTGATTGATGGCATCGGAGGGAAGAAAATTCCCCCCGGTCAGGATAGGAGGCTGCTTTGCCTGCCAGGCCTGGGCTTCCGCTTCACTCCAGCGTGCGCGTGCGTGAGCCACCAGGGAAAGGGTTGTCAGCATTGCGGCGAGCAGGGAAGAGAAACGCAAGCCGAGAATCGGGATTCGTAGCATCACGGAGTATCCTTGGGCGTGGTTGTCGTGTCTTGCTGTGTGCGTAACAGTGCGTCGCTGGAAACAGGCGACTGCCGAGAATATCATACGGGCAGGAGTCACTGCTCTTGCAAAATCCGATGACTGCAACCAGTCCGAACCCTCTCTCCGTCACGCTTGGACGCGTCGATGCACATCAGCATTTCTGGAACTATTCGGAGCAGGAATTTGAGTGGATCGACGATACGATGCAGGAAATCCGGCGCGATTTTCTGCCCGCCGATCTTGCACCGCAGCTTCGCGCCAGCGGTGTGGAGGCAACCATCGCCGTGCAGGCGCGCCAGTCGCTGGCAGAAACGGACTGGCTTCTCGAACTGGCCGCTTCCACGCCATGGATTGCCGGAGTGGTTGGCTGGCTTCCGCTAGCATCGCCGACGTTTCACGCATTGCTTGATCGCTACATCGGCCAGCCCAAACTACGCGGTGTGCGTCATGTCCTGCAGGCGGAGCCAGATGCTTTTTTCGAGGACGAGGCTTTCCATCGAGGGATGCGTTTGCTGCAATCCACCGGTCCTGCCACCGGCCTTGTTTATGACCTGCTGATCGTCGAGCGCCAGATGAAGCAGGCGCTGCGCTTTGTGGATCGGCATCCAGATCAGGTCATCGTCCTGGACCACATGGCGAAGCCGCGTATTGCCGCCGGTGAGCTTCAGCCCTGGGCGACGCACCTGCGCGCACTTGGCTTGCGCAAGCATGTCTCCTGCAAGCTCTCCGGCCTGGTTACCGAAGCTGATGCTGACCGTTGGACGGTCGAAGAGTTGCGGCCATTTGTGGAAGTCGCGCTGGAGGCTTTTGGACCATCGCGACTGCTCTTTGGTTCAGACTGGCCGGTCTGTACGGTTGCGGCGAGCTATGCGCGCTGGTGCGAAGCGGTGGAGGATCTGCTGCGCAATTGCACGGGAGCGGAGCGCGAGGCGATTTTGGGCGGCAACGCGCAGCGCGTCTATCGGCTGGTCTGAAGAGGTTCTGCGTTCCTCCGGCTAGTGCAACCAGCAATGGCTACGCCGACTCTGCCGCCACCGGATTTGTGAGTGTTCCCAGACCGTCGATTGTGATGCTGACCCTGTCTCCGTTGCGCAGCCAGCGCCGGGGAGTGCGCGCGAATCCTACGCCACTCGGTGTACCGGTCGAAATGATATCGCCCGGGAGCAGAGGGGTCAGAGACGAAATGTAGGCAATCAGTTCCGGAATGCGGAAGATCAGCTCGCACGTGTTGGAGTCCTGCAATATCTCACCATCGATCTCAAGCCGAATGCGCAGGGCGTGCGGATCCGGTATCTCATCTTTGGTCACAATCGACGGACCCATCGGGCAGAAGGTTGGAAGGCTCTTGGACAAAGACCACTGCGAGGTGGAAAACTGCACATCGCGCGCGCTCACATCATTGACGATCGTATAACCGTAGACATGCTCCATCGCCGCCTCTGCGGGGATGCGGTATCCGCCTCTGGCGATGACAGCGGCGAGTTCTGCTTCGTAATCCGGCTCTAGTGTCTCCCGTGGAAGCACGATCGTCTCTTCCGGACCGACGATTGAAGGAGCCATCTTAAAAAACACGACGGGAAATTTTGGAAGATCGAGCTTCGATTCCATCGCATGGTCGCGATAGTTCAAGCCGATGCAGAAGATGCGTGGAGGATTGCTGAGCGGCGCATGCAGTCGCACTTCGTCCAACGGAAAACGCGCGGCCTCCGGAGGCTCCGGGTCTGGGCTTTGGATTGCGTGGAGTGTGGTTTTGTAGCTGCGCGAAAGGTCAACAACTTCCCTGGAATCCTCCAGCAAAACACCCGGTTTGCGGATGCGCTCGTGCGTCGAAAAAGTCACTAGTTTCACTGTTTCCCCCGGTTTTGTGCAATCGATGTTTGGATTATGCCGCTGTCCATCCGCCGTCGATGGTCATCAACGATCCGGTGATAAAACCTGCCGCCGGAGAGGCCAGATAGCGCACCATCCCCGCTACGTCCTCCGGCGTTCCCAGTCGCCCGATCGGTTGGCGTGCGCGCAACTCTTCCCGCACTTTTTCCTTTTCATGGGCATGATATTTGTCGAGGTATCCTTCCACAAACGGCGTCTCCACGGTTCCGGGGCAGATGGCGTTCACGCGCAGTTCGCGTGGATACTCCACGGCGAGCTGGCGCGTCATGGCAAGCACCGCGCCCTTGGTGGCACAGTAGGCGAAACGCTGCCGGATGCCAATCATTCCTGCAACCGATCCGATATTTACGATGCATCCTTTTCGTTCGCTGGCAAGCAGCAGTGGAAGCATCGTGCGGGTCACCAGATAGACCGAGCGCACGTTGACGTTCATCAGGCGGTCGAAATCCTCCGCCTCTGTCGTGGCAATGGAACCGACGTGTCCGATCCCTGCGTTGTTGATCAGCACGTCGAGGCGGTCGAGTTTTTCGCGGACGGCGCGGATAGAATCCATATCTGTCACATCCATGCGAACTGCTTCGGCCTGTAAGCCTTGGGCTGTTAGCTCTGCTTCGAGCCTCTGTGTAGCCTGCAACTGGATATCTGCGATCCAGACGCGCGCGCCGGCAAGCGCCAGTTCGCGGACGGTCGCTTTCCCGATTCCGCTTGCGCCGCCTGTGACCAGCGCCGTATAACCGATCATGCTGAACGCCTGTTTTTCCTGATCCTTCACCGCTTTCACTTCCTTTCGTTTGGATGCAGGCTTGAAAGAAGACGCATCGAAAGGCTTTCAGGCGAGCCATAAAACGTTTTCATCCGCGTTCTGAATCTCCCGCATACTGCCCGGAATCTTCCCGGACGAATCGCGTGTTCGGCTTCTCCGCTTCCATCTTCCAATTCAATCTTCTGTTTCGAATGGCTCCACGCGCAACGTTCCATCCCGTTTGGCGATAAGCTGTTGGATGCGTCCCTCTGCGGAATCCAGTTCCTGTCGGCACGCCGTCGACAGACGGACGCCTTCCTCAAAAAGTCGCACAGAATCTTCCAGAGTCAATTCGCCCTGCTCAAGCTGCTGCACGATTATCTCCAGCTTGTGCAGGGAATCTTCAAACTTGGCCATTGTCGTTCTTCTTTCTATCTGCTTTGCTTCATTCGGATTTCAGAATTATCAGGAGGCAGAGCGTTTCGTTGTCGAGCCGGGCAGAATGGATTCCAGAATCTCCGCTGCCAGCCCATAGCGCCCGAACGGAGCGCTTACCTGCACGCCCTGCACCATGGGTCGCACCTCGGCCAGCATTTCCTGCGCGATGCGAATTCCCTCGATGCGCGCAGCATCCGGCGTCTCTGCCTGGGCCATGCGCAGCATCACGGCTTCGGGCATGGAGACGCGCAAATCGTTGCGCATGAACTCGGCATTTCGCAAGCTCGTCAATGGCCAGATACCGGCAATGACCGGAATGCGGAAGGATTCGATCCGCTTCAGAAAACGTTCCAGCAGGCGAAGGTCGAAGACCGGCTGAGTGATCGCGTACTCGGCTCCGGCATCCACCTTCCAGGCGAAGCGTCGCAACTCCTGCTCGATATCTGGCACGCCGGGGTTGGCCGCCACTCCGATGGTGAAATTGGTGGAGCCGCCGATGGCATTCGATCCGATATCGAGGCCGTGATTCAGGCGGCGCACGATATTCACCAGGCCGATCGCATCCACGTCGAAAACAGCCGTCGCATCGGGATAATTTCCGAGCTTCGGCGGGTCGCCGGTGAGGCAGAGAACATTCTTCAGTCCAAGCGAAGATGCTCCTAGTAGATCGGACTGAATGCTCAGGATGTTTCTGTCCCGGCACGTGTAGTGGAGCACGGTTTCGATGCCGGTCTGCTGTTGTATCTGAATGCACAGACTCTGCGCGCTCATGCGGGCGGAGGCACGGGGCGAATCCGGCACGTTGATCGCGTGGATGCCGAGCGAGGTGAGCAGCTTCGCTCCCTCAATCTCCTTGGAAGAGTCGATTCCGCGCGGAGGGACGATCTCCACCATCGAAACAAATTTTCCTTCCGCGATCAGCCTTCCGACGGTAGACCGCTGCGCCAGCGGCAGGGGCGGAGTTTCAGCGCTCATTTCGGCGTGGGTCGGCTCGGTGAGCGCGATGTGCGTCTGCGCGTCAATGGCCCGAAGAGCGGACTTCATGGCGCGAATATGATTGGGCGTCGTACCGCAGCATCCGCCGACAAACTGTGTTCCCGCCTTTACGGCTTTGCGCGCGAAACTCGCCATGTATTCCGGGGAACAGAGATAGATGTTTCGGCCTTCGACGGCACGCGGCATTCCGGCATTGGGCATCGCCATCAGAGGCAGATGGGTGGCGGTACGCATCGATTCGACAGCCGTCAAGACCGTCGATGGCCCCGTCGAACAGTTGCAGCCGACTCCGTCTGCTCCGGCTTCGGTCAATGCAGATGCGGCTTGCTCCGGGGATGTGCCGTCGAGGCAGCGTCCTTCGTCGTCCACAGTGAGCATGACGGCAACCGGCAAATCCGGTGCAATCGACTTTGCCGCAAGCAAGGCTTCGCGCGCTTCATTCACGGCGGGCATGGTCTCGACGATCAGCAGATCGATTCCGGCGTTCACCAGCGCCTGTATCTGTTCGGCAAAGGCTTCGCGCGCTTCGGAAAGAGCAACCTTGCCAAGCGGTTCGAGGCGCACGCCAAGCGGTCCCACGGCCCCGGCGATCCACGCCTCACCGGCCTGCTTTTCCTTGAAATGCGCCACGGCTTCGCGTGCGATGCGAACTCCGGCGGCGTTGATATCGCAGACCTTGTCGCTCAGCCCGTGTCGCTCCAGTCGGAATCGATTCGCGCCGAAAGTATTTGTCTCCAGAATCTCTGCGCCGCTCTGCAGATACTCTTCGTGAATCGCCAGAATCAGGGATGGGTCCGAGAGGTTTAGCTCGTCGTAACAACGGTGAATGAAAACGCCGCGTCCGTAGAGCACCGTACCCATTGCGCCATCGCACAACACGGGCCGGTCCTGAAAGAGCTTCGCTAGAAGAGAGGGGTGATTTGTGCTTGCCACGATACCTATGATGCTACCGCGTTTTGCTGTCGGCTGGTGCGTCCTTTAAAGGGCGATGAGTATTGCAGACATGCAGATCGAGTTCCCGGGACCTGGGTGAAACCCTGCTGCGTGTGTATGCTGCTTTCGACTGGCTGCCTGCTGCGTCGAAAGGATGGAAGCACGCACGGAATCAGCCCCCGGAACGGCAATGCATAGGCAGAAGCGCGCTGCGCTTTCCGGTGTATGCTGCGAAGCTGTTCCGGTGCCCTGGTTTGCTATACTTGGCCAGACAGCTCGTTTTGAATGAGGTAGAGGATTTTGAAGAAAAGGGGTCTCGCGCTCTGCGCCCTGGCGGCTCTGATGGTCGCCGCTGTGCTTTCGGGCTGTGGAAACAACCTGTATTTCGCCGGTCGACTTCTGCCCCCCAGCGGAATCTCCAACCGTGTTCTGATCGCGATTCAGAATCCAAGCCCCTTCAGCAAGGGGGCGCTCCAGATTGTGGATGCGTATTACGACATCCGCCAGAGCTACAACGATCGGGTTCCTGGCTTCAGCATCGCGGGGTACTCCGGTTCGGAACCATCCACCATTCAGAACATGCCCGAGGAGCAGGTCGGAGCCGTGTACGGCTCAGGCGACGGATCGTTCACGCTGGTGAATTACCAGAAGGAAAATAACGGCGGGGCGATTGCTAACCTGGGGACTTTGTCGGCCAGCATTTTCACCACGCGCAGCCAGAATTTTGTCTTTGCAGCCGACCAGCAGGCGCATTTCTTCACGGTGGTGGATAAGGTTGCAGGCAAGATGTACAGGTTGGGTCTGCCTGGCGTTTACCGAGTTTCTACGAATCCGGGCGGTTCTGTCGCGATGGCTTTCGTTCAGAACTCCAACTATGCTTATTATCCGCGTCGGCTTCAAGGCTTCGAAACAACCGCCTACAGCGGCGGCCCGTCGACCTGGCCGCCGAATGCTGTCGATTGCGAGCCGATGAATGCTCCTGGCATGTGCCTGTTCGAAGTGGCCGACAGCAATCACAAGCCGATCCAGTTTGACCGCCCCATCAAAGCACTGTGGAGCGCGGACGGGAGCACGGCCTACATCCTCAACTGCGGTCCGGAGTGTGGCGGAAATCAGTCTTCCGTCGAATTGCTGCCGACCGCGCCGCTCATTATTCAGAGCGGACAGCAGTCCGGTTCCATCCCGACCTCGCCGACTACGATTCCGACTCCGGGCGGGGCAAGCAACGGTCTGGTAAACAGCGAAACGCTTTACGTCTATGGGCAGCAACCGCAGCCGGACGGCCTCTTTGCGGGCTTTCTGACTGTCGTGAATATGGCCAACAACACAGCGGGGAATGCGATTTCGGTGAGCGATGGCGCGCCGGGGCAGCCGACAAAGATGGTTCTGGGCGACGACAACACGCTCTGGCTCGGCTCTGTCCGTTGCGAACAGGGCGAGCGATATGCGAAGGGTGAGCCGTATGGCTGCCTGACCATGTTCAATACAGCCACCAACTCGGTGACGATGCTGGAGCCATTTCAGGGCGATCTGACGGGAATTGCCGCGATCCTAACGCTGCACAAGGTTTATGTCGCCGAGGGCGGCCAGGTGTATATCTTCTCGACGGTCGATGGTTCAGCGATCAACAACTTTTACGTGATGGTCACTGGCACCGCCTATGACGTTGCGTATATGGATGCGACAACAGACGCGGACAACACCGACTATTGATGCGGTGAGGCTTCATGGATCAACCGGGCACAGCGACGCCTCTGGATGTGCTTGCCATCGCCGCCCACCGGGATGACGTGGAGCAGACCTGCGGCGGAACGCTGCTGCGGATGGCGGATCGAGGACTGCGCACTGGGATTCTGGATCTGACGCGCGGGGAATCCGGGACGCGAGGCACAGCCGCAGAGCGTGCCGCGGAGGCCGCGGAAGCCGCAGTCCTCCTCCGCATTGCGCATCGCGAGGCCCTGGATTTTCCTGACGGTGCCATCGCAAACTCGCTGGAAAATCGCATCGCAGTAGCTCGCGTTCTCCGCCGTCTGCGTCCCCGTGTAGTGATCCTGCCCTACGGCGAAGCGCGGCATCCCGATCATGCCATCTGCGCATCCCTGGGGTATGAAGCCTGTTTTCTTGCGGGCCTGACGAAGTTTTCGGCGGGCGACCTTGGTCCGGACACTCCGCATCGTCCCTTCAAAATCGTCTATGCAAGCTTGTACGCCGATGTGCGACCCACTTTCATTGTGGATATCACCCCGTACATTGAGACGCGGTTGAAGGCTTTGCTGGCCTATCGTTCGCAGTATGGAAATCAGCAGCAGGGAAGCGCGCTGTTTGTTCCCGAGCATGAGATTCGCGAGCGCCTCCTGGCGGAGGCGCGCCACTATGGGCTGCTTGCCGGAGTTCGTTACGGGGAGCCGTTTGTGCAGCGCGAGGTTGGCCTGGTCGATGACCTGACGCTGATTCCCGTGCAATCGATCTGAAATTTTGACCTCGGTTTCGCAGGAGTGCATGCGGATGTCCGCCAATTCCATTCCAGAAGATCCGATGAACGTGCCCGCCGCATGGCTCCTGGTGATGACTGCGACCGTTCATCCATCTCCGCAGGCAGGAGTCCGGCGCGCGGATCCTGCGCTGCGGACGGCCGACTATGAGCGCGCTCTTCGCTTCTGGCTTGCTGAGACACATCCCTGCGCCGCTCGCATTCTTTTTCTGGAAAATTCGGGCGCTGATCTGGCCTCGTTGAAGGCGATTGCAGAACAGGAAAACTCCGGGAAGAAACCGGTCGAGTTTCTCTCCATCCCCGGCAATCGGATTCCCAAAGGTCTGAACTATGGCTATACGGAGATGGAGTTGCTTGACTCTGGTCTGGAGCTTTCGGAGCTGCGTCGAGTGACGACCCACATGGTGAAGACCACGGGACGGCTCGTCTTTCCGGCGCTTGGCCGCGCACTCGATTGCCTGCCCGGTCCACCGGAACTGATGATCGACTGCCGACGATTTCCGTGGCCGCGGCGTGGCGCCGATGCCCGAGTGCAGCTCTTTGCCTGCTCCCACGCATTTTATGACAGCCATCTTCGCGACTGTCGTCGGCGCATGAACACGAGCGATCTTCGGCTGCTGGAGCAGCTTCTTTACGCTCAGGTGATCGGTTCTCTGGGTCAGCCGGGTGTTTATCTGCGTTTTCCCTGCAATGTTGACCCCGTTGGTTACTCTGGTTTCCGGGCGCGCAGCTACCAAAGTTTCGGACAACGGATCGACCAATCTTTGCGCGGGGCCCTCCGTCGCCTCGCGCCTTCGGTCTGGTACTGATTTTTCTGTATTTTTCGTAATGCGGCAAAGGAATCTCCAGTTTCCTTGACGGTCTTGTTTGCCGACGCCAATAATGCAGATGTGGCTTGAATGGCACTTTTTCCGGAATCCATTCATGCCGTCCACTTGATTTGTTCAGGAGCACTACTCATGGCTACCGCCGCACGCCCTGATGCAAGCCAGACTTCCAGCCCTGTGGGTCGCGGTGTGGAGCCGCTGCGAGCTGGAAAAGGCAACTCATTTCTGCTTCGCAAGCTGCATTCGCTTTCCGGCATTGTGCCCATTGGGGCATTTCTCATCGAGCATCTGCTTTCGAACTTCGAGGCGCTCAAGGGGCCGCTTGCCTACGCCGAACAGGTAAAGTTTCTGAACAGCCTGCCGCTGGTGCGCGTTCTGGAAGTGTGCCTGATCTTCATTCCGCTTGCCTATCACGCGCTCTACGGTGTCTATATCGCCTTGCGCGGCAAGGCCAACGTGATCTACTACCCGTGGTCCGGCAACTGGATGTATATGATGCAGCGCTGGACCGGCTACATCGCCTTCGTCTACATTCTTCAGCATGTCATCCGCCAGCGATTCATGGGGGTCAGTCTGCCGGAGCATCCTGGCGCCGCCTTCCACAAAGTGCAGATGGAGCTGTCCAATCCGTGGATGCTGGCCGTTTACGTCATCGCGATGATCGCCGTCTGCTGGCATTTTTCCTACGGCATCTGGCTGTTTGCAGCCAAATGGGGGATCACGCCGGGAGCCAATGCTCGTCGGCGCTTCGGTTACGTCTGTGCCCTGCTGGGGGTGGTTCTGGCCATCATGGGACTGGCCAGCATCTACGCCTTCGTTGGGCCGGAATACAGGAATGCTCCGGCGGATGTGATGCCGGCGCAAACGCATCTGACAGCGCCCGCATGGCATGGCACGGAGTTCCTGCGGGCAAGGAAATTGCGCGTCTAGGTCTTCGCACAAGACCGGAATCGACTCCCGGAACTGGCACGAAAGGATAGGAATCAAACTCATGGCGGCACCCAAAATTATCGTTGTCGGTGGCGGGCTGGCAGGTCTGGCCGCGGTCATCAAGATCGCCGAAGCAGGCGGCAATGTCGATCTCTTCTCGATCGTTCCGGTCAAGCGTTCCCACTCAGTTTGCGCACAAGGCGGCATCAACGCGGCGAAGAATTTGAAAGGAGAAGGCGACACCACCTGGAAGCACTTCGACGACACAATTTACGGGGGGGATTTCCTCGCCAACCAGACGCCGGTGAAGGCGATGTGCGAGGCTGCGCCTGGCATCATCGATCTGCTCGATCGCATGGGGGTTCCGTTCAACCGCACGCCCGAGGGGCTGCTTGATTTCCGTCGCTTCGGTGGGACGCTCTATCACCGCACGGCCTTTGCCGGGGCTACTACGGGACAGCAGTTGCTCTATGCGCTCGATGAGCAGGTACGCCGCTATGAGTCCGAAGGCCATGTCCGTAAATTCGAAGGTTGGGAGTTTCTTTCCGCAGTGCTCGATTCCGAGGGCGTCGCGCGCGGCATCTGCGCGATGAACCTGCGCTCGATGGAGGTGACGACCTTCCCCGCAGACGCCATCATCATCGCTACCGGTGGCATCGGTGCCATCTTCGGCAAGAGTACAAACTCAGTGGTCTGCACCGGCTCGGCTCAGGCTGCGCTCTATCAGCAGGGCGCCTGGTACGCCAACGGCGAATTCATTCAGGTGCATCCGACCTCGATCCCCGGGGAAGACAAGCTGCGGCTCATGTCGGAGTCAGCCCGTGGCGAGGGTGGTCGAGTCTGGGTTCCGCGCACGCCGGGCGACAAGCGTGCCGCGCGCTCCATACCGGAGAGCGAACGATGGTACTTCCTCGAAGAGTGGTATCCGAAGTACGGCAATCTCGTCCCGCGGGACGTGGCCACGCGCGCTATTCACAAGGTTGTCTATGAGCACGGACTGGGCATTGACGGCCAACCAATGGTCTATCTCGACCTGACCCACATCGACCGCGCGACACTCGAGCGCAAGCTCGAAGGCATCCTCGAAATCTACGAGAAATTTGTGGGTGACGATCCGCGCGAAGTTCCGATGAAGATATTTCCGGGCATGCACTACACGATGGGCGGCCTGTGGGTGGATTTCAACCAGATGACGAACATTCCTGGCATCTTTGCCGCCGGTGAGGCCGAGTATCAGTATCACGGAGCCAATCGTCTGGGAGCCAACTCGCTTGTCAGTTGCATCTTTGGTGGCTTCCAATCCGGTCCGAATGCCGTGGCCTATGCGAAGTCGCTGAAGGCAGCCGCGGGCGACGGCGGACATGCGCAGGAGCTTGCTCGCCAGCAGGAGCTGAACAAGCAGCTTCTCTCCTCCGACGGCACGGAAAATCCCTTCCGTATCTGGCGCGAACTGGGCGAAACAATGACCAAGAACGTTACCGTTATCCGTCACAATAAAAACATTCTGGAGACGGAGAACAAGATCGACGAGATGATGGAGCGCTACCACAGGATCAACCTGAGCGATCGCAGCCAGTGGGCCAATACCAGCTTTGCCTTCACGCGCCAACTCTGGAATATGCTTCAGATTTCGCGCGTGGTGGCGCAGGGTGCACGGTTGCGGGATGAGTCTCGCGGCGCGCATTACAAGCCGGATTTTCCGGAGCGCAACGACGAGAAGTTTCTCAAAACCACCAAAGCCAGCTTCGACGCGGCGGCCAACGCGCCTCGTTTCGAGTACGAGGACGTGGATATACAGCATATCCCGCCCCGGCCGCGCCGCTACGATGCCGCAAGCTGAAGCAGTAGGAATCCTGTGAATCGCCGGTATGCACCGGCTATGGAGAGAAAGATGGCAGAGAAGACCATTCAGATCGAAATCAAGCGCCAGAGCGGACCGGATGCTCCGTCGACCTGGGAGAAGTTTGAGGTTCCCTGGAAGCCGGGCATGAACGTGATCTCCGCGATGATGGAGATTGCGGCCAATCCCGTCAACGCTGAGGGGCAACAGACCACTCCCATCGCCTACGACTCCAACTGCCTGGAGGAGATTTGCGGCTCCTGCGCGATGGTCATCAACGGCAAGGCGCGCATGGCCTGCTCAGCGCTGGTGGATAAGCTGGAACAGCCGATCCGTATCCAGCCGCTTACAAAGTTTCCCGTGGTGCGCGATCTGGCCGTCGATCGCAGTGTACTCTTCGAGAACCTGAAAGCTGTGAAGGCCTGGGTTCCGGTCGATGGAACCTACGATCTTGGCTCCGGCCCGCGTGTCTTTCCGCAGCAGCAGGAGATGGCTTATCCGCTTTCCAACTGCATCAGTTGCTGCTGCTGCATGGAGGTCTGTCCGCAGTTCAACGAGTCAACCGGATTTGTCGGTGCGGCGACGATTGCGCAGGTGAAGCTCTTCAACTCGCATCCTTCGGGCAAGGTGCTCAAGGAGGAACGTCTGCGTGCGCTGGCTGGTGACGGCGGCGTTCAGGAGTGCGGTTTTGCCCAGAACTGCGTTCAGGCGTGTCCCAAGCAACTGCCGCTCACCGAGGCTATCTCTGACGTGACGCGCGACGTGACCCTTCAGGTTGTGAAAGATTTTTTGCGCGCCTGATGCCGTGCATCCACTCTTCGGGCCGTGCTTGGTGCGCGGCCTTTTGTTTTGCACGACACTGTGTCAATTCCCTGTTTTGCCAACCTGCTACAATCCGATTCATTCCATGTTCGCTGCTACTTACACTTCCTTGAGGCTCGTGATCCCATGCTCCATATCTCCTTTCCCGCGGCCCTTGCGCTCGTACTTGCGGTTCCTGCCATGACATCCGCTCAATCGACGTCCAATCATGGCGCAGCACACCTCGGTGCGGCGCTCACGCCGGAGCAGGTTCACCGAGCCGCCATCGTCATTGACACGCACGAAGACACTCCGCAGCGGCTGGTCGATGACCATTACGATCTGGCTGATCCGCTGGGCAGCGGTCAGGTGAATCTCGACGCAATTCACAAAGGCAATCTGGGCGCGGCTTTTTTCTCCATCTGGGTTGAGCCAAAGCTTTATCAGGGTCAGTATGCACATCGCACGTTGGAGTTGATCGACGCTGTGCGCAACCAGGCCGCGCGCCATCCGGATCAGATTCGCTTCACCACCACGGCAGAGGGCATTCTTGAAGCGCATCGTGAACACAAATTTGCGCTTCTCATGGGTATCGAAGGCGGCCATTCCATTGAGCACTCGCTTGCTTTGCTGCGCATGTACTACGATCTCGGTGTCCGTTACATGACCCTCACCTGGTCCAACTCCAACGGCTGGGCGGATTCCTCCGGCGACGCAGATGATCCGACCGTTCCGCACACTGCAGAAGGACTCAGTGACTTCGGCAAAGATGTCGTCTATGAGATGAATCGCCTGGGCATGATTGTCGATGTCTCGCACGTCTCGGACAAGACTTTCTATCGCACGCTCATCATCAGCCGCGCCCCGGTCATCGCCTCGCACTCTGGCGCACGCGCCCTGTGCGACGCTCCGCGCAATATGACCGACGATATGCTGCGCGCCATCGCGCGCTCCGGCGGCCCGGATTCCAAGGGTGGCGTCGTCATGGTCAATTTCTACTCCGGCTTCATCTCGCAGGCTTATCGCAACGCGCAGATTGCCCAGCGCCCGGAGGTGCTGAAAGCCGAGCAGGCGCTGCGCGACAAATTCAAGGCCGAGGGCCGCACGCTCACCTACGGCGATCTGGATAAGGTGGATCGCGAATACGCCGATCGCATTCCGCGTCCACCGCTCTCCGATCTGATCGACCAGATTGATCACATCGCCAAAGTCGCCGGCATCGACCACGTTGGCATAGGCACGGACTTTGATGGCATCTCCGGCCAACTACCGCAGGGCATCGACTCCGCCGCCGATCTGCCCAAGGTCACTGAGGCGCTGATGGCGCGCGGCTACTCCGCCGCCGACTGCGACAAGATTCTCGGCAGAAATTTTCTGCGTGTCTTTCAGGAGATCGAGCAGGTCAGTCATCAACTTCAGTCTGAAAGTCGTCCCCGGATCACCGTCATGCAGCCTCGCTCTGCCACTCCGGCGCACTGAGCGTGGAGTCATCGCAGAGGCAGTGGGAACGCACGAGGCAGTGTGACTGAGAAACCGGTTGCTGGCCGAGGGGTTACTCTCTGCAGGTCCGTAAACTCCTATACATACAGGCGCATCCATCATTTTCGAACAGAATTCAACCGGACACTCCACGATTTCTTCTGTCCAGAGCGAGTCTGTGAAAATTGCGCGTGCTACTATCGAGCCGTAGCGCTCCCGCAGCTACGGCAATGCGACTCCAAAATATCTTTTCTATGACGAGAGGTTCCTGTGCTGATTGCCCGCTCCTCGTTTCGTCCCGCTGTTTGCCTGTTGCTGTTGGCAGCGCTGATATTGATCTCTCCGATTGTCTTGTCGGCTCAGCAGACGACTAACAGCGCCGCGAGCTTCGATGCGCATGCAGGATTTGACCCGCGCACGACATTTGCGCCGCTGACCTTGCCGGATCCGGTGAATGTCTATCGTTCGAGCAACGGTGCGCCGGGGCCGAACTACTGGCAGAACCGGGCGGATTATCAACTTCATGCCCGGTTGGATACGGTCGCCAAAGAGTTGCACGCGACTGAGATCATCACCTACACGAACAACAGCCCGGATGTTCTGCCCAGTGTCTGGCTGCGCCTGGAACAGAACATCTATCGCCAGGACTCGCGTGCGCATATCGTGATGGGTGGGTTGATGGGACGGCGCGGACGAATGGGCGCACAGGGAACGGCGGAAAAGACCTGGACCGATGGCTTTGTCTTCGATTCCGTGGAGATTGAATCCGGGAAAGGACGAGTGAAAGCCGATTGGCTTGTCAACGACACAAGGATGCAGATTCGACTCCCGGAGCCGCTACGCGGACACGGCGGGCAGTTGCGCATCCATATCGCGTATCACTATCAGATTCCAGGAGTCTGGGGTGGACGCACATCGTGGGGAAAATCGGCCAGGGGCGAGATATATGACATGGCGCAGTGGTATCCGCGCATGGCGGTCTACGATGATCTGCGCGGCTGGGATACGCTCCCGTATCTGGGCAACGAGTTCTATCTCGAGTATGGCAATTTCGATTACTGGGTGACGGTGCCGTCGGATATGATCGTCGCTGGTTCCGGCGCGTTGATGAATCCTGCCGAGGTGTTGACGAAGACGGAGATGGAACGGCTGGAACGGGCGCGTCACAGCGACAGCACGGTCTATATTTGCAAGCCTTCGGAGGTCGGTGACCGGGAGAGCCGTCCGAAACAGGGCGGGAGCCTGACCTGGCACTTTCATATGGATCAGACACGCGATGTAGCCTGGAGCGCCTCGCCGGTCTTTGTCTGGGATGCGGCTCGGATCAACCTGCCGACAGGCAGGACGGCGCTTGCCATGAGCGTGTACCCGCCGGAGAGCGTTGGGCCGGATGCGTGGGATCAGTCCACGCAGTATGTGAAGGACACAGTAGAGCGGTTTTCGCGGCACTGGTATCCGTATCCGTGGCCGAACGCGATCAACGTGGCGGGATTTTCCACAGGGATGGAATATCCGGGCATCGTCTTCGACGGCGTGCCGGACAAGGGGAAGTTTCTTTTCTGGGTGACGGCGCATGAGATTGGACACGACTGGTTCCCGATGATTGTGGGATCGAACGAGCGTCGGCATGCGTTCATGGACGAGGGTTTCAATACGTTCATCGACATCCAGGAGTCGGCTGATTTCGCCGGGGGCAAATTTGGACCGAAGCGCGATTCCGAGTACTCTGCTGGCGGGGAACCGGCGGAGATGATTCTGAAGGTGCTGGATAATCCGGATGCGCCGACACTGATGATGCCCGCCGATGCGTATCCTTGGTCACTTAGTCATCCAGTCAGCTACTTCAAAGGAGCATACGGAATGGTCCTTTTGCATGACCAGATTCTGGGTCCGCAGCGCTTTGACTGGGCCTTCCGCAAGTACATCCGAGACTGGGCGTTCAAACATCCGTCTCCTTCGGATTTTTTCCGCGAGATGGAGAGCGAGGGCGGCGAAGACCTGGGATGGTTCTGGCGCGGGTGGTATTTGAACAACTGGAAGTACGATGTGGCGGTGGAGAAGATCGACGGTAAGACGGTGACGCTGAGCAATCTCGGACAGCTTGTGTTGCCAACGCCGGTCGAGGTGAGCTTCAGGGACGGAACCAAGGAGCGTCTGGTTCTGCCGGTTGAGACCTGGCTGAAGAGTGGGACGCATATCTGGTCGTTGGAGAAGCCCGTTGCTTCGGTGGTGGTCGATCCGGACCACGTTCTTCCGGATGACAATCGCAGCAACAATCGCGCAAGCGTGCAGTAGAAACCGAAAGGAGCAATCTGCCGAAGGGTGAATGAATCTCGAGGTGTCTGGTAGAGTGGGATGCATGTTCGGGAAGCTGATCTCAGTTGCTTTGTTGACTTCTGTTGTTGCCTTTGTTGTGACTGCCACGGGCATGGCGCAAACCGCGAAATCCAGCGCAGGCTCAGGTCGTGCAGAGACGGGTGATGCAGGCTCAGGCGCGGGTGGATCTGGTAAGGCAAGCTCGACGCTGCGGGTCTTCGATCCGACGCTCATCGACCGGACAGTGAACCCGTGCCAGGACTTTTATCAGTACTCGTGCGGAGGGTGGCTGAAGAAGCATCCGCTGCCTGCGGACCAGTCCTATTACGGACGCTTCAGTGAATTGTATGATCTGAACCGCGAGCATCTGCGCGGGATTCTGGAGCAATCGGAGACGGGCAGCAACAGGACGCCAAACGAGCAAAAGATCGGCGACGAGTATGCAAGCTGCATGGATGTTACGGCCCTGAACGAGAAAGGAATTACTCCGCTTCAGCCCGTGCTGGACCAGATTGCGGCGCTGAAGAACTTCCGTCAGTTGCCGTCACTGGTTGGCGTGCTGCAGCGTATGGGAGTGGGCGTCTTCTTCGATATGGGATCGAGTCCGGACTATGCCAACTCGACTCAGATGATCGCGTTCTATGATGCGGGCGGCAAGGGATTGCCCGAGCGTGGTTTCTATACCCGCGCCGATGCGAAGTCGGCGGAAATTCGAAGCGAGTACGTGGCGCACATTGCGAAGATGCTGACACTGGCGGGCGAGCCTGCGGATAAGTCTCATCAGGACGCCGCGGCTGTCATGGCCTTCGAGACGAAGCTGGCTGAGGCTTCTCTCACAGCAACCGAGGAGCGCGATCCGCAGGCGGTCAATCATCCGAGCGATGTGGCGACACTGAGTCGGCAGATGACACACTTTTCGCTGCCGGATTATCTGAAAGCTTACGGCGGACCGGCCAGCGGAAAGATCAACGTAACACAGCCAAAGTTCTATGCAGCAGTGAACGAACTGGTGGCTACAACGCCAATCGAAACCTTGCGCGCATACATGCGCTGGCATGTGTTGCATTCCTATGCGGCGACCAGCCTGCCGGAGAGCTTCGAGCAGGAAAACTGGCACTTCTACGCGCATATTCTCAATGGCGCCGAGAAGCAGCAGGATCGCTGGAAGACATGCACCAGCCGAGTGGACCACGAGATGGGCGACGCTCTGGGGCAGGTGTATGTGGCGCGGTATTTTCCGCCATCGGACAAACAGCGGACGCTCGACCTGACCCTGGCCATCGAGCAGGCCATGAGCCGCGACATCGACAGCCTGGACTGGATGAGCGCCGAGACCAAGGCTCAGGCCAAGATCAAGCTGCATGGGGTGATGAACAAGATTGGCTATCCGGACAAGTGGAAGAGTTATGCCAAGCTGACGATTGTGAAAGACGATGCGGCAGGCAACCAGATGCGCGTGCAGGAGTTCAGCGTTGCGCGCGATCTGGCCAAAATCGGCAAGCCAGTGGACCGCAGTGAGTGGGAGATGACGCCTCCTACGGTCAACGCCTACTACGACCCGCAGGAGAACAATGTGAATTTCCCGGCGGGATATCTGCAGCCGCCATTTTTCAGCAGCAAGGAAGACGATGCGGCAAACTACGGCGACATGGGATCGACGATTGGTCATGAACTGACGCATGGATTCGACGACGAGGGTCGGCAGTTCGACGCAAGCGGCAACCTGAAGGATTGGTGGACGAAGAATGACGAGGAGAAATTCACGGCACGCGCGGCATGCATGGTGAAGCAGTATGACGCGATTGAAGCAGTGCCCGGTGTTCATCTAAACGGAAAACTTACGCTGGGCGAAAATCTCGCCGATCTCGGAGGGCTGAAACTTGCGCTGATGGCATGGCTGTTGAAGACCGAGGAAAAGCACGTGGATATGTCGGCGACGATGGATGGATATACGCCGGAACAGCGTTTCTGGATCGCCTATGCCCAGCAGTGGTGCTCCCAGACACGTCCTGAGGCGCTGCGCACGCAGGTTGAGACTGATCCGCATGCGCCGGACAAATATAGGACGAACACGGTCCTGCAGGATATGCCGGAGTTTGGCCGAAGCTTCTCGTGCAAAAAAGGGGGTGCAATGGTGATTGCTGAGCCGTGCAGCATCTGGTAGCGACTGTGCATCATGGAAACACAAGGCCCGCCGGAGTGGCGGGCCTTGTGTTTCAGTGTTGGGATGCGCAGTTATGCTTTGCCGATGACCTCGGCGAGCTTGGCGCCGATGTCAGCCGGTGAGACGACGACGTGGATGCCTGCCTCGCGCATAGCCTTCATCTTTTCGGCAGCCGTACCCTGTCCTCCGGAGATGATGGCTCCGGCATGACCCATGCGACGACCCGGAGGCGCGGTCTGACCGGCGATGAAGCCGACGACGGGCTTTTTCACATGGGCCTTGACGTAGGCTGCGGCGGCCTCTTCGGCTGTGCCGCCGATCTCGCCGATCATGATGATGGCTTCGGTGTCGGGGTCTTCGTTCAGCAGCTTGAGCGCGTCGATGTGCGTGGTGCCGATGATCGGGTCACCGCCGATGCCGATAGCGGTGGACTGACCGATGCCGCGCTGGGTGAGTTGGTGAACGGCTTCGTAGGTGAGGGTGCCGGATTTGGAGACAATGCCGACGGTGCCTTCCTTGTGGATGCGCGCGGGCATGATACCGATCTTGGCCTTGCCGGGCGAGATGACGCCGGGGCAGTTTGGGCCGATGAGGCGTGACTTTGAAGTTTTGATCTTGCTCCAGACGCGGACCATGTCGAGCGAGGGAATGCCCTCGGTGATGCAGACGATCAGGGGCAGTCCGGCATCTTCGGCTTCCAGAATTGCATCCGCGGCAAACGGTGGCGGCACAAAGATGACGGTCGCGTTGGCACCGGTTTTTTCGACGGCTTCGGTCACGGTATTGAAGACCGGCCAGCCTTCGTGCGTCGTGCCTCCTTTGCCTGGCGTCACGCCGCCAACGACTGTGGTTCCATATTCCGCAGCGCCCTTGGCATGAAAAGTACCTTCCTTGCCCGTAATGCCCTGCACGATGAGACGAGTATTTTTATCCACGAGTACAGACATCTTATGCCCCCGCTTTCGCTGCCGCGACGACAAGATCAGCGGCTTCTTTCATGGTTGCGCCCACTTGGAAGTTGAGGCCGGATTCCTGAAGAATCTTTCGGCCCTCCTCGACGTTGGTGCCTTCCAGCCGGAGGACGATGGGGATGGTCACGCTGAGCTTGCGTGCGGCTGCCACGACACCAGTAGCAAGACGGTCAACGCGCAGGATTCCGCCGAAGATATTGATGAAGATGGCTTTGACGTTCTTGTCCGAGAGCAGAATTTCAAAGGCGTGTTCGATCTGCTCCTGAGTAGCACCACCACCCACGTCCAGGAAGTTGGCCGGGCTGCCGCCGGCGTACTGGATGATATCCATCGTCGCCATGGCTAGGCCGGCACCGTTGACCATGCAAGCGATCGAGCCGTCCAGCTTGATGTAGTTCAGCGAGTACTTGCTGGCTTCCACCTCGAGCGGATCTTCTTCGGCCACATCGCGCAGCGCCTTCACCTCTGGGTGACGGAAGAGCGCGTTGTCGTCGAAGGTCATCTTGGCGTCGAGCGCAAAGAGCTTGTCATCCTTTGTGGTAATGAAGGGATTGATCTCCAGCAGCGACGCGTCGCTCTCCACAAATGCCTTGTAGAGGCTCTGGAAAAACGCAACCGCAGGATTGACCTGAGTGGGCTTGAGTCCGAGAGCGAAGGCCAGCTTGCGGCCCTGGTAGGCAGCAAGGCCGATGGCCGGGTCAATGACTTCTCGAACGATGGCGTTGGGGTCTTTGGCGGCAACTTCTTCGATCTCCATGCCGCCTGCCTGGGAAGCCATGAACACATACTTGCCAACTGCGCGATCCAGCACAATGCCCAGATACAGCTCGCGGTCGATGGTCGCCGTCTCCTCAATCAGCAGTCGCTGCACCTTCTGGCCAGCCGGGCCAGTCTGGTGAGTCACAAGCTGCATGCCGAGGATATTTTTTGCGGCGGTTTCTGCGTCCGTCAGGTTGCGGGCAACCTTGACGCCGCCGCCCTTGCCGCGTCCGCCAGCATGAATCTGCGCCTTGACGACGATGCCTGTGGCACCGTTGGCCAGCAGGGTTCGAGCAGCTTCCACTGCCTCCGGCAGCGTGTTCGCCACCTCACCTCGCGGTACGGGGACGCCGTACTTGGCGAGGATTGCCTTTGCCTGATACTCGTGTATCTTCATAAATGCTGAGATGCGCTCTCTTGCGGCAGGGAAAATTCCGCGGTCCGGGATGGTTTCGGAGTGCGGTACGAGGTTCCGAGGGTCGGGGGCGGTGTGCGCCTGTCGCGACTTCATCGTATCGGACGAGGCAAGCGAGGAGCAAACGCGAGCCTGAAGTTGACGGCCTGAGCGGGTGCGTAGTGGCAGGAAACGATGCGGCAGAATGAGCCGCGAAAGGGATGAGTGCTTTGTCGATCGTGAAGGAACTGTTGAAGCCGGTAGCCGAGGATGGCGCGGCGCTTACGCGGGAAGAGGCGCGAGCGTCGCTGGTAGCGATGCTGGATGGGCAGGTGAGCGAGGTTGAAGCCGGCGCTCTGCTGACGGCGCTGGCGACGCGCGGAGAACTGGCTGCGGAGCTGGCGGGATTTGTGGAGGAGATGCGCGCACGGGCGACGGAGATTCCGCTCACCGAAGAGGAGCGTGCGTCGATTGTGGACACCTGCGGAACCGGCGGAGGTGGTCCGCCGACCTTCAATATTTCTACGGGAGCGGCACTGGTGGCGACGGCGGCCGGCGCGCGCGTAGCCAAGCACGGGAATCGTGCGGTGACTTCGCGGTGCGGTTCAGCCGATGTGCTGGAGGCGCTTGGAGTGCCGATTACGCTCGATCCAAAACTTGCCGCAGAGTGCCTGCGAGAGACGGGATTTGTCTTTCTGCATGCGCAGATGCTTCATCCGGCGATGAAGGCAGTTGCCGGACTGCGGAAGGCATTGGGCTTTCGCACGATCTTCAACCTCTGTGGACCGCTGACAAATCCGGCAGGAGCGCGGACGCAGGTGATCGGGGTGCTGGCGCCGAGCCGCGCACTGCTGGTGGCGCGGACCCTGTTGGAGCTGAAGACGACGCGGCATGCATTTGTCGTACATGGTTTGGATGGAATGGACGAGTTGACGACGACGGGAGAGTCGGTGACAGTGCGCGTGGAGCCGGGTGAGGATCCGGCGATGAAGGCGGCCAAGGTTACCCCGGAGATGGCGGGACTGGAGCGGCGCAGCCTGGAGGAACTGGCAGGCGGCGATGCAGAGGCCAATGCGGCGATCCTGTATGACATTTTGACGGGAATTACAGGGCCGAGGCGGGAGATTGTCCTGTTGAACGCAGCAGCCGCACTGGTGGCATGTGGAATCGCAGGAACTCTGCGCGAGGGTGTGGAGCGTGGCGCGGAGGCGATCGAATCAGGGCAGGCGGCGGCGACGCTGGCGCGTCTGCGGCACTTCGGCCAGCGATGGGCAAAGCCCGAGCAGCGATGAGGGAAGGTTCTGGCGCGGATAAAATAAGAAGAAGGATCCGATTTGGCGACGAAGAGTGAAGGAACGATGACGGGATTGGAACGTTCGCGTGTGCTGAGCGGGATGCGTCCGACGGGCAGACTGCACCTGGGCAACTATATGGGTGCGCTGGCCAACTGGGTGAAGCTTCAGCGCGAATATGAGTGCTATTTTTTCATCGCTGACTATCACGCGCTGACGACTGATTACGCTAACACCGAGAATTTACGGTGGAACACGGAAGAGGTTGCGCTGGACTGGCTCGGCGCAGGACTCGATCCGGAGCGGTGCGTGCTGTTTTTGCAGAGTGCGGTGCCGCAACACGCGGACCTGCATCTGCGCTTCAGCATGATTACACCGGTGAGCTGGCTGGAGCGCGTGCCGACGTATAAAGAGCAGCAGGAAAACCTGAGCGAGAAGGATTTGAGCACCTATGGGTTTCTGGGCTATCCCCTGCTGCAGGCGGCGGATATTCTGCTCTATCAGCCGAAATTTGTGCCGGTAGGGCAGGATCAGGTGGTGCATGTGGAGCTGACGCGGGAGATTGCTCGGCGCTTCAACCAGTTCTATAGGGTGGGTGAACGCGAGGTGCTTCCGGAGCCGCAGGTACTGCTGACACCTGCGCCGAAGTTGCCGGGAACCGATGGCCGCAAGATGTCCAAGAGTTACGGCAACACGATTGAGCTGACCGACTCAGAAACGACGGTGCGCCAGAAGCTGAAGACGATGGTGACTGATCCGGCGCGTATGCGCAGAACCGACGCGGGGGATCCGGACAAGTGTCCGGTGGGCGATCTGCACAAGGTTTTTTCTACGCCGGAGCGCATGCAGGAGGTCTACGAAGGCTGCCGATCGGCAGGTATCGGGTGCATCCAGTGCAAGGAGTGGGCGGCGGATGCGCTGGTGCAGGTCTTGACGCCTATCCAGGAGCGGCGTGCATCGTTCACACCGGCACAGGCGATGGAGGTGCTGCGAGCGGGGTCTGAACGCGCCGCGGGACGCGCCGCGGCTACCATGCGTGAGGTGGACCAGGCAATGCGCATGCCGAAACTGAGTGCTGGGGCGGACGCGGCACCAGCGGCTGTTGCAGGAGCTACGCGGTGAGCGGGGATCAACTGCTGGCCTTTCCCGATCCGCGCGACGGAGGCGGGGCGCAGGGGGAAAAGAAATCTGTCCCTGAAGCGAACGCGCGCACAAAGCAGGCACAGCATGAGTTTCCGTTTTCGGTGACGGTAGGTAAGGTCTACGACGGACCGATGGATCTACTGCTGGACCTGATTCGCAAGCAGGATATCGATATCTACGACATTCCGATTGCTCGGATCACAGAGCAGTTTCTGGGTTATGTGGAGCATCTGCGGGCGAAGGATGTGGACGTGGCGGGCGAGTTCATTTACGTGGCTTCCTTGCTGATCCACATCAAAAGCCGGATGCTGTTGCCGCGCATGGCCGCCGGGCCGGATGATGCGGCCGGTGAGGATCCGCGGCGCGAACTTGTGGAGCGGCTGCTGGAGCACGAACGCTTTAAGAATGCGGCGCAGATGTTGCAACAGAAACAGATGTTGGAAGCGGCGACTTGGACCAACCCCGGGATGCGCGATTTTCGCGAAGAGGCTACGGCGGAACGGGAGATTGCCGCGGATACGGTGGACCTGGTGCGGGTCTTTCGCGACGTGCTGGATCGGCTGAAGCAGCGGCCGGTACTGAGCATTGAGGAAGACAGCGTGACGGTACGGCAGATGATTGAATTTCTGGGCCGTCGGCTGAGCCTGGAAGATAAGCCCGTTTCGCTGCGGCGGCTGCTGGCGCAGACGCGCTCAGAGCGCGCGCTGATCGCAACCTTTCTTGCGTTGCTGGAGTTGGTGCGGCTGCAGGCGGTTCTACTCCTGCAGAAGCAGACCTTTGGCGACATTCTGATCAAAAGACACACGGGATTTGAGGCGGCAATGAACGAGGCAGCGAAGAGCGGCCCCGACGATTGGCGCTGAACAGGATGCGCGGATGAAGCAAGCCATGTACATCCGATGAACGAGTGCGCGAGCCAGAGTGGGCGCGCCGCTCCGGCGTCGGATATGCTGTCTTCATGCGAATCGACGAGATGCAGACAGCGATCCGGGAGCAGGGCCTGGATGGCTGGCTATTCTACGATCATCACCACCGCGATGCGATTGCCGAGCGCGTGCTGGGACTAGATCCGGCGGCGCATGTGACGCGACGCTGGTACTACTTTGTGCCTGCTGCGGGCGAACCGAAGAAGCTGGTGCATCGGATTGAATCGTTTCGGCTGGATTCGCTTTCGGGATCGAAGCGAGCGTACTCGTCTTGGCAAGAGCTGGCCGCCGAGCTGGAGGCGATGTTGACTGGTGCGCGGCGGATTGCGATGCAGTATTCGCCACGTAATGCGATTCTGTACGTTTCCATGGTGGATGCGGGAACGGTGGAGTTCCTGCGTGAGATGGGTAAGGAAATTGTCAGTTCTGCGGACTTGGTGAGCCGGTTTGAGGCGGTGCTCAGTGCAGAGCAGATGGCCTCGCACGCGGTGGCCCAGCGGGCGATCGACGGGATTCTGGAGAGCGCGTGGCGAGAGATAGCGGCGCGTGTGCGCCCGGCGTTGGGTGTGGCTCGACGGTTGACCGAGTTCGAGATGATGGGCTGGCTGGCTGAAGCGCTGCGGCGCGAAGGGCTGGTGTGGGAGAACGGACCAAACGTCAGCGTGGGACCGAACAGCGCGGATTCTCATTATGAGCCGACAGCAGAGCATGCGCGCGAGATTCGGAACGGAGATTTTCTGCTGATCGATATTTGGGGACGTCAGCAAACGCCGCTGTCCGATGGCAAGCCCGCGATTCACTATGACGTAACCTGGACCGCGGTCATTGGACGCCCGGCAACGGCACGCGAGCAGACCGTCTTTGCCACGGTGACGCAGGCCCGTGATGCGGCAATTGACGTCGTGCAGCAGGCCTTTGCGACAGGACGGGAGATTCGTGGCTTTGAAGCTGACCGCGCGGCGCGACAGGTGATCGAGACTGCGGGATTCGGCGCATCCTTTACCCACCGGACAGGACATAACATTGCCGCTGACCTCCATGGAACGGGCGCGCATCTGGATGATCTGGAGACGCATGACGAGCGGTTGATCCTGCCGCGAACCTGCTTCAGCGTGGAGCCGGGAATTTATCTGCCAGGTGAGTTTGGCGTACGCAGCGAGGTGAATATGCTGACAGATGAAGGCCGCGCCTGGGTCACCGGCTCGCTCCAGACGGAACTGGTGAGGATTTGAGGCAGTTCCAGGAGCAACGGAACGGCGACCGGGCGCGATTGCGCAATGCACTGGTGCTGGCTGTGGTGTTGTGCGCCTTTCCGGCGTTGATTCTGGGCGCGTTGGACTGGTTTATGACGAGCGCGCGTAAGCAGGCAGCGGCGGGGCCGGGAATCTTTGCGGCGCAAAGCTCCCCGGCCGTGGTCGCAAGTCTGGGAACTCCGATTACGCCGGGGTGGCCGATTGGGGGATGGGCGCATTCGAGGCACGCGGAAGGCGAAGCGCGGCTGACGATCCGGTTGAGCGGGCCGAAGGGGCAGGGAAGACTGATGGAGATCGCACAGCAGCACGCGAAGATATGGAGCGCATGTCGGCTGGAGTTCATCGCCCCTGACGGGCAGCGGATCGAGTTGAAGCCAAGCTCCGTTGGCGATTGCACGCACTGAATGCCTCTCGCAGCCGCGCCACAGATCGTGGTATGCTCCAGCCATGCCTGCATGCAGGCGCGAGGGCGTGGAGTGATCGAGACGGGAAAAATTCGGAGCGGCAGTGTGACGGCGGGGTTTGAGTCCTGCCTGTTGCGGCCGTGCCAGAGTCGTCCGAACCTCTTCTCCGGCGATTAACTTCTTCCAATCTTCCAGACTGATGCGGGACCGCGGCGCGCAGGGATCGTCGCGCTGGCAGTGCATTGCCTGCGCAGATGCATTCTGCGGATGCGCTCGGACGACTGAGCGACGCTCGCGTGATTGCAGCGGTTGAGCTGAGACGAAAGCGAAGTCGAAACAAAGAACGGACAAGCTCCGGAAGGATAGCAGGAGAAATCGTATGGATCGCACAGCATTGCATGCGGCCTTTGGGCCGAAATTGAAGGGAAATCTGCCGGGACCGAAAGCAGTGGCAGTGGTCGAGCGCGATGAAGCGCTGATGTCGCCCAGTTATACACGCGGCTATCCGCTGGTGGCGAAGCGAGGACGAGGCTTGCGCATCGAGGATGTGGACGGCAACGAGTTTCTGGATTTCGCTGCCGGAATCGCTGTGGCCTCGACGGGACACTGCCATCCGGAGGTGGTTGCGGCGATCCAGAAGCAGGCAGGCGAGCTGCTGCATCTGTCCGGCACGGATTTTTATTATGAGCTGATGCCGCAGTTCGCCGAGCGGCTTTCGGCAGTGGCTCCGATGAAAAGGCCGCATCGGTTTTACTTTGGAAACTCAGGTGCTGAGGCGCTGGAGTGCGCGCTGAAGCTGGCGCGTTATCATACGCGCCGTCAGCATGTGATTGCCTTTTATGGGGCATTCCACGGACGCACGATGGGTGCGCTGAGCCTGACCGCTTCCAAGCCTCAGCAGAAGCGGCGATTCGCTCCGCTGGTGCCCGGCGTGACGCATGTGCGTTATCCATACACGTATCGAGGCTGCGCCGGAGGTCCGCAGGCCGAGGAGGCGTTTGCGCTGGGCTGTGCGCGGTTTATCGAAGAGAAACTCTTCAAGACTGTGCTTGCCCCAGAGGAAGTGGCGGCGATCTTCGTAGAGCCGATTCAGGGCGAAGGCGGGTATGTCGTGGCACCGACGGTCTTTATGCAGGAGCTGCGAGCGATCTGCGACCGGCACGGAATTCTCCTGGTGGCAGACGAGGTGCAGTCCGGCGCAGGTCGCACCGGCAAGTGGTGGGCGATTGAGCACACGGGCGTGGAGCCGGATATCGTCTGTTCGGCCAAAGGGATCGCTTCAGGAATGCCATTGAGCGTCTGTATGGCGCGCGCGGAGGTCATGGACTGGGTGCCGGGATCGCATGCCTCAACGTTTGGAGGCAATCCGGTGGCGATTGCCGCGGCACTGGCGACCATGGATGTACTGGAGCGTGAAGGAATCGCCAACGCAGCCAGCGTCGGCGGCCAGATACTCTCCCGTCTCGAAGGCTGGAAAGCGACCCACCCGAACGTGGGAGACGTCCGCGGGCGCGGGCTGATGATCGGCCTGGAGCTGGTGACGGATAAGGCCACACGCGAACCGGCAGCCAAGCTGCGGAACCGTGTGGAAGAGCTTTGCTTTGAGAAGGGATTGTTGGTGTTGGGCTGCGGCGAGTCGGCCATTCGGCTGTGCCCGCCGCTGATTGTGCGCAGCGAAGAGGCCAGCGTTGCGCTGGACATCCTGGAGGAGGCGCTGAGCGAAGCGGAAGCCGAGATGCAGGGCAAGTAATCGGGCAATCCGGCTTCGATTGCGCCGTTCTGTGGGAAGTTTTCAATGAAGCTTCCCTTAGCGGCTGCATCGATGGATGGCAACGAAGCTGCACTGGCAGCCGGGCATGGCCCTGGTGAGCAAGATCGCAGGCGCAGGGAGTGGGGAATCCGGGGGCAGTCCGACGACTGTCAGCGGTTCTCTCCTCGGCACCACCGGTTCAGCGGGCATCGACGGCCTGCTGGCGGCACTGTTGTCGGTTGCAGGCAAAGCCGTTGCTTCGACCGGCGCGAAGGGAAGCGCCGCAACCGCGGCTCCGGATACGCAGGCAGCAGGAGCTCCCGGTCTGGCAGCCGGGCCGCAACAGGCTCTCTGGGCACAGGTTTTCGATCATTTTCAGCAGGGTGTGGGCGCCGAAGAAGCTGCCTCAGCGGCAGCGCGGAGCTTCGGACTGCTTCATACCGGACAACTGAACTTGGCACAACCGGATGCGTCGCAAGCGAATCTGGCATCGGGCGCAGAAGTTGCACCGTCGTCCGGGGTGCAGCTTCCCGCCGGTAAGGCTGCGCTCGGTTTTGGGCCTGCTGCTGGGAAGAGCGTAGCCGGAGCGAGCGGTGGAATCTCCGCTGCGGTCTCCTCGACGGTGCCGGTTCTGTCAGCTTCCGAACTGATGCCTTTCTCCGCGTCTGGGACTGTACGCAAAGCAAGCGCCACACCGATTCATGGCCGAGAGAAGGGCGCTCTGGCTGAAGCCCAGCGAAGGCCGGCCTCGACGACGAAAAAGGATATAGGAACGGCCCCCGGAAGCCTCAATCCGATGGCGTTGACGGCAGGGAAGGCGCTTCCGGTGGCGATCGTCGGCGTGGTCGTGCCGATGGTGGCGCCGGTCGCGCAGACGAATAGCGAGTCCAATGCGGGTACGCCGGGCAAGGGTATGGGGGGTGTATCGGGCGGGAGTGATGTTTCTGGCGGGAGCATTCTGGGCGAGAGCGTTCTGGGTGGAAGCCTGTCGGGCGAAGCTGCTGTGCTGACAAGCATCCGAAGCTCGGAGACGACCACAGGCACTCCGCGCCCGACGGGAGCTGCGGGTGGGATTGTCGCGAATGGAGTTGTCGCGAGTGGAGCCAAATTGGCCTCTACCGGTGCTGCAGGAGTCGGCGAAGTCACAGCGGGTGGAGGAGCCGGAGCGTTCAGCGCCCAGGCGACCAGTATCGTGCGAGCGGGTATGGAGGCGAGCGGCGTTGTGCCGACCGAAAGCCATCCGACAGCTTCGGCCTCCTCGCATGTCAGCAGCGCAGCTGTGACCACCGGGCAGACCGCAGGACAAAGCGCTTCCGGCTCTGGGTCAGCGCAACCGTTGGTGACGCGACAGAGTGGAGGAAATGTGGTGGCCGGTGCGCAGAGCGTCTCGGGTGCAACCGAAGATGCGAAGAATTCTGTCGGCCCTAGGGCTGGCGCGGCGATCCACCCCGGTGCTCCGTCCACTGAAGCCGTCGCTGCTGTTCATGCAGCGCCGGGAGTATCCGCGGGAGTAACATTGGGTGCTGCGATCGCGCATCCGGCGGCGGCCGGAGCGGCCGTTCCGATCGCTGCTCCGATGACGACGGCGTTGCAGGCTGGTGCAACTGCACAGGCTTCGACCGGTGCAGCGATGCATCCGGGACAAGTCTTCGATGCGTTGGATGGCGCGGGTACCGCGGTTGGCGGAGCGAGTGCGATGGGATCGGCTCCTGGCGCGCTGCGGCCGACGATGGGATCGCCCAGTCTCTCGGTCGGCTATCAGGATGCGCGGCTTGGTTATGTGGAATTGCAGGCTCGTCAGGTGGCCGGATCGATCCAGGCAACGCTGGTATCGAGTTCCGAGGCGACGCGCAGTGCGCTGGAAGGGCAGCTTGGATCGCTGGGTGGATGGCTGGCGCAACGCGCTACGCCGGTGGACCGACTAACGGTGACTGCACCAAACAGCAGAATGGCGACCGATCACGGCGGATCAGCGCCCTACGGTGGAGGTTCGGGTGGACAGGCAGGTGGAAATGCAGGGAGAGATTCCCGGGGATATCCCGGAGGTGAGTTCCTGAGCAGTTCGGGTGGATTTTCCGGTAACCCGGGCAGCGGAGAGGATCATGGAGCTGCCGGGAGAGCCTCGGAGCAGAGTTCGCTCCGTGCCGTCGCATCGAGTCTGGCAGTGCAGCCGGTGCGCTCCGGTTGGAAGATGGTGCAAGCCGAAGCAACGGTCGGAAGCGCGATGGACCCGAGCGCGGTGGCTGGCACGGATGCGGCAGTCCGAAGTACGGGCATGACCTCAGGAGTCGCTGGCTCTTCGCGTCAGGGGATAGGGCAGCGAATCTCAGTGCGTGCCTGAGCAGCCGGGTCAGCACGGACGGATGAGGGAAACCTGAGAGCAGTTGCGGTTTCCATGAGAGTTTATCCATGGCGTCTGGCCATCGTTGGCACGTCAGGCGCAGGGAGTTTCAGGGCAGGCAGGATGATCGTCTTCCGGGAGCAAGAACGCACGAGGCTGACGGCAGAAGGAGTGAGCGATGGGTCAGGCGGCGATGTTGGGGATGTTGTCGGCATGGAACCAGGGCGTGAAGCCAGAGGCTGTGGGGAGTGGCATGGCGAGCACGGCGACCGCCGATGCGACGTCGTCCACCAGTTCGGCGGCCGATGCCGGAGTTGGAATTACGGCCAACGACTTTCTGACCCTGCTGGTGACCGAGATGCAGAATCAGGATCCGACCGCGGATGTCGATCCGAATTCGTATATCAATCAGCTGGTACAGATCAACAGCCTTGAGCAACTGATCTCGATTAACCAGAACACGACCCCGGCGACCGGGAGCAGCTCCTCGGGTTCGGGAACGACGGGTCCGGGCAGTTCGACCGGAGCGGTGACCGCGTCGACAGGGGTTACGGGGAGTGCCTTCACCGCCGGACCCGGCGTGCTGGCACGCTCTGCCGCTTCCGGGACTGCGCTGCCGATCGGCGTGACCGGGACAGCGGCGGCCATGCGCGCAGGGGTCCAGGTTGTGCACGGAAATATGAGTCCGCCGCCGGTCTCCGGAGCTGCCGAGACGGTGGCCGGAGCGTTGGCGCATCCTGCGAGCGCAGGACGTTCGATTCGACCTGCCGGGTATGGGCATGCCATCCGGGATATTCCGGTGCCAGGCACTTTGATCTCGCGTTAGAACGCAGGGCAGCAGTGTCCGTGAAGGCAAAGAAGCGGGCACGAACGACCTCAGAAAACCAGTAACAGAAACCAGGAGGAAAGACTGTGGCAAGTTTCTACATTCCACTGACGGGCTTGAGTTCCGACGCAACGGCGCTGAACACCATCGCCAATAACCTGTCCAACCTGAACACGACGGGCTACAAGGATCAGTCCGTCAACTTCTCGGACTTTTTCTACCAGCAGATTGGCCAGACCGGCTCCGGCAACCCGATTCAACAAGGCTCGGGTGTGCAGACGGCCGATATTGCCTCCAACTTTACGCAGGGCAACGTGAATACGACGGGAACGGCAAGCAACATGGCTATTGACGGCAATGGGTTCTTCGTTCTCAGCTCCGGCAATGGAAACAACGTCTATACGCGCAATGGCAATTTCACGATGAACTCCACCGGAGGCCTGGTTTCGCAGGACGGGCTGTCGGTGATGGGGTACCCGGCAACCAATGGCGTAGTGAACACGAATGCGCCCCTGACTGCGCTGACGATTCCCGTCGGCCAGGTGGAGCCGCCTGCAGCGACCACTTCGATTGCCATGACGGCGAACCTGAACTCAACCGCGGCAGTGGGCACGATGGTGCCGAGCCAGATCACGCTTTACGATTCGCTGGGGCAGAGCCACGTGGCGACAATCAACTACACCAAGACAGGCACCAACACGTGGAGCTACTCGATCTCGCTACCGGCCGGTGACCAGACGGGAAGTGGTACTTCGACCAACACAACGGGCACGCTCACCTTCAACAGCAGTGGTGATCTGGTGACTCCTGCCGCCAACGTGACTGGCATCAGCTTTACGGGGCTGGCCGACGGAGCGGCCAATTTGTCCTTCAACTGGAATCTATACAACGGCAGTGGCGGGAACTCGACACTGACCCAGGTGGATGCGGCCTCGGCGGTCACGGCAACCAACCAGAATGGCTTTGCCAGCGGCGAGTATCAGAGCTTTACGGTGAATTCGGACGGAACGGTGATCGCCAGCTTCTCCAACGGACAGCAGCAGGCAGTTGGTCAGGTGGCGCTGGCTTCGGTGACCAACGATCAGGGACTGAAGCTGCTGGGCAACGGTGAGTACGCGACAACGCTGGCCAGTGGCACGGCTGTCGCCGCCGCCTCCGGAACCGCCGGAATGGGTACGATTCAGGGTGGTTCGCTCGAACAGTCGAATGTGAACATCTCGAGCGAGTTCTCGAACCTCATCATCGCGCAGCGCGCCTTCGAGGCCAATTCGAAGGCGGTGACCACCTTTGACAACGTCGCCCAGGACACCATCGATATGGTGCACTGAGCGGTATGCGGGGCAGGGTAAGGGCCGATACTCCTCCGTCGGCCCACCCCTCTTCGGTGCGGGCGAGATCCGGTTCCGCCGGAAGCCTCCCCTCTCTTGTACCCCGCGTTCAAGTCGTCAGTAAGCTATCCCGGCAGCTCGTCTGCGCCTCTAAAGTTTTTCTAATAAGCATCTCCCCATCCCGGTCCCTCGATTGCTCCCGGCATCCGCGAAGTTCATTTCTTTTTCGGACGATCTATGGCATCCGTTGCACAAACTGCGGCTCCCGGAAGTACCCTCCGCGCCTTCTCACCGGTGGTGTCGGCAGAGGCATCCGGCGGGCAATCCTCTGTTCCTCTCGAAGCAGGTGGGCTGGTTCCGGTCGAATCAGCAGCAGTGTTGCGAGTGGATCCCTCTGAGGCGGAGGTCACGGCCGATCCAATCCCTGCCGCGGTGCTGCTCTTGCCGGTGGCTGTAGCGGTGGCAGTTCCGGTTCGCAACTTTCGTGTGCGCAATCTGTTGGCGATGCGCGCCGGAGCCGTTCTGGAGACGCAATGGGGACATAGCGAAGATCTTCCGCTGGCTTCGGGCAATGTGCAGCTTGCCTGGACCGAGTTTGAAGTCATCGAAACGCAGCTTGCCGTGCGCGTAACGCGGTTGGCTTGAATTGGGGGCGGAATGACAAACGGGAAGACAAGCGCGCTGACCAGAAGGATGACTCAGTCCCGGCGGGCAGGGGAAGAGCGCACATTGGCGTGCGAGAGTGAGCGTAAGCCGGAGCGAATGAAAACGCGGTCGACAGGACAGACAGATGAAAAGAAGCTCAGCGGAAGACTGTGGCGGCGAGTTTCCGGGCTGCTTGGTCGCGGAGCGAAAGAGCTTCGGGCGAGGATCGCATCTCTGCTGGTGAGCTTGCGCAGTCGGCGCAGTCTTCCGGGGGGATCTGGGAGACCGCTGCGTGTGGTCGATCAGATCTCGGCCGGTCCGAAGCTGCGGCTGATTCTTCTGGATGTGGAAGGGGAGCGGGTACTTTTGGCCGCCTCAGGCGATCAGGTTCCGGGAATGTTGATGCTGCCCGGCACGCGCGCTCATTCGATCGGAAAGCACGGCGACAGAGCCGTTGCGCATCGGCGGAAACAGGACGAGTCGACTTTCGTTGTCGGCTGGAAGAGGGGAAAAAAGGGTTTGCTTCGAGCCGGAGACGCGAACGTTGCGGGATGGACGGCGAAGCCGATTGCAGGGAGTGATATCCAGTGAGTGGCCTGTTGCTGATGATGCGCGTTGCCGCCCCGCGTGTGGCGCCGGTGCTGCCGGATTTGGGCGCGCGGCTGCGGCCTGGCGATTCGACGCCCTGGACTATTCTTTTCGTCCTTACGCTGATTACGCTGCTGCCGGCGTTGATTATGGCTGTGACGCCGATGGTGCGGCTGATGGTAGTCTTCCACTTTCTGCGTCAGGCGTTGGGAACGCAGACGGCTCCCTCGAATACGACGCTGCTGGGGCTGGGTCTGGTGATGACGTGGTTCCTGATGCAGCCGGTGCTGATGCAGGTCGAGCAGCAGGCTGTGACGCCGTATCGCGAAGGCAAAGTGACGGGCTGGCAGGCGATCGATCAGGGAGCGACACCGATCAAGGCGTATCTGCTGCGCTATGCGCGCGAGAAGGATCTGGCGTTGTTTACCGCCGCCGGACAGATTCCGCGACCCAATCAGCCGATGGATCTTCCGATGCGGGTGGTGATGCCGGCCTATATGCTCTCAGAGCTGAAGTCCGGCTTCGCCATCGGCGCGGTGCTGTACTTGCCTTTTCTGCTGATTGACATGGTGACGGCGGCGGTGACGACCTCAATCGGAATGTTTCAACTGCCGCCGGTAGTGATCTCGACGCCATTGAAGATTTTGTTGTTTGTCATTGTCGATGGATGGAACCTGGTAGCCGGGTCTCTGCTGAAGAGCTTTTGAACGGTGCTCGGGTCCGGTTGCTGCGCGGAGGAGTGATACACGGAGGGGTGATGCGCGGAGGAATGCGATGACGCCGGATATGGCTGCCGAGATGGTGCGGCAACTGCTGAAGGAATCGATGATTGTGGCCGCGCCGGTGCTGCTGGCGACGGTAGTGATCAGCTTTGTGCTGAGCCTGTTGCAGACGCTGACCTCGCTGCAGGATCAGTCGCTGACCTCGGTTCCGCGACTGTTTGTCGTGGTCGGGCTGCTGGCGGTGGCGATGCCATGGTTCATTCATCGGCTGACCAGCTATACGCACGTTCTGTATGACAACCTTGGCCGCTACACGCACTGAGGCTGAGACGGGATGAAGATGGACGATCTGCTTGCAGCGGGTGTGAACTACGCGGTCACCGGTCACGCAACTCTGGTTCACGCGGCTTTGGCTCACGCAGTCAGGGGTCAGGAAGTCAGGGGCCAAACCGCCGGGGATTCGGATGCTCTCGCGCAGTGGAGCGCGATGGCTTCGACGCTGGTGCTGATCCTGATTCGCGTGAGCGTGGTGATGGCCATAGGACCGCTGTTCTCCTCACGAGTCTTCGCGGTGCGCACCAAGATCATCTTTGCGCTGCTGCTGACATGGCTGGTGGCGCCGGTGGCGACGTTGCAGGCTCCGACGCTTGGAGTGGCCAGTGTGATGGGCGAACTGGCTGTGGGCGGAGTGTATGCGCTGACGCTGGCCATGCTAAGCGAGATTCTGCTGCTGGCCGGGCAGGTGGCTGGCGTACAGTTCAGTTTTTCGTTGGTGAATCTGCTGGATCCAAGTTCGGAGATCCAGACGCCTCTTTTGGCGGATCTCTTCCAGTTGTTCGGACTTTGGATTCTGTTTGCCGCCGGACTGGACCGCCTGCTTCTGCACTCACTGATGCGCAGCCTGCGCGCGCTTCCTCCTGGCGCCTTCGTTCTGCACCCGGCGACGATTGCGCGGGAGCTGACGCCGATGCTTTCGGGTGCGTTTTTTGCCGCTCTGCAACTGGTTGCTCCGTTGCTGGCGGTTACGGTGCTGGTGGACATTGCGGTGGCTCTGGTAGGAAAGCTTGCTCCGCAACTGCCTGTAATTTCAATGACGATTCCGCTGAAGACTCTGCTGGGTCTGGCCATATTGATTGGCACTCTGGCTCTGTGGCCGCGCTATCTTGAGGCGCGCTTCGATGAACTGCTATCGGCTGCCGAGCATCTGCTCAGGCAGGCTGCGGGGGGCTGAGGATGGCTGGCGATCGTACAGAAAAAGCAACCCCTCAGCGGCGCGACAAAGCACGGCGTGAAGGTGATCTGGTGCATAGTCGCGAGCTGACGGCCGCAGCCGGGACGCTGGCTGGCGTGATGCTGCTGCGTATGGGGTGGACGGAGTTTCTGAGCCGCTGGGCGGGGTCGATTGAAGGCTCCTTGGGCTTCGGGGGAGCGGCGCACTGGGAGGATGCAACCCTTGCCGGCACGGTACGAGCGCTGCTCGCGCTGATGGGCAACGTCCTGACGCCGTTTGCCATGGTGGGCTTTGCAGTGGTGGTCGGGACGCTGGGCGCGGGGGTTTTGCAGACCGGAGGCGTGCAGTTTCATCCGCAGGTGCTGGCCTGGAAGGTAGATCGCGTCAGTCCTCTGGCAAACGGGAAGAACCTGTTTTCGCTGCGGTCGCTTGCACGTCTGGGCAAGTCGCTGGTACCGACGGCGATCCTGTCGACACTGGTGATTGCGCGGATCCGGCGACAGTGGTTGGTTGCTCCGTTTTCCACCGAGCGCATGGCGTTGCTGGGAGACGATGTCTGGACCCTGCTGATCGTGGCTGCCTGGGTGATGTTCGGCTGGGCGTTGGTGGATTTTGTGGTGGAGTGGAGGAGCCGCGAACAGCGACTGCGCATGAGCCGCGAGGAGATGCGCGAGGAGTTTCGCGATACCGAGGGCAATCCGCAGATTCGCGGCAGAATTCGTAATCTGCAGCGTCAGGCGCGGCGGCGGCGCGTGAAACAGGATGTGGCGAAGGCGGCCGTGGTGATCACCAATCCGACGCACTACGCGGTGGCGCTTGGATTCGACTTCGAGACGATGGAAGCGCCGAAGGTGCTGGCCAAGGGGCGCAATCTGATGGCTGAAGAGATCAAGCAGGAGGCTCGCTGGGCCGGAGTGCCGGTAATCGAGAATCCGCCGCTTGCCCGATCGCTCTATCGCGTGGTGGAGCCTGGGCAATCGATTCCGATCGAGTTGTACGCTGCGGTGGCCTCGATTTTGGCGTACCTCTATCGCCAGCGGGTAATGGACAGCGCGCGGCAACGACGCCAAGGGGCGACTGGAGCCCGTACCGAGAGCGAGCAGCAGAGCACGCGCCCGACCTCTGCGGCGCGGATTCCGGGGCTGGTGCGAAGCCGTGCGAAGCCGAGGCGCAGCGGTGCGGAGAAGGCCTCAGGCTATGCTTCGGGTTCAGCCGGGAATCCGCCCTCTGCTTCCGGGAAAGATCCGTCGGCAATGACGACAGATGGAGGAAAACAATGAGCAGCGTGGCGATGACTCCAACGCTGAATGGGAACCGTCTGGCATGGCTTGAGCGGCTGCGGGAGTACGTGCTGCCGATCGGTGCGATCAGCGTGATCTTCGTGATGCTTGTGCCGTTGCCTGCGGCCGCCCTTGACCTGCTGCTGGCGCTTTCGATGGCCGCTTCGATGCTGGTCTTTCTGACCGCCGTGCAGGTGCGCCGGGCTGTGGAACTGAGCGTCTTCCCCACGCTGCTGCTGCTGCTGACCTTGTTTCGTTTGGCGTTGAATATCGCGTCGAGCCGAAGAATTTTGCTGCATGGCTCGGAGGGAACGTCGGCTGCTGGCAAGGTGATCGAAGCCTTCGGGCAGTTTGTGGTGGGTGGCAACTACGTAGTTGGATTCGTGCTGTTTCTGGCCCTGATTGCAATCCAGTTTCTAGTGGTTTCGCATGGCGCGGTGCGCACTGCCGAGGTGACCGCCCGCTTCACGCTGGATGCGCTGCCGGGCAAGCAGATGGCCATTGATGCGGATATGAATGCCGGGCTGATCAACGAACAGGAGGCGCGGCGCAGACGGCAGGCAATTGCGCGGGAGGCTGAATTTTACGGAGCGATGGATGGTGCGGCGCGTTTCAATCAACGGGACTCGATGGCGACCATCCTGATCACCTCGATCAATATCATCGCCGGGCTTCTGATCGGCACACTGCAGCAGGGCGTGGCCCTGGGCGAGGCGGTGCGGACCTATACAGTGCTGACGGTGGGCGATGGGCTGGTGACGATGATTCCGTCGCTGCTTGTTTCGGTGGCAGGCGGCATAACGCTGACGCGAACGAACGGCGCGACGTCGCTCTCCGGCGAGTTGCGTTCCCAGCTTTTCAGCAGGCCCGCGACGCTCTATATCGCCGCCGGCGTCAGTGCGGCGCTGTGTCTGATTCCCGGATTGCCCAAGCTTGCGTTTCTGCTGGTGGCCCTCGGACTGGCGATGATGGGTAGAACGCTTGGGCGCGCGGAGAGTGCTCCGGCAGCAAGCGGGGAAAGTGCGGGAACGGCAGTTGCCGGCGCTGCTGGTCAGCCTGCCACGGCGGTGCAGGAGATGACGTCGCTGCTGAAAACCGAGGATCTGACGCTCGAAATCGGTTTCCAGTTGATTCCGATGGTGGATGAGAAGCAGGGCGGACAATTGCTGAGCCGCGTGCGCACGCTGCGTCGTCAGCTGACACAGGAGATGGGCTTCCTGATTCCTCCGGTCCATATCTCGGACAACCTCCGGCTGCGCCCGAGGGAGTATCTGTTCTCGCTTCGCGGCATGGAGATTGGCCGCTGGCAGACCGAAGGATCGCAGTTGCTGGCCGTGACCACGGACACGACGCACGGCGCGCTGCCGGGGCGCGAGACCCGCGAGCCAGCCTTTGGGGTTCCGGCTCTATGGATTGCGCCAGGACTGGAGGACCAGGCGATCGCCGCCGGGTATACCGTGGTGGACCCGGTCAGCGTGGTGACGACGCATCTGGGCGAGATGATTCGCCAGCATGCTCATGAGCTGCTGAGCCGGGCAGAGACCAAGCGGCTGCTCGACAGCCTGAACGACTCGCACCCGAAGCTGTTGGAGGAGCTGGTGCCGAAGCTGCTGACCCTGGGCGAGGTACAGCGCGTGCTGGAGCAGTTGTTGCGTGAGCGGGTTTCGATCCGCGACCTGGGCACGGTTCTTGAAGCGATTCTGGAGGCCGCACCGCAGAACAAGTCGGTCGTCGCGCTGGTGGAAGCGGCACGACACGCGCTGGGACGGCGACTGATCCAGCCGCTGCTTGATGGTGACGGGCAGTTGGCCGTCATGCTCATGGACGCTTCGCTGGAGGAGGAAGTACTGAGCACGGTGGCGCAGGAGACGGGTCAGAGGCAGTTGATGGCTCCAGGCCGAAGCGGGATTCCGGTGGTACGGCGACTTGGCGATTCTTTGAGGCAGCTTATCGGTTCCACACCTGCTACGGCACTTCCCGTGCTTCTGTGTCCGAGTCCGGCGCGCTACTACGTGAAGCGATGGATCGAGCCATGGGTGCCACGAGTGGCCGTGGTTGCGGCCAGCGACATTTCGCCGGAGATACGTCTTCGTGCTGTCGGAACGATCCGTTGACGTGTTTAGGTGATGTGGCTGGGTGATGTGGATGTGCGGATGAGGGAAGTGGGCGAGCAGGAGTACGCGGCCAGACCGGGGGAGTGCAATGGCGGAGATGGAAAGTAAACAGAACGATGCGCAGAATAAAAAAGCTTCGGAATCCGGCTCCGCTGCGGAAGCGGAAAAGGCCACCAGGACACTGAAAGCGCCGGATCGAGCGGCGAAGTTTCAGCGGTCCGCTGCACGCCCGAGCGACGGGGATATTCAGATGCAGGAAGCCTCTCCGTACAGCCAGACAGTCGAGGATATGGCGATGCTGAATTTGACGGGATCGAGCGGTGGGGCAGCGGGTTACGGGACTGTGCGGCCGGAGTTTACGCCTGAACAGGAACGGTTACTGCTGGAGCATCTGCCGATTGTGCGCTTTCTGGCACGTCGGATCCATGAGCGTCTTCCGCAACATGTCGAGATGGAGGATCTGGTTTCGGCCGGTGTGGTGGGACTGATGGACGCCTTTGCCAAATTCGATCCGGCCAAGAAAGTGCAGTTTCGCAGCTATGCGCAGTTTCGCATTCGCGGTGCGATTCTGGACAGCCTGCGCACGCTGGACTGGAGTCCGCGTGAGCTTAGGCGCAAGGGGCGCGCGGTCGAGGAGGCCATCCGCCTGCTGACGGCGAACCTCGGACGCGCGCCTTCCGAGGCTGAGGTGGCGCGGGAGTTGGGCGTCGAGCTGGAGGCATATCAGCAGCTGTTGGGAGAACTGAAGGGGCTGGAGATCGGAACGCTTCACATGGAGCGCAACGAAGACTCGGGGGAGGAAGAGCTTGCCTATGTTCCGGGTCGTGCCGAGGATGATCCGCTCTTTCGCTGTCTGCACGGGGAGATGCATGAGCGGCTGACCGAGGCAATCACTGGATTACCGGAGCGGGAACGGCTGGTGATGACGCTCTACTACTACGAAGAGATGACGATGCGGGAGATTGGTCTTGCGCTGGGGGTGGTCGAGTCGCGCGTATCTCAGATTCACGCTTCCGCAGTGCTGCATCTCCGGGCTGCGCTGGCGGATCTCGGGCGTCGGACGGAGAAGCGTTCGGCACGTCCGCTCTCCGGAGCGGCGATGCTTTCTCCGTTGCCGAATGCGCTTGCGCAGCGAACTGTGACGCGGGCCGAATCGTCGGCTTCAAGATGAAACGGACGGAGGAAGTGGATGTATGAAACGTATGGATGCGCGCCTCCGGCGAAGATCGGGAAACCGAGCCTTCGGGCGCGAAAACAGGAAACGATGGAATGCGCTCGCGTAGTTTTTGGTACGCGAGGGAAGCGGAGAGGTTGAGGGAATGGAGAAGACGCTCAAGCAGGACGAGATCGACGCGCTATTTCAGGCAGCGCGTTCGACGATGTCGGAGGGCTCGGCGGAGATCAAGGCGCGGATTTTGCCGTACAACTTCGCCTCTGCCGGACAAATATCCACGGAACAACTGCGCGCAATCAGTATGCTGAACGATCTGTTTGCGCGCAACCTGACCCACAATCTCTCTGCGTGGCTGAGGACGCGGTTACAAGTGAATCTGGTTTCAGCCGAGCAGATTCCGTTCAATGAGTTTCTGCTGAGGATTCCGGAGATTTCCTACGTTGCATCGATACGTTTGGAGCCGCTTGGAGCGCTCTCGGTCCTGCAACTTGATCTGGGGATGGCTCCGGCGATGATCGATCTGCTTCTGGGAGGGGAAGGTCAACCGGGGGAGTTGCGGGAGCTGACCGATATCGAGGAAGCGATCGTGGCCAGCATTGTTGAAATTGTCTGTCGCGAGTTGACGACAGCCTGGCAGTCGGTGGGGCTGAGTTTTAACTTCGAGCGGAGGCAGATGCAGACGCAGACGGCGCGGATCATGCCGGTAACCGAGAAGACACTATGTCTGAGCTTTGAGATTCGCATGCAGGAGTCATCGGGGCTGCTCAATCTGGCTTTTCCGGCCGTGGTTGCCAACACCATTCTGCGGCGGCTAACTGGAGAATGGGGCGGGCGGCGGCGTCACTCCACCGAGACCCGGAATCGCCTGGAGCATGCGGTGCGTCGACTGCAATTTGGCGCGGCATTGCAGCTTCCTTCCGTCCGGATTGAAGCACGCGAGTTGGAGGATCTTGCGGTGGGCAAGCTGATTCGCCTGGCTATGCCGGTGAATCGGCTCTCCGAGTTGAGGGTAGGCGGACAAACCTTGTTTGAAGCGCAGCCGATCCGCATGGGCATGCATCGCGGGGCGCGTCTGGAGACGGCAATGGAAGAGGGGGTGGTGCAATGAGTCAGCCGGTGAAATTTCTCGATTGCTGGGTACAGGTGGCAACGAGCCTGTTGGCGCAGGCTTTGGTCGGTGAGCCGGTACTCAGTGATGCTCTGCCGAAGCCGCTGCCGGAAGGTTCGTTTGGCTTTGCTGCGAAGATGGACGGAGACGAAAAGGGCCGCTTCGTGATTCTGCTCGATGCCGGGCTGCTGGAGGCTTCGCTCTTCGGAGAGGTCGCCGATGCACGCGCGGCCTGGGCGGAGCTGATGCGGGAGACGGTGGAAGCGGCGGCTGGCGAACTGCTGGCGCGTACCGGCGCAAAGGTTCAGGTCCAGGAGTTTGAGGAAGCGGCTGCTGAGAGCAAGATCACGCGATCCTTTCAGTTGAAGTCCGGAGAACGCGGCTGGATTCTACTGGTGGCCAGCGATCTGAAGCCGACCAAGGCCGATTCTCCGCGGAAGGCAGCAGCGGCGGAGGAGAACAAGGCTGCTCCTCGGCCGCAGGATGCAGGAGATGCCCGCTTCGATCCGCCGACCGATACAAGCCTGTTGCCGGATGGCTTGCAGCTTCTGCTGGATGTGGAACTGGAGGCGTCGCTGCGATTCGGTGCGCGTGAGATGCCTCTCGGAGAGATTCTTGATCTGGGGCCAGGCGATGTGGTGCAGCTTGATCGGCATATTACAGATCCGGTGGATCTGGTGGTAGGCGACAAGATTGTGGCACGGGGCGAGGTGGTTCTGGTGAATGGGAACTTTGGCCTGCGGGTGACACAGGTGGCGGAACCGCAGCGCAGATTGGAGAGTATTCGATGTCTGTTCTAGAGCCGGAATCACGAGGAGTTGTTGCGATCCGCGCAAGACGTCCCGGAGGGTCGGGGATGGAGGATACGGCGGTTTCCAACCGGCCTGTTTCGACGGGGTCTGTCCTGTCGCGTTGCGCGAATGCGGAATGTTCGGCGGGCTGGCTGCAACTCTTCCGTCGAAGGACTGTGCCGATCTTCGAAGGTGGATGGTGTTGTTCGTCTGCCTGCACGCAGGCGCGCGTGGAGCAGGCGCTTCGACGCGAGATGGAGGGTCGTACACGGGAGATACGCCTCTATCGGCATCGGATTCCACTGGGGCTGGTGATGCTGGAGCAGCAGTGGATCGATGCCGGGCAACTACGTCGCGCGCTGGAGGCGCAGCGTTCCGGTGGAGAGGGAAGACTGGGCGACTGGCTGGTGCGTCAGGAAGGCGTCTCTGAGCAGTTGGTGGCGCGTGCGCTGGGTTTGCAATGGAGTTGTCCGGTGGTTGCACTGCCATTTCACGATGCATCTGCGATGGCGCCGGCGCTGCCACGTCTGTTCGTAGATGCCTATGGCGCGTTGCCGCTTCGCATGTCCTCGGAGCGCATGTTGTATCTCGGTTTTGAAGATCGTCCGGACCCGGTGGTGGCATTCGGGATGGAGAGAATGTTGGGGATGCGTGTGGAACCGGTGCTGGTGCCGGATGCCGAGTTTCGCGCCGCGCATATGCGCATGCTGATGGCGAATTTTCCGCGGGTGGAACTGCTGGAGGTCTCGAGCGAAGCGCAGCTTGGTCGCGCCATGAGCCGTGTCATCGAGAAGGTAAGGCCGGTGGAGTCGCGATTGGTCCGAGTGCATGATTTTCTCTGGTTGCGCATGTGGCGGCGCACTCCCTCGGGATTGCGGGCAGACGCCAGCCATGTGGAGGATGTGATTTGTGCCCTCACGCAGGATTGAATTCTTGCGGAGACCGCGGAGTCGCTGGAGGCGTCGAGTCATCGTACAAGGAGTTTCGGAAGGCTCATGTTTTATGCCATGCATCCGATAAATGGGGTATTGAGGAGAACTGGCAATGAGCGAGATTCGCGTGTTGATTGTGGATGATTCATCGGTGATGCGCAAGATCGTGGAACGCGCGCTGCGTCAGGCGGGACTGGATCCGCTGGTCGTCGTGGAGGCCGGCAGCGGAGTGGAAGGTCTGGATGCTCTGCGTGCCAATGCCGTACATCTGATTCTCTCCGACATCAATATGCCATCGATGGATGGTCTGGAGTTTCTGCGCCAGTTGCGTGCTCAGAATCTGGCGGACGGAGTGCCGGTGGTGATGATTACGACGGAGTCGAGCGAGGAGCACGTTCGGCAGGCGATCCATGCCGGAGCGCAGGGATATATCCGCAAGCCGTTTACTGCCGAGCAGGTGAAGGAGCGCGTGCTGCCCTTACTGGCGGCTTGATCGGTCCGCCGAAGAGGCCCTGCGCCCAGGTTGCATCGTCGAAACAGGAGTTTGTCGGAGATTCGATCGACGGTATAGCGAAATCGCAAGAAGATTGAGAAATCTGGAGGACGAAAGAGTTATGACAACGCAGTCGTTGCGTGAGAATCTTCAAACGGTCGCAGATCCGATGCACCTGCAATCCAGCGCGGAAGAGGTCTTCGGGACGATGCTGGGTGTACGATGCGAGATGGTTCCGTGCGCAGGATCGATGGTCGCGGAGACGATCACCTCAGTGGTCGGTTTTGGTGGCATTCTGACGGGGGCTTGCGTCTTTCGCTGCAATGAGGCTGCGGCGCTGGTGATTGCTGCGCGGCTTACGGGAATGAGCTTCACGGAGCTCGATGACACGGTGAAGGATGCGATCGGTGAGATATGCAATATGCTGGCTGGGGCGTGGAAGGGCAAGGTTCCGGATCTTTCCGCCAACTGCGGACTTTCCATTCCGGCTGTGATTACGGGAAGCAACTACAACATTCATGTGCAGGCGCCGCAGTTTCGCCTCGATCAGTGTTATCGTTTTGAGACGACGGGTTTTGAAGTGACCATCATCTGCGACGGCCTGCAGTAACCCGACTCTTTCCCGACTGCAACCGAGTGAGCGGTGCCATATTCGGGCCAGACCTGTGCAAGCGCCCGGTGGATGCGGCCTGTGGATGCGACCTGTGGAAGCCGGTAGCAGCGATCTCCCATACCCGGCTCAGGCGGTGACTGCTGGGTACAAGCCGGAAGTGCGCGTCCGCTGATTGCAGATTCCCCTTCTCGTTCTCCCTTGAACTCTCTAATTCTTGTCTCTTCTCTTTGGCTTTCCTGCTGCAAGCAGTATCGGCACAGGAGGTTGGAATGGACAGTGGATATTACGCCGCCTACGCCGGGTTCATCGCCCGCACCCAGGCTCTCGATGCTGCTGCGGACAATCTTGCCAACGCGCAGACGATCGGCTATCGCGCTGAACGGGAGAACTTCCGCTCCGTATTGCTGGACCCGCTGGAAGGAAATTCGCAGCTGGGCACAACGGTCAACAACTATGGAGTAGTCCATGGCGACCAGCTGGATATGAGTCAGGGAGCGCTGACGGCCACGGGAAATCCGTTGGATCTGGCGATTCAGGGGGAGGGATTCTTTGCGACGCAGACGCCGGATGGCGTGCGCTATACGCGCAATGGCGGCTTTCATCGCAGTAACACCGGAGTGCTTGTCAACGGCAGCGGGGACGCGGTTCTTTCCACGCAGAACAAGCCTATCGTGATCCCTCCCGGAGAAATCGCTGTTGGAGATGATGGTGTACTCTCTGTCGATGGAGGAGCCGTTGCTGTGGTGGGTGTCTTTGCCTTCCCGCAGGGAACACAACTGACACCGGAGGGAACGAATCGGTATCGCGCGCCGGCGAAGGTGAAGACCGCGCTTGCCTCCTCTGCCATCCACTCCCACGCGCTGGAGTCGTCCAACCAGGACACGATTACCGGCAGCATGAAGCTGATTATGATGCAGCGTCAGGCGGAGACGATGCAGAAGGCTCTGACCATCTTCCACATGGACTTCAACAAAACGGCTGCCGAGGAGTTGCCGCGCGTCTGAGCGCTCGGAAGATCGGAGAGCAATCCGGAGGCAGGCGTGAGGCGGAACCACATCAGGAAAACCCAGTACCAGGAGAACAGATATGATACGAGCGCTTTATACGGCGGCCAGTGGCATGATGGCCCAGCAAATGAATCTGGACACGATTGCCAACAATCTGGCCAACTCTTCGACGACCGGATTTCATCAGCTTCGGCTGCAGTTCCAGGATATGCTCTATCAGAATCTGATCACCCCGGGCGCGGCGCAGACGCAGTCGACGATCTCCGCGGGTTTGCAGATCGGTCTGGGTACGCTGCCGGCCGCGACCGAAGTGATCATGACGCAGGGCGAGCTGAACCAGACCAACAACCCCCTCGATATTGCGATCGAAGGCGCAGGATTTTTCCAGGTGCAGCAGTTGAACGGCACCATCGCCTACACCCGCGCCGGACAGTTTCAGTTGAACAATCAGGGCACGATTGTGACGACCAATGGCGATACGCTGATTCCGACGATCACCGTACCCCCGAATGCGACCTCCGTCACGATTACTCCCTATGGTGTGGTCAACGCAACGTTGCCCGGACAGACCAACCCTTCGCAACTCGGACAGATTCAGCTTGCCACCTTCGCCAATCCCGGCGGACTGGAGAGTATGGGCGGCAATCTGTTGACCCAGACGCTGGCCTCGGGTGACCCGATCGTTGGCAATCCGGGGGGCGTGGAAGGACTGGGGATGCTGCAGCAGGGATATCTGGAGAACTCGAACGTGGATGTGGTAACGGAGTTTGTCCAAATGGTGCTGGCGCAACGGGCCTATGAGTCGAATTCAAAGGTGATCAAGGCCGCGGACCAGATGTATTCGCAGGTCAACAACATGACACAGTGAGGCCGAAGATGCGAGTGAATCGGAGACAAAGGGAACGGTCCTTTCTGGGGTGGGGGCTGGTGGCTCTGGCCACCGTGCTTCCTGCCAGGGCTGGGGATATGGTGCGATCCGGCACATTGCGATCGATGCCACCCTGCGTGCGGATTGTGGAGGATCGGGCGCTGGGGCTGCGGTGGCGGATGGAGCCGCAAAGCGGAGCTCGTCCGAGTCGGCTGGTGCAGGTTCAGGAGCGTTCCGGGGCGCTGCCTGAGCGGCCGTGCAAGGCGGCGTCGGCAGCGAATTTCGAGACGGAACGGAAGGCGGACGCGATTCCGGGAGCCTCGCGGGCGATCCCATCTAGAGCAATCCAATCTGGGGCGATCCGAGAAAAGCCAGTGATCCAGGTCGGGGATCGAGTCGTCGTGGTGCAGGCCGGTTCGAGTGTGGTGGCTCGGTTGCCCGGCGTGGCGCTGGCTGCGGCTGCAATCGGTCAGCCGTTGCCGGTTCGACTGCGGATCGGGAATGGAGGCTTTGGCAAGCTTGCCGGACAGGTCGTGGAGACTCTGGCAGTGACCCAGGGTGTGGCCCGCTGGGACGGCGAAGCGCAGCAGAACGGAGCGGGCTGGTGAGGACTTGGGTGCAGGGCAGGACATTGGCTTGCGCATGTACATGGCTGTTGATCCTCGGGTTGGCTGTCGTGGCTGCTCCGAGGCGAGCCTATGCGGGAAAGTCGAAGAAGAACGGCCCGGCGCAGGTCAAGAAGCAGACCCCGCCGGAAGAGGCGCTTTCGGCTTACATTCAGCGTGTACGCGCCGAACACGCAGCCGAAATGCTGACTCCCGGCTCGATCTGGCGGGATCAGGGATCGCTGGTGCGACTGTCGAATGATGCAAAGGCCACTAAGCTGCACGACGTGATCTCGATTGTGGTGACGGAGAGCCTGGCAGCGTCGACCGACGGACAGGTCAAGAACTCGCGCGCATCGACAGCCAACAGCGCCTTTACAGGATTGTTCGGCGTGCCCAAGGCGAGCAGCACGCTGGCGAATCTGCTGGCACAAAACTCCTCATCCGGTCTCTCCGCGCAGGGGCAGAGCGTCACCAACTCAAGCCTGGTGACGACCTTTGGCGGAGAGGTGGTGGATCTTCTGCCGAATGGCATGATGGTGGTTCAGGCAACTCGCCAGTTGACGTTCTCGCAGCAGACGCAAGTGATCCGGCTGCGCGGCCTGGTGCGTCCGGAGGACGTGAACTTCCTGAACCAGGTGGATTCCTCGGCGATGACGGATCTGGAGATTGAGGTTGTCGGCAAAGGCATCGTGAACGACTCAACCTATCGTCAGAATCCTATCTGGCGGTTCTTGCAGAAGATGCTGGTGTTCTGATGATGTGTACGGTCGGGATGGTTTCGGGTGGATGCGGAGGGCATGGGAGGCTCGTGTGGGGGCGTTGAAAGCGGCTCGGATGATTGTGTGGAGGGTGCGGATGGGAGCAGTGCTCGGGGTGGCCGGGGCAGCGCTTGCGGCGCAGGGAGTTCCTGCGGCAACCGGACAGAGTTCTGCAACGGCGCAGATTCCGGCAATGCCGCAGACTCCGGCGACCGGTATCAGCCGTCCTCCCGCGTCCGCTCCCCTGAATGGCGCATTCCCGCAGCGGCCCGGCGGAGTTGAGCCTGCTGGGGTCCAGGCAGCGGGAGGGATGACTTCCGGCCAATTGGCGACCGTTGGGACTCCTGTGGTGACGCCTCTGGCCCTGGCAGCGGATCCGGCGCGGCAACATCGCACGCAGATCAAGAACGTAGCCTCGATCGAAGGAATCCGGGATAACCAGTTGGTGGGCTACGGTGTCGTAGTCGGGTTGCGCGGAACCGGCGATACCCAGCAGACGATCTTCCCGATGCAGACTCTGCTTTCGATTCTGCTGCGCATGGGCGTGAATGTGCCGCAGACTGGAACGCTGAGCGCACAGAATATGCAGGTGAAAAATATGGCCGCGGTCTTTGTGGAGGCGACTCTGCCTCCTTTCAGTCATACCGGGGAAAAGATCGATGTCACGGTCTCGTCTGCGGGCGATGCACGCTCGCTGGAAGGAGGCGTTCTGTTGTTGTCGCCGCTCTACGGGCCGGATGGACAGATTTATGCACAGGCTCAAGGCCCGCTGGTCATCGGAGGCTACCGGGTTTCGGCTGGATTCAACACGACCCAGGTCAACTATCCGACAACGGCCAGGATCCCTGGAGGAGCGCTGGTCGAGCGTGCGGTTCCGTTTGACCTGAAGCAGATGCGGACCGTCGATGTTGTACTGCAGGATGCGGATTTTCACACGGCTGACAGGATGGCGCAGGCGATCGACGTGAATCTGGGCGCTCCGCGAGCGCATGTGGTGGATAGCCGGACGGTGGAGTTGATTCCGCAGCCTGGAGAGAATCTTCCGGAACTGCTGGATAGAGTGGAATCGACGGAGATTGATATCTATCCGCGGGCCAAGGTGGTAGTGAATGAACGCACGGGAACGGTGGTGATCGGGGGCAACGTTCGATTGCAGCCGGTGCAGATTCTGCACGGCGGGCTTTCGGTCAATGTGGTGACCGAGTTCCAGGTCTCGCAGCCGAATGCCTTTGGGCAGGGAACGACACAGGTGGTGCCGCAGACCAGCGTTCAGGCCAATGACAAGCCAGTTAATCGCATTGAACTGAAGCAGGGCGCGACGGTGGAGGATCTTGTGAATGAGTTGCAGAAGATCGGGGCGACGGCCCGCGATGTGATCTCGATCCTGCAGGCGATGAAGGCAGCCGGCGCGCTGGAAGCCGATCTGGAGATATTGTGATGGCAAGGATGAGTGGATTGTCTGCGGCTGTGCAGGGAGTGCCTGGGATGCAGGTACCGGCGGCGAGAGGCGGAGTCCGGGGATTGTCGGAAAGCGACCTCGCCACCGGCGCTCTTCGGGTATCAGTTGCGAAGACATCCGCGGCGCTGCAGGCAGATCCAGGCGATGCGATGACGAGCAGCAATCCGCGTCTGGTGACGGCCGCGCATCAGTTTGAGGCCGCGATGATGCAGGAGCTTCTGGGTCCGCTGACGAAACAGATGCAGGGTATGGACGGAATGACGGACGACGAGGATGGGGGAACGAATCAGGCGCTGACCTCGTTTGCCTCCGAGGCGCTGGGAGAAGCGCTCTCCGAGCGCGGCGGGTTCGGCATCGCATCCAGCGTTCTGAAGAAGCTGACGCATGCCGTTGAGAAGAAAGCGGATGGCGCGGAGGGCGGAGCGAAGATCGTTGGAGTGGGGCACCAGATCCGGAAAGTTACGAGTGTAGGAAAACAGAACGGGAATTTCCGAAAAACTCCCATCGAATGACTGAAGTGATTAGAAAATTCGCCGATACTGCTGAGTGGGAGGACAGGCATGAATATTAGCAATGGAATCGAGAACTTGAATCTGACGCGCGCGTCCGGAGCTGTTGCTGACGCCGGAGCGCGAGGCGCGGTTGCGCCCTCCACCCCGGCTCCCGGCGGAGTTACGGGAAACGATCAGGCGTATGTAAGCGCAGTGGCGACACAGTTGTCTCAGGCGCTTCCGGTGGGGGGTACGAACTCAGATGTGCGCACCGGTCTAGTGCAGCGTGTGCAGAGTGCGCTGGCAACAGGAGCCTATCAGGTTTCAGCTTCCAAGGTGGCTGACAAGATGATGCAGAGCATGATGGTGAACGATTGAGTATGGTGTCAGCCTGTTTTTGGGACATGCAGCGATTTGGGACAGAGTCCCTGGCTCGATGGATGGCGTGGCGAAAGAGATTGAGATGAGGGTGGCGGTATGACGGATCGCGTGGTTCAGATGGAGGCAGTTGTTTCTCGGGAGGGTCTGTTCCCGAACTGGCAGAGTCTGTTGCAGGAAGCGACAGAGGCGCTGGTGCGGATGGATGCGAACCGTCTGGAGGAGCTTGCCCGCTGCTGTGAAGACCTGAACCGGAAGATGCAGAGTGACTGCGAGGACAGCGTTCAGGCGCAAAAGGAAGCACTGCGGGGAATGACGAGCGAGATATCGGCGCAGAAGGCGTCGCTGGCCGTGATGTCGAGACTGCTGGAGGAGACGCGTGCGAACCTGAGGGTACTGACTCGTCTGCATATTCTCCGCTTAAAGGCAGCTGCGGGAGGTATCCCGGATTTCGATCTTTGGCATTCTCGTGCGGCAGGAGTGGAATATGGGGACAATTAGCTCGGCGCTGAGTCTGATTACGAGCGCGCTCAATGCGGATCAGGCAGCTCTGGACGTGGTTTCCAATAATGTTGCCAATGCTTCGAATACTTCCTATACGCGGCAGGTGGCAAACTGGCAGGAGAATGCTCCGATCTACGTGAATGGAGTCGGCTACGGAACCGGCGTGACGATGACGGGCGGGGTTTCGCAGCGGGACAGGGTCTTGAACCAGCGGCTGTTGCAGCAGCAGCAAGCCAGCGCATCGGCGAGTTCCCTGGAGTCTGCGCTGACCACATTGCAGACGAACTTCACGGTGGCTAGTTCGACCACCAGTTCCGGCAACATCGGAACGGATATTACGAATTTCTTCAATTCGATGACCCAGCTGGAAGCGAGTCCGACGAGCAATCCGTTGCGCCAGCAACTGTTATCGTCGGCGACGACGCTGGCAAGCGATATCTCCGGTACGGCCAGCAGCCTGAACGCGCAGCAGTCTTCGCTCGATCAGTCGATTACTTCGGCTGTGACACAGGTGAATACACTGACGGCGTCGCTGGCGCAGGTGAGCCAGCAGATTCAGTCCACCTCGCCGAATCAGGATGCCGGGGTGCTGGAGGATCAGCGGCAAAGCGATCTGACGCAACTGGGGCAACTGATCGGCATCAATCTGGTGACGACGGAAAACAATGGGTTGAGTGTGACGACCACGAGCGGGCAACTGCTGGCTACCAATGGTCAGTCCTTTCAGCTGACGACCGGAATGGTGAGTGGGGTCAGTCACATTTATCTGAACGGAACCGATATTACCAGCCAGCTTACCTCGGGCGGGGGGCAGATTGGCGGACAGTTGACGGCGCGGGATCAGGTGATTCCGAGCACGTTGGCTTCGCTCGATCAGCTTGCCTACAACATTTCGACACAGGTGAACACGGTGAACAATGCGGGAACGGATCTGGCCGGCGACAATGGAGGCGCGGGAAATATCTTTAATGCTCCGACAGCGGTAGCCGGAAGCGCCGAATCGATGAGCGTGGTGATGACGGATCCGAATCACATTGCAGCGGCGGGCCTTGGCAATGGGACCGGGGACAACTCCAACATCGTTACGATGGCGAACCTTGCCAATCAGTCGATTGTGAGCGGCCAGACGCCATCCAATTTTTACTCCAACATAGTGAGTACTGTGGGCAACGCAGTCTCTTCGGCGACGACCGAAAGCACCGCGCTGAGCGCTTCGGTGACGCAGTTGCAGAATCAGGTGAGTGCTCTATCGTCTGTGAATCTGAATGATGAGGCCAGTCTGATGCAGGAATACGAGCGTTCGTATCAGGCGGCATCGCAAGCATTCACAATTATGAATACAGTGATGGCTTCTGCGTTGAACGTTGGCGTGGAGACAGCAGTAGCGTAGCGGAAAACTCGTTTGCAGCGAAGAGCGCAGTAAAAAGTATGTGCAGAGGAGTGAGGCATCCACATGCAGGTGAATCCGTTTTTTGTCGTAAATCTAAGCAGTGCGCTGGATCAGACGCAGGCGACGCAGCAGCAGCTTTCCACGGAGATTTCCAGCGGTCTGGGCGTGACTACGATCGGCCAGAATCCAGTAGCTGCTGCGCAGAACTCCCAGCTACTGAATCAGATTGGAGTCGAGGATTCCTTCACGCAGACATCCAATCTGGCGCAGGGGATGCTGAATGTGACGGATTCGGCGCTGGGCAGCGTGGTGACGCAGTTGAACCAGGCGGTTTCCCTGGCGACACAGGGGAGTAATGGGACGCTTAATGCGGCGCAGATGCAGGCTGTTTCCAATCAGCTATCGGGCATTCGGGACGAGATTCTCTCGCTGGCGAATACGAGCTACCAGGGGCAGTATGTTTTCGCAGGGAGCCAGACAAGCACTCCGCCATTCACCCTCAATACGAGTACCTCTCCGGCGACGGTGACCTATAACGGCGACAGTGTGGTGAACCAGTTGCAGCCGCCGAGCGGACAGGCAATTGCGTTGAATATTCCGGGTAATCAGATATTTACCTCTTCGACAGCAAACGTTTTGGGAGCGCTCAATACGGCGATTGCGAATTTTGCAAATGGAAACTCAGCGCTGGGGGCCACCGATACCGCTGCCCTCAATTCTGCTTTGAACTTTGTGAGCCAACAGCGAGTGACGCTGGATAACTCGATTACTCGATTGACGACGGCGACTTCCGCGGCAACAAGCCAACAGACGCAACTGACTATGGTGCAGACCAATCTGGTTCAGGCAGACCTGCCCGCAGTTTCGACGCAGCTTTCCCTGGTGAAATCGCAACAGACAGCGCTCATCAACGTGATCGCTGCACTCGGCTCTGGCAGTCTCTTCGATAAGCTGTAAAACTGCCCCGACCAAACTGAGAGCCAGCCCCCGGACAAGCTGCAAGCAAAGCCTTCGGCGGCCGACGTCCATTGGCCGTGTATGAGCGTCCCCCGGTTGGCAGGCGAGCACGGAGGGCATCCGTGTGTATGTTTTCCCCATAGGCATTCGTCCGATATCGGTAACAGGCAGGCATCCCGGCAGCACGTCCTATACTGAAGGGCGAAGGGCGAAATATGTTAGAAGCAATTCGATTTCTGTGGAATGCGACGCGCGGACATCGTCTGGCTCCCTGGCGCAGCGATTATGTGAAGTGGCGGATTGAGACGTACTCCGGGCAGAAGGCGGAGCTCATTCGCGCTGCGGATGTGTGGCGGTTCGTCTGGGTGACGCGCGGAGAGATGTTTCAGTTTCTGATGTGGACGGGAAAAATCGGAAAGCTGGCTCGCGAGCGACAAAAGTCGGCGTAAGCAATACAGGCGCTTGCGGACAGAGGATGAGAAGGCGATGAATCGACGAGATTTTGCAACTCGCTCTGCTGTCTGGATACTGGGTGCTGGATGCGCTTCGGAGGCTTGGCCGCTCTTCCGCAAAAAGAAAAAACAGGTTGTGATGCCGGTCCAGCAAGCGGCTCCTTCGGTGGCAGGCGCAGCGTCGCTGCGTGCGCATGGAGTGCTTGCGTCGATTCCGGTGGGCTGTGCTGTTGTACCGGAGATTCTCGACATCGAGGGTGCGCGAGCGGGCAAGAGCGCCGATCTCTATACGCAGACGGTGTTGGATCAGGCCGGGATACTGGTAGCGGAAAATGCGATGAAGTGGTCTGCGCTGCGGCCATCGCCTGCTGGATACGATTTTGCAGCCAGTGACCGGCTCTTTGAGTTTGCCGGTATAGGCAAGCAGTTGGTACGCGGTCACAATCTCTGCTGGCACGAGCAATTGCCTGGCTGGTTTGCTTCTGTAGCGACGCCGGAGAATGCAGCCTCTCTGCTGACGCAGCATATTCAGACGGTAGCTGGGCGTTACGCCGGACGGGTGCAAAGCTGGGATGTCGTGAATGAGGCGGTACATCCGCCGGATGGGCGTCCGGACGGTCTGCGCAATTCGCCATGGCTTCGGCTTTTGGGGCCGGGATACATCGAGATGGCTTTTCAGGCTGCTGCGCAGGCCGATCCGCATGCCGTGCTGACATACAACGATTACGACATCGAACTGGATACACCGGAGCAGGAAGTCAAGCGCGGGCAGGTGTTGCTATTACTTCGCCGACTCCATGCACGAGGAATTCCCGTGGGTGCGGTGGGAATTCAGAGCCATCTGCAGGCGACAGGTCCGCTGCCGGGACCGGGTTTGGTTCGATTTATTCGAGAAGTCGCATCGATGGGGTTGGAGGCTTATATCACTGAGATGGATGTGAATACCCATGCGCTGCCTGGTGATGCCGCTGCGCAGGATGAAGCAGTTGCGCGCGTCTACGACCACTATCTGCGGTTGGTTTTGCCAGAGCCAAATGTGAAAGCGTGCCTGACCTGGGGCATCACAGACGCCCACACCTGGCTGAACCAGACGCACAAGCCCTGGGCTGAGCGTCCGGACGGGACGGCACAGCGTCCGCTGCCCTTCGACGATCAATACCGGCCGGTGAAAGCTTTCTATGCCATGCGCGATGCCATCGACGCTGCGCGGGCCGTGTTGGAACACGGAACATTTGAGGATGCGCGCCCCGCTTCGCAGGAGCCTTATCTGCCATTTGTGGTTCCGGGCAGTCCCACGCCGTCCTCGCCGCACTGATGGCTTCACGTTTCGGACCTCGGGCTGATATTCATAACTTGGATTCATAATCTGGATTCATAATTTTTTGCTTGCGATGAGATCGTCTTTTTGGCATATTTCCAGTACGAAGCTCGGCGCATTTGCTGTCTGCGTCAGCAAGCGCATGAGGGCTGAATACCTGCTTGTTGTGCTCTGTGTGGCGTTATTACCCACTGCGGCCATGACGCAGCAGTTGCCGCCAGTCGAGCCGCCGCTGCCCATGCCTGTGCCGGATCAGCCTGTGACGACGTTGCACGTCACCACGAATGAAGTACTCGTGCCGACGCTGGTAGAAAGCTCAGATAAGGTTATCTATGGGCTGAAGCCCGGCGATTTTGAACTCACCGACAACGGCGTGCCACAGCGCCTGCGTGTAGACGAGGAGATGGACACAGCTCCGGTGGCGCTGGTGGTGGCCGTGCAGCAGGGCCGCAGCGCTGCGCTGGAGATGGATAAGGTCGCGAAGCTCGGGCCACTACTGTCGTTGTTCACCGGCAATGGAAACGGCGAGATTGCGCTTGTCGGTTTCGACAGCACTCCGCAGCTTCTTCACGACTTCACCGGATCGCTCGGCGGAATCGAAGGCAGTCTGCACCAGTTAACGCCAGGAGACGGTGGAGCGGCCATTCTTGATACGGTCAATTACGCGATTGACCTGCTGCAAACGCAGCCGGAGCGGTATCGGAGGGTTCTGCTGCTCATCAGCGAGCGTCGCGACCATGGCAGCAAACACATCAAACCTGCAGCGCTGGTGCAGCGTATCGGCGCAAGCAACATTCTCGTGCTCAGTATCAGCTTTTCGCCTTCAGCGGCGGAGTTTCTGCACGATCTGTCCGACAGCGGCGAGAGCCGGACGATGAGCATGCTGGGATCGCTTCTGATGGCGGCGCAGGCGATGAAAAAGAATGTGGCAAAGGAACTGGCCCGGTTGAGCGGCGGAGAATACGCCACCTTTACGCGGGACAAAGCGCTCGAAGCCCACCTCTCCGAACTGGCGCAAAGGGTCCATAACCGCTACCTGCTGAGCTTCAACCCGCAGAATCCGGCACCCGGTCTGCATACCCTGCACGTCCGGTTGACACAGGACTACGACGCGAAAGTCATTGCGCGTACCAGCTACTGGGCGGGACCGAATCCGTAGACGTTCCAGGCTCTCCGATATTCGGGGTGCACTCCACCTCAGTTCATGGTAAACTCAGGAAGACATTGAGATTGATCTGAAAATCTGAGGAGCAACTGAAGCTGTGCTGGCAACCGCAACGAAAACAGAACTGATTGAACGCTTCCGTACCCACGACAACGATACCGGATCGCCTGAGGTGCAGATTGCAATCCTGAGCACCCGCATCCGTGAGTTGAATGAACACTTCAACATGCATAAGAAGGATCACGCGTCGCGTCGCGGCCTGCTGATGCTGGTCAGCAAGCGTCGCCGTCTTCTGGACTACCTGAAGGCCAACGATGCCGATCGCTATCGCGATGTGATCGCCAAGCTGGGTATTCGCAAGTAAGTTCGACGCATTTGAAACGATTCAGTCGAGACCGGGAAGTGGTCCAGACTGCTGTGAAGATGGTTTCAGCAGTCGAAGCATTCCTGTCGGATCTTCTCGAAAATGGAATACGAAATGGCCTGAAGCGGCAGCGAAGTGGGCTGCTCAGGCCTTTTTTGCTGGATTTCCGCGGAGCTACACGCTCCTTATGGCTCGGCCCGCTTGTGGCGCGGCCGACCTTCTCACAAGTTTCCCAAGTAAAAAAGAGAAAAGAGGATAAACATGAAGCATGAAGTAGCAGTCGAACTGGCTGGAGGCAAGCGTCTGGTTTTTGAAACCGGACGAGTTGCCAAGCAGGCCTCGGGATCTGCGCTCGTCACTCTGGGCGACAGCGTAGTACTGGCCACAGCCGTGGCCTCGCCGGATCCGAAGGAAGGTATAGACTTCTTCCCGTTGACAGTGGATTATCGCGAGTATGCCTATGCGGGCGGGCGCATTCCCGGTGGATTCATCAAGCGCGAAGGGCGGCCCAGCGAAAAGGAAATTCTGACTGCGCGCCAGATTGATCGTCCGATTCGACCGCTCTTTCCGGATGGATTCCGCAATGAGACGCAGGTGATCGCGCTGGTCTTCTCCGCAGACAAGGAAAACGATCCGGATGTGGTGGCGATCAACGCGGCCGCCGCGGCGCTTGCCCTTTCCGATATTCCTTTTACTGCAACGGTAGGTGCGGTGCGGGTGGGCCGCATCGACGGCGAATTTGTGATCAATCCGTCATACGCCGAGCGTGCAGCAAGCACGATGAACATCATGGTGGTCGGTCACAAGGACGGCATCGTGATGATCGAGGCTGGCGCAAAGCAAGAGTCGGAAGAGAATGTTCTGGCTGCCATTGAATTTGCACAGGGTGAGATTCGCAAGATCACAGCGGCCATCGATGACCTGGCTGCCCAAGCTGGCAAGCCGAAGCGCGAGTACGCGGCTCCGGTCGAAGACACAGAATACTATCAGGCGCTCTTCGCCAAGGCCGGCGATCGCTTGAAGGATGCGCTGGATACCCATAAGCACACCAAGACCGAAAGCTACGCGATGATCAAGTCGCTGAAGCAGGAGCTGTCGGCGGAGATTCCTGCCGAGGATACGGCGGCGAAGAAGAAGCTTGGGCAGTACTTCGAACTGATGCGCGAGCGCATCTTCCGTGAGCAGGTAACGCGCGACCGCATTCGTCCGGATCGCCGTGCATTCGACCAGATTCGCCCCATCAGCATTGAAACGGGCGTTTTGCCGCGTACGCATGGATCGGCGCTGTTCACGCGCGGTGAAACCCAGGCGCTGGTCACCGCGACGCTCGGCACGACTGACGACGGCCAGAGGCTGGAGACCTTCGAAGGCGAACAGAAGAAGCCGTTCATGCTGCATTACAACTTCCCGCCTTTTTCCGTCGGGGAAGTGGGCCGCATGACCGGAGTGGGTCGTCGCGAGATTGGGCACGGCGCACTAGCCGAGCGCGCCATCAGCGCGGTCCTTCCCTCGCCGGAAGAGTCGCCGTACACGATCCGCATCGTCTCGGACATTCTTGAATCCAATGGCTCTTCGTCGATGGCCTCGGTCTGCGGAGCCAGCCTGGCGCTTTTTGACTCCGGCATCGCACTCAAGGGAGCGGTTGCCGGCGTGGCGATGGGACTGGTCAAGGAAGGAGATGATTACGCCATCCTGACCGATATTGCAGGCGCGGAAGATCACTACGGCGATATGGACTTCAAGGTCGCCGGTACGCGGGCCGGGATCACCGCGCTCCAGATGGACATCAAGATCAGCGGACTGACGCGGCAGATTCTTCAGGAAGCCATGGAGCAGGCGCGCCGCGGCCGTCTTTTTCTGCTGGATACGATGGATGCAGTACTGGCTGGACCGCGCACAGAGCGCTCGCGCTACGCGCCGCAGATTCGCACCGTGCAGATTCCCACCGACAAGATCCGGGACCTTATCGGACCAGGCGGAAAGACGATTCGTGGCATCATTGAGCAGACCGGAGTGAAGATCGATGTGGACGACACGGGACGCGTGAACGTTGCCTCGTCGGACGCCGAAGGTCTGGCGCAGGCACTGGCGATCATCAGCAATCTGACTGCAGTGCCGGAAGTCGGCAAGACCTATCTCGGCAAGGTGGTTCGCCTGGCGGAGTTTGGTGCGTTTGTTGAGCTATTTCCAGGCACCGATGGTCTGCTGCACATTTCGGAGATCGCCGAGCATCGCGTCAAAGAGGTAAAAGACGAGCTGCGCGAAGGCGATCAGGTGATGGTCAAGGTGCTTGCTATCGAAGGCAACCGCATCAAGCTCAGCCGCAAGGCGCTCATCAAGGAACAGAAGGCTAAGCTCGGAATTGTGGATGCTCCCGAATCATCGGCAGCTTCGACTTCTCCCGCTCCGCGCGCCCCGCGTCATGAGTTCGACGAACGTCAGCCAAGCTCGAATGCAAGTACGATCCTGATTGAAGGCGGCGAGGATTTTGACGAAGCCGAGGAATTCGATGAGGAAAACGAGCCTAACTTCAACGTTGCGGATGGGGTTCCAACTCCGTCGGCAAACGGTGGAGTTGGCCAGGGCCGTCCCGGACCCGGCGCAAACAATCGTCGGCGCCGCCGCCGAGGCCGTTCCGGACCGGCAGGCCGTGGACCGGTTGCTTCCAACTGAGATGCACTTTACGGAAAATATGGATGAAAAGGAATGCCCGCTCTCACTGGATGGAGCGGGCATTCTTCTTGCTTCCCGTGGATTCACAGCAGCATGTGGTGAGCTATGAGGATAAACTGCGGCGAAGCTCTTTTCTCTGGTACATGCGCTGATCAGCAGCGATATAAAGGCTGGCGGCATCGTGCGCATCTTCCGGGTAAATCGCCGTGCCTACGCTTGCTCCGATGCGCAGAGTGTGGCCGCCGACCGAAAACGGAAGATGCAAAAGCTCCAGCAGAGAGTCGGCGACCGCGTGAATGTCGCGTGCCGAATCTGCGCCTGTCAAAATCACGGAGAACTCATCTCCTCCGGTACGAGCAAGTAGATCTCCGCGACGAATCCGTGAACGCATACGCTCCGCCACCTGTTGCAGAAGCAGATCGCCGATATGATGTCCGTGTTTATCATTGACTTGCTTGAAGAGGTCGAGGTCTATCTGCAAAAGTCCCAGGGTTTTTCCGGATTGTGTGCAGCGCGCGAGACACTCCGCCATATGGGACTCAAACATGCGTCGATTGGCAAGTGTCGTCAGGTCGTCGTGATGCGCGAGATACTGTGACCGCTCGATCTGGCTTTCCAGAAGAAGGAGAAGCATGCCCACGGCGACCACATACTTGGGAAGATTCCACACTTCATCCTCAATGTGGATCGCAGGAAATTTTGTTTGGAAGAGCGGACCGACTACAAAAACCAATGCCCAGGCCAGAAATCCGCCGATGGTGATCACGGAGCCCGCGCTGGTCCGTCCCCGATAACTGCTCCAGAAGATGAGACAGCAGCAGAGATACACGGTGAAGAGAATGGCGTTCAGCGCTAGAGTACTGTCTTGACTGTGCGGAGGCCCAGCCAGGAGCAGAATAACACCGAGCGCAAGATAGAGAAACATCACGATATAACGCGGTGCCACTAGCAGTTTACGCGGAGCAAGCAGCCCCACCATGAATGGTCCGAGCGTGATGAAAAGCGCGGTAACCAGAAACATCCACCCCGATACACTGGGCAGCAGAAGCAGAAAAATATAAATTGAGGGTGGCACACCAACTGCCAGAGTCATGCAAAGAGAGGACACATGATTACGGTTAAGGACAGAAGCGCGCATGAATTCAACGGCTGCAGCGACCAGTGAGATCAGTGTGATCGCACGAGCAATGAATCCAGCCGTGCTGGTGGACTGTGCACCCATGCTGGCGGCGAAGTGAACGAGGATAAGAATCCACCCATAAAGCCATCGACGGGAATCAGCAAAGGGAGAGTTAGACAACTCTATGTTATTCAGTGGCTCTCGCCGCAGAATGGAATAGAATGCCCCGACCAGAGCTGTGATGGCCAACAGATCAGGGATTTTTGTCCAGTCCATTCTCTTGACCCCGGATTCTCTCAGAAAACATGAAAATGCAAACTTCCATAGAGTTATCGGCTGCTTCTTGATTTTTACTTACTTTCTTCGCAGCGCAATAAATCTTTGGTATACCCCGAAGTAACACAAAAGAATTAATGTGTTCAGTACATGACAAATGACGGAATCGTCAGGCGCATAATTTGTCTGCCCGCAAGCTAAATGGGAACTCGAAATGTTTGGACTTATGATTCGCTTGTCGCGCGATTTGTGAAGACATTTCCCATTCTGCGAATCTGCGCTCCGACGCCGCGCAGTTTCTCCTCGATCCGTTCATAGCCACGATCCATGTGATAGACGCGGTCCAGGATCGATTCGCCTTCGGCAACGAGCGCCGCCAGCACCAGTGAAGCAGAAGCGCGCAGGTCGCTGCACATCACGGCTGCGGCGGATAGGCGTTCTGGACCTTGTACGGTCGCGGTGCGGCCATCGACGGCGATATTGGCCCCCATCCGAACCAGTTCCTGCACGTGCATGAAGCGGTTCTCAAAGATGTTTTCCGTGATGCGCGAGACACCGTCGGCCTGCGTAGCAAGGGCCATGAACTGGGCCTGCATGTCAGTAGGAAATCCTGGATATTCGCGAGTGGAGATATCGACGGCGCGAATCTTGTCCTCCGCGCGCACGCGGATTGAGTCTTCGGAGAGCAGGTCGATGCGAGCGCCGGATTCGCGCAGTTTTTCGATCACTGCGCCCAGGTGCTCCGGGTTACAGTTGGTGACGATCAAGTCGCCGTGCGTGATGGTGCCAGCAATCAGAAAGGTTCCCGCCTCAATGCGGTCCGGATTGATTCGGTGGCGCGTTCCGTGAAGTTTGCCAACCCCGTTCACCCGGATGATTGGTGTGCCCGCGCCTTCAATCTGTGCGCCCATGCTGACAAGCATGGCAGCCAAATCTGTGACTTCCGGTTCACACGCACAGTTCTCCATCACAGTTTCGCCATCTGCCAACACGGCGGCCATCAGCAGGTCTTCCGTACCAGTCACTGTAATCTTGTCGAAAAATAAATGCGTACCGCGCAGCCTTTCCGCGCGAGCTTCCAGATATCCATGTTCCTGGGTAATCGCCGCACCCATCTTTTCCAGCCCCTTCAGGTGCAGGTCGATGGGGCGACCACCGATGGCACACCCTCCTGGCATGGCTACGCGCGCCATTCCGCAGCGTGCAACCAGAGGTCCGAGGACAAGCGAACTGGCTCGCATTGTCTTGACAATCTCGTACTTCGCCACCGGATCCGAGAGATTACGGCAACTGATTGTCGTGCGGTGTTGCGCCCGCCCATAACCAAGCTCCACCTGTGCGCCCATCGACATCAGCAGCTTCTGTTCGGTTTCAATGTCGCGGACCTGCGGAATGTTTTCGAGGATCACCTCCTCTTCGGTCAGAATGGCAGCAGCCATGCAGGGAAGTGCTGAGTTTTTTGCGCCGGAAACACGAATGCTGCCCACCAGCGGATTTCCGCCGCGGACCACGAATTTATCCATGATGATTGCTTGCTCCTGAATCCTCAGTGTAACTGGAGACAAAAAATGCGGTGCAGGGGAATCTATCGAGTCACTGAGCGAATTCTGTTTTGGTTTGCGAAGGAACTGGTGCGCAATGCAAGGGCAATTTCTTGTTCGCAAGAGTGAAAACTCAAGGTTGCAAAAAACACAGTGTGCGATTACAGCTCAAGCACGGCGTCTTCGATGGCGCGCCGTACATTGCCGTCGGAGCGCGCCAGTCGGCGCACCGCCTCGGGTTTATCGACCTTTGCCTTCAGCATCACGAGCGCGACAGGTACGCTGCGTCCGGCGCTCTTGATGGTATTGACCGCTGTCTCGCGATCAATCTTGCAGGCCTGCATCAGAATTCGAATGCCGCGCTCGACCAGCTTGGAGTTCTGCATGTGCACGTTGACCATCAGATTTTCGTAGACATAGCCGAGACGCGTCATGGTGCCTGTCGTGATCATATTCAGCACCATCTTCTGCGCCGTTCCGGCCTTCATGCGCGTAGAGCCGGATACTACTTCGGGACCGACCTCGGCCACGATGGCAATGTCGGCCGCGGCGGCGAGCGGAGTGCCATAATTGCAGGTAACGGCTGCTGTTTTCGCGCCGCGCGCTCGGGCATAAGCTACTGCAGCAACCACGTAAGGCGTGCGTCCGGAGGCGGACAGGCCGACGACAACATCCTTGCGCGTGGGCCTGCGCCTGGCGATGTCGCGTTGGCCAAGTTCTTCGGAATCTTCATTCACTTCCACCGCCGAGGCAAGCGCCTTCGGTCCGCCGGCCATGATGTACTGTACCTGTCCTGGCGGTGTTGAATAAGTCGGCGGGCACTCCGAGGAATCCAACGCTGCGATGCGGCCGCTGGAACCGGCACCGACGTAGATCAGCCGCCCTCCGTCGCGCAGGCTGCGCGCCACCTGATCGATAACTTGTGCAATCTCCGGAAGAGCCTTTTTCACAGCACCGGCGATCTTTGCGTCTTCCTGGTTGATGATCCGCGCAATCTCCAGAGCGGATTTCGTATCCAGACCCTGGGAAGCCTCGTTCTGGCTCTCAGTGGTCAATTTTTGCAGGAGTGCTGCCTGGTCTCGGCTGGAGGTGTATTCGGAATTTGAACCGGTCTGAGTGGGTTCGATCATAGTAGAGGCGCTGAGCATAGAATTTAGTCTCGCATTACGATTGTAGTCCTTCTGCGGCTATCCTAGTCTCGGAAACTTTGTCTCATTATCGAACAAAATGGGAACGCAGTCGGACGACGGGATTTTTCGTCCGCGTCAAAAGCCGAGAGCATTCCTTACGGCGTCATGAAATGCGGGCCGAAGCTGACGAATCTCGTCGTTGCTGCGGTCCGGCCACGTCCGGTTAGTGAGCAGAACTACGGCGACGTTCGCTTCGAGGTCAATCCACAGAGAACAGCCCGAGTAACCCAGATGCCCGATCGAGCGTGTGCTGAAGTGTGTGCCGCTCGACGAGGGTGCCGACGGAGTATCCCAGCCAAGCGCTCGCGAACTGCCAACGGGAAGTTGACGCTCGCTGAAGGTGAGAATGGTCGGGTAACTGAAGAGAGGAGCTTCTTCTGGTGTCAGAATCGCTGTGGAGAAGCGAAGCAGATCGGGCACGGTCGAAAACAGCCCAGCGTGGCCGGCCACACCACCGAGCACAAAGGCATGCTCGTCCTGGACCTCGCCTTGTACTACGCGATGCCGGAATGCGTGATCCTCCTCAGTCGGTGGAATCGACGCGCGCATCGACTCGGACGGGCAAAAGATGGTGCTGTCCATTCCGAGCGGTGCAAAAATCTCCCTCCGCGTCCATCTGTTCAGGGAATCCTGCGCTAACACTTCAAGCGCCTTGCCCAGCAGAATGAATCCGTGGTCGGAATACTCAGCGCGCGTGCCTGGAGCGACCTCAAGCGGCAGTGCCAGAGACACCCGCAGCAACTCGGCCGGGCTGCGGGCCTCGCGAAACAGCGGTCGGTAGCCTGGTAACCCGGAACTATGCGACAGCAGGTGCCGAATTGTTACGGCCCGTGCCCATTGGCTGTCCGCACGTCCCACGACAAAGCCCGGTAACAACTCACCCAGATGCATCTCAAGATCCAGCTTGCCGCGCTCGTACAGCATCATTGCCATCGCTGTCGTGGAGGCGATTTTCGTCAGGCTGGCTACGTCGAAGATCGTTTCTGCTTCTACACGCGGAGCGTCCGGCTCATAGGTGAATCTGCCAAGTCCTTCGCAGGCAATCACCGATCCGCGTGCCAGCACGCCATAAGCGCAGCCGGGAAAGGAGTGATTCCGGATCGCTTCCAGCAGCAGTTCGCGCGCGGTACCCAGCCGTGGGTTGGTCTTCGCGTTGTCGTCGCGCATATGCATCTTCGCTCAGGATGATGCTACCGCCATCGCGCGTCTCGCGCACTCTTGCCGTACCGGGATTGGGAACGGACCTCGATGCGATACCCTGAAAGTATGAAGGTGGAAGATAAGCTGCCAGGAGTGGACGGCGGCGCATCGACAGCAAACGGCACGACTCGAGAAGTCGATGAGATCGGGATATCCCGCCCACGCCGCCGACAGCCTTTGCCCATCGTCTGGGCAAGGGACATTGCGATTTCCGTACTTGCTTCGGTTGTGATTATCACGTTTCTCTATCAACCGGTGCGAGTGGAAGGCACAAGTATGCTACCCCGGCTGGAGAATCACGACCGCCTGTTCATCAACAAGTTCGTCTATCACTTCGAAGCAATCCAGCGTGGTGATGTCATCGTCTTCCACTATCCGCGTGACCCGCGCCTCAGCTATATCAAGCGCGTCATCGCTATTCCGGGCGACCGCGTGGAGATTGACCGCGGCCAGGTCTATGTGAACGGCAGGCCGCTCAATGAGCCATACGTCCCGCTGCAATATCGCGACACGCGATCCATGGATCCGCAGGTTGTGCCTCCCGGAGAATACTTCGTTCTCGGGGACCATCGCTCGATCGCCAGTGACAGCCGCGACTTTGGCATGGTCGCCAGAACTCTGATTTACGGCAAAGCAGAGTTTGTCTACTGGCCAAGCCGAGACGCAGGTTTCGTCCGATAAGCGTGTTTGGCCTGCATGGACTCCCGCGCGTTCCTGAATACGAAAATCGTATCCGGTTCTGTGAGGAAAACTGGGATCAGGCAAATCAAGAGAGGAAGAGACTGACGATGGCGGCGGACATGAGGTTGGCCATGGTGCCGGCGAGCATGGCGCGGAAGCCGAGGCGCGCGAGTTCGTTGCGGCGTTCTGGGATGAGCGCGCCGATGCCGCCGATCTGCATACCGATGGAGCCGAGGTTGGCGAATCCGCAGAGGGCAAAGGTGGCGATGGTGAAGGAACGCGGGAGCAGGATTGCTTTTTGCGCGCCGAGCGAGACGTAGGCGATGACCTCGTTCAAGACCATGCGGGTGCCGAGCAGGTTGCCGATGGCCGGGGCGTCGCGCCAGGGGACGCCGACGAGCCATGCGACGGGAGAAAAAAGCCAGCCCATGACCTGATTCAGGCTGGAAGGGAAAAACCAGAGGCCGGAGTGAATCCAGGCCATGAGGCTGTTGATGAGAGCGACGAGGGCAAGGAAGCTGATGAGCATGATGCCGACGTTGAAGGCCAGTTTTCCGCCGTCAATGGTGCCGCGGGCAATGGCTCCGAGGAGGTTTTCTTCCTTGTGCTCTTCGCTGGGAGGCATTTTGACGGTTCCGGCGGTGGCCGGGGTTTCCGTTTCGGGGACGAGCATCTTGGCCATGAGGATGGTTCCGGGCGAGGTCATGATGACGGCTGCGAGAAGGTGTTTGGCCTGGACGCCGTTGAGGATGTAGGCGGCCATGATGCCGCCGGAGACATGGGCCATGCCGCTGGTCATGATGGTCATCAGCTCCGAGCGGGTCGCGTCGGCGAGGAATGGGCGGATGGTGAGTGGAGCTTCGGTCTGACCCATGAAGATGGAGGCGGCGACGTTGAGGCTTTCTGCGCCGGAGATGCGCATGGTCCGCTGCATAACCCAGGCAAAGCCGCGGATGATCCACTGCATGAGGCCAATGTGGTACAAGACGGCAAAAAAGGCTGAGATGAAGATGATGGTGGGCAGAACCTGAAAGGCGAAGATGGTGCCGAACGAGGAGTGCTGCTTGCCGAGTTCGCCAAAGAGGAGGGTGGTGCCGGCGTAGGTGCTGGCGAGCATGCTATTGATTACGCCCCCGGCCCAGGCAAGCGCGCGCTGGCCGAACTGGAAGCTCAGGACACCGTAGGCGAAGAGGAATTGGAGCGCGAGTCCCCAGAGGACGGTGCGCCAGCGGATGGCGCGACGGTTGGTGGAGCCGAGCCAGGCGGCGATGAGAATGACGAGGAGGCCAAGGATGCCTGTGAATCGGGCCAAGCGGGTGCTCCGGGTGGATGCAGGATGAAGGTAGATTACCGTATGGAGCGGCAGGAGGGACTTCAGCGCGGAGCTAAAGCAAGGATGGCGTCGGCGCAGTCGCGGTCAATGACCTGGAGGAGGAGTGGGGTGGGCGCGGTCAGCGGCGGGGTGTCGGACGCGGACTCGATGGACGCGAACCTCGTGGGAGCAGACCACGAAAGAGCGGACTCGATCAGAGGGATGGCTTCGGCCAGGTGGCCGGGCGTGGAGGCGTAGAGGGTGGCGAGCGATTGTCCGGCTGAGATCATGTCGCCTGTGCGGTAGTGGAAGTGGATGCCGGCGTGGGGATCAACGGGCGTGCCGGGTTTGTCGCGGCCTGCGCCGAGTCGCTGGACGGCCCAGCCGAGGGTGGTGGTGTCCTGGGCGAGAATGCGACCGGAGCGCGAAGCAGTAAGAGTGTGAGTGAGAGCGGGACGGTGAAAGGCTTTGGGGTTGTCAAAGACAGCCGTGTCGCCGCCCTGAGCGGCGACCATGGCGAGGAAGTGTTCGAGTGCGGAGCCGTTGTGAAGGGTGGCTTCGGCGAGCGCGTAGCCGTGGTCTGGCGAGCTTGCCTTGCCGCCGAGGTGGATCATCCAGGCGGCGAGCTGGAGGGATAGCTCGCGCAGGTCTTCGCTCTGTGGGTTGCGCCGATTGCGGAGCAGCTCGACAGCCTCGACCAGTTCGATCCAGTTTCCAGCAGCGTAACCGAGAGGCTGGCTCATGTCGGTCAGCAGGGCGACGGTGCGTGTTCCGGCGGCGTTGGCAGTGGAAACAAGCAAGGCGGCTAGATATTCGGCGTCGGAGAGGTCGCGGAGGAATGCGCCGGAGCCGGTTTTGACATCGAGAATGAGAGCGTCGAGTCCCGCGGCGAGTTTCTTGCTGAGGATGGATGCACAGATGAGTCCAGGAGATTCGACAGTTGCGGTGCGGTCGCGAAGAGCGTAGAGGATGCGGTCGGCGGGGACCAGATCGGGGGTCTGGCTGACGATGGCGGCTCCGCACTGGCGAAGCACGGCTTCGAACTCGGCAAGCGAAAGCGCGGTGCGGAAGCCGGGGATGGCTTCGAGCTTGTCGAGCGTGCCGCCGGTGTGGCCGAGGGCGCGTCCGCTGATCATGGGTACGGCGAGGCCGCAGGCGGCGGCGATAGGGGCGACAAGGAAACTGGTTTTGTCGCCGACACCGCCGGTGGAGTGCTTGTCGACGGCGGTTTTTCCGTGAGTTGGTGGATGCGGGTCGAAGCGCTTGCCGGAGTCGCGCATGGCAAGTGTGAGCAGTCGGATTTCGTCGAGCGAGAGACCCTGGATCCGGGCGGCCATAAGCCAGGCGGCGAGCTGCTCGATGGGGATAGATTCGGCGGCCGCGCCGGCGACAAGGAAGTGGATATCCTGAGCGGAGAGCGGCTGTCGGTCACGAGTTTTGCGGATGAGGTCGATGGGGTGCATGGGTTTCAGGGAAATCGGGGGGCTTGCATTTCAGGGCTTGATCTGGAGATCAAAGGCGAAGGGCAGCAGCTCGCCAAAGCGCCGAGTTTGCTGAACGAGCGCGCCGTTTTCGAGAGTAGGAAAGTGAATCAGTGCATCGGGGGAGCAGAACTCGGCTAGAACCTGACGACAGGCCCCACAGGGCGGGCTGGCGGCTTGGTTGAGGTTGGCGACGGCAACGGCGCGGATGCGGATTTTGGGCCCGAATTCGGCGACGGCGCGGACCAGAGCAGCGCGCTCGGCGCAGAGAGTGAGTCCGTAGCTGACATTTTCGACATTTGCGCCGGTGACGAGGTCTCCGGAGGCAAGCAGAAGCGCAGCTCCGACGCGGAAACCGGAGTAGGGCGCGTAGGCGCGAGCGGCGACGGCGACGGCGGCGGCGACGAGCTGGGAGGACTTTTCGGCGTCGGGTTGGGGTGAATCGGACCGGTCGGGCATGGGCGTGGCTCTTGGAGTGGATGATGCGTCGAAGCGCGTCGGGATGAAGATTCAGCCTACTGGAGCACGGGCGTGAGAGCAAGCGATCCGAAGTAAATTCGCGTGAAAGATGACGGATATCCATGGGGTGAGCGGTTGGCGAAGTGTCTCAAGTTTGTTTTCAAGGGAGTCGATAAGGCAGACAGGGAAATGAGCGTCAGCGTGACGTAGAGCGATCCGGTCCATAGCGGGATTCCGGGGCAGTGCATAGAGAAAAACCAGCAGAAAGGTCAGCCATGGATGATCTGACAAGAGAGTTTCTGATCGAGAGCCAGGAGGGTCTGGACAGGATGGAACGTTGCCTGACAGACCTGGAGGAACGCCCGGAGGAAAAGGATCTGCTCAGCGATATCTTTCGCTCAGTGCATACGATCAAGGGGACGACGGGATTTCTGGGTTTCAAGCGGCTGGAGAAGCTGGCGCACACGGGAGAAAACCTACTGGGACTGCTGCGTGACGGGAAGCTGGTGGCGACGCCGCCGATTATTACCGGCCTGTTGGAGTTGCTGGATGGCCTGCGCGGAATTTTGAAGATTGTGGAAGAGACGGGTGGCGAAGGCGAAGACGAAGATGAGGTGCTGATTGAGGAGTTGAAGGCGCTGCAGGAGTTGCCGGGCCAGGCGGCGCATAAAACTGCAAAGAGTGCGGCGAAGGCTACGAAACCGAAGGCGGCGGAAACAAAGACAGTGGAGGCGGTGAAGGAGGAGGGATCGCCAACGGGCACGGCCGAACTCGCGACGCGGAGTAGGGCGCAGTTGCTGACGCTGCCGGAGGCGACCGAGGCCCCGACGCCGACAAAGACAACGGCTGGGCAGACGCTGGAAGCAGCCGAGGCGCAGAAGTCAAAGTCGATGGCGGCAACCGACAGCACGCTGCGGGTGGATGTGACGCTGCTGAACCGGATGATGAATCTGGTGGGCGAGCTGGTGCTGACCAGGAATCAGATTTTGCAGGCAACGGCGCACAATGCAAGCTTTACGCTGCTGTCGCGTCGGCTGGATATGGTAACGGCGGATCTGCGCGAGTCGGTCATGAAGGCGCGGATGCAGCCGGTCTCCAATGTGTTTTCGAAGTTTCCGCGGATTATTCGCGACCTGTCGCAGGTGCTGAACCGGAAGGTTCGGCTTGTGGTGGAGGGCCAGGAGACGGAGCTGGATAAGAGCCTTCTGGAGGCGATCAAGGACCCGCTGACGCACGCTGTACGGAACTCGATGGACCACGGGATTGAGCCGCCGGATGTACGCGTGGCAGCGGGCAAGGATGCCGAAGGCACCCTGAAGATGCGGGCGTATCAGGAGAGTAGCCACGTGATTATCGAAGTCTCCGATGACGGAGCTGGAATTCGCGTGGAAAAGGTGAGGAACAAGGCGATCGAGCGAGGACTAATTACGGCCGAGCGTGCGACGCAGTTGAATGATCGGGAGCTGCTGCAGTTGATCTTCCTGCCGGGCTTCTCGACGGCTGAGGCGGTGACGAATGTGAGCGGGCGTGGCGTGGGCATGGACGTGGTGCGCACGAACGTGGAGAAGATCGGCGGCAAGGTGGAACTGGAGTCGAAGCAGGGCAAGGGAACGACGCTGCGACTTCGGATTCCGCTGACGTTGGCGATTGTCCCGGCGCTGATTGTGAAGAGCCGGGGACAGAGCTTTGCACTGCCGCAGGGAGCGCTGTCAGAGCTGGTGCATATTCCGCCGGAGCGCTATGAGCAGGAGATTGAGTGGATGGAAGGCGCGCCGCTGTATCGGCTGCGCGGGAATCTGCTGCCGCTGGTGTTTCTGGAACGGATGCTGAAGCAGGGAGGCGAAGGTCAGCCGGGTCGGCATCGCGACAACTTTATCGCAGTGCTGGAGGTGGATGGCCGACGGTATGGTCTGGTGGTGGATGGTCTGGCGGATCCGGAGGAGATTGTGGTGAAGCCGCTGAGCACGGTGCTGAAATCCATCGGGCTCTATACGGGAGCGACGGTGCTGGGTAGCGGGGATCTGGCGCTGATTCTGGATCCGGGATCGATTGCGACGCGGGCGGGAGTGCAGATGAACCTGCTGGAAGACCGGACCGAACAGGCTCAGAACGATGGTGAGGGCGATGGGCAGGGAGCGGAGTATCTGGTGGTGGAAGCGGCGGCGCGGCAGGCAGCGGTGGCGTTGAGCGACGTACTGCGGATCGAGCGGATTCCGGTCTCGCGCGTGGAGTATGTCGGTTGTCGGCCGGTGCTGAACTTTGAGGGTCAACTGTTGCCGGTGGAGGACGCGGGTGGAATTCTGCGCGACGCTGCGTCTCAATCTGACACAGAGGAAAGGCAGGTGACCGTAGTGGTCTGCAGAGACGGCAACCGACATGTGGGCTTGGCGGTGAGCGCGGTGTTGGATGTGTCGACGGGAAGCCAACTGAAGGAAGCGGGAACGGATCGTCCGGCGGATGGAGTGACGCTGTTGAAGGATCATGTGACGAGCGTGGTGAGTTTGAGCGCGGTGGAAGCACTGCCGGAAATGTTGGGTGAAGGGTGGTCCGGCGAAACGACGGCGATGGTGGGGGGAACGCGATGAACGAAGCGGGCAATGGAAAGAAGGCGATGGTGGAGCAGTCCGGTGGGCGGCAACTGGCGCGAGAGAAGCGCGACAGGAATGAAGTATTGACCGAGGTCTGCTCGGTACGGTTGGGCGAGACGCTCTACGGGATTCCGATTACGCACATTCTGGAGATTGTGGGAGGCGCGCGGCCGGAGCGGGTTCCGCTGGCTCCGGAATTTGTAGGCGGTCTGGTGCATTATCGCGGCGATGTGCTCACGACGGTGACGGTGCGGCGGCTACTGGAGATGGAAGAGCAGGAAGCGGCGCAGGACATCCTGGTGCTGGAGGGTGCGCACGGGTATTTTGGGTTGCTGGTGGACGCTGTGGGAGAGGTTCTTACGGTTTCGTCGAAGGACTATGAGGCAAATCCCTCGATTCTGGAGGATCGCAGGCGGGTGATATTGGCCGGAGCGTACAAGCTGGATGGCCAACTGCTGGTGATGTTGGATCCGGAACATCTGGACCCGATACGGCTGGGCACTGCGGCATGAACCGGCGGAGTAAGAAGGAGCGAGCATGCGTGCGTTGATTGTGGATGATTCACGGTTTGTGCGGGACTTTCTGCGCGGGTTGCTGGAAGAGCGCGGCGTGGAGTGCGTGGAGGCTGTTGACGGCAAGGCCGGTCTGGACCGCTTGCACGAAGACGCGTCGTTCGATCTGGCGCTGGTTGACTGGAATATGCCGGTGATGGATGGCTTTGAGATGCTGCGGCATCTGCGGGCCGAGGGCCACCGGGAGATGAAGGTGATGATGGTGACGACGGAGGCGGAGAACGAGTTCATCACACGCGCGCTGGACGCGGGGGCGGACGAGTATCTGATGAAGCCGTTTGATGGGGAAGCTTTGGGCGAGAAACTGGCCATACTCGGTCTGGCGGAGGCTTAGACGATGGCCAAAGCCGACGGTACGATCCGAATCCTGATTGTGGACGATTCGGCGGTGATGCGAAGCCTTCTGCGCGCTGTGGTGATGACAGACGCTCGGATGGAGGTGGCGGGCACGGCGATCCATGGCGAAGCGGGGCTGCGGGCGATGGAGTTGCTGAAGCCGGACCTGGTGCTGCTGGACGTTGAGATGCCGGTGATGGATGGGCTGAGCACGCTGCGGGCAATGCGCGAGCGCGGGCTGCGCGTCCCGGTGATCATGTGCAGCACGCTGACCCAGCGCGGTGCGCAGGTGACGATCGAGGCGCTGGCAACAGGCGCGGCTGATTATGTGGCAAAGCCCTCGGGGCAGCCATCGCGCGAGGCCGCAGTCGAGTTGCTGGCGCACGATCTGGTTCCGAAGATACTGGCGCTGGCGATGCAACGTACGACTCCGACAAGCATTCCGCGGGCGATGACAAACGTGTTGCCACGGATGACACATGCGCAGTTTGCCGTGGGCATGCAGGAATCGGGCGCATCGGGCGAGTCGCGGATTTCGCCGCGCGTGGTGGTGATGGGGGTTTCGACGGGCGGTCCGGCGGCGCTGGATGTGGTGCTGCCTGCGTTGCCACAGGATTTTCCACTTCCTGTATTGGTGGTGCAGCATATGCCGGAACTGTTTACAAAGCTGCTGGCGGAGCGGCTGGACGGACGTTGTGCGCTGCGGGTCTGCGAAGCGGAAGACGGAATGGCGGTGGAAACCGGGTGGGTCTATGTTGCAAAAGGAAACTGGCACATGGAGGTACGCGGCGAAGGGCTGCGCGGTCACGCAATGCTGCGCCTGACACAAGCAGCAGTGGAAAATCATTGCAGGCCGGCGGTGGATGTCCTGTTTCGGACGGCAGTTGTGAGCTATGGAGGAGCAGTGCTGGGAGTGGTGCTGACAGGGATGGGTGCCGACGGTCTGGCCGGGTGTCGGGAAATTCGCGCGCGGGGAGGCGCGGTGATTGTGCAGGATCAGGCGACGAGCGCGGTGTGGGGAATGCCGGGAGCGGTGGCGCAGGCAGGTCTGGCGCAGAGGATCCTGCCATTGAGCGCGATTGCCAGTGAGATAGCGCATCGGTTGCAACGGCAGGTGGGCGAAGAACAGTGGAACGAGGCTCTACGTCCGCAGAGGGTGGTGGTCTGAACGATGGCGACTGAGGCGATGGCTGGTGTGGCTGGTTGCGGAGGGGCAGCGAAGCGCACGGAGACGACCTCGGCGGATTATGCGTATCTGCGGCAACTGGTGATGGAGCAGTCGTATAACGTGCTGGAGGCTTCGCGGGATTATCTGTTTGAGGCGCGACTGGGGCAGGTGCTGCGGGCGCATGGGTTATCGAATATCGAGGAGCTGGTGCAACTGCTGCGATTGCGGCGTAGCGCGCAACTGGAGCGTGCAGTGGCCGAAGCGATGACGATCAACGAGACGAGCTTTTTTCGCGATGGAAAGCCATTTGAGCTGCTGCGGTCGGAGCTACTGCCGAAGCTGATCAAGGCGCGCAAACAGACGCGAAAGCTGCGTTTCTGGAGTGCTGCATCGTCAACCGGACAGGAGGCCTACAGCCTGGCGATGCTGATCCGCGAGCATTTTCCAGCGCTTGGGGCGTGGGATGTTTCGATCGAAGGAACCGACCTGAGCACGGAGATGGTAGAGCGGGCGCAAAGCGGGCGGTATCAGCGGATTGAGATCAATCGGGGGCTGCCTGCGCGACACATTGTGACGTACTTCGACCACGCTGGCGGGGGCTGGACGGTGAAGCCGGAGGTTCGGCGGCTTTGCCGATTTCAGCAGGTGAACCTCTGCGGGGAGACGCTGCCGTTTACGGAGCAGTTCGATGTGATTCTGCTGCGGAATGTGATGCTGTACTTCAACCAGGAGACAAGAAAGCGTTTGTTGGCGCAGGTGCACAGGCTGCTGGCGGAGGATGGAGTATTGCTGCTCGGTTCAAGCGAGCAGCCTGCGGACTTGTCGCTATGGAAATCGGTGCTAGCTCGCGGGACCACCTACTACATACCGAAATAGGGGTGAAGACGAGCCGCACTGGATGAAATGATGGCGCGGCGCAGAGCAAGACGGCACGGGTCCGGACGCCATGAAAGCGAATTGCACGTGCCTTCGAATGAAACAGGCTCTACGCGTCTATGCTGGTATGCAATGCCGCGTCGGAGACCAGAATCGAAAGACAATCCTGCAGCGAACAACCGGGGTGCGCAACCGACTGAGGAGACAGGGGTTCCGGAAGGTGCATCACTCGCGTATTTTCATCCGGTGACGGTGGCGTGGTTTCGGGCCGTCTTCGAGGCGCCGACGCAGCCGCAGAAGATGGGCTGGCCGACGATTGCGCGCGGAGAAAGCACGCTGATCCTGGCGCCGACAGGGACGGGTAAGACGCTGACGGCGTTTTTGTGGTGCCTGGATAGGCTGATGCTGCAGGAAACGCAGCAGGAGACGAAGTCTGCAACCGGGTGCCGGGTGGTGTATGTGTCGCCGCTGAAGGCGCTGGCGGTGGACGTAGAGCGGAATCTGCGATCGCCGCTCTCAGGCATGGAGGTGATGGCGCGGCAGATGGGAGTAGCGGTGCGCGTTCCGGAGATCGCCATCCGCACGGGAGACACTTCGCAGAAGGAAAGGGCGCGGTTTCGGCGGCATCCGGCGGAGATTTTGATAACGACGCCGGAGTCGTTGTACCTGCTGCTGACCTCGCAGTCCGCGGAGGCGCTGCGCACGGTGGACACGGTAATTGTCGATGAGATTCACGCGCTTGCCCCGACCAAGCGCGGGGCGCATCTGGCGCTGAGTCTGGAAAGGCTGGAGGCGCTGACGAAGCGACGCTTGCAGCGGATCGGATTGAGCGCGACCCAAAGGCCACTGGAGGAGGTTGCGCGGTATCTGGGCGGAGCAGACGGGGATGAGTCTGAAGGTGCTCCGCAATGGCGGTCTGTAACGGTAATTAATGCTAGCGCTCCTAAGCAGTTGCGGTTGAGAGTGGAAGTTCCAGTTGAAGATATGGCGCGGCTGGGTGAGATGGAGGCTGTGTCGAGTGGAGCCGCTTCGCAGGCGCCCAGGCGGGTGTCGATCTGGAATGCGATTCATCCGCGGCTGCTGGAACTAATTCGCGAACGGACCTCAACCATTGTGTTTGTAAACAGCAGGCAGGTGGCGGAGCGTCTGGCGTCGGCGCTGAATGAGCTGGCGGGTGAATCGCTGGTGCGCGCGCACCATGGGTCATTGGCGGCCGAGCAGCGGTCGGTGATCGAGGAGCAGCTGAAGGCGGGCCAACTGAAGGGGTTGTGCGCGACCTCGACGCTGGAGTTGGGCATCGACATGGGTGCGGTGGACCTGGTGGTGCAGATTGAGTCGCCGCCGTCGGTGGCAAGCGGGATGCAGCGGATCGGGCGCGCCGGGCACAGCGTAGGCGCGGTGAGCGAAGGGGTGCTGTTTCCAAAGTTTCGTGCGGACCTGATCGCCTGCGCAGCGATAACGCGGGCAATGCGCGAGGGACGGATTGAGGCAACGCGGTATCCCAGGAATCCGCTGGACGTGCTTGCACAGCAAATCGTGGCGATGGTGGCGCGGCCGCCTCATGGACTGGAAGCAAGACTGGATGCGGAATCTGAGGCCAGATCCTACGAAATATCGGAGATCGCGGAGCGCGAAAACGGCGAGAGCGAAGCGACGGCTGAGCGCGGGATGCTCGTCGAAGATATCTTCCGAATCGTGCGCGGAGCGGCTCCGTTTGCGGATCTGACACGGGGCGCATTCGAGGGGGTACTGGATTTGCTTGCGGGACGGTATCCGTCGGATGAGTTTGCCGAACTGCGGGCGCGAGTGACGTGGGATCGAAATCGGAATCTGGTGACGCCGCGGCAGGGTGCAGCCCGGCTAGCGATTCTGAATGCCGGAACGATTCCGGATCGTGGACTGTATGGAGTTTTTCTGGCTGGTGCCGAAGGCAAGGCGCATCGGGTGGGCGAACTGGATGAGGAGATGGTCTTTGAAAGCCGTGAAGGGGAGACATTTCTGTTGGGTGCCAGCTCGTGGCGAATCGAGGAGATTACGCATGATCGGGTGATGGTCTCTCCTGCGCCGGGCGAGCCGGGTAAGATGCCGTTCTGGAAAGGGGATGGTCCGGGACGGCCGCTGGAGTTTGGGCAGGCGATGGGCGCGATGGTGCGCGAGCTGTTGGCGGCACCGAAGGCTGCGGCGCTGACGCAGCTGGTAAACGAGCATGAACTGGAGCAGGTGGCGGCGGAGAATCTGTTGCAGTTTCTGGAGGATCAGCGAGGGGCGACGGGGGTGGTGCCGGACGACCGCACGATCCTGATCGAGCGGTGCCGGGATGAGCTAGGCGACTGGAGGGTGTGTGTACTGACGCCCTTCGGAAGTCGGATTCATACGCCGTGGGCCATGGCGGCGATGGGTAAGATTCGCGCGGCTGGCGGACCGGACGTGGAGGCGCTGTGGGGCGATGACGGATTTGTGCTGCGTTTTCCGGATATGGACGAGCCGCCGAGCGAGGAGTGGGTGATGGTGGCGCCGGGCGAGGCGAACGAGTTGGTGCTGCGGCAACTGGGCGCGACGGCGCTCTTCGCGGGACGATTTCGTGAGGCGGCAGCGCGGGCGTTGCTATTGCCCAGGCGCCGGGCGGACGGGCGGACACCGCTCTGGCAGCAAAGAAAACGGGCCTATGACCTGCTGAGCGTGGCGTCCAGATATCCGGCGTTTCCCATGCTGCTGGAGGCGTATCGGGAGTGTATGCGCGATGTCTTCGACATGCCGGCGCTGGTGGAGACGCTGGGACGGATCGAACAGCGGGAGATTCGCGTACAGGTGGTGAATACACAGAAGCCATCGCCCTTTGCCGCCTCGGTGCTGTTCAGCTATGTGGCGAATTTCCTCTATGACGGGGATGCTCCGCTGGCGGAGCGTCGGGCGCAGGCGCTGACGGTGGATCAGGAGCAGTTGCGGGAGCTGATGGGCGGCGGTGATCTGCGTGAGCTGCTGGATATCGATGCGATTGAGGAAGTGGAGGCACAGCAGCAGGCGCTGGTGGCACCATTTCGCGCGCGAAATGCGGATGGGATTCATGATTTGCTGCTGCGGGTGGGGGATTTGAGCCGCGAAGAAGTGGCACTTCGTGTGGAGTATGGGGAGTGGGAGCGCGATGTGGAGCGGCTGATACGGATGCGGCGAGTGCTCGAGATACGCATTGCGGGCGAGAAACGGCTGATTGCCGTCGAGGATGCTTCGCGATACAGGGATGGGTTGGGGATTCCGCTGCCACTTGGAGTGCCGAAAGCGCTGCTGGAGCCGGTGGGTGAGCCGGTACTGGAGCTGGTGAGGCGATTCGCGCGGACGCATGGACCGTTTGTGATGGAGGCGGTGACGCGTCGACTGGGGCTGGACCGGATGAGCGCGGAACGAGCACTGCGGCAGCTCTGCGCCGAGAATCGGGTGATCGAAGGGGGATTTCTGCCGGGCGGGGTGCATCGGGAGTGGTGCGATGCGGAGATGCTGCGGCTGATTCGACGGAAGTCGCTGGCACGGTTGCGCCGGGAAGTGGAGCCAGTGGAGCAGCGAACGCTGGCGCGATTTGCCACGCACTGGCAGGGGCTGATCACGCCGCGGCGCGGGATGGATGCGCTGCTGGATGCAATTGAAGGGCTACAGGGAGCGCCACTGGTGGCTTCGCTGCTGGAGACGAGGATTTTGCCTGGGCGGGTGGCGGATTACGCTCCGGCAGATTTGGACCGGCTGATCGCTGCAGGCGAGGTGACGTGGGCGGGATGGGAGCCGCTGGGCGAGCGGGATGGCCGTGTGCGACTCTTTCTGGCCGACCACATGGAGGAGTTGACGGCGCTGGACAACGCTGCCGGAGAAGTGACCGAAGCCGGGCAGCGAATGATGGAGGTGCTGCGCGAGCGCGGAGCGATTTTCTTTCACGAGCTGCATGAAGCGATGGGTGGAGGATATCCGGGCGAGACCGTGGATGGGCTATGGTCGCTGGTTTGGCGCGGGTGGGTGACGAACGACTCGCTCGATCCGTTGCGGTCGTATGTGGCGCGGCAGGAGACGCGAGGCTCCGGGCAGCGCCGTGCTCTGCATGCGCGACAAGGAAGCGCGGGGTATCGGTCACGGCGCGCGGCTCCGGCGACAGCGACGGGAAGGTGGTCGCTGATGCCCAGGCTGCGCGCAGGAGCGGCGGCTAGGACGAGCGAGGCTACGACGGCAGCGTTGCATGCGACGGCGCGGCAATTGCTGCGTCGGTATGGGGTGCTGGTGCGCGAGCAGGTGGCAGCGGAAAATCTGCCTGGAGGCTTCAGCGCGGTGTATCCGGTGCTGAAAGCAATGGAAGAAAGAGGATTGGTGCGGAGGGGATATTTTGTAGCCGGGTTGGGAGCGACGCAGTTTGCGCTGCCAGCTGCGGTGGATCTGCTGCGGTCGTTGCGGACAGCAGGCGAAGCAGCAGTCGTGGATGCGGAAAAACCGGAGTTTGTTCTGCTGGCGGCGACGGACCCTGCGAATCCGTATGGAAGCGCGGTGAAGTGGCCGGAGATGCCACGCGAGGCGGAGAAGACGGAGTTTGCGCCGAGGACGCTGACTCGGGCCGGATATGCGCAGGTAGTACTGTGCCGGGGATGGCTGGCGGCGTGGTTGCGACGGGGGAATCCGCACATGGTGGTGTTTCTGCCGGATGCGGAGCCGGAACGATCGATGATGGCGCGGGGACTGGCGCGGTTTCTGGCTTGCGAAGGGCAGTCTCGGCTGGATAGTGCGGATCGGCACGGAAGCGGGTGGCTGATTTCGACTGTGAATGGGGTGCCGGTTGGCGAGCACCCGATGGCGCATGCGCTGGCAGAGGCGGGATTTGTGCCAGGTTCGCTGGGGATGCATTTGCGGCGCGGTGAGCATGGCGGACTGAGAGTGTCTCCGGAGGAAGCGGCAGGAAATCGAGCGACACGGGCGCGGTCTAAGTAGGTCCAGGTCGGTGCCGGCTGGACTGGATGAGTCGTTGCGTGGCAACCGGAGGGAGTGAGGATGCCGGAGGGAGATACGATCTATCAGACGGCGCGTGCGCTGGGACGGGCGCTGAGCGGACGACGGGTGCTGGGCTTCGCGAGCAGGATGGCGGAGGTGGCTCGGGCAGACGACGAGCGGGCATTCGCGGGCGAGTGTGTGGTGCGGGTGGAATCACGCGGTAAGTGGCTGCTGATGGTCCTTGCGCCTGCAGGCGAGGATGATGAGACGAGGCAGCGGATTCTGGCGACGCACATGCTGATGAGCGGGAGCTGGCACGTCTATCGACGGGGCGAAGCATGGCAAAAGCCGCGAGATCAGGCGCGGATCGTGGTGGAGACGGATGAGTACGAAGCGGCTGGATTTCGGGTGCCGATTGCAAAGGTCTATACATGGGTGCAACTGAGGCGGGAGCGAAAGATTCCGCGCGTAGAAGAAGACCTGCTGCGGGCGGAGTTTGATGCGGAGGCAGCGGTGAAGCGGCTGCTGGCGTGCGACAGGAAGAGTGTTGGCGAAGCGATGATGAATCAGCGCGTGATGGCAGGAGTGGGAAATATCTTCAAAAGCGAGGTCTGTTTTGCCGAGCGCGTGAGTCCGTTTGCGAAGGTGAATCGGCTGACCGAGCCACAGGCGCGGGGGCTGGTGAAGCGGTCACGTCTGCTGCTGGAGGCCAATGTGCTGGAGGATTCCGGTGATCGCATTGTGACCTATCGCGGACGCAAGCGGAGGACGACGCGAAGCGCTGATCCGGGAGCGAGCCTTTGGGTGTATGGGCGGCGCGGCGAGCCTTGCCGACGATGCGGGATGGCGATTGAACGCGAGTTGCAGGGGGATGGGGCGCGAGTGACGTACTGGTGCCCGGTATGTCAGCCTCAGCCTGAGGACTGAAGCGGTTATCGCGCTACTGGGGCTTGTTGCCGAGGCCGAAGATTTTTTGCAGGAAGTTGCGGTGATCGGTGTTGGGATGGCTGCATGTGGCCTGAGGCACGGTGCCGTTGAGGAATGCCGCGGTGTAGGTGTCGGTGGAGCAGGTGTTATCTGCGGGGAGGTTGGTGGCGGAGTCGATCTGCACGAGCTGCACACCATCGGGCGGGGTGAACTCGGTGGTGTCGGAGTATTGCGGCAGGGCGACGGCGCGCTTCATGAAGTCGGCCCAGATGGGCGCGGCGGCGTGGGCGCCTTCGATCTTGAGGTCAGTGTAGTCGTCGTTGCCGACCCAGACGATGCAGAGCAGGTTGCTGGTGTATCCGGCAAACCAGGCGTCGTGTTCGGTGCCGGTTTTGCCGGCAGCGGGAGCGGTGAAGCCCATGTTGCGAACCCCTGCGCCGGTGCCTTTGCCCTGGAGTACCGCCTCCATCATGTTGGTGGTGAGATAGGCGACGCGAGGGTCAAGAATCTGCTTGCTGGTGGGCGTGTAGTCGGTGAGGACATCGCCGGAGGGTGTGCGGACGCTGGCGACCATCCAGGGATCGATTTTGAGGCCGCCGTTGGCAAAGGCGGTGTAGACGCCGGCCATCTCCAATGGCGTGGCGTCATAGGCTCCAATGGCGACGGAGGGTGTGGCGCGCGCGCTGGTGATGCCGAGCTGCTGGGCGAGCGTGGCGACGGTGTCAAAGCCGACAAGCGAGGCGAGGCTGATGGTGGCGTTGTTGAGCGAGCGCATGAGTGCAAAGCGCGCGGTGACCTGGCCGTGATATTTGCCTTGAAAGTTGCGTGGGGTGTAGTCCTGGCCGTTGACCTCGTAGGTGGTCTGTTCGTCGGTGAGCTGAGTGAGCGGTGAAAAGAGCGCGTCCTGACCGGGGAGCGTGGAGCCGGCGACGGCGGTGTTGAAGGCGGCAGCGTAGACGATGGGTTTGAAGATGGAGCCGGTGGGACGCGAGGCGACAGCGTGGTTCAACTGGCTGAGACCATAGCTGCGTCCGCCGACGAGCGCGAGCACCTGGCCGGTGTGGGGATTGAGCGCGACGAGCGCGACCTGCGGATAATTGACAGGCCCTGTGTGATGAAGACGCGCGGCACGGTGCTCCACCTGTTTGTCGATGGCGGGGATGGCCTGAGCGACGGCGGCGGTGGCGGCGGATTGGAGATCGGGATCAAGCGAGGTGTAGATGTGCAGACCCTCGCGGTTGAAGTCATGCTCGCCGAGCTTCTGGTTGAGCTGGTCGCGAACGAGATCGACAAAGTAGGGCGCGTCGCTGGCATCGACGCTTTCCTGAGAGAGATGGAGCGGCTCGAGCTTGGTTTGCTCGGCGGTCTCCTTGGTGATGGCACCGGTTTCGACCATGGCGTCGAGGACGAGATTGCGTCGCTCCAAGGCGCGGTCAGGATGGCGGTAGGGCGAGAAATAGTTGGGCCGTTGGATCATGCCGGCCAGCAGCGCGGATTCGGCGAGGTTGAGCTGACGGACATCCTTGCCGAAGTAGACGCGTGCGGCTTCGCCGAAGCCGTCGATGGAGAAGCTGCCGCGCTGGCCAAGATTGATCTCGTTGGCGTACATCTCGAAGATCTGCTGCTTGGTGAAGCGGTGTTCAAGCTGGAAGGTGATGACGATCTCGATGATCTTGCGTTTGAATTTTTTCTCCGGTGTGAGAAAAAACCCTCGCGCAAGCTGCATGGTGAGCGTGGAGCCACCTTCGACTTTGCGTCCGGTGAGGATGTCGCGCAGAGCGGCGGAGAACAGGCGGGAGTAGTTGACGCCGTCATGCTCGAAGAAACGGCGATCCTCGATGGCCATGACTGCCTGGACGAGGTTTGGCGGCAGTTCGCTGTAGGTAACGAGGCGACGCTTGGTGCGGCTGGCATCTTCGCTGAGGCCGGTAATGAGAAGCGGCTCCAGTTCGTAGCTGGAAAGAGGCTGGCCGTGATCGTCGGTGAGAGAAGAGACCACGCCGCGCGAGAAGCGAATGAGCGCGCCATCCTGAGAGTGATAACTCTGCGGACCGGGATGGACATCGACGCTGTCGTCCGTGGTGACGAAGGTGCCAAGCGGGGATGGTGTGGTGGCGGTGGGATCGGAATATCCGGCTGTGCGAAGTTCGCGGACCACCTGAGCCAGCGGGAGATGCTGGCCGGGACGGACTTCGCGTGGTGTGGCGTAGATTTTTGCCGTGGTGGCGAAGAGCGGATGCTGTAGACGCGCATCGACGATGCCGCGATAGCGCAGGTAGTAATAGCCGCCGGTGAGCAGGAGGGCGAGCGCAGAAAAGACGCAGCAGAGAAGCACGGCGGCGGCGAGGTGGAATGCCAAGCCTTGCTTCGAGTTGTTGCGTGGAATGCGGATGCGCAGCGCCATCGGGTCAGCCTGCCTGCGACACGGGGGTGTTGGGGAAGACGAGCGAACGCAGTGTGGAGACAGCGTCTGCAAGTGCAACGGTGGTGGTGGTTGAGGTGGAGCGGGTGAACAACTCAATCTGCTGCTCGGAGATCTTCTTGCCGACGGTGATGCGGAAGGGAATACCGATCAACTCGGCGTCCTTGAACTTGACTCCTGCACGCTCATCGCGATCGTCAAGCAGGACATCGAATCCAGCGCGGTCCAGCTCCGCGGCGAGCGATTCTCCGGCGGCCATTAGTGCCGGGTCACTAGTGTTGGTGATGGTGACGACGACCTGAAACGGCGCAATGGAGGCAGGCAGTGCGAAACCGTTCTGATCGTGGGATTGCTCAATGGCAGCGGTGAGGATGCGCTCTACGCCAATGCCATAACTGCCCATGATGGGGGTGATCTCTTTGCCGTTGGGATCGAGGACGGTTGCGCCCATGGATTGAGTGTATTTGTAGCCTAGTTTGAAGATGTGTCCGATTTCGACCGCTTTGCCGACGACGAGTTTCCCTGTGCAATTTTCCGTGGGGCAGGATTCCCCTTCGAGGACAGTGCGGATGTCGCCAGCGATGGTCCACTGGAAATCGCGACCAGCGGTGACGTTGCGAAGATGGTAGTCGAGTTTGTTGGCTCCTGCGACCATGTTTTTTCTTGCAGTGAGCGAGTGATCGACGACGACGGTGAGGCCGTCGGCGAGTGCTTGTTTTGCTGGTGCTAGGCCGACCGGGCCGAGAAATCCGGCGGGAGCGTGGAGGAATGCTTCGAGTTCTTCGTTGACCATGGGACGCAACTCAGTGGCACCGAGCAGGCCCGTGAGTTTGGTTTCGTTGACCTGATGATCGCCGCGCAGAAAGGCTGCCACGCCGTGCCAGGAATCGACGACTTTGCCGCTGCCGCGACGGAGCGCCATGTAGGCGACGCACTTGATGTCGGAGGCGGGAGAAATCTGAAAAAACTTCGCGACATCGGCAATTGCGCCCATTCCAGGCGTATACACCAGTTCGGGCATGCCGTCGCCGGTTGGCTCCATTTCGATGATCGGGTCGAGGCGCGAAGTCGCCTTTTCCACGTTGGCCGCGTAGCCGCAGGCGGGGCAGCTTGCGATGAGGTCTTCACCGGCGTCGGTGTAGACCATGAACTCCTGAGATTGCGAGCCGCCCATGGCTCCAGAGTCGGCATCGACGGCGACAAAGCTGAGGCCGCAGCGGGTGAAAATCCTGCGGTAAACGGCGTCGTGCAGGTCAAAACTTTTGTCGAGGCCAGCGGCGTCGAGATCGAAGGAGTAACTGTCTTTCATGGTGAACTGGCGCACGCGCAGGAGGCCGGATTTGGGGCGCGGCTCGTCGCGAAATTTGGTCTGTATCTGATACCAGATCTGGGGCAACTGCTTATAGCTGCGCAGCTCCTTGCGGGCGATCTCGGTCATGATCTCTTCGTGGGTCATGGCGAGGCAGAGTTCTGCGCCTTTGCGGTCTTTCAGACGGAACATGTTGTCGCCCATTCCGTTCCAGCGCCCGCTTGGCTCCCAGGCTTCACGCGGATTGAGCGCGGACAGGAGGAACTCCTGGCCGATCGAGTCCATCTCCTCGCGGATGATGGCGATGATCTTGTTGAGGGAGCGCTGGCCTAGAAAGAGGTAGTTGTAGATGCCGGCACCTAGCTGACGAATATAACCGGCGCGCAGGAGGAATTTGTGACTGGCGACCTCGGCGTCGGACGGTGCTTCGCGAAGAGTGGGGATGAAAAGTTTCGACCAGCGATGCATAGAGAGTATTCAAGGAACTTTCCCGCCACGACGAAAGCGCGGCGCATGACAGCGGACATCAACCAGTATTTTAAACGGTTGAGCCGAGCGATTTCTCGCTGCGACTCCTCTGATCGCTGTCTCCTCGATCCACAGACTGTTTCCACCTATCTGACCTTGCCCTCAGGATGCGTCCCCCATATGCGCTGGGGTTGAGGGTATAAACCCGTAGTCGTCGAGGTTGTGGGAGTGTGGGAATCGCGTTGTTTGCGATTTCCATACTTCCACAACCTGCCTTTCAGGCGGCTTCACGCTGCAACTGCCAGGCCTGTTCGAACTCAACGGGGCTTTGGTAGCCGATCGTCGAGTGCATTCGTTTCTGGTTATACCAGAGGATCCAGCGGATGACCGCATCTTTGGCCGCGCGCACCGTGATGAACTTCTCGCCGTGCAGCCGCTCCACCTTCAGCGATCCAAACAGTGTCTCTGTCACTGCGTTATCCCAGCAGTTGGCCCTGCGGCTCATCGAGGCAATACATTTGATCGAGCAATCCTTTGAGACGGCTAAAGGCGAATGCGGACTGGATCACTACGAGGTGCGCCACTGGCAGGGCTGGTATCGGCATATCACGCCGTCTATGCTGGCCCATGCCGTGTTATCTGTGCTGCGAGCGCGTGGAGAAAAAACTCCCGACGCCCAAGTGCGGCTCAGCGTACCCGAACTACGCCATCTGCCCACCGCGTTGCTATGGCGCGGGTGGCACGGCGTTGAACACCTGCTGCATTGGTCCCAGTGGCGAAGACGACATCAATTCCACGCCATGTGCTGCCACTATCGAAAGCGCGAATCAACTCTGCCGAACTTCTATCTGCAACTGTAATACTAGGGCGTTTATCGGGGCTGACTCAACGAATGCTTCTTTCACCGGCGGCGAGACATTGCGGTCGAGGCAGCAAGCACAGACTCAAGCACTCCAGGAAAGCGCTCCGATAAATCTTCACGGCGCAAACGATTTAGAAGAGCAGTTCCTTTTTTCCGTGTCGTGATAACACCTGACGTTCGGAGAACGCGAAAGTGATGCGAGAGACTTGATTTCGGCATATGGATGTCGAAATAACTGCAGGCGATCTCCGGAGTTTTGGCAAGACTCTGCACAATCTGCAGGCGTGTTTCATCGCTCAGCGCGTAGAGAACAGCGGTGAGTTGCAGGTCTGCCTTCTTGGGTTCGTTCTGTAATGCTCCCATATGTCCTTTCTCAGGAATCTGAGAACTTTTCGCGGTCCGTCCTTCCATTTTACTATGGTTCGAGTATATTCGAACTAAGGAGACTGGACATGAAGGCATGGCAACTCGACAACTTTGGACTTGATAACCTGCGGCTCGGCGAAGCCCCTACGCCAACACCGAAGGACGATGAGGTTCTAATCCAGGTCTCGGCCGTTTCGCTGAACTTCCGCGACAAAGCGATTGTTGATGGCATCTACGAGCCGGAAATGATTCCCAAGCCCTTGATTCCGGTCTCGGACGCAGTTGGTGTTGTCGTAGCTGTCGGCAAGAACGTCACTCACCTCAATGAAGGCGACCGCGTAAACTCCCACCTCTACTCACATTGGGTGGATGGTTTGCCCGCACCCAACGAACCGGACTTCTGCTACGGTGCTCCTCTGCCAGGCGGCTTGGCCGAATACATGACGTTATATGCGGCGAGTGCGGTGAAGGCTCCCGATGCAATGACGGACGAAGAGGCCTCGACCCTGCCGATCGCTGCGCTGACCGCATGGTACGCCATGATGGACTATGGTCAGCTTCGACCAGGCCAGAGTGTCCTTTAGATTCGGCCCATAAATACTGCTACATTGTGTATCTTGGCGCATCCAATGGATATGGAACAAGAGGATGCACGCAAGTTGAGTTCGGCAGCGCAGCATGAGCGCAGGCGACAAGTGATCCGTGCCT
>JAKAXU010000084.1 GCA_021816455.1 Acidobacteriota bacterium
TCAACTGGTCACGTAGACTCAGCAAAGACTACGAACTCCGTCATACTTCAGCCGAAACCATGATCCACATCGCCTTCGCTCATCTGCTCCTGAGACGATCCACTTAGTTTCTGGACAGATTCTTAGAGAGCGCGCCATAGATGTCCGCGACGGTGAGGATGTGCGAGTCGAGCGTAAGCTGGGCGGCGACCAGGCCGTCCGGATAGCCCGAGCCGTCGAGCTTTTCATGGTGCTGTCCGGCGATGCGAGCGATGTCCTCGAAGCGGTGAATGCGGGAGAGAATCTGCTCAGAAAGCCTGGAATGACCCTTGATTACGGCAAATTCTTCAGGCGTTAGACGACCGGGCTTGTCGAGAATGGTGTTGGAGACGCTGAGCTTGCCGAGGTCATGCAGCAAGGCAGCGCGATAGAGGCGCTGGATGCGCAACGGCTCCAAGCCCGTTTCGCGGGCGATGGCAACGGCTGCGTCGGTGACTCCGATGGAGTGAGCAAAGGTGAAGGACGACTTGGCATCGACAGGCAGACACGCTGCGCATGGCCGGGAACCGCGCCTTCGGTAAGATCAAGCGCGTAGGAGAGAGCGGAGAGGATCTCGCGGCGGGGAATGCCGGAGCCGGGAGAAGCTGTGAAAGCGGGGAATGGCAGAACGGCAGGCATTGAGCACCTCATCCATAGAACGATAGCAGCCGACAACTGGATGTATTGGCCGACAACGCAAGGCATGCAACGTGCAGATGGGAAAGTCATCTTGACCGGGCTTGGAGTGGTTCGTATACTGGGGGAGCGACTGCGGGAGTAGCTCAGTGGTAGAGCATCGCCTTGCCAAGGCGAGGGTCGCGAGTTCAAATCTCGTCTCCCGCTCCATTTTGCCCTCCGGCTCATGCCTGGGATGGCTACAGCAAAGTGGATCGAGCCTCAACAAAACGTAGCCTAGCCAAGGCGCGGTACCCAAGTGGTAAGGGAGAGGTCTGCAAAACCTTTATGCGTCGGTTCGATCCCGACCCGCGCCTCCAATCTTCTCAACAACTTAGAGGAAATCCCCGATCTGCTCAAATAGTGGACTGTGGGTCTTTTGTGGGGACTACTTGCATTCAGCCCCCATTTTCGCCTCATTGCGTTGACAGTCCAACAAAACAAAGGGCTTATTGCGCGGCTTTTGGATTCAGTCGCCAAATTAGTCACCAGATGGCAAAAGCGCTCTTTTTGATGCATTGGCAGCTCAAAAGATGGTCTGCCCCCTGAAAACCGCCTTGAACCAACGAACGGGTCCTTCCTGACCTTGAAGTGTTGCGGGTAACGCATGACCCCTGGGGTACACTAGCGCCAGAATTATTTAGGGTGATTTCCGTTTCCACCGCTTCGCGCGGAAATTATCAAGCATGTTGTTATAAATAAATGATTTATTTTTTGATTCGATGCGGAAATCGCGGAAATTGCACCATGCTTCCAGATGGCAGAGAGGTTGCTTATTAAAGAATAAGCCGCTATTTTTTAATAGCTGAAGCCGTTATGAAAGGATGCTTGCATAGTCAAGATGCCAGCCCAAAGGGAGACGGGGGAGTACGCGGTCACCAGCACAACGGGGGAGAGTGTCCGGGCGTTCGTTCCGCGTCCGTTGCCTCCTGATCCGCCGTTGGTACTGGATGCCTTTCATCCTCTCCTGGACCGGGCGAATCAGGCGCTTGGACGTCTGGATGGGCTTTCCACACTTCTGCCGGATACAGAACTGTTCCTGTACCTCTACGTTCGCAAAGAGGCCGTGCTGTCCTCGCAGATTGAAGGCACGCAATCCTCGCTCTCCGATCTGCTCCTGTTTGAAAATGAGGTCGTGCCGGGCGTCCCAATCGACGATGTGCGGGAGGTGTCCAACTATGTGGCGGCCATGCAGCATGGCTTGGAACGGCTCCGGGACGGCTTCCCGCTCTCTTTGCGTTTGATCCGTGAAATTCACGGCATCCTATTGCAAGACGGGCGCGGCGGAGACCGTACACCTGGAGAGTTTCGCCGGTCGCAGAACTGGATTGGTGGCACACGTCCGGGGAACGCGGCATTCGTTCCGCCTCCGCCTGAGCGCCTGATGGAGTGCCTGGACAGCTTTGAAAAGTTCCTCCATGACGAGACACAGACGCTTCCGCTGCTGGTTCAACTTGGATTGATCCATGTGCAGTTTGAAACCATTCACCCTTTTCTGGATGGCAATGGAAGACTTGGGCGCTTGCTTATTACGCTGCTACTCTGCGCGCGCGGCGCATTGCGGGAGCCTCTGCTGTATCTGAGCCTTTACTTCAAGACGCATCGCGCGGCGTATTACGACCTGCTCCAGCGCGTGCGGACACAGGGCGTTTGGGAAGAATGGCTGGCCTTCTTCCTGGAAGGGGCAGAGGTTACGGCAAAGCAAGCCGCCGATACTGCCGTGGAATTGATTCGCCTATTTGAAGCAGACCGGAAGCGCATTCAGGCGATAGGTCGCTCTGCGCTCTCTGCGCTGCGAGTCCATGAGTACATGCAGAAGAAACCGCTCATCAATATCGGCCTTGCCGCACGCGCGCTGAACCTGTCCGTTCCTACCGTGAGCGGCGCATTGGCACGGCTGGCAGAGTTGGGCATTGCACGGGAGGTCACCGGGCGGGAGCGTGACCGCATCTTTGCCTACACCCAATACCTGAACATTGTGAGCGCCGGAACCGAGCCGATCCGGTAGTAAGCAGGGCCGTGTTACACCAGTGAATTGTTCAAGACCAAACTGAAAATTTGCTGTGGGGACTTTTGTGGATAGGAAAAGATGGCCTTCCGTATGTCATGGTCAACGGTGATCCCAAAGAGCCAGCGGAGCAAGAGCGCCATGACATAGAAGCTTCTCTGAACATGAAAAAATCAGAACTTAAGAGCAGCAAAGCCAGTCTTCGAGCCGTGGAAGCCAACCTTAAGGCTGCCGCTTCTGAGCTAGACTCTCATCGCAAGCAGCTGGAGCGCGCGAAAGAAGCACTGAGCAGGTACGACGAGGTATCCAGGTAATAGCTTCCGCGACTTCATTCCTCCCCCAATAAAATCAACTCGTTCGAAGGCTTGAGACTGTTTTTCCAAGACTCGCCTGGTGCGCCAGCGTTTATTGCCGCATCAAGCTATCCTTTTATCCAAGCAGAACGCGAGGTTGAGACTTGCGGAGAGTCTCCTTAACATGGCAGGTTGATTGCCGAACTATGAAAGTAGGCAGCACCCGAATCAATCGGTTCGGTGTATTCGTCTTTCGAATCATGTTCAACAAGGTGGATGCAGCGATCCCGCCCATTTCACGAAGTGGTTGGTGGACGGTAGTCAAGCCCGGATTATTTGTAGATGCACTCAGAACATCATCAAAACCAACGACAGACACATCGTGTGGAACTCGTAAATTCGCCTCACTTAGAGCGCGGATGGCGCCAATTGCAGAAAGATCATTGAAAGCAAATATTGCCGTGAACTTTTTGTTTCTTTGAAGTAGAGCGCGCGCTGCTGCGTGTCCGGATACTGTTCCCGTGGAAGAACCCTCTAATTGAACAGTCAACTGCGGATCGATATCAATTCCTAACAGAGAAGACACGTCGCAAATTGCCTTCCAGCGGAGCTTTGTATCCGAGCTGAACACCTGCCCCTTTATAAAGGCTATCTTTCTATGCCCAAGTGTAAGCAAATGTTCCAGAGCAAGTCTCACCGCTTTTGTATGGTCGAGTTGAATATTTACAACACCTTCATGCGGTTTGTGTCCTGACACGGCAATGATCGGTACGGGGAGTTCCTGGTTGATCTGGGTGTCGACTGCGATGATACCTTCCACGGCTCGTGAAAGCAGCAGTTTTGGATACCCCTCAAGAAGCTCCGGACGGTGGCGATGACTCACAATAAAGTAGAAGAAACCTTCCTGTAACAATGCATCCTCTATGCCACTCAATACAGCGGTGGAATAACCTTCGCTGATCTCCGGGACCATTACGCCGATCGTGAAGCTTTTTTTATTCCGTAGCCCGCGCGCGAAGAAATTCGCCTCATATTTCAACAAGGACGCAGCTTCCAAAATGCGCTTCTGCGTTGATTGTGGAATTCGGTCGGCGGCAGTAGTTTTGTTAATTACTCTTGATACAGTTGTTTGAGACAGGCCAAGGTGCGCGGCCAGCTCCTTCAGACTCACGGAGGAGCGACCAACGGGAGTATCCTGGTCAATTCGTTGTCGCTTCTGCTCCGCTGGAATCTTGGGCAAGGACATCTCGCAATCGTATGGTTAACAAATTATCGCATTCTACCATGCGTGCAAATTGCTGGATATATGGAAATCCTCTCTTTTCCCGTAGCGATGTTCCTGCGATTGCTCTCGGATACAGTCCCCGCAGACTACGCGCGAAGGCGCGCTGATAAACTGAAGTATCATGCTTGATGGCCTTTACGCGCGCTGGATGTACGCTTGGGAGACGAGGCTGACGACGCGTGACCAGAACCGCATCGTGCGTCCGCTGGAGTGGGGATTCGACTGGCTGATGCCGTATCTGCGCGGCGTGGGACTGGACGACGAAGCGCTGCGCGTGAGCGAGCGGCTGGCCCGCGGAGACGTGGCTGCCCAGCCGGACGCGAAGGCCCTGATGATGGCAGTCAACGAGGCGATCCTGGCCGACAGCGAGCAATTTTTCGGCTATCGCACGCCGACGGATTTTCGCCTGGAAGAGCGCGCGCCGCAGTTGTTTCCCACCAACGTTCGTCCGGAGACGCTGCGCAAAGCCTGGCGCATGGAGCAGGCGGCGGCGCAGGGAAAGATTCCGCCTGCGCAGTTTCTGCGCTTCACTTCGCCGATCCGCACGCCGTATCCGGAGAATGATGCCGCCAACGCGCGCTGGTTTCCTTCCGAACCAAACCCTGGCCGCCCGAAGCAGGCGATTATCGTTCTGCCGCAGTGGAACGCCGACGCGCTCAGCCACAATGCGCTCTGCGCGATCTTCAACCGCTTTGGAGTCTCGGCGCTGCGGCTCTCCAAGCCGTATCACGACATTCGCCGTCCTGCGGAGCTGGAGCGCGCCGACTACGCGGTGAGTGCAAATATTGGGCGGACGCTGGCTGCAGTACAGCAGGCGGTCGTCGATATCCGCTGCTGCCTGGACTGGCTCGAGGAGCAGGGCTACGAGCAGTTTGGCGTGCTGGGGACAAGCCTGGGAAGCTGCTACGCCTTTCTGGCCAGCGCGCATGACGCCCGGCTGCGCGTGAATGCCTTCAATCACGCCTCTGCGGCGTTTGGCGACGTGGTCTGGACCGGCCAGAGCACGCGCCACATCCGCCAGGGGCTGGAAGACGCGGGCTTCACACAGGGCGATCTGCGCCGTCTGTGGGCCGGCATCAGCCCCATGCATTACTACGCAAAGTTCGCCAGCTACAGTAACGGGCAGGCCGCAGCGTCGCTTGCCTCGGCCAAACATGCTCTGCTGGTCTATGCACGCTACGATCTAACCTTTCCGCTGGAGTATTCGCTGGAGGTTCTGCGCTCGTTCGACGAACACGGGATCGTCTTTGAGCGGCGCGAGCTGCCCTGCGGACACTACACCACCGGGGAGACGCCGTTCCAGTATATGGACGGCTGGTTTCTCGGGTCGTTTGTCTATCGCGCCTTTCGTGCTCTGGCAACGGAAGCCCCGCCCGGCCGCGCTCCGACGGCCCTGGGAAAGGGCGAAGGGAGCAGCGAAGAACCGGAGCTGGCGGTGCACGGAGAGGCAAAAACGCATAAAATGCTGGTATGACCGACCGCGTACCTGCTTCCTTTGCCCTGCCTCTGGCTCAGGCCGATCCTGACGTTGCCGCCGCACTTGAGCATGAACTCATGCGCCAGCATGAAGGGCTGGAGATGATTGCCAGCGAGAACTTTGTCTCCGAAGCCGTTCTCGAAGCCGCGGGCAGCGTCTTTACGAACAAGTATGCGGAAGGCTATCCGGGCAAACGCTACTACGGCGGCTGCGAATTCACCGACATTGTGGAGAATCTGGCCCGCGATCGCGCCAAGGCGCTTTTCGGTTCCGAACACGCAAACGTGCAGCCGCACTCCGGCTCCCAGGCCAACGCGGCCGCCTACATGGCGGTGCTTCAGCACGGAGATACGATTCTGGGGCTGGACCTGGCACACGGTGGCCATCTGACGCACGGCCACAAGCTCAGCTTCAGCGGCAAGCAGTTCCGGCCCACGTTTTATGGCGTGCGCAAGGACACGGAGACCATCGATTACGATGAACTGGAGTCGATCGCGGAACGGGAAAAACCCCGGCTGATCATCGGAGGTGCAAGCGCCTACTCCCGCATCTGGGACTTCGCGCGCATGCGCCAGATTGCCGACAAGGTCGGTGCGCTGCTGCTCATCGACATGGCGCACGTCGCTGGCCTGGTGGCGGGCGGCGTTCATCCTTCGCCGGTGCCGCATGCGCAGATTGTGACCACCACCACGCACAAGACGCTGCGTGGACCGCGCTCCGGGCTGATTCTGTGCGGTCAGGAGCTGGCAGCGGCGATCGACCGCGCGGTCTTTCCAGGCCAGCAGGGCGGTCCGCTGGTGCACATTGTCGCGGCCAAGGCTGTGGCCTTCAAGGAAGCGCTCTCGCCCTCGTTTGCCGATTACGCGCGGCGCGTGGTGGAGAATGCGCGCGTGCTGGCCGACTCGCTGCAAGAGGCAGGCTTCCGCATCATCTCCGGCGGTACGGACAATCATGTGATGCTGGTGGATGTCTTTGCCAAAGGCATTCTCGGCTCCGAAGCCGAGTTGGCGCTGGGCAAGGCGGGCATCACTGTGAACAAGAATGCGATTCCCTACGACACGAATCCTCCGCTCAAACCTTCCGGCATTCGCATCGGCACACCTGCGCTGACCACGCGCGGCATGGGCGAAGCAGAGATGCGGCAGATTGCCCAGTGGATTGCGCGCGCGCTGGATCATCGCACCGACGACGCAGCTCTCGCGCGGATTCACGGCGAGGTAACGGAGCTGGCGAACCGATTCCCGCTCTATGCCTGGAAGCGCCAGCCGGTCGCTGTTTGAAGCGACAGCGCAACTCGCGCAGGCAGCGCGGGTTTCAGCAGTTACAAGAGTGCGCATGGAAGCCCGAAAGCACAAAGCTTCCAGTGCGCTGAGGCTCGACATGAAGACAATAACAACGATTGCCGTACTGGCGCTTCTGCTTGGTACAGCTCCAGCGCTCTTCGCTCAGCCGCACGGAGACTGGCGCCCTATGCGTCCCCCGGATCGTGGCCCGATGCCGTTTCACGGTCAGCCTTTTCGTGGCGGTCCAGATCGGAATTTCTCCGACGGCTTCGGCCATCCTGATGCGCCGCACGTGGACTGGCATGGTGGACGCGCGGATTGGGTCGGCCATGACATGGGGCCGGGTGATGCTCGATTCCATCTCGATCATCCATTCGCCTATGGCCGCTGGCGCGGCGGCTTCGGCCCCGGCCACATGTGGCGAATCGAAGGAGGCGGACCGGGCCGTTTCTGGTTTGGCGGTAATTACTTCAGCGTCGCTCCCGGAGACTGGGGCTACTGCAACGGATGGAACTGGGGCGACGACGATATCTCGCTTTATCCTGATCCGGACCATGGCGGTTGGTATCTGGCCTATAACCCGCGCCTCGGCGTCTATGTCCATGTGCAGTACATGGGCGGACCCGGATATGTGCCCGGCTATGGACCGTATGGCGGCGACGGTTACGGCTATGGCGGCGATGGGGACGGTGACGGGGGCGGCGACGGGGACTGAGCAGATGCCGCGCACGTTGGATGGAGGGCTGGATTCGCAGAGAATCCAGCCCTTTACTTTTGGTACGCCGTGCATGAATGACATCTTGGAGGTGTAAGTTCTCTTCACATCCTGATGGAGGAGAAGTGATAGCGAAGCGCAGGGGCGTCGTCGCGAGGCGGGGTCTGAAGGAAGCGTGGAGCAAA
>JAKAXU010000031.1 GCA_021816455.1 Acidobacteriota bacterium
CTGTCACGGCAGAGGTCGCGGGTTCGAGCCCCGTCGTCCCCGCCATACATTCTAAAGCACTTAGGAGTGAATGGCGACCAGAGTGACTACCCACAATCCATTCCACAATTCCTAGTGAACCATTGAACTTGCAAGCCCCATCGCATCCAAAAATGCGCCTTGTGCTGCCTGCTTTTCGTCGCGGTCATCCTGCGTGCATCGGCCTCATTTTCATCTGCCGCAAGAGCCATCGCATGACTTGGGCGAATGCACTGCCCTGCCTCCGAGTAAAGCAGAATCCTTTGCGTCTACATACGCGAGACTACTGCTTACCGATCTTGTTGATTTGCTCCTGGATTGCGAAGGAATCAAGGATTCCGAGGGGAAGACTCAGGAAAAGGCTGATCCGGCGATCAAGCGTCTGGAAGGCCTGGCTGAAGGCGCGGTCAATCTCTTCCGCATTTCCTTGAACCGCAGCCGGATCGGGAATTCCCCAGTGTGCCGTCATGGGTTGTCCAGGCCAAATCGGACAGACTTCATTGGCCGCGTTGTCACATACGGTGAATACAAAGCTCAGGTGTGGTGCGTCCGGTTTTGAGAACTCTTCCCATGACTTGCTGCGAGCAGCTGTGACGTCGAGTCCGGCTTTGTTCAGTTGATGAAGTGCTTCCGGTCGCACGACGCCTGTGGGGTGGCTTCCTGCACTGAAGGCCGTAAAGTTCGGGTGACCTTTGCGATTCATGATCGCCTCTGCCATGATCGAACGCGCAGAATTGCCTGTGCAGAGAAATAGGACGTTGTAATGCGGCATAGATGCTCCTTGATTTTTTGTTGCGTGGCGGGTCGGAATGCTACGCGCAGCACTCGGGGTTTTTCTTTGAATCTTCTGCACTCGGCTTGATGGCATAGACCTTGACGCTGGCAGCGGCAGCGTTCACGTCATAGTGTGAGAACAGAGTCGCTAGATCCTCGTGGAGCGAAGACTCGCCTGGAGTTGGAGTGCAGCACGCTGTGTCAACAACCTGAAATGGATTCGAGGTATTCATCGTTGGCGAGCAGCATCCAGCCTGGTTTTCAACTTTTGCGTAGGCGTTCAGGTCTGCGCCGCTATCGACAATCTCGACATGAGCGAAGCCCGCAGCGAGCAGGCCCTGTCGATAGTCGTCGATCCTGATCGCCCCCGCGATGCAGCCGACGTAGGCGGCGATGCTTTTCGCGATGGCTTCCGGAAGCTCCTGCTTGAGCGCAATATCACTGACAGCGACGCGTCCTCCCGGCTTGAGCACGCGTGCAATTTCACGGAAGACCGCGGGCTTATCCGGAGCAAGATTGAGAACGCAATTGGAGAGAACACAATCGACCGATGCGTCAGGAAGCGGAATCTGATCGATTGTCGACTGATAAAACTCCACGTTGGTATATCCGCCAGCCTTTGCATTCGCTCGGGCGCGCTCAATCATAGCCGTGGTCATGTCGATTCCGATAGCGCGGCCGGTCGGCCCAACCAACTTCGCCGCCAGAAAGACATCAAGGCCTCCGCCAGAACCAAGATCGACGACCACTTCCCCAGGCCGAAGATGCGCAGTAGCCGTCGGGTTTCCGCAGGAAAGGCCCATATTGGCTTCCGCAGGAATCGAGGTCAGTTCCTCGGCGGTATAGCCGAAAGCCTCTGCGACAGCCTGAACTCCGGCATGGTTGTTCGACAAGGTACTTTCTGCCACTGCCCCATACTTCGACTTCACTGACTCCAAAAGCTGCTCGGACATTCCGTCACCTCACATCTGCTTAGGCGACTATATTCCTTGCATTCGCATTCGTCAAGGCGTATACATAAAGAATGACGAAAAGGACTTTCAACGTCGAGCGATTCTTTCAGGCACTTGGCGACAACACGAGGTTGCGTCTGCTGAACCTCATCGGTGAGCAGGAAATTTGCGTCTGCTACCTGGTGGAGATTCTTGGCGGACCGCAGCCCAAGATATCGCGACACCTGGCGTATCTTCGCAGCGCGGGGATTGTTTCGGCTCGACGCGAAGGAAAGTGGATGCATTACCGGATCGTCATGCCTCCACACATCGGAGCCGCTCAAATACTGAAGCAAACGCTGGGCTGGCTGAAAGACGACAAGTCGATGCAGGCGGATCGTGTGCGTCTCACAAAGGCCTGCTGCTCCCCATCGAAATATGCGCTGCTCGACGGAGCTCCGCTCCCCATTCCAGTTCAAGAAGCATCCTGTAAGGAGTGCTGATGTCCACTACGCCATTCACACAAGGGCAGATTTGTGCTCCTGTTGTCCGCAGGAAGCTCTCGTTTCTCGATCGCTTTCTGACACTCTGGATTTTTCTGGCGATGGCCATTGGTGTTGCGATTGGCCACTTCGTTCCTTCTACTGCCGGACTTGTCAACCGTTTCCAGAGCGGCACGACGAATATCCCGATCGCGATCGGTCTCATCATCATGATGTTTCCGCCTCTCGCGAAGGTGAGATACGAGAAACTGGGCAATGTCTTTCGAAACAAGCGTGTTCTCGGACTGTCTCTGGTGCAGAACTGGCTGATCGGGCCGGTGCTCATGTTCCTGTTGGCGATCGTGTTCCTACGTGGGGAGCCAGCTTATATGCGGGGCCTCATTCTGATCGGCATCGCTCGCTGTATCGCAATGGTGCTGGTTTGGAATGAGTTGGCGGAAGGCGACACGGACTACGTGGCCGGGTTGGTGGCTATGAACAGCGTCTTTCAGGTTCTTTTTTACAGTCTCTATGCCTGGGTGTTCCTGACCGTGATTCCGCGGTGGTTCGGACTGGAAGGCAGCATTGTCCAGATTGGGATCGGAGAGATAGCCAGGAGTGTTGGAATTTATCTCGGCATCCCGTTTGCAGCCGGATTGTCCACACGCTTTGTACTGATCCGGATGAAATCGGAGGAGTGGTATCGGACTCGCTTCATTCCACGGATCAGCCCGCTTACCCTTGTGGCGCTGCTATTTACGATCCTTGTCATGTTCTCACTAAAGGGCGATCTCATCGTCCGACTGCCGCTCGACGTTGTGAGAATTGCAATCCCGCTGGTCCTCTACTTCCTCATCATGTTTCTCGTGAGCTTTTGGATGGGCAAAAAGCTGGGCGCCAACTACGCTCAATCCGCGACACTCTCTTTCACCGCTGCGGGGAATAATTTTGAGCTTGCGATTGCTGTTGCGGTGGCAGTCTTCGGGTTGAACTCCGGAGAGGCTTTTGTCGGGGTTGTGGGGCCGCTGATTGAGGTGCCGGCTCTGATCGGCCTCGTCCATGTCGCATTCTGGCTACGCGATCGGTATTTCGCCGCGCAATCGGAAGTTCATTCGGTGGACTCCGCTCGGTAAGCGAGAGCATCTTGCAGATAGGGAAATCTCGCGCTGGTATGGTGCCGAGGGAGATCTGCGAGCACCCACAACAAAATGACCCGCATCGAGCTTCCTTCAGGAAAAACGCGTGATGCATCGAGAGCAAATGGTTGGTGGATGTGCCAGCAGCGTGGTGGATAATCGTGCCATATAGGCAATCCTGGATTGAGACTCGAGAGGGGAGGGTTTGTATGCGGGGGAAGCGGATGGCGGGTGCGGTGCTGGGCGCGGTTGGGATGCTGGCGTCGGGAACTGGCATGGCGCAGGGCGTGCAAAGTGGTGAGCCGCAGACGCTGCTGGCAACGCCAGCTACGGTGGCATGGGGATATTACTGGGCGCATGCCAAGCCCGTGTTGACGGTGCATTCCGGGGATACGGTGCGGATTCAGACGCTTTCCACGTGTGGTTCGGATGAGCGGCTGGAGAAAGAAGGCGTTGCGGCGAAGGATATTCCGAGCTACAACGAAGCGATCTACAAAGAAGTGAAGGACAAAGGTCCGGGCGGGCATATTCTGACCGGGCCAGTGGCGATTGCCGAGGCCGAGCCGGGCGACGTGCTGGAGGTGGACATCCTGAAGATCGACATCGACGCGCCGTTTGCGTGCAACGGATTTGCGCCGGGGCGGGGATTTCTGCCGAACGATTTTCCGTATGGAGGGTCGAAGATCATTCCGCTGGATCGGAAGAAGATGATCGGGCACTTTGCGCCGGGGATCGAGATTCCGCTGCATCCATTCTTTGGAAGCATGGGGGATGCGCCGCCGGAGTCGGCGGGGCGAATCAACAGCGCGCCGCCGTGGATGCATGGCGGCAACATGGATAACAAGGAGTTGGTAGCCGGGACGACGCTCTATTTGCCGGTGCATGCTGCTGGAGCGCTGTTTGAAGCGGGCGACGGGCACGCCGGGCAGGGCAACGGCGAGGTAGACATCACGGCGATGGAGACGTTTCTTACGGGGACGTTCCGATTTGTGGTGCACAAGAAGCAGCACCTGTTGTGGCCACGGGCAGAGACGCCGACGAGCTACATTTCGATGGGATTCAGCCCGGACCTGACGACGGCGACCAAGTTGGCGGTGCGCGACATGATCGACTTTCTGGTGACAGAGAAACACCTGAGCAGCGATGAGGCGTACATGCTGACGAGCGTGGCGGTGGACGTGGACATTACGCAACTGGTGGACGGGAATGTCGGGGTGCATGCGATGTGTCCGAAGAGTATTTTTGTGCATTGAGAGATGAGCCGGTGAAGTCGGCCCGCAGGAGCCTTGGAGCCGGATGGGAGCAGCAGGCCGAGAGATTCGCTTCGGTGCGCATTTTCCATCTGCGATGGATGACCGTCGGCTCCGTATTTTGGTTGATCCGCGGAAGAGCAAAAGTTGTATTCGACCGGGGCCTTGGCGGCTTTACAATCATCTTTGCCATCGCTGGAGTCGGAAAGTCGGGAAGCACCGGAGTGAATTTTCCGGGGCGCGACAGATCTGTTCCTTCGGCCAATGCCTGGCATCCGTATGCAACAGAAGGATGGAATGGGGCCTGAGGTGAAGAGCAGAGCGGGAGAGCATCCCCCTGGAGCGGAGTTCTCAGGGTTGCGGCGGTTTGCGTTTCAGGCTGCGCTCCTGGTCATGATGCTGGTCCCAGTGCTGTTTGCGTGGCCGACGACGTTGGATGCTCAGGCGTCGCGTTCCGCGGGGTCTGGTATTGCGCCAACGTCATCGGTAGTTTCGCGCGTGTTGTTGCTATTGAAGCCCGCGGAAGCGCAGACCAAGGCGCTGAATGCTCTGCTGGATGCGCAGCAGACTCCGGGGAATGCAAGTTATCACCAGTGGTTGACGCCAGGCGAATTTGCGGTGCAATTTGGGCCTGCTGCTGCGGATGCGGCGAAGGTGAGTGGGTGGTTGCGTGCGGCGGGATTTACGGTTGCGCCACTGCCGACGAGCAGAGGCTGGGTTGAGTTTTCAGGAACGCGCGCCCAGGTGGAGCAGACGTTTCGGACGAGACTGATTGCGGCAGGGACGGACGGCGTAGCGCGGCTTCGCTTCGCGGGGCAGCCGACGATTCCCGGCGCGTTGCAGTCGGTAGTGGCCGGGGTGGTATCGCTGGACGGGAGTCTGGCAGAGGCGGCGTTGACTCCGGTTACCGTTCTGCCGGATCATCCACGAGCAATGGCTACGGCCAGTTCGCTCGGCACAGTACCCGCGCTGACGCCCGCGCTGGTGAGCGAGGCTATAGGTCTTTCAGCAAGCAATGCAACGAGCGCTGGCAATTCCGGAACGGGCAACACGGGAGGGCAGGCTGGCGCGGGCGAGACGATTGCGATTCCGGCGCGGAGCGACGTATACGCTGAGGATTTTGCTGGCTTCCGCCAAACCTTTGGCTTGTCCACGTCAGATACGCTGCTGACAGTTTTGCCCAGCGGAGTAGATCCTGGGCATACGGCGGATGAAGCCGTTGCGCAGGCGATGGCTTCGTGGACGACGGCGACGGCGCCTGGGGCCAAACTGGTGATTGTTCCGGCGGCGACGACCAACGCCACAGATGGGCTTGATCTGGCGCTGGCGGCGATCATCGATGGGGCGCTTGCGCACACGGTGAGCGTCGGCTACACGAGTTGCGAGACGGGAATGAGCGCGGCGCATCAGGGATTTTACGCAGCGCTGTATCGACAGGCTGCGGCGGAAGGCATTGCAGTGATCGCGGCGACAGGGGACAACGGCGCGGCAGGCTGTCACGCGGCGGGCGACGCTAGTCCGGTGGCCTCGGGATATGCGGTGAACGCGCTGGCCTCGACGCCGTGGAATACAGCGGTGGGCGCTGGGGTGGTGAGCGAAGTTGGCTCCGAACAGGTTGGTTCCGGCGTGGCGCAGATTGCGGGCTGGGGTCAAAGGCAGGCGACGGACCCGGCCTATGCGACCGGAGGAGGCGCGAGCACGGTGTATGCGACTCCGACCTGGCAGTCGGCGGCAGGGTTGCCGACCAGCGATCCCGGGTCACAGGCGGGACATCATCGATACCTGCCGGATGTGGTTTTGCCGGGGGCGTTTACGGCTTCCGGAGCGAGTTCGAACACGGGTTCCGGCGGCGCGGCGTTTTGTTTTTCGGGCGATCAGGCGCCGGGAGGGTGTCGGCTGGTTTCGGCCAGCGGGAGCGCGATCTCGGCGGCGGTGATGGCGGGCCTGTCAGCAGAGCTTGCGGCGCGCTACGGAGCGCAAGGGAATCTGGCGCCGAACCTGTATCGGCTGGCACGGGCAGGCGCGCCAGGTTCTTCCGAGAGGTCGGGAGTATCCGGCTCATCTGAGGCGTCCGCCGCAGCGGCGGCGACTTCGACCTCATCTTCCACGCCATCCCAGGCGATGACAGATGTTCAGAGTGGCGCGGCATTGTTGTATTGCAAGGCGGGTAGTCCGGGTTGCGGGAATCCCGGCGGTGGGTCTACTGACTCGAATGCAATGACGGCCAGTGGCGGGGCGAATACGATCGGATTTTCGGCATCGCAGGGTTTTGATCTGGCGACCGGGCTGGGTACGGTGAACGCACAGGCGTTACTGGCCGACTGGAGCAATTCCGATGCCACGGGCACGCTTCAGGCTCAGGTGGAGATGACCAATCTCAACGGCCTCACCTATAACCCGTCCACGTACATCGATTTGACGGCGAAGGTGACCTCGCTTTCCGGAGGACCGGTACCGACCGGGACCATTCAGTTCTATGACCAGACCAGCCAGCAGAATACCGGAACGCCTGTGACGCTGGCCTCCGACGGAACGGCTTCGTATACCGAACCGGCGCAGTTCACGGTGGGCGGACACAATATCGAGGCGATTTATAGCGGCGATTCGAACTACGCCGGAGGGACTTCGCTGCCGGTAACGTTCAACATTCAGCCGAGCATCTCGTACATCACCATCGCGCCCTCAACGACCACGCCTTCGCCGGGGGCAAGCGTAACAGTGACGGGGACGATCACTTCGCCCAACCTGGGCAACTCTCCGCCAACAGGACTGATGACGTTGAACCTGGACGGAATTCCGCAGGGAACGGCGAAGCTTTCGACGACCAGTGGGGTGACGACGGCGACGTACAACCTGACGGCTCCCACATCGGGTTCGCACACGCTGCAAGCGATATATTCCGGCGACGTGAACTACAACCAGTCAACTTCGCCTTCCGTCACCATCACCATTGCCAAACAGGCAACGGTAGTGGCGCTGACCGCGACGCCGAGTACGCTTTCGGCAGCGATGCCGGAGAGCTTTACAGCGACGATTGCGCCCGCCACGAAGGCCACCACCACCTATACCATCACGGGAACGGTTTCATTCTTTGACGGGACGACGCTGCTGGGCACGTCGCCGGTGGTGAGCAATACGGCGGTGCTGGCAAACATTACGCTTTCGCCTTCGGTGCCTCACACGATCACGGCGGTCTACTCCGGCGATACGACATGGGCGACGAGTACGTCGAGTCCGCTGGTGCTGGAGCCGATTCTTTTGCCGGTGACGGTTACGCTTACCAGCAGCTCTCCGGTACTGTCGCCGGGGCAGGCGGCAAACCTGACGGCGACGGTGACTCCGGTGGCTGCGCCGCCTGCAGCCGTCGAGCAGAATCCGACGGGCAATGTGTTTTTCTATGCGGGAACAACGCTGGTCGGGGAAGGGAAGCTGGCGGCAGGATTGGCGGATACTGCGGTGGCATCGCTGGCGGTGCCGACTCTGCCAGGCGGACAATACCTGCTTACGGCGGTGTACTCAGGCGACACGGTGTTTGGAGGGGCGACCTCGAATGCGCTGGGCTTTGCCGTGGAGAGCTTCACGATCAGTTCAGCGACCAACGGCATCACGATCATGCAGGGGCAGTCGGCGACGGTTCCATTCACGATCACGGCGACCGGTGGACTGACGGGGTCGATCCAGATTCTTTGCGCCGAGCAGAACCCTCCCACGGCAGGTGCGATCAGCTGCACCTTCAACCCGACTATCGTGAACGGCACCGAGGTCACGACGCTTACAATCACGACCTATGCTGGTCCTGTCCTCGCAGCCAATCGCGCACCATCGCGACCGGCAGGCCGCGGCTCGAACAAGACGATGGCTGGTTCCGCAGGCGGCGCACTGCTGGCGTTGGCGGGCATGTTGCTGTGGCCGCCGAGCCGTCGTCGGGCGCGCTGGCTGCGTGCTGCCCGGAGTCTTTCTGTGGCGGGGCTGCTGCTGGTCGGTGTCACGTTCCTCAGTCTCGGATGCAGCGGCACGACATCTTCATCGAGTGGCGCAACCACCGCCGGAACACCGCTTGGCGTGGCGACGCTGCAGATTACCGGCGCAGCGTATGTGAACAACGTCACGGTGAGCAACCATGCGTATCTGACGGTGAACGTGGTGCCTGCCAGCTAGAGCGTTTTCGCTCACCCTGCTTACAGTGGAGACGCTCTCGGCGTGGCTTTTCGCCAAGGAAAAGCCACACTCACCATTGCTCGTCTGTATAGACCATGAGCGAAGACGCACTAAGACCTTATCCGTAAATAGATGTGGTCTTCTAAGTCTGATCCTGCTCGATGGCAAACAGCGGTGTTGCGCTCATCTCTTCGGTAACGCGATCGAGCAGTTGACGAATCTCGCGGGCCAGCGGCAGCATGCCCGCGCGGCTTCCGTTGTCCGTCGCCAGCCATGCGGGCCACTCGATGGCCGGAAGCGCGGCTGGCAACGGAAGCTCCTTACGCTCGGCGTCCAGCCGCGCCGCCATGGCCTCCACTCGCTGAGCACAGATCGCGTCAAACTCCTGAAGCGCGCGATTGTCTTCCTCGGTGAGTGATTCGGCAGTTGAGAAAGCTGCGTATTGCAGCAGGGCCAGTTCCAGCAGAAAGTAGGTGCGCAGGATCGCCTGCCAGCGGCGAATGTGGTCCCGCGCAGCCATGTGGCGCGCCCGCGCGGCACCGATCTCAAAGGGTACGGCATCGGCTTGCGCGTTCACGGCGGCGAAATTGTTGGAGATGGCGGTGCGCAGCCTGCGGACGCGAGCAATCGAAGACGCATCCGGACGAAACAGCGCCTGTGTGCTGAACTGCGCGAGCAGCCGCAGATTCGCGACAAAGGTTTCGAGCATCGCATCGGTTGCTGTCTTCGGATGCAGACGCTCGAAGACCAGCCACATCATCGAGATTCCGAGCAGAACGCCGAGCGCGCGGTCTCGCGCGATGGCCAGCGAAAGCTGCATGTGAAAATCATTCACGTTGATGAGGTAAAAGGCCAGCGCGATCTGCAATCCGCAGTAGGAGAGGCGCGCGCTCGAAGTGGCGATCCACGCGGCTGCGGCGGAGGCTACAGCAAAGAGCACCGCAAATCCGGCGATGCTGTTCAGCCACGGAAGCACAAGGATCTGTGCGCCCATGCCGAAGATGAATCCGCCGATGATCGCGCCGCCCAGCCGGAGAAGCTGCTTCTGGCGCGAGGCTCCGATATTGGAAAGCGCCGTGAGCACGCAGGTGGTGACTGAAGTAGCAAGGCCGGGCCAGTCCAGGGAGACGTAGAGGATATAACAGAGCATCCCGGCCAGACATCCGCTGAGCGCATAGACCAGGTGTTCGGGATTGTGAAATGCGTCGCGCACAAAGATGCTGCTCTGCGGAAGTGCGCGCTCCGTGAAGGCGTCGTAGGCTTCGAGGGACTCCGAACCGGCGAGTACGCGCGGAATCAGCGAAAACATTCCTTCCAGCTCGCGCAGCAGCGGCAGGGTGGACGAGGTGGCGATCCACTCAAGGTGTATCTCGGAGCCGCCCTTGGAGATCAGTTGCCGCGTGGTCGCAAGTTGCTCGGCGAGCTGTTGAGCTGCCCTTCGATCCGCATCGGATAGCGTGCGCGCGGTGTGTGCAAGTGCAGCGGCGTAGTCCACCGAACGGCCTACCAGAGAGACGATGGCGTTCATTTGAGCGCGTTGCGTCGGCGTCGTGCTGGCGCGTGCCGCGGTGCGTCGCAGGCCGCCCACTCCGATCATCGTCGCCTGTGTCAGTCGGCGTTCCAGAGCGTGAGGAACAGCGAAGTTCTGCGCGTAGCAGCCGAGCAGCTCTTCGATGAGGCTGAGTCGGTCGTTCAGCCCGCGTTGCAGTTCATCCTGCTTGACGAGGGCGTGGAAGACCACCTCAACTGCGATGGTGACCCCTGCGCCAACGGCAGGCGAAACAATCTGCCAAAGCGTGTACTCGACGTTGTGTTCAGCCGGTCCGGGCAGATACCAGATGGCCAGCGCCGAGGTGGCCATCAGCCCGATGGCGCTTGCGATGCTGTAGTTGTCCAGTGTGCGGATGAGAAAAAAAATCAGAAAGATACTGGTCGCTTCCCACAGAAAATGCGTCATCGGCACGGAGCCGAACATCCGAGCGCCCACCGGGACAAAGAGCGCGCAAAGGGCAAATGCGAAGAGGACGTCACGCACCGAGCGGGCCGTTGAGAGCAGATTGTCGCGCGAGATGAGAAAGGCATAGAGCGGCCCGGTGGCGCCGTTGGGAATGCGGAAGGTCATCACCAGGAGCATGGTGAGTGTGGCCGAGATGACCATGCGCGCCACCAGCAGGCCGCGGCCCGGATACGGCGTCAGTTCGCTGCGCAGGAAATCCACAAACCACGCGGTGAAGCTGCGTGTGTCGGTGCGCAGGACTGCGGCGTCGGCGTTCATCTTCGCTTATAGCAATCCGGGGTGGCCATCGATGACAACCACGGCGGATTCTCCCAGGCGAAAGTTCTGCTGCGGGCCGTCCAGAATACGAATACGGACAGGGTAGCGCGAGGCCAGGTGGACCCAGTTCAGTGTGCGCTGCACATCGGGAAGTCCTTTGGTCAGCCTGCCCACCAGGTCCGCGTCCGGCGTCACGCCGAATCCGGTGCTGTCCACCACGCCGTGCAGATGCAGACTCGGGTGCGACATCAGGTAGACGTCGGCCTTCATGCCTGGCTGAATGTAGCGCAGTTGCGTCTCGCGGAAGTTGGCCAGCACCCACCAGGTACGCGTGTCGATGAGCGTGAATATCTCCTGTCCGGCATGCGCGTAGGCACCTTCGGAGATGGTCAGGTTGGTCACGCGGCCGTCGAACGGCGCATAGAGACGGCAGTTTTCCAGATTGTATTCCGCGGTCTGAATCGCCGAGAGCTTTGCGCCTCGCTGCGCTACCAGCGGCTCAACGGTCAGCACGGAGTGCTGCGCCTGCTTCACCTGCTGTCGGCTCTGCTCCAGGCGCGCCTCGGCCTGCTGCTGCTGGGCCAGTGCGGAGGTGAGTGCGGCGTTGGCCAGCACCTGCTGTGCCTTGGCTTCGGCCAGTGCCTGTTCGCGGGCGGCGGCCAGAGTCTGGGCTTGGTCCACCTGATCGACGGTGACAAACTGCTTGGCCAGCAACGGCTCCAGGCGATCCCGATTGTGCACGGCGTAGTCCCGCTCGGCGCGCGCCCGGTCAACCGATGCTCCTGCTCCGAGGAGGGCCGCGCGCGCCTGTGCGACGGCAGCATGCGCATGTGCCAGCGCAGCTTCGGCGCTGCGAACGCCGGACTCGGAGACGTCGACTGCGCTTGATTCCGAGGCGATCCGCCGATTCTCATCGACGATGTTTCCTTCCAGCGCGGCCTGCTCGGAGCGTGCCTGTTCCAGCGCATAGGCATAGGGGCGCTCGTCGATGTCCAGCATCATCTCACCCTGTTTCACAAACTGATTGTCGGCAACCGTGATCTTCATCACCGGTCCACTGACAATCGGAGCCATGGCGATGAAGTTGGCGAAGACCTCGGCGTCATCGGTACGCGGATTCTCCACCATCTGCTGCACGGAGAGCAGACCGGTCATCGCCGCGCCCAGAATTGCTGCCGCGCTGATAGCGCGTCCCAGCGTGCGTCGAGTCTCCGGAGTCAGTTCCATCGTTCGCCTCCTCATCGAAAGAGCAACAGCCACAGAGTGCAGGCAAAAAACAGCGCCAGGCATGGATAAACCACAATCGACGCCACGATCTCGCGATCCAACCCAGCGCGTTTCAGGGCGGCAAAGCTCAATCCGGAGAGCAGCGTACCGCAGGCGATGCAGAGCAGCCAGGCAGGAAAATACGAGCCGAGGATATTGAACTCCGGAGCGTGGTTGCAGCCGGTGAGCGCGAGTGAGCAAGCGAGCATCCAAACTCCCGCGAGAGCGCATCGCGCTGGGCTGTTTCGCGGTGACGGGGAAGGGCCAAAGGACTGGATCATGGTTGTTTCCTCACTCCGGATGCGGCCAACAGGTCGCCCGTCTGGAAGGCCAGATCAGCCACCTGCAGCAGCACCTGGGTGCGCGCTGTCACGTCCTCGGCCTGTGCCTGCGCCAGAGCCTTCTGCGCAGCAATCACATCCAGGATATTGCGCACCCCGTCGTTATAGGATTCGCGCGTTGCGGCATAGGATTCGCTGGCCGCACGCACCAGCGCAAGCGCTGCCTCGCGCTGCCTGAGCGCCGTCTGTGCGTTGGAGTAAGCGTTCCAGACATCCTCTGCGATGCGGTCGCGCAGAGCGTCGATCTGTGCCTGGGTGGCGGCTTTTTGAGCGCGCGCCTGGGCCACTTCATGTTCGCGTCGCCCGCCGTCAAAGAGCGTCCAGCGCAGTTCGAGCGCGGCGTCCCACGTCTCGCCTCCAGCGTAACCGGGTGGCAGCATATCCTGCTGGCCATACTGGCGCGTCTCCCCCGCATCGCCGCTCAGGCTCAGTGTGGGCAGATACGTGGAGCGCTGCCGACCAATCTCAGCATCGGCGGCCTTCATGCGTGCGGCCAGCGCCTTCAGGTCGGGCCGCTCTGCCAGCGCACGCTCGGTCTCATCGCGCACCGTGTCTGCCAGCTTTGTCGGGACGGTCAGGGTGTCCACCTGCTGCACTTCGAGCGTAGTCTCCGGCGGCAGTTCCAGCGCCGTCGCCAGCCCACCGCGCGCAATCGCCTCGGCACCGCGTGCTGCCTGAAGATCGAACTCCGCCTGAGCGCGTGCTGCCTGAGCCTCCAGCAGATCCGGTTTTGTTGCCAGCCCGTGTTGTAGTCGCGCCCCGGCATCCTCTTCGTCGGCCTTCGCGTTTTTCAGGCTCACCTCGGCTGCCTGCCGCAGGCTCACGGCGTTCAACAGGCGATAGTAGGCTTGCATGACCAGAAAGATTACCCGCCGATGCACGTCGTTAAAACTCAGGTCAGCGGCCAGCAGATTCCACTTCGCCTCGCCGATCGCCTCTTCGCGTCCCCCAAAGTCGAGGATCAGATATTCGGCGTGCAGTTCGGGCGAAAAATTTCCGTAGGTCTGGCGATAGAACTGCGAGTTCAGCAGCACGCGCACGCGCGCCGTATCCGCCAGGGCCAGCGCTGCCAGCGTGGGGTACCACTCGGAGCGCGCAATGCCGAGGCTCGCCGCGCGCGCCCGCGCCTGCTCCCAGGCCAGCCGCGTCGCCGGGTTCCGCTGCTCTGCCAGATTGATCAGCTCGGGAAGCGTGCATGCCGCGGCACAGGCGGTCTTCAGATCAGCGGAAGCCGCGGCCGGTGTAACGGGCAGCTTCGACTCCATGCGATCGTGCCACTGGCTCTCAGGCATGGCGGGAGCGCTCTGCGCACAGGCGACAGGTATCCACCCCGGCAGGCCAGCCGCGAGCAAGAACACCGTTACCCATAGTCGCATCTTTCTCGAAAACCTTCTCATCGTCTCAGTGTCCGGTGTAAATCCGCCAGGCGCAAAGCTGCCCGGGGGCAAGACCATCCGCCGGTGCGCATCGCCTGATCGTCTTGCACATGAGGAAGGACAACGATTCCATTGTATGCAGTCGGAACAGGTGAGCGCTCGCGCAAACATATCCGATTCGCGAATGCCGATCTTTTCCGGTTCGGTGCAAGATAAGGGAAAGCCGTCGCGGCGCGCGACGGAAGGATACGTTGCCTGGAGTTGGGTGGTGGCCAGAGACGGGATCGAACCGCCGACGCCGGCCTTTTCAGGGCCGCGCTCTACCACTGAGCTATCTGGCCTCAGCGCTTGATACGGTTGCATTGCTGGCGCTGAATGCGGGAACTCTGCGCTCGTCGGACAACCAAAGCCAGTATAGCAAGAGCGTCGAGACGGGCCAAACGGCGCTGGCCGCTGCATGCGGTCCAGGGGCGGGCCTCTTCGTCGGCCAGCGGCCACATCGGCGCCGTATACACTGATGGCTACTCCGTCCCGAGAGGTTTTTCATGCGGCTCGATCGTTCGGTTGCCTCATTTCCTGTCGTCCTTGCACTGCTCTTCGTCTGCGCCGGAGCACTCGCTGCTTCGCCGACCGCCAATCTACACACGTTGCGCACGGTACGCGCTTTTGACGGCGCGCGGAAACAGGGGCCGCTCGCACTGCATGCGTTTCTGGTCGGCATGCCCAAGGGAGCGGACCTGCACGTGCATCTGTCGGGCGCGGTGTATGCCGAAAGTTGGATTCGCGCGGCGGGCGAGGATGGATTGTGCATCGACAAAACGAAGTTGAGCTTCGAGAAGCCGACGGCTTCGGCCTGTGGCGCAGGCGAGATTTCAGCGGCGACGATGCTGGCAAATATGCAGCAGCCAGGAAACCAGGCGCTCTACGACAAGCTGATCGATGCCTTCTCGATGCGAAGTTTTGTCCCGTATGCGGGGTGGAGCGGACACGATCAGTTTTTCTCCACCTTTGCGCACTTCAGCGGCACCCGCGCGAGCCACACCGGGGAGTGGGTGGACGAGGTGGTGAGCCGTGCGGCAGAGCAGAATGAGCAGTATGTGGAGTTGATGGAGACGCCACCCTTTGCGCATGCTGCGGCGCTTGGCTACCGGATTGGCTGGGACGCGGATCTGCCGTCGTTGCGCCGACAGTTGCTGGATGCTGGACTGGATGAGGAGATTGCGCCGACGCGGGAGTTGATTGCGCAGGCGCTCAAGGTGCGCAGCCAGCGGGAGCACTGCGGGACCAGCCAGGCGGCTCCGGGATGCAAGGTGGAAGTGCGATTTCTCTACCAGATTCTGCGCGGGTATCCGCCGCAACAGGTGTTTGCGCAGACGTTGCTCGGCTTTGAAGCGATCTCGCAGATTCCGGAATTTGTGGGGATCAACTTTGTGATGCCGGAAGATGGCTATATTTCCATGCGCGACTACACGCTGCAGATGAAGATGCTGGACTATCTTCACTCGGTGTATCCGAAGGTGCATATCTCGCTGCATGCGGGCGAGCTTGCGCCGGGCATGGTGCCGCCGGACGAATTGCGCTTTCACATCCGCCAGGCCGTCGAACTGGGCCACGCCGAGCGCATCGGGCACGGAGTGGATGTGATGTACGAGGACGATCCGCAGGCGCTGTTGAATGAACTTGCGGCAAAGCACGTGATGATCGAGATCAATCTCACCTCGAACGACGCGATACTCGGCGTCAAAGGCGCGGATCATCCGCTGCCCGACTATCGGCGCGCGGGGGTTCCGGTTGCGCTTTCCACCGATGACGAAGGTGTGAGCCGCATTGATCTGACGCACGAGTACGTGCGCGCGGCCGAGGAGTTTTCGCTCAGCTACACTGATTTCAAACAGATGGCACGCACCAGTCTCGAACACACGTTTTTGCCCGGAAGCTCGCTTTGGGCGCACTCCGATCGCTTCACTGCTCCGGTGGGAATCTGCGCGCATCAGCCGTTGGGCGGCGACAAGCCGACTGCGGGCTGCCGCAAATTTCTGGATGCCAGTCCAAAGGCAGCTCAGCAGTGGGAGCTGGAACGGCGTTTCCGTGTCTTCGAAGCACAATGGTAGTCCCATTCGGCTGCGCAGAATCTTCCTGGCACGGCCCTAACCCATGAGGAGATCCCATGCGTCGTTTCGCTGTCCTCACGCTCATTGTCGCTTGCGTCTTCCACGCCACCGCACAGGCCCAGGTGGCCGACTACATGCACGAACTGCCGGTCAGCGCCCGCCACGGCATGGTGGTCAGCATCCACCATCTGGCCTCCGATGCGGGATTGGAGATTCTGAAGGCTGGCGGCAACGCGGTGGATGCCGCTGTCGCCACTGGCTTTGCGTTGGCAGTCGTCCATCCCATCGCAGGCAACCTGGGCGGCGGCGGATTCCTGCTGCTGCGCACGCACGATGGTCACGCTATCTTCCTCGACTTTCGCGAGCAGGCGCCGATTGCGGCGACAGGGAATATGTACCTCGACGCCAAGGGCAACGTGCGCGCGCCGGACGATCCGCAGGGCAGCATCACCGGCTATCGTTCGGTTGCCACGCCTGGATCGGTCGCAGGACTGGCCTACGCGGAGAAAAAATACGGCAAATTGGGCCTGGCGCGGGTGATGGCACCGGCGATTCGCCTGGCCAGCGAAGGCTTCGTGCTCACTGCCGAAGAAGCCAATGAGATGCACGACCCGGACCTTGCACGCTATGCGGATTCGAAGCGCATCTTCCAGCGCAACGGCGACTATTACAAGACCGGAGATACGTTTCGCCAACCGGAACTGGCAGCCACCCTGCGCCGCATCGCCGCCAACCCCGAGGATTTCTACCATGGCAGGCTGGCTGCGCAGATTGCCGCCGCGATTCAGAAAGGCGGCGGCCTGATCACGCGTCAGGATCTGGCCCGCTATCAGGTCGTCGAGCGCACACCGCTCGTTGGAAACTATCACCAGTACACGGTGCTCAGCGCACCGCCTCCCAGCTCCGGCGGTGTCGTGCTCATCAGCGCGCTCAACATCCTGGACGGCTTCCATCTGAACCAGCTCGCCGATCGCTCGCCACTGTGGATGCATCTCATCACCGAGGCTTATCGTCGCGCATATATGGACCGCAGCGACTATCTCGGCGATCCGGACTACAACGTGATTCCTGTCGCCGCGCTCACCTCGCCCTCCTATGACGCAGCCTGGCGCGCCAGCATCACCGATCGCGCAACGCCGTCCGTCAATCTGCACCGCCCGCAGGGATTTCTTCCACCGCCGCCGGCTACCGCGGGCCAACGCATCGAGTCGCCGGACACCACGCATTACTCCGTCGTCGACGCCGAGGGAAACGCTGTCTCGGTCACCACTACGCTGAACAACGCCTGGGGATCGGACGTGACCATCGGGCCGCTTGGGTTCCTACTTAACGATGAGATGGATGACTTCGCATCGAAGATGGGTGTGCCCAATATGTTCGGCCTGATTCAAGGCCCTGCCAACGCCATCGCGCCACGCAAGCGTCCGCTTTCGTCGATGACTCCGACGATTGTCGTCGAAGGTGACAAACTGCGCTTCGTGCTCGGCTCGCCCGGCGGCGGACGCATCATCACCACAGTCGCAAATATCTTCCTGTCGACAGCCGAAGGAGGGCTGAATATCCAGCAGGCAGTGGATGCCCCGCGCTTCCATCACCAGTACCTGCCGGATACGCTCTATCTGGAGCCGGGCTTCCCGCTGGCGACTCAGGACGCGCTCCGCTCGCTCGGCTACACGCTCAGCGTCTCCACGCGCACCTGGTCCGATGGCGAGTGCATCGCCGTTGATCCAAAGACCGGCGCCCTGCTTGGCGGACAGGATCATCGTCACCACTTCGGCAAAGCTGCCGGGTATTGAATCGAGACGCTGCGTTCTGCAAAATTCGGTAGTATCTTTAGTTATGTCAGGCGAAGGATTGATTGCTCGACTGCCCGGAGCTCTCGAACAACTTATTCGAGAGCAGAATCCGTGGTGGCTCGGGGAGCGACAGGCAAATGTAGCTGTTCGCCGTCGGTGGCTGTTCGCGACAGCCATGCGGAATCTGACACAGGGATTGGCACCGATTACTGTTTTGCGCGGACCGCGTCAAGTCGGTAAGTCGACGCTGCAAAATCAGATTATCGAGGACCTGCTGAATCAGGGAATTGAACCCCAACGAATCCTGCGGGTCCAGTTTGATGATCTGGCAGGAATGCGCACCCTCGAAGAGCCGATTCTCGAAATTTCGCTATGGTATGCGCGCGCAGTCCTTGGTCAGACGCTCAATGCCGCACTACATAATCAGCGGCCAGTATTTTTTTTTCTCGATGAGGTGCAAAATCTGAAGGATTGGGCCACGCAGGCCAAGCATCTGGTCGACACGCACAGGGGATTACGTGTGCTGCTTACGGGCAGCTCCGCTCTGCGCATAGAAGCAGGACGCGATAGTCTGTCCGGACGCATCACCATGCTGGAGATGGGTCCTCTGCTGCTTCGGGAAGTGATGGAGTGGAGAGATTACGGGAAGATTGAGCCACTGCTTTCAAATGGTCCCGGACCGATGAAAGAACTGGATTTCTGGAAGGATCTGAGAAATCTTGGCGTGGAGAACACCGATGCGCGGGAAAAATCCTTTCGGGCATTTTCGGAGCGTGGTTCTTATCCGCTGGCCCAATCGAACGCCTCTGCCACCTGGGAAGAGATTGCCGAAGCGCTGAATGAAACGGTGGTTCGCCGTGCGATTATCCACGATTTGCGCGTGGGTGAACGTGGCATCAAACGAGACCAGACACTGCTCGAAGATGTGTTTCGAATCTCCTGCCGATACATCGGCCAGACTCCTGGCATAACAACTTACGTTGAAGAATTAAAGAGTACCAAGCAGGCAAATATCGGCGTTCAGCGTGTGGACAAATACCTCAAATTTCTCGACGCGACCATGTCGATCCGCATGATAGAGCCGATGGAGTTGAGGCTGAAAAAAAGGAAAGGCGCTGCGAAGTTGTGCCTGTGCGATCATGCTCTGCGTGCTGCCTGGCTGCAAGAAGTGGTGCCGCTTACGCCGACGGAACTGGCTCAATCCGTCCATCTCTCCGATCTCGCGGGCCGCATTGCGGAAAGTGTCACCGGATTTTTTTTCGATCTATTCTCGGCCTCAATGTGGCTCACTTTGCAGCCAGAGACAAGGAACCGGAGGTTGATTTTGTGCTCACCGTGGGAGATGTCCGTATCCCGGTTGAGGTGAAGTATCGCAGGCAAATCGATGGTTCGGATCAGGCAGGATTACTGTCTTTTCTCAACAAGAAGGCATATAACGCTCGTTTTGGAATCCTCGTCACGCTGAACGATGAGGCAGAAGTCAGTGACTCTAGAATCATGCAGATGCCGCTTTCGACCCTGCTCCTTGCGCGATAAAGCAATTTTGAATGAGCAGCTGGGAGGGCAGGATCATCGCAGCCGCCACGTGGAGGAGACATAATATTGAGCGCGTAGAGATGAGTCAGTCTTACGCGTCAGCGCTGCGCATCTCCCAGCATCTCCGCAATCTTCGCGCGTATCTGCTGCGTCAGGGCGTCCACGTCGCGCACAGTCATCCCTGTGGTCTCGATCGGCGAGCCGACGTCCATGCGCAGTGGTCGTGGCCAGAAGTGGCGCGTGTGCATCGGCAGCAGGTCATGCACACCGCTGAGCGCAATCGGTACCACCGGTGCCTGCGCGCGAATCGCGAGATAGGCCGCGCCGTTTTCAAATTTTTGCAGCTCGCCGTCCGGTGTCCGTCCCCCCTCGGGAAAGACGAAGACCGACAGGCCGGCGCGCAGCGCCCGCACACCGCCGCTCAGCGAGGAGAGTGCAGCGCGCGAGTTCTCGAGGTCGACCGGAATTTGTCCTGACCGATTGAGATACCAGCCGATGAACGGCAGCTTCCAGAGTTCTTTTTTCGCAAGGATGCGGAACTGTCCGGGGATGGTTGCAAACAGCACTGGCGTGTCCATGTAAGAGGTGTGGTTGCAGGCAAAGACAACAGGGCCATGGACGCGCAGATGCTGGCTGCCCTCAACGGTAAGAGACGACCATGAACACCGGAGCGAAACGCGCGCCCAGAGTCGCGCGATGCGATGTTGAAGATATCCGCTGCGGTCCCAGAGCGAGGCGAAAAGCGCCAGCGATCCGAAGAAGATTGTTCCCAGCGCAAACAGTGGCGCCTGCAGCAGATTGCTGCGCCAGCGTATCCAGGCAGGTAGTTTCTGAGGGCGTCGTTTGCCTGCCGTCACCGCATCTCCGCCCGCAGCAGGTGCCGCGCCTCGCCGACCAGATAGACCGATCCGCTGATGACGATTCGACCACTTGCGCCTGCCGCCTTGCGCGCAATTTGCAGCGCCTCCTCCGTATCTGTCGCCGTCTTTGCCGCTGCTCCGGTTGCTTCAGCCGCCGCCAGCAGGGCGCCCATGCCAGCGGCGCGCGGAGAGTTCACAGGCACCAGCACCACGCAATCGAAAAGAGGAAACAGTATCTGCGCCAGCTCGTCGACAGGCTTATCGCGCAGGCAGCCGAAGACCAGCAGCATCGGTTGCCGCGCTGCGCTTTCTTCCATCGCGTTCACCGCAGCGCGCAGCGCCCACGCTCCGGCGGGATTGTGGGCCACATCGAGCACCACCTCCGGCCACGCATCCAGCGTCATCGTCTCCAGTCGTCCCGGCCAATCCGTCGCGTGAATTCCCGCCTCGATGGCGGCGGGTGTGATGGGAAATGCGTGCTGCTCTGCCAGCTCCACCGCAGCAGCGATGGCAAGCGCGACGTTGCGCTGCTGATGTGCGCCGTGCAGCGAAGAATTGGCGGCAATCTGTGCTCCCATCACCTCCAGCGCATATCCGCTTGCATCTCCCGTTCCACGCGCGGGCATGAAGGCCGCGGCATTGACGCCGCGCACATTCAGGCTCACTGCCACCTCACCCAGCGCTTTGTTCGCCTCCGGATGCTGCGGCAGCGTCACCATCACGCCGTTGCGACGCAGAATTCCCGCCTTCTCGCGCGCAATCGCGCCGATCGTATCTCCGAGCCACTCCTGATGATCGAGCGCGATATCGGTGATCACGCTCACGCACGGCTCCACGATATTCGTTGCGTCCAGCCGTCCGCCCATCCCCACCTCGAGCACGGCCAGCTCTACCCTGGCCTCGGCAAAAGCGCGGAAGGCCAGCGCTGTCATCAGCTCAAAGTAGCTAGGCATTCCGCGCAGAGCGCCGTCCATCACCAACTGCTGCGCCGCATCATGCACCGCGCAGAAGTGCCGCGCAAAGGCGTCGTCGTCCATCTCTTTGAGTCGCCCATCCGCGCTCATGCGTACGCGTTCGTTCACGCGCTCCAGATGCGGCGAGGTATACAACCCCACGTGCAGTCCTGCTGCCTGTGCAATCGCGGCCAGCGTCGCCGCCGTCGAGCCTTTGCCATTCGTTCCAGCGATCAGCACGCATGCAAATTTTCGCTGTGGATTTCCCAGCGCCTCGCACAAAAGGCCAATCTCAGCCAGTGTGAACTTGCGGCGCTCACCACCCGGAAGCACATACAGCTCCGGCACCAGCCCACTCAGTCGGGCCACAGCTTCGGTGTAACTCAATACAGACATACCAACCCCATTTTAGAGCCTATGATGGACTTTGGCTCGCAGCACCATCCGCACGAAAGTCCATCACAGGCTCTATGGCGCATCCGCCTGCACGAGTATTCTGGTCTGGTATGGCAGCCGCCGTCGATCCCATCTCCGCTTGTTCTGTTCCCGATGCGCCGACACTCGTGTTGGCTTCGGCCAGTCCGCGCCGCCGCGAACTGCTCTCCCAGGCCGGATTCGCCTTCCGCATTCAGGCCGCCGAGATTCCCGAAGATTTGCATCCCGGAGAAGATCCCATCGCCTACGTCACGCGCCTCGCACAGGAAAAAGCTGCTGCGGTGCATGCGCGGCTGGCCGCCGAGCACGCCAGCCTCGTCGTCCTCGGCGCCGATACCACGGTTGTCGTCGATGGCAGAATTCTGGGTAAGCCGGAGTCTGCAGAAGATGCGGCGCAGATGCTGCGGCTACTCTCCGGACGCACACATCAGGTCATCACCGGCGTTGCCGCCGTCACTGCGACGCAGACGCTCGCCGCTGCCGAGGTCACCGCCGTCCAGTTTTTTTCACTTTCCGATGCCGAAATCGCCGATTACGTCGCTTCCGGCGAGCCGATGGACAAGGCCGGTGCCTATGCCATTCAAGGCCGCGCCGCGCGCTGGATCCCGCGCATCCACGGCTGCTACTTCAACGTTGTAGGACTTCCGCTGGCGCTCGTAGCGAATCTGCTGGCCGGTCTGCTGTTGCCATGCTGCCCTGCCACGCTGTCAGAGTAGCCGCGCTGCCTCTTTGGCAAAGTAGGTCACAAGAAAATCCGCGCCGGCCCGTCGCAGTCCGATCAGGCTCTCCATCATCGCCCGCTCCGGCTCCAGCCACCCCCGCGCAAAGGCCGCCTGCAACATCGAGTATTCGCCTGAAACCTGATAGACCCCCAGTGGAACCTCGAAGCGATCTCGCGCCGCTCGCAGCACATCCAGATACGGCATCCCGGGCTTCATCAGGATCATCTCCGCGCCCTCGGCCAGGTCCAGTTCGATCTCCCGCATCGCCTCCCGTGCATTCGCTCCATCCATCTGATAGGTTCTACGGTCACCGAACTGCGGGGCAGAGTCCGCCGCCTCGCGGAACGGCCCGTAAAACGCCGAGGCGAACTTCGCCGCATAGCTCAGGATTGGCGTCTCTTCCAATCCCGCCGCGTCCAGTTCCGCGCGCATGGCGCCTACGCGGCCATCCATCATGTCGCTCGGCGCCACAATATCCGCCCCAGCCCGCGCCAGGCTCACCGCTGTCCGTGCCAGCAACTCAAGGCTTGTGTCATTGGCCACCCGGAAGCCATCGCCGCTGTGCTCGACCACCCCGCAATGTCCGTGGATCGTGTACTCGCAGAGGCAAACATCGGCGATCAGTACCAGCGACTTTGCAGCCGGCTTCAACGCCCGCAGCGCCGTCTGCACAATGCCGTTCTCGTCCCACGCGCCCGTCGCTTCGTCATCCTTCGTCGCAGGAAGGCCAAAGAGCAGCAACCCTCCCAAACCCAGCCGCGCGGCCTCTTCGGTTTCCTTCACCGCCTCGTCCACGCTCAGATTAAACACGCCCGGCATCGAGCCAATCTCTCGCCGCACTCCTTCACCAGGACACACGAACAACGGGTAAATCAACTGTCCCGGCTCCAGCCGTGTCTCTCGCACCAGGCTTCGCAAAGCCTCTGTGCGACGCATCCTCCGCATTCTCACCTGTGGAAAGTCCATACATCAGATTCTATGCCCGCTGCATCTTGCTTTCTATTCTTCGTGGGCGAAGCTACGCTGAGGCACGGCACGAAGTGGTCTGCGTCGGTTTCCTGGATCGAAAGCGAATACCGCGGAGTTGGCCATCGATTGCCGTGATTCAACTGCTGCCACATCTGTTTCTGTTGTCTTCGTTGCGTTTCCCGGCGTTTCGACGGAAACTAGCTTCTGGAGCGTCATGATGGCCACTCACTCCGAACGTTTTTCCTATTTCGGATCCGCTCTCGTGGTCTCGGTTCTGGCCGGGATCGGGGCTTCCATTTGTTGTCTGGGGCCTTTTCTGCTGCTGCTGCTTGGCATCAGCGGTGCCTGGATCGCCCATCTCGCCGCTTTCGAGCGTTTCCGTCCCGCGTGCATGGTTCTTGCTCTGGTTCTGGTCAGCGTGGCCGGCTATCGTCTGTATTTGGCTGCGGAGGGCACGCCGCAATCCGCTTGCGCCTGTTCGCCTGTCCGTCGTCGGCAGCGCTTCCTCTTCTGGATCGTGGCACCTCTGGTGCTGATTCTGGTTGTCACTCCCTGGATTCTTCCGCTACTCTACCGTTGAATGGGAGCTTGCGCATGCGCCGCTGTCTTCATGCTCTACTTCTTCTGCTTGCCTCTTCCTCGCTCTTTGCCGCTGCGCCCCGCACCGTCGTGCTGGACGTCAGGCAAATGACCTGCTCACTCTGTGGCGTCACCGTGCGCAAGGCGTTAGAGAAGACTCCCGGAGTGCTCAGCGCTTTGGTGGATGCTCAGCGTAAAACGGCAACCGTGCGCTTTGATCCAGACCGAACTTCGCCCGCGGCTCTGGCCCAGGTGGTCACCCGAGCCGGCTATCCTGCCACGCCCCACCGAGAGCCCCATCCATGACCGCGCCGGACCCTGTGCTGACTTCCACCCTCACCTGCCCGCACTGCGGCGCGCAGACTACAGAAACCATGCCGACCGATGCCTGCCTTTTCTTCTGGACCTGTCCGCACTGTTTGACCACGGTGCGCCCCAACCCCGGGGATTGCTGCGTCTTCTGCTCCTGGGGAACGGTTCCCTGTCCGCCGATGCAGGGCGGTGGGTGCTGCTCCGGCATTGCTCCTGAATCGTGCTGAATTGGTCGGGCATCGAATTTCCTCCTTTCGTGCTACTGTGCTCGCATACATCCCTGAAATCCGCGCACAGGAGCAGATATGGACCTTGATCTCGCCACGCAGTACACCGCTCATTGGGAGGGCCGACGTTCGACCGTCTATCGGGATACCAAGGGCATTCCGACAATCGGCGTAGGCTTCAACCTGACCACCGCCGATGCTCCCGCGCAAATCGCCGCACTAGGTCTCGATTACCAATCCGTGCTCAACGGCTCCGCCGCGCTCACCGACGCACAGATGGATCAATTGCTGCAGACGACAATTCAGACCGCAGTCTCGGCTGCGCAGGCTCTGGTCTCCGACTTCGATGTAATTCCTGGCTCCCAGCAGATTGTGCTCACCGATCTTGCCTTCAATATGGGTCAGACGATGCTCGGGACTTTTGTTCACACGCTCAGCTTTGTGGAGCAGCAGAACTGGGCGATGGCGGCGTATAACCTCAGGCAGTCCCTCTGGTATACCCAGGTCGGCTCCGGTCCCACCCAGCGCGGAGGAGCCGATTGTGCAGTGCTGGCCGGAACCGCCCAGCCAATGGACTTTTTGAACTGAGGACTGGGTGGTCGCGCTTTTCCCGTGGCTCAGGCGGGCGTTTCTTTGGCCATTCTTCCGTCCACAAACAGAATGCGCAGCAGACAGCCATCCCCCATGGCGATCCACTGCGCGTCTGTCTTTTGCTCTCCCCCGAGAACATGTGGCCTGAATGCATGCGATCCTACATCGGAGATCGCGGCGGCTGAACCTGGCGGAACTGCGCCACCCAAAGGAGTGAGTGCTTATTCCGACTTGGATTCCGAACCGACGGAACCGGCAGAGTACGAAGCAACTATTGCGGGGCAGAGCAGAATTCCCAGGAATGCGAGGGCGATCAGCAGGTCATGCATTGTATTTTCTCCTCAATTTTGTGAGCCTTGAAATATGGGTTCTTTGAAGAGCCAGCTTTCAAATCACCCGCTTGTCTGAATCAGATTCGCTCACTTTCATTCCCAAAGTAATCCCACAATCTGCGTAATCTGCGCCCCGTTGGCGTCATTTACCATCCCCCATCGGTGGTATTTCCGTTCCCTTTCCTGTCTTCCGGGAGGCTATTCTGTCTTCAGTGATGTCTCTTATTGAAGCTGTTCCGCAGCCGGTTACCGCCTTCGACGCCGACGCCCTCGAATGGCCTGCGCTGCTGGCGCTGGTAGCCGGGTACGCGGACTCGAAGACAGGCCGTGAGGCCGTCGGCGTACTTGGCCCATCCACCGATCCCGCCTGGATCGAGCGCGAGCACAGACTCGTCTCACAGGTGGATGCGCTGCTGGCCGCCGCCTCCGAACATCCCGCGCTCTCGGCACTCTTCGATCCCGCCGAGGCTCTTGATCAGGCCTCCATTCCCGACGCCGCGCTTGACGCCTCCGCGCTGCTGGCCATCGCTCGCATGGCCGCGTTACAGGCAGCCTGGCGCGCGCAGATTCATGAAGCGCCAGCGGCTCTGGCGGTGCGCATCCCTGACCTCCTCGCGCTCACTCAGCCGATCTCCGGCTCCATGCGCGCGCTGGCCGACTCGATCGAGCGCAAATTTCTGCCCGATGGAACGCTGGCCGACGACGCCAGCCCGGAGCTGGCTCGCATTCGGCGCGAGATGATCCGCCAACATCGCGTCATCGAAGAATCGCTGCGCTCTGCCCTGCGCAGACTCTCGGCTGAGGGCCACGCGCAGGAGGAGCTGATCACCGTGCGCGGCGACCGCTTTGTCATCCCTGTCAAAGTCGAGCAGAAGCGTCGCCTGCCCGGCGTTCTGCACGGCGCCAGCTCCTCTGGTCAGACGGTCTATCTGGAGCCGCTGGAAACCATTGAGCAGAACAACGAACTCGTTCGCCTGCTGGAGGATGAGCAGGCGGAGATTCACCGTATCTTCGTCGCGCTCACGCGTCAGGTTGCCCAGCACGCCCACTCCCTCGCAGCCGGAGCCGCCATCCTCGCTCGTCTGGACACGCTTCAGGCCCGCGTCCGTTTCGCGCGCAGCTTCCGCGCCATCGCGCCGAGTTTCGACGGAGAAAGCTTCCGCCTGGCCGACGCGCGGCATCCGCTGCTCGAAGAGCGCCTTCGCGCAACCGGCGGCGCCATCGTTCCCTTCACCGTTGCACTGGACGACGAGCATCGCCAGCTCATCCTCTCCGGGCCGAACACTGGGGGAAAAACCGTCACGCTGAAGACCATCGCGCTGGCAGCAGCGATGGCGCAGTCTGGCATTCCCGTGCCGGCGTCCGAGGCCACGCAGCCAGTCTTCACCGCATTTCTGGCCGACATCGGCGATGCACAGTCGATCGAGCTTGCGCTCTCCACCTTTTCCGCGCACATTGCCAATATCACTCGCCTGGCTGCACTAGCCACTGACTCCGCCCTCATCCTGCTGGACGAACTTGGCTCTGCCACCGATCCGGACGAAGGATCGGCACTTGCCGTCGCCATCGCCGATCGATTCCGCGCGCAGCGTGCCTGGTCGGTGATCACCACACACCACACCGCGCTCAAGGTTTACGCCGTCAACACGCCCGGCGTCCTCAACGCCGCCGCCGGGGTCGATCCCATCACACTGGCGCCCACCTATCAGCTTCGCCTCGGAGTTCCAGGCGTCTCAGCGGGTATTGCCACGGCGGAGCGGCTCGGGCTTCCCGCGGCCATGGTTGCAGGAGCGCGCCAACGACTCAGCTCGCAGCAGTTGGATATCGCGCGTTTTCTTGACTCCATCCATGAGCAGCTTCAGTCCCTCGAAGCCGAGCGTAAGGCAGCGCGCGCCGAACAGTACGCGCTACACCAGGAGCGGGCGCGGCTGGCCCGCGAAGGCGACGCCGAAATGAAGCAGCGCTCCCGTGCGCTTGAGCAGCAGTTCGCCACCCTGCTGCGCGAGTTTGAAGCGCAGATGCGCCAGGCCGTCGCGGCGATCGAGGACAGCGCCGCCCGGCTGAAGGCCACGCGGGAATCCCGCAGCCGAATCGAGCGCATGCGCGCCGAGTTTGAAGCGCAGTTCCGCTCCGGCGTGGCAGCGCTGCGACAACCTGCGGACGAGGCCTCTGCCGCTGCTGCGCCCGCTCACCTTCAGCCCGGCGCAAAGGTTCATGTGCGCAGCGTGAATAAGACCGCTACCATCACCCGCCACGTCGAAAAGGATCTCTGGGAGGTGACCGTCGGCTCGCTCAAGATGCGTGTGCGCAGCGCGGATATGGCCGCCATCGGCAACGCGCCCGCGGTCGAAAGTCCGCTTATCGCCGCGCGCAGACGCTCCGGCGTCACGGTCACCGCGGCAGAGCCGGACAGTGCGATTGCCTCTGAGATCAACTTCATCGGCTTCACCGTCGATGAGGCTATCCAGGAACTGGAAAAATATCTCGACCGAGCCTTTCTTGCCGGTCTGCCTCAGGTCCGGGTCATCCACGGCACGGGCATGGGCGTGCTGCGCCGCGCCCTGCGCGATTACTTGCGCACGCATCCTCATGTCGCTACGATCGAGGAGCCATCGCAGCTGGAGGGCGGCGCCGGCGCCACCACCGTTCATCTGCGCCAGTAAACGCCGTTATCGCCCGAGCCGCGCCAGCACCTCGTCCATTGTCGCCATCGACTCCTGCGCGCCGTGCCGCGTCACGGAGATCGCCGCTGCCGCACAAGCAAATTGTGCCGCTTCCATCGTCGAGCGCCCTGTGAGCAGCGCGACTGCGAAAGCCGCATTGAAGGCGTCGCCGGCAGCCGTGCTGTCCACGGCACTCACGGCGAAGGGTTCCACGTGGGCCGCGTAGCCTTCGGCATCGGCCAGGAACGCGCCGCGTGCGCCCATCTTGACGACGACTGCCGCTGCACCGCGTCCCTGCAAGGTCGCCGCCACCACGGCCGGATCGCGCACCGCGTCTCCGGCATAGAAGGCAGCCTCGGTCTCATTCGGCGTGAGCCAGGCTACCAGCGGAGAAAGCCGTGCGGGCAGCGCGCGGGCAGGTGCCGGATCGAGCATCAGCGGCACGCCTGCCTCGGCGCAGATCTCCGCCGCGCGCACCACAGACTCCAGCGGAATCTCCAGTTGCGCCAGCACCATGCCCGCCGCGCGCAGCCGCCCCCCATGCCGTTCGATCCACTCCGGAGTCACGCATGCGTTGGCGCCCTGTGTCACAACAATGGAGTTCTCGCCGCTGTCGGCAACGGTGATCAGCGCCACGCCGGAGGCTGCATCGGCTGTGCCCACTCCGTCGACGCCCACGCCTGCTGCGGCCAGATGCGCGCGCAATGCACTGCCCATTGCGTCCAGTCGCATTCCGTCGCCGCCGATCATCCCGATCATCTCCACCGGATAGCCCAGCCGCGCCACTGCTACGGCCTGATTCGCACCCTTGCCGCCCGGATGCATGGAAAATCCTGTGCCCAGCAGCGTTTCGCCCGCTGCGGGAATATGCTCGGCGCGCACCACCAGGTCCATGTTGATGCTGCCCACCACGACGATCGGTTTTGCCTGCATCGTACCTCCCATTCGCACCTCGTCCGCCGGTCAGTGGAGCGGCGCCAGCGCCACCAGCGTCAATCCGGCCACGAAGAGAGCAAACATGGCCGCCAGAAGCCATTTGGCTCCACGCGGAGCGTCAGCGAACTCTCGCCAGATAAAGACACCCCAGGCCGCTGTCACCATCGTTGCACCCTGCCCCATCGCGTAGGAAACCGCCGGACCGATGCGCCCGGCCTGTGCTGCTACGAAGTTCAGCGTCGCGCCCAGCGCCCACACCGCGCCGCCTGCAGCGGCCCACGCATGCCAGCGCATCGGCGCGTCGCCATAGGCGCGCATCGTCATCTTTGCGCCGCCATCGATCGGCCAGCGCATGAGCGCGCCGTTCACCGGAAGTGCACAGAGCGCCACGCCAAGCGCGAAGATCATCGCTGCGCTGTACGGTCCGGCCGCGTGCGGTCCATGCATGGAGCGTGCCACCAGCGGATAGAAGGTGCCCATCAGCAGGCCAGCCGCCACGCTCAACCAGAGGCCTCGCTTTGCCGTGGCCTTTGCGCCATGTCGCCGTGTAGATTTTGCATCGCGCGGACGGGCAGCCTTCGCGCGGGCCTCACGCATCCGATAGGCAGCCGCGTCACAGACAATCGCTGCCACCACCAGCCCCACGCCGCCAAAGAGCATCGGCGCGTTGCCTGTCGGAGCCACCAGATAACTGGAGACTGCACCCACCACCAGCGCCAGTCCGATGCCCACAGGAAACGCGACCGCCAGCCCGGCCACTTCGATCGCAGCCACCAGCAGCAGGTTCGCCACGTTGAAGTCTGCGCCGCTTGCGGCGGCCAGCCACAGATGCCCGGCATCGGCCTGCGCCAGATCACCGCTCAGGCTGCGTCCCGTCGCGCCCATGCTGCCCAGCGTCAGCCCCAGCAGCACGGTCGCCGCCAGCAGTCCGGTCACAAAATCCCAGTAAAACAGCGGAAAGCGGAAGCCTGGAGTCAGCTTCCGCGTGTTGGCCCAGGAACCCCAGCACAGCATGGTGATGACCATGCAGGCCAGCGCTCCGGCGTAGCCCTGCGGCTCGAACATTGTGGCAATCTCCTGGCGCGTTGCCGCGACGACTCTCGCCGCTCATCCTCGCAGCTTACGCTCGCGCGGTCAATGGCGCATTGTCAGGTCAATCCTCGACTGCTCCATGTTTGTCCTGAGCCGAGCCGAGGAGGTCGATTTCGCCGGTCATCACGTGGGCGTGAAGATGGTAGTCGCCGTCCAGGCTCTTCCAATGGAAATGGCGGAAGAATCCGCCCATATCCTGACCATACGCCGCAGCTTTCACCTCGCCGATATCGACCGAAGCATCCACGTTGCGATAGCTCTGCGCTCGCGCGTCGGAGATCGTGATCTGCCCGGCAGTCAACTCGCAGTCCTTGTCGCCTTCGATTCCGTCGATGGTGACCTCGCCGGCGGCCATACGTATGCGCAGCTCCGGATTGCCGTTGTGCGTGGAGTCGCCGGTCACCTCCAGCCGCTCCTTGCTGGCATCCCCGCTCAGCTTCATGTGGATGCGACTCGACTCGTCCGAGCTGCTGGAGGAGCAGCTTACGCGCACGGTATCTGGCGCATTGCCGTTTGTGCGCACAATCTTCATGCCCAGCGAGACGGAATCGATGGTGAGTGCTGAGCCGGAGTGCAGAGGCGCACTCAGCGTTCCGGAGCAATCGGCCTGCGCGAGTCCGGCAAGGGGGAGGGCCAGAACTGGAAACAGCGCGTATATGGCAAAGGCTTGGATTCTCATGCTCTCGGGTACGCAGAAAGCGCGCAAAATGTTCCCGCGACTCACATCGGTTCCGGAATGGAGCGCAGGCAGCGTAGCCTGGCTGCATGCTTCCGCCCTGCGGGCAGTGGGATAATGAATCTTGCTATGTTCCTGATCGTCTGGCAATTCGATGTCGCCGAAGACAAGCTCGCAGCCTTTGAGGCAGCCTATGCTCCCGGCGGCACCTGGTCCACGCTCTTCACCCGCTCGACCGATTACCTCGGCACCGAGCTACTGCGTGACGCCTATGTGCCCGGACGCTATCTCACCATCGATCGCTGGACAAATGAGGAAGCGTTTCGTGGCTTCCGCGCCGAGCACGATGCGGACTACGAGGTCGTCGATCGGGCCTGCGACGCGCTCACCGCAGCCGAAACGCGCATCGGCGCTTTCACCGTCTGACGGCTGCGAATCGAAGCTTTCACGTTTCTGTTGGACCCAATCGCAAAGCGGGTGGTCCCAGGCCCCGCTCATCGTGGCCGCAGCACGAGCTTGTCATACAAACCGCCGACAATGGCCCCCACAATGAAAGTGGCCAGAACGGCGTAACCTGCTTCAATCATGAACAAGGTGTGAGGTAGTCTTGCGATGCCATACCAACTCGCTGCGATCAGGGCTCCGCACAGCAGAGCAGACATCAGAACTCCCTGAAGCACGCCTTTGCGGTGAGAGACGGCAAGCAGCCACGCAACTCCGTAGGCGAAGAGGAGACAGACAGCTACGGTAAGCAGGTACGGCGACAGCCACCATACCATCGGCTCGGCTTGCGCATGAGTGAGTCCGACGGCGTCCATCCACTGCGCGCGGAACATATAGTGCGAATGCCAGATGGCGCCCACGTACCAAGCGGCAAACGCCGCCAGAAGAACGGGCAGGTGGTATATCTGTTTCCTTCTCGCATTCACTTCGCCTTGCCGGTAAGGCTCTGCTTCCGTGGCCTGGGATAAGCACTCCTGATTGCACTGCGAGCGTTCCGGCCAGCGTGTACAGTCACACAAACGCAAACGCCGACTTCCCCCCATGACTGTCGCTTCTGCATGCCGCAGATCAATGCCGACGACGGCTGGCTTCTGGTTCTCGGGGCATATCACTGGCCGACCACCCGAATACCGTTCGTAAATCGCTCGGCGCCAGAATGCCGGGAGGAGCAGCAGAAAGGAAACGACGACAGCAAAGACCACGAGCCAGATGAGGAAGACCATGACCCACCACCTTATTGCCGGAAGTCTGCACCCCCGGCGAAATTGATTCAGTGATCCCCGTCACAATTGCCGGAGTGTGAGGGAGCGCTTGCTGTGGTGGGTGGGATGGCGCTGCCTTGTCGCCACCGTCCGCATCGCACATGTGGAAAAGGCCACGGCCTGCAGCGTTCCTGCCGCAGGTCGGTTTTCTTCGTAGCTTCCGTTGTATGCTCTATCGCTTGCCGCGTACCACCGCTTGCGCCACCGCCTCGCCGTCTTCCGGCACCGGCGGCACATCGGCCTTCGCGCTCGCGCCAATGCCCAGCTTCTGCCGCACCTGCGCGTCCATCTTCGCAAAGACCTCGCGGTTGTCCTTGAGGAAGGTGCGCACATTCTCGCGCCCCTGTCCGATGCGCTCGCCCGCGTAGCTGTACCAGGCGCCTGATTTCTCCACGATGTTGTGCAGCACGGCCAGGTCCAGCACGTCGCCTTCGCGCGAGATGCCCTCGCCATAGAGAATGTCGAACTCTGCCTCGCGGAACGGCGCCGCCACCTTGTTCTTGACGATCTTCACCTTGGTCCGTGAGCCGACCACAGCGTCGCCTTCCTTCACCGCGGCAATGCGCCGGATGTCCACGCGCACCGAGGAGTAAAACTTCAACGCCCGTCCTCCGGTTGTCGTCTCCGGATTGCCGAACATCACGCCAATCTTCTCGCGAATCTGGTTGATGAAGATCAAGGATGTCCGCGACTTCGACACCGTGCCCGTCAGCTTGCGCAGCGCCTGGGACATCAGCCGCGCCTGCAAGCCCACGTGCGAGTCGCCCATCTCGCCATCCAGTTCCGCCTTCGGCACCAGCGCCGCCACCGAGTCCACCACCAGCACGTCGATCGCGCCGGAGCGCACCAGCGCCTCGGTGATCTCCAGCGCCTGCTCGCCGTAATCCGGCTGTGAGATCAGCAGGTTGTCCGTATCCACGCCCAGCTTCCGCGCATACGTCGGGTCCAGCGCGTGTTCGGCATCCACGAACGCCGCCAGCCCGCCGGCCTTCTGCGCCTCGGCGATGATCTGGAGCGTGATCGTCGTCTTGCCCGAACTTTCCGGTCCGAAGATTTCGATCACCCGACCACGCGGAACTCCACCCACCCCGAGCGCAGCGTCAAAGCTGATCGAGCCGGTCGAGATCACCGAGATCGGCACAATTGCCTCGCGCGAACCGAGCCGCATGATCGAACCTTTGCCAAACTGCTTTTCTATCTGCGCGAGCGCACTTTCTACCGCCCGCGCTCTGTCATCGGTTGCTGCCATGGGGAGTCTCTCCTGTTTCTCGCTGCAACTGCCCAGCCCCTTGCGCATACGGCACAATTCGCTCGGAAAATTGTTTGCGGTTCATCGGAATTCTAGCAGCAACAACGCCGCCTTTACGAGAATAAAAAGCGAAATTGCCGCGGTCACGACACTAAGGCGGCCGCCCAGTGGAGTTTTATAATCGGACTTCAGATGACCAAGACGCAGCTAATCCTCCTGACTCGTGGCTCTGATGACTTGAGAGAGAAGATTGTCAAGGACGGGCCAATTGTGTTGCCTGGCACCCCTACAGCGGTTTTGTCTTTTCCGCCCAAGATTATCGCTGAAACCGGGCGCGTCCACCTGCGCCAAACTGTTGTCGAAAGAATCGAGCGGAAGTCGATTGCAATAGTGTGTAAGTACGACACTAGCGTCTTTGCCGACCAGGTGGTCAAGCACCAGCTCAAAGTCGTAGCGATCACGCTCCAATTGGTAAAGCCAACTGTGCAGTTCTTGAATCTATGGCTCCAGCTTGACGGAGAAAACCTGACCGAGATGGTCGCGCACCCTGTTTCTGATCTTGACCGATCCTCTCCCGAGCCATATTTGCAGTATCAGCAGCACAACGTAATCACCGAACCCGATGTACTACGCGCTGCAAGTCTCATCACTAGACTTTCGAAGGCTCTCGATCCGGCGAACGGTTCGTGGAATCACCCGTTGCTGCCAATCCACCGCGCCGTGATGTTCTTCTGCCAAGGCTATTCAGTGACCCCGACCACCCCGAGCCAGTTTCTCTGGGCGGCGGGACTTGACTGTCTGTATGCTTCGAAGCTCGACCGAAAAAAGCAGGGATCAGCCGAGATCACGCGGCGTATGGGCGTCCTTCTCGGATCGACATTGAAACTGTACGAGGCCGATACCGTGTCCATTCCGGTGCACCAAACAACCCGGACTCACATGGAACTCGGAAGTGTCAGCCGCGATATTTTCAGGCTGCGGAACGCGTTTGCGCACGGGTTGCCCATCCCCGACCCCGCATGGCTCTCCGTTAAGGGGCAGCCCTCTGAGTTCGGGTATGCCAATCAGTTGTGGGAACAAACGGAGATAGCCCTACGCCTGACCCTGTTACGCATCTTGGAAGACCAAACGCTTTTTGACACGTTCTCGGATTCCGCCCTCCTGGATTCCTTTTTCTAACTCCTTTCTCCCTTCGGCTCATGCCGCCACGATGGTCGCGGAAATTGGAAAATTCCATCAATTGCTTGCGTATCCGCTCGCAGCCCGCAGCCCGCGACAGGAAAAAACCCACCCTCGAAGGGGTGGGTTTTTCGATCCTGACACGATGCGGGCAACACAGCCGGACGTTTACCTCCGGCTGTTCAGCTTCGACAACAGGTTCAGCATCTCCATATAGAGCCATACCAGGGTAACCATCAGGCCGAATGCGCCGTACCACTCCATGTATTTGGGAGCGCCGACGCGGACGCCGGTCTCGATCATGTCAAAGTCGAGGACGAGGTTCATGGCCGCGATGCCGACGATGACCAGGCTGATGCCGATGCTTAGCGGGCCGGAGCCATTGAGCGTGGTGAAGCGCACGTGGAAGAACCCCAACACCATTTGAGCGAGGTAGAAGAGCATGACCGCGCCGGTCGCGGCGACGATTCCCAGCCGCATCTTGTTGGTCACCCGGATAAGCCCCGAACGGTAGGCCAGCAGCAGCACGAGCATCACTCCAAAGGTCAGGCTTACCGCCTCGATCGCAATCCCCGGCCAGCGCAGCTCGAACATCGCCGACATTCCGCCCAGTACCAACCCTTCGCACAGCGCGTAGGCCGGAGCCGTCACTCCGGCCCATTCCTTCTTGAAGATGGTCACCATCGCCATCACCAGGCCGCCGATCAGTCCCAGCATCATCCATCCGCTCACCGAGGCCGGATTTCCCGACGCCAGAAACTGTTCCCAGGTCCAGTACGCCGTCGCCATCGCGCAGACCAGCAGGATGCCGGTCTTGTTTACCGTGCCGTTCAGCGTCATCGTCTCGCCGAGCTGCATCGGGTACCCACCCGTATTGTTGCCCCCGCCGCGAAACTGCCGCTCACTCAATGCCGGATTCGACGTTCTCATCAGTGCCATGCTTGTTCTCTCCATTACCTCGGGCCGCCTGACTGGCAGGCCTCCAAGCTTCATCATAGTCTTCGATGCAAGCCAATGCCACACCGTCTCAGCCCGCCAACTCGCTCACCGTCACCCGCCCAACCCCTGCCTGCTCCAGCATCCTGTCCATGCGAGCCACGCTTCCGGCCAGGCCCACTGACCGGCAGGCATCCACCACCACCCACGCTTCAAATCCCAACTCCAGCGCATCGAGCGCCGAATACCCGACGCAGTAGTCATACGCCAACCCGGCCAGAAACACCCGCTTGAAGCCTCGCTCACGCAGGTAACCCGTCAGCCCGGTCACCGTCCGCCGATCGTTCTCCCGAAACGCCGAATACGAATCAATCCCCGCCCGAAATCCCTTGCGCACAATCAACTGCGCCCGATCCACCCGCAACTCCGGATGAAACTCTGCGCCGGGCGATCCGGCGACGCAATGCACCGGCCACAGCACCTGCGGCCCGTACGCCATCTCCACCACGTCATACGCCTGCCGCCCGGCGTGCTGCGTGGCAAAGGAGCGATGATCGGGCGGGTGCCAGTCCTGGGTTAGCACCACGTGCCGGAATCGATCCATCGATCGGTTCACAGGCTCCACGACCGCATCTCCGTCTTCGATCGCCAGCGCTCCGCCGGAGCAGAAATCCCGCTGTACGTCCACTACCACAAGCACGTTTTCGTCGCCGCATGCCTGCATTCGGTCGCGCCTCCCGCGCCGCATCCTTTTGTCTTCGTAGCTTCCACAGCGTCGCAGTGTTGCCGCTGTCAAAACTCTACTTCAAAAATCTCTTGCCTCGACACAACTTCTGCCGCTGGCTTTGTCTCTCATCGATTAGACTGTTTTCGCTGCGTCAGCCGTTCCAACGGCGTTCCCGGCGTCTACCCTCGGAGGTTCCCGCGTGTCGCCATCCGGCTCCATCTACTGTCTTGCTCTGGCCCTCGCCTTCGCGCCATGCATCATGTCCGCCCAGCCCGCCGCCAAACCCACCTCACAGATCATTGCCACCGACTTCATCGTTACCGATGCCAAAGGCCATCGCGTCACCAATCTTCAAGCCAGCGATTTCACGGTGCAGGATAACGGCGCACCGCGCAAGATTCTCGCCTTCCAACTGCCGCGCGTTGCGCAATCCCCGACCGCCAAACCTGTGCCGCCGGACGCAATCGATATCATCCTGGACAACGTCAATACCCCGGACATCCGCGTTGCCTACATCCGCCAGGCGACGGAGAAATTCCTCCGTTTGGAAGGCAGCAATCTCCCTAGTCCGGTTTCCATCTACCTCTTCAACGGCAAAGGAGCCATCCTCGTCGCCGGTCCATCGACGGACGGCAACCAGCTCGCCGCTCAGTTGGACGCCACCGAGGCCAGCCAGCGGCCATTCCTGAAGATCGAAGGTTTTTACAATCTCACCGATCGCCTCCAGGCTTCGCTGGATACGGTAGGAGCTTTTCTCGCGCACCAGTCCTCGCTGCCCGGCCATAAGCTGGTGCTTTGGATTGGGCGCGGCTGGCCGCTGATGATGAACACCCAGACCTTCGCCGATCGCAAGCAGGAGCTGACTTTTTTCAACGCGCTCACCAGCCTCTGGTCTACCTCGCGCCACGCTCGCGTCACCTTTTACGCACTTGATCCATCGCGCAGCCCCGACGAGCGTACCGTCGACTGGGAGGACTACGTGCTTTACCTCAAGCCGGTTACGAACCCGCTCCACACGCCCGTTGGCAGCCTCTCCATCCAGGCTCTTTCGGTCAACACCGGCGGTCTCGCGCTTCCGTTTTCCGGAGAAACAAGTCTCTCCGGCACCATCGCCCGAACCATCCGCGACGCCAACAAATCCTACTTTCTGGCTTTTGCCTCGCCGATCGACCCCAAACCGGACCAGTACCACAGCCTCAAGATCACCGTCGATAAACCTGGCCTCACCGTCCGCTGCCGCGCAGGTTTTTACAGTGGCCAGTAAGTCTCAGTCTGGTCCACCAGTTTTTTGCGGTCTTCAGTCGTATTCCCGGCGTGCTACAGTGAATCCTAGATCAGCCGCAATGTTCTTTCATTACCATCTGACTGATCTTCTTTAGAGCATTTTCCTAAATAGTGTAGACTGGTTTTGGCGACTCTTTGCGGCGAACAAAGACATGGGAAAACCCCTTGGGGATGATCTGCGTCGTAAACTTCTTTTCGCCTATGATCAAGGCGAGG
>JAKAXU010000004.1 GCA_021816455.1 Acidobacteriota bacterium
AAAATCAAGACCAGGTGGTTTCCTTGTTGTCCTATGCAATCACGTCCATCTTGCAAAAGCAGGCTAACATCGCGTGCGCGGGAGACATATATGATTGCTTGCGAGACGAGGACGAACAGTTACTCCGTATCGGCATCCGTCAGATGTATTTGGCAGGGTATGACATTCGCGAGGCACCGTATGCATGGGCGGTGGCGCAGGGCAAGCCAGTGAACAATCCTGTGATCAACTCTAGACATCCGGACAAGGAAATTCCCTGGTACGCGGCGTATGCTTTCAACTACATCAGCCAGTATTACAAGGACGTGGACTACAGCAAGCTAAAGCGTGGCGAGGCGGAGTATCAGCAGTTTTTGCAAGAGTTGCGGAAGGTTGATCCCGAAGCCTTCGCTCCAGCGCAGCAGAAGCCCGCGCAGAAATAACCGGATGCGCCAACTTTTTGGTGGCGACCGTGTGCGGATGGCGCCATACTTCAGCGCAACGGGTCAGCAAAGATGCAGCGAGTGCAGAAGACGGGCGGGAGCAATGCGACGGAGATCGTCTACTTCAATCACGGGGCCGGTGTTGTTTTTCTCTGCGTGACACAAGGCGAAATAGGAGCATGAGACCGATTGCGATGAGCGAAAGCTGCTGCCATGAGGGAAGCTGTGACCACGCGTTGACGAGAATGCTCGTGAGGACAATGAGCGCGATAACAGTTCCGAGAATTGCGCCAATGCGTTTCAGAGCGTCGGCGGGCTTCACCATGCCAAGGATCAGGCCGAAGCCCGTCACGATGGTGGCGATGGCAGCAAACATACCTATAATCGCCGTTACACCGTTCAGGAAGTTTCCCGCGATCATAAATCTCACACCTCGTTACATTTCCTTGAGGAATGTATTCATTTACTGGCAGCACATTCCTGCCCGGCGTTTTCGAGCATTCCCACGCCATCGAAGTGGATTTCGGGCGACTTGCCGTCCTCGGTGAAGTAGGTGGCCCAGAATGTTTGAATCGTGTTTTTGCGTTCAACCGAAAGCGGCGAGAAGTCACTGCTTTCGAGCCGCCCCAGGCAAAGTGATACTCCGTGCAAGGCAAACCCATGTTCGCTGCGAAGGCGCGCGGCGAGCGCTCGTGCGCGGGCCGGACTGCCGAGGGAACGGTCAGAGGTAAAACGGTAGGTGCCATCATCCTCGATGAAATCGCTCACTACAATGAGCCGCCGAGTACTTTCCCGGGGCAGCGTGCTAAGTTCCTGCTGGGCAGCATCAAGGGTGCCCAGAATATCGGTCCGGTTCGGCTCGGCACGCACCGTTGCGACCCAGGCAGTAAACTGCTTTGGGGCATTTCCCCGGAAACGTTGCAGGTCGGCGTCATAGGGTTCACGCGTGGTCGGCGCCTGGAGGCGCAAAATATGGCCGCCAGTGTCGTTTTCGGCGTCCCCGGTAATGGGGATAAGGATGAGCGCATCACCGCGCCCCAGGTGCGAAATCTGGCCTTTCACGGCATCGAGGGCGGCCGCTTCAGCGTGCGGCGTGATGCTTAGGCTTGTGTCGATCAACTCAACCGTCTCAGTCGGCACCCTGTGGGAGCAGGCGATGATCGTCGCGAGAAGAAAAAGGGCAGCAATGCGCAGACAGCTCATGACGGATCTCCTTTCGAGAGAAGGCGCGGCTGCGGTGTGTGAATCTCGCGCAGTTTGGGCGCTTCGGGAATCACCGCGAACTGCGTGTTTTCAGCCTTGAGATAGCGCTCATGGCTTGGGTGGTGGCGGCGATGGTTGAAGTATGCGAAGAGGGCTACGCCGGGAATGATCGGGACGGCGAGCTGCGCGGGAAACCAGACGGCGGGAACCAGAAACGCAAGTGGCGTCACGATGAGCGCCCCGGCAGCGCTCTTCAGAAGGACCGACCAGAGAGGCTCGCGCCGGGCCCCATTGCGCTGCCCGCGCTCGTAGAAATATGCGAAGACCGACTTCCATTCCCGGCACTCCTCGGCTTTGCGCTTGTCGAATTCCGCAAGGCGCCCTGCTTCGGCCTGTACCTGCCGGGAAAGGGTGACTTCAGCAGTGCGGAGCGTCTCGAATCGCTCCCGGACGCGCCGCCACGTCCGCGCTGCCGAGAACTCGCTCCAGCCGTGCAGAAGCGCAACCGCGCCGACCATCGGCGTCGCGAGCGTGATGAAGATGAAGAACACCGAGGCGAGGAATGGATGTGCGTCGAGGAAATCGCCGAGGGGGTTCCCGGCGAGACCGGCAGCAAACCGAAGCTGGTGACCCCGTAAGAGACCCCAGACAATGAGGCTCAACACGCCCATGCCGCCCGAAACCAGGGCACTGTGCTTTTGGGCGACGTTCTTCGCGTTCACAAAGTGCCACGCGGAGAGTTCGAAAATCCCCGTGCACACTGCCGCAACGCCAGCCGCAGCGAGGTACTGGAGGGCAGGGTCGGCGATATTCAGGATATCCATCGTGGGCGCGAGAAACAGCGTGTCGAGGACGAGCGCGAAGCACGCGAAGACCGCCATCACGATGGCGTGAAAGAACGGCGGTGGAGTATCGCCGAGTTCCTTGCGGATGCGCTGCCAGAGCGCCTCCGCTTCGGGGCGCTCCTTGCGCACCTGTTGGAGTTTTGCCTCGAGGGCATGAAGGTTGCGGAGAGGCTCCTGCTTCTCCTCGGAGATCTCCTGATTGAAGCGGGCCTCGATCTCCTCCATGACGGGCGCGGAATCGATTCCATGCGCCCCCAGGTAGAAGGCGAGTGCTTCGAGCTGTCGTGGCTTGGATCGCGTCTCATTTCGGGTGCGTCCCACGGTGGTCATATGCGTCTCCTTGGGGTATGAAAACGGGGAGCTATCCTTGATGGACAACTCCCCGTGGGTTATTGGGCTTCGAGAACCTTGCGGGCCTGCTGTAACTTGGCAAGCTCGCGTTCCTCGTGAGCCAGGTCCTCGCGCATTTCGGCGACTTTCTCTTCCTGCTTGCCGATTTGTTCGAGGACGACCTCGACCGGGGTCTTCTTGACCCACGGCTTGCGGCCGGTTGAGGGTTCTGGTGCGGTTGCTGGTTTTGGACTCATGACGCCTCCTTGTGCGTATGGGTTGGTTGTGAAAGAGCCGGGCTCCCACTACGAGAGCAGGAGCAGGAAACTGCGCATGGTTGCGATCTCGCGTTCGATGCCGTCGAGGCCGCCAATCGCGGCGCGATGGCCTCCCGCGTCGAGATCGTCCGAGACGGTGCTCAGCCGGGCGAGGAGCTTGCCGTTGATCGCGCTCGCGCGGGCGAGTACGAGGCGGCGGAGCGCGTCGTCAAGGTCGGGCGGTTGGGGGTTGCGGTTGGGTTCTGTCATGGTGTGAATTCTCCGAAGTTGCGGTTGGTGGTTGAGGTGAAGAGAGAAGCAATGGAACTGCGTTCTCCGCCTGGAGCGAGCGTTCCTGGCTTGCGAGCCAGACTTCGAGTTTGCGGATCGCGTCGCGCTTCTCCGGCAGCTCGATCTGGACGTAGCGGTCGTTGACATCGCGCGAACGGCGTGAGGTGTGACCGAGAAGTTCCCGGCGCACTTCCTGTAGGACGCCCGCGAGCATCATTCGCGTATTCGCCGTGTGCCGCAGGTCGTGAAACCGGAAGTGGCGGATACCCGCGCGGCGCAGGCTGGACGCCCACGTGGTCTTCACGAGCTTGATGGCGTTGCCCTCGTAGGTGAAGACCGGGCCGCGCTCCCGCCGGAAGGTAAGGAACATCTGGTACAGGGCACCGGTGAGCGGCACATCCCGAGCCTCGCCTTCCGGGGTTTTCGAGTGGGTGACGTGGAGGATGCGGTTGTCGAAATCGACATCCTCCCATCGCTCTGCGAGGATCTCTCCCCGGCGCATCCCGGTATCGAGCGCGCAGCGGATGATCCGCTTGAGGTGTTCCGGGGCGGCCGCGAGAAGCAGGCGCTCTTCGCGGAGACTCATGACGGGACGCTTGGTCCTGCGTTCCCGTTCCATCCGCAGACGCCCCAAGGGATTCGCAGAGAGGATGCCCTCCTCGACTCCCCAATTGAACACTCGGCGGAGCACCGAAAGATCGCGGTTGACGGTTGCGGGTTTGAGTGACTTGTTCTGCGCATACCGTTCCTGCCGGTACTTCCGCGTGAGGGACTGGTTGATGTCCCGCGCGGGAAGGTCCGAGAAGAACGGCAGAAGGTGCTGGAGGCGGTCCATGGAATACGGCGTGCTCATCCCGTCCGCTATGAAGCGGGCGGCGAGCGCGCCGAACGTCATTTCAGGGTTCACGTGCGGCAGGCGGTGCCGCGCGTCGTTGAGTCCCTCCCGGAGTTGCCGCTCGATCTGCTCTGCCTTGCGTCGATTCGAGGTTCCGGTGGACTCGCAATGGCGCATGCCATCGATGAAGATGGAGACCCACCAGACCGAATTGCGTTTGTAGAGCGACACGGTGTTATTTCCCTCCTTTCCGTTGGTGTTTGAGAATCCATTGCACGACCTGGTTGCGGTAGAAGATCAATTTGCCAAGGGGCCCCGACCGGAGGTACGGCAGGCCCTTGGGCAGGTAGGCATGACGTACCGTCCAATCCGAGCAGCCGAGAATCCGAGCCACGTCGCGGATCGTGAGCGGTTCGCCGAGGGCGTCATTTGCCTGCGGGTAATGGTGCGGGTACTGCTGCCCGAGGTGTTCGCGCGGAATATCCAATGAATCCGCAGGGTTGCGCACATCGGCAAAACCCAACTCGCGTCTCTCTCGTCCATGGAATTCAGTCGTCATGGTTGCGACCTCTGAAACTCACGAATTCATGAAGTGCTTCTCTGAACCAGTCGGGGAGTTTCATCCACAGTCCCCAGAGCACCGCCAAGAGAATGCCGAATGCAGCAAGAAGCTGTCGCACCTGGGGGGAATGAATGAGGGCCACGATGAGCGAGAGCGATGCATAGGCGAGCAGGATTCCGAGTCCCAGGCGCACGAGGAGGCCGAGAAGCTGGATGGCCGCAGGAATCTTCGGCTGCGGGGTGGAGAGTTCCCTGCTCCCGCATTTCGAGCAGACCTCCGCGCCGCGTGGGTTCACGTGGTGGCGCGGGCAGAGTTTCACATCGTAGGTCCGGCCGCACGTACCGCAGTAGAGCGGTTCTCCCGCTGTCATCTTTCCGCATTGGTAGCAGTACTTCATCGTGTTGATCCGAAGAGTGATTGGTTGGTATCCCCCACGGGGCGGTGCCATACGGGGGCGAAGAATTGTTCTCCCGCAACGCGATCGAGCGGTGCGAACCAGAAGATTTTCTGGGTCATTCCGGCGAGGAGGTTGCGCAGCGAATGCATTCGGCGCTCCGAATTCGTGAGGACGAGTACCCGGAAACGGACGTTCCGGAAAAGCCGCGCGTACTCGCCGGATACGGCAAGCTGGAGATACTGCCGCGCCTTCTCCTTCCAGACCGAGAGCACCTCATGGCCCAAGTCCACTTCGAGAAACGAAGCATCGATACCGGAAGGAGTTTTGAACTCGACATACCCGTCCGGGATGAGCTTGAGCGCATTTGTGAGCGGCTCGTTGAAAGCGACCCAGTTCACGAATTGCACGTCCGCCACGGGAATCGCACCGAACTTCAGGTTGCAGTACACCGAGTTCACCGTGAGCTGGTGCTGGATGGAGAGATCGGCGACGAGGGTTGCATCCTGTCGCCGCCGGGGGCCACGGCACGGAACGTGGATCATCTTCGCGCCCCTTTGCGAGAGTGCGTAGGTGGCCTTCCGCCCGCCGCCCAAGCCCAGAAAGAACCTCCGTAAGAGCCCCGCACGGGTGAGCGCGAGGAGCCGCGTGTTCACGCGCGTCGTGCTCGTGAACCGCGCGGCGGTTTTCATCTGTTCGCGATCCGCGACGCGCATCACGGCGAGTTCTCGCAGGAGGTCGATGTCTCGCTGCTGCAGGATGATCCCCGTATGGTGTTTTCGTTCAGTTCCAGTCATGGAGTGCCTCATGGGTGGTGTTGGTGAGCGTGGCGTGGCGTTCGGCAATGTCGCGCTCGATCTCGGCGCGCCGCCGGGCGTAGCGTGCTCGGGAACGCCGCAGGAGTTCGGTGTAATTCGTTTCCGGCTCTTCCACGCGAGGCACGCAGCCTTCGACCCAGTGATCCGCGCCGCTCTTCAGAATGAAGTGGCGCTGCGGCAGGTTCTTCAGCTGCTCGGCGAGCGATTTTCCGCCGTCGAACATCTGGGCGACCGTCGCGGCGTCGGCGCTCGAAAGCTGGAAGCAGAGATGGCTCGCGACCGAGAGGATCGCCGACCGCATGGGCGCCGGGTACTGGTCGATGAACTGCGTGGCGGCGATGATGCCGACGCCGAACTTCCGCGCCTCCGAGAGCACCGTCTCCACGTCGGTCGATTGCGCAACGAGATTCTGCATTTCATCGAGGTACACCGGGAAGAGCGTTCTCCGCGACCGCATGAAGATGGCATTCTTGACGACCGTGAAGAGCAGACTTGCGAAGGTGAGCGCTTGGCTGCCAAGTTCTCCCTTCGGAAGGTGCGCGATGACGATGCAGTTCCTGTCCATCGCGTCCTTCATGGAAAACGTCGAGCGCGTTTGGCCCACGATATGCCGGAATCGCGGATCGGCGGTGAACGCCGACGTTTTGTTGAGAATCGGCTCCCGCATCGTGGCCTTCATCGGCTCGCTCGCCTGTCCGAAGCGGTCCTCGAAGTACGCCCTCACTTCCGCGTTCGGCGTGCGGGCAAGGCACGTTGACCGGAACGGTGCGTCGCTCAAGAGCGGTCCGAGTTCGAGCAGCGTGAGCCCGTTCGCCGACAGCACGAAGAGCGCATTGCGCAGCAATTCGTCGGTGCGGGCACCCAGGTAGTCCAGGTTGTACCGCTGCTTGAGAATCTCGGAGAACTCGGCGCTGCGGATGAAATCGCTCCCGATGCTTTCCAGCGGATTGAGGCCGACCGACATTTCGGGGTCCGAGGGCGAGATCACGATCACCCGATCACTCAGGTGTTCGCGCCGCCGCCATTCCTCGGCAGCGATCGCACTCAGGAGGAATGGCGTCGCGTCGCCGTGGAGGTCGAGGAAGAAGCAGCCCCGTCCGGCCCGGATATCCTGGAGGCAGGCATATTTCAAGCAGGAACTCTTGCCGCTGCCGGTCTTCCCAAAGAGTGCGACATGCATGGTGCGTCGCGCTGGCGAGAGACTGACGCGTCGGTTGGTGACCTGTCCTTCGACCACGCGAAACCCGAGGGTAAGCGCCCCAGCAGTATCGTTCGCCGGGCGGGTGCGGCGGCCTTGCAGCCGGTTCCATAACGCGATGACGAGTTGTTCGAGGATGCGAATCACGGGGATAGTGTCGATGGGCGCGATGCAAGATCGGTAACAATCCGGACGAGTGCTGCAAAGAAGCCATCAGAGATCAACAACTTACCTCTGAGAACTTCTTGTGCGATTACTGTTGACCGGCTTTTCGTCGGGCTTCGCAAAATTGGTGATGAGCACTTCTCGGTATCTGCGCCCCGCCGTTTTCTGGGCGGTATACGGCATCTCGATTCCGTGGATATGGAATTCCCGGAAGATCGCGCGCACGGCAGGAACGTCATTCAGCGAAAGCACGAACTTGCCCTTCAGTGCGCCGAGCGTCTCCGCCATGCGGCGGAAATCATCGGGGGCGAGCTTGAATTTGTAGAGGTTGATGCCGTAGTACGGCGGATCGAGGTAGAAGAGCGTCTCTGGTCCGTCATACTTCGCAAGCACCTTTTCGTACGGGAGACATTCGAGCAATACCCGGGAGAGCCGCTGATGTGTTTCCGTGATGAGGTCCGGAATGCGCTCAGGGTTGAAGCCCGGCGGCTGCACGATGCCGGTGCGCAAATTCTGATGCTCCACGCGCCCCGCGTAGCTGTTCTTCTGGAGATAGAGCCGCCGGGCAGCACGCTGAATGTCGGTGAGCGTCTCGGGGTTTGTGACAAGGAGCAGGTCGAACCATCTGCGACTCACGAGCATGTACCGCATGTAGCGGATCAATTCATCGTGATGCGTTTGACAAACACGGAAGATGTTCATGAGATCGCCGTCCAGGTCATTCAAGACCTCGACTTTCGACGGCTGCTTCTCGAAGAACACCTGCGCGCCTCCGGCGAACGGTTCCACGTACGTCTGACAATCCGGAAGCAGGGCGACGATTTTCTTCGCAATGGCGCGTTTGCCGCCGATGTATGCAAGCGGTCCTCGCATGAATGAGAGAGCGTGGGAGATGCGTTCCGCTCCGGCTCGACCTTTATGTGCCGAAGCGCTTGATCATCCTACGCTTACAGCGAAGAAGCGGTAGACAGGGAAAACTGCATTCTGTGCCAGGTCTCTCGACCATATACCTGGCTGGACGGAAGACGAATCGCCGCCGAGTGAACGTGCCAACACCAAGAATTTCGTTGACCACGAACCATAATCGGTGCTATTGATTGCCCGAGGGGGGATGCTATGTCGAAGAATGACAAGGCACCTGACAGTGTTACCCACAGCACCGAATTCGTAATCGGCCATCAACCTTTCTTGGATAAGACCGTTATCCACAAAGACGATGACACCTACACCGGCTACGGCTGGGATCGAGATGAAGCCGACCGGAACGCCGGCGAAAAATACGAGCGCGGCAAGAAAGATTGAATTCTCGTAACCGTGCTACAACTCACGAACCCGCCGGAGAGACGCCGTCCTCGGCGTTTGCAAGCATAGTTTGCGCTGCGAGAGCACGCATCGTTCCCTTGCCCAGCGTCTTTTCGATAAGCCGCGCCAGATCGAGCAGTTTCCCCGTAAACACCGCTTTCGCAAAGAGGGCAAATACCGCCTCTCGTGATGCGAATTGATCTGCGTTCGCATCATGAAGTTGCGCCATCAGACCGGCGAGCATTTTTCGTTCCGCTCCGTACCGCCATGTATGGATTGACGTTTCCCATGGTCCGCCAAAATGCTCCGTGTCCACGACGCTGGCGATCTGGTTCCGATCAAGAGCGCCCGTAGTGTTCCGCACTCTCGCGCGCCGTCGCACTTCCGCCTCCAAAGCCGGGATCAGGGCGAAATACTGCTCATCGAATCTGGCCGTGAGTTCTTCGATAACAGCTTCGTCGATGCCGCGAAAGAATCTCTTCGTATGCTTCTGGTTGAATGCGCTGATTCCAATTCTCCGTGGATGCAGTAGGACTTTTCCCGCTTGGCCCATAGATGTGCCATCTTCGGCAGTGAACGAAAGGAAGCTCTCCAGGTGGAGCGTTTCGTGTACCATGCGCTGTGCGGTCGTGAGGGGCGAGCGGCTATCAGGAAGGATCAGGAGCCGCTGGCGGCTCATGTCGTAGAGCCCGGCCACATCCGCACCGAGCACGGCTTCTTGCTGATCGCCGGGAAGCAAATTCGCGTCGATGATATGGAAGTTCGTTTCCGTCAGACCCGTAACCGGGCGGCCACCGTACAGAGAAACGAATTCCGGCATTGACGTTAGGATACGAGCGATGATTTCCCGCTCAACCGGGGTTTTCTCGCGCTCGAACGATTCAAATGACTGATGACGCAGGAGATTCGCAAACGCATCGCGGCCTGCTTGCGCCTGTTCCGGAGAGACATTGATGATGTGCACCAGCCCGGAATGCCGTTCGGGAGAAGGTTGTGTTTCCTCAGATAGAAATTCTGCGGGGAGCCTCTCGGACATCGAGATTGCGTGGGTTTAGGTTCACTATAGAGCTTCCCGGTGTGGTGTCAACATCGCGAAAGCGTGTTGTCTCTCATGGGACAGACCCCCTGTGATCAGTCGCAATACCTCAGCGGAAAGCGGGCCGTTCGTCCTTCCCGAGCACGGGGGAAGATCACGCAATCCTCTTGGGGATTGCGTGACCGCCGCCTTCGCTCCTCAGCGGCTGACACCCGTCGAACGGCCCATGATGACCATACACCGGATAGCGCGGAACGATAGACGGTGATTCCTGCATTCCGTAGCGGGTTTGAGTTGCCGGATGTACTGCCGTGCAGGTTTCCTCTCCTATATCTCGCCCTCGTTTCCGTCCATACTCAGGCGAATGCTGGAGCGGGATGCAAAACAAAACCCAAAAGAGGTAGAGGCAATTGAGTATCGAAAGGGATGTCCTCTCTGCGAGCACAGCGATCCCGAACTCGAGCGCGAACTTCAATCATGGGCGCAGTTGCTCTACGACCATTTCTCGTCCAGGCAATGGGATGCCAAAGCTTATGGCGCCGCACCGTTTGTTGACAGTGGCCGCCAATCTCCTACGCTGAAAGAAAGGTCGAAAAAGAAATCTACAAAAATACAGCAAGCATGAATGTTGTCATCTATTGCCGTGTGTCCTCAAAAGAGCAGGTAGACGGCACCAGTCTGGAATCCCAACAACTCGCCTGTAAGGAGTACGCTGACCGTAACCATTTAACTGTCCTGCGCGTGTTCATTGAGCGAGGCGAATCGGCGAAGTTCGCAGATCGGCCTCAATTACTTGAGATGCTCGCCTTCTGTGCTAAACGGGAGAATGGCGTCGAGCAGTTGCTCGTCTGGAAGGTAGATCGACTCGCGCGAAACGTGGGCGACCACTTCAATATCAAGGCGGGCCTGATGAAGCAGGGCATTAGCGTGGTTTCGGTCACCGAGCCTATCGATACAAAACCGGAAGGCAAACTCCTTGAAACCATCCTCGCTGGATTTGCCCAGTTCGACAACGACATCAGGGCGGCGCGCTGCACGCAGGGTATGCGACGAAAAATCCAGGAAGGGATCTTTCCTTGGAAACCGCCTCTTGGCTACAAGAGCGCAAACCGGCCCGGTGCAAAGAAGGCCCTGCCCGACGTGCCGGATCAACCGGCATTCGGCATTATTCAGAAAGGTTTTGAAGAGTTTGCAACCGGGCATCTCACCAAAGCTGGTTTACAGCGGCTCCTCATTGAGCGCGGTCTTCGCGCTCGTCGCGGCAGATTACTTGCCCCCCAAACCGTCGATTACATGCTCTCCGACGAGTTCTACGCCGGGGTAGTGCGTGACCCGTGGAGCGGTGAGCGGTTTCCCGGCAAGCATCTGCCAATGATCAGCCAAAAGGCCTTCAACGCCATTCAACGGATTGTTGCGGGCCGCAATCGTTCCGTACCCCATATTTCTGTCCGCACAGAGTTCCCGCTGCGCACATTCGTACGGTGCGCCAACTGCGAAGCGACGCTCACGGGCGCGTTTTCGCGCGGAAGGTCGGCGCGTTATCCGTACTACCACTGCTTTCGCCGGAACTGCGACAACCGGCGCAGCTATCCATTGGGGGATGTTCACCGGGAATTTGAGGCCTTTCTCATGGAAACCAGCGCCAATTCTCACGCGTTTGACCACCTCAGAGAGGCGGTCCGACGAATCGGCGAGACTGCGACCGCTTCGCAGCATTTAACCCAGGAGCGGCGGCGCGACGAACTGAAGCGCATCAAAGAGCAGTTCGGACAGCTCTTGCAACTCAAGATGGAGGGCCTGTTGACTGTCGAGGAATTCAGGACGCAAAGGGCAATTCTCTCCAGCCGGATTGCTGAACTGGAGGGCGAAATCAGCGGACCGCTCCCTGAGATTGATTCCGTCGTGTCAGAACTCGAGGCGCTCCGCACTCAACTGAGCGATCTCGCGTCTCTTTGGAAGTCACTGTCCATCGAAAATCGCAAACGGTTCCAACTGCTTACGCTTCCCCGGGGATATATTTTCGGAAGAGTTCGAACCGCCCAAAGGGGCCGTATTTTCTCGCTTATCGGAGCGTCAGAACACTCAAATACAAGTTTGGTACACCCCGCCTTCGAGAGTTGGCACCAATTAGCAGAGGAGATACGTGTGTTGGCCATGATCTCTCAGGGGACGTAATCTCATTGAGACAAGTGCAACGCCCAGATTGTTGTCCTCCCGTCGGCCTCTCAAGGTGTGACGGACGAGTCATTCGTCTATTCGTCACCGAGAGGCCGGCGGCAGGGCACAACCGGAGTGCGTTATTGGTGCGCCCGTTCACTCTTGAAAGCAGTCGCGTCGCCAGCACGCCACTGCAAGCGCGATCGCATCGAACATCGGCACCGAAAAGTGTTCGGGCTCCCATAGTCTTCGCTTAGGTGGTAGATTCGGTTGCAACTCAGGGAACATCCGGCCAAGTAGCGCCATGATCTCATCCTTGGACCCGACTCCAAAGTCTTGAAATGCCTCGCGGACCTTGATCCGCGTAAACATAAACATCGGGACAGATGAGCGCGACGCTTCTCGCCGGATAGTCCGATAGAGCAGCTCCAGATTCTCAGGACTGTGCGCCTTCTCTGTCTTTGATCTTTCGATGGCAAGAACCGAAGGTACAAAACGTTCTAACAGAACTGCTACCCGTTTCGACGCCGCCGAAATCCGAGCGTCCTGGTTCTTTTCGTAATAAATCATGCCCCAATGAACCAACTCCACTGAGCCTTCAATGATCGCGAAACCGAGGCGCTGCGAGCGGAGAGAAATCCCGAGAATCCTTTTACTAGGGGGCTTCTTCAGCATAACTGCGATGGGTTAACTCCTGTTCTTCTCGTTCTCTCATCCACATGAGCTTGCGGGCGATTCTTGCCGCCTGTCGGCCCTTGGCGCTTGACTGTTCAAGATTGCAACGCATTTCCGTTAGGCGCGTCTCGACGGAATCCCGCATTTTCTCGTATGCGGCGGGGAAGAGTTCCGAGACCGGAACATGGAAGAGCGCTTGGTAGCCAAGCGCAATGTACAACGGAGGAATTGACCGCAAGCGTTCGTGGCGCGAGACGGGTCCCTCCTCCGGATATCCAAGGAGAATTCCAAGTTCCTTCTGGCTTAACCCCGACCGCTTTCGGTGTGAGCTCAGGTAGCTTGCAAGGTGCGATTCGATCATCTGTTAAAGAACATCGTGCTAGTCGACCTTTTTCGTAAGTCTAACAAGCAGACAGAAATGCAATAGATAGGTAATCCTGCATCTCGTGCCGGGTTTAGAGGATCCGATTCGCCGCGTCAAAACAGCAGTAAACGAATATGCTCAGTGATTTCACTGTGTCCGAAAATGCGGTTGTGTATTGACTCTTGAAATCTATCGGACAGAAGGTCGTGCCGAAGTGTATCCGTTGCGCATTGATTGACGTGTACTTCTATGAGTAAATTGCTATGTTATTCGAAATGGCGCAAGCACTTTTAATTGCGGATGCTTTTATCTACTCGCTTCACGCTATGGGTTGTCACTCCGGCGAATTACGCCGCCATGCCACCTGATGAGCGAATTCATGGGTCCGCTGGGAAACACGTATTTAGGTTTGAGGGATACCGTAGATCGATATCGCAGATGCGCTCCTAAATCGGCAGCTTCAACCTGGACCATTTACCGAGATAGGTCGAACTGCTCTCCTCCTCAGTGCCCTCCTCGCCGCATTATTTCTCCAAGGCCAAGTGATCAACCGTCTATTTCTCCGCGTTATACAGCGCCATGACTTCGGCGGAAGAAAGAGCGCGATTGTAAATACGAATATCATTCATAAGCCCCGTGAATCCGATATTTGCTCCCCCGATATCGAACGTACCAGCTCCTATATCCGGCGTTAAAGCCTGACCAGAACAACCAACTAATGCGCCGTTCTCGTAGAAACAGTCCGTACCGACAGTATTATTATGAACATACGTCACAAACTGCCAAACACCCAATACCATGTCATAACCAGGGCTATCGCGATTTCCTCCATTAGCCATTATCGACCCATAAGTAGCCCCTGTCGTTGGATCGACCGATATTGAATAAAAACTTGGCCAAGTGCCCGTTTCTTTGAGCACGAGACCTGCCCAACCCCCAACAGGAATAGCGGTTGGCAAGATCCATAACGAGATCGAAAAATTATTCACGGTCAAAGCGGAACTTGGGGAAGAATTCGTTATCCCGTTGCTTGTATTGAAATTCCCCGCCCATCCCCCATTGAGGCCCGGCGAATAGTATCCACTCGTACCCGAGGTGGTGCCGCTCCAATTGCCGTTGTTTCCGTTCCCTGAACCGTCATACGCCACGGTTCCACTCCCCTCATCAAGCGGCCAGTAACCGACAAGGGAGGGATCCCCATAGTCCAGGGGTTCCAGGGTGAGATTCGTGCCTTTCGCATAGACGGTGGTCAGAGGGGATCCGTCGTTTACGATGACGTCATGGCTGCCGCCAAGCTGATATTTGGATGATTCCATCGGGGCGGTGATCTCGTACTGGGTGCCGTTCGTCGTATAGGTGTAGTAGAGCCGGGTGGAGCTCTGGTTTGTCGGGTCCACGGGGAGAGAGGAGAGGATGTTGCTCACGGCAGGGGAAGCAAGATTCACCGGGATCCAGCCGGTGCCGCTCGCATTGCGGTAGTCCTGCGGGGAGGAACACTGGTAGGTATATCCCGCAGGGAGGGCGGGAAGATTGAGGGAGGCACAGGTGGAGGTCTGATTTCCTGAAAGGGTGGGGTCCGGCAGGGAAACATAGACGGTATCGGGGGCGCCGAGGGCATTGCCGTCCTGGGCTTCATAGGCACCGAGGGCGCTGTTCAGGGTGGCAAGATCGGAGAGGCGGTTGCTGTCCCGAGCCTCCCGCATCATTTCCGCAGGATTCAGGGTGAGGACCACGACCACCGCAAGGATGGCGATAATGGCGATTACGACCAGGAGCTCGATCAGAGTGAAGGCGGAATTCTTTGTACGAGTATGCATGGAATGATAGATACACCGAGATCACTGCCATTCCCCGTTTGAGAGTGAAGGGCAATCGCTCAACCGTCGGACGTAAGGATGAAAAGAAAATGTATCGGCGGGGATATCTAGCTCAAGCGAGTTATGTATTTAGTATAGCAAAACTGCGGAAAAATCATGTGAACAAGTCGGTCGCTTGGGTAGCGTTCCACAAGCTGCCCCGACCTTTGCAGTATTCATGAGTTATCCAACGGAAATCCAGCGATATCGCTGCCCGCAGCGCGCCGACATGATGTCTTGGCGCAGCGGAATCAACATCGATTTGAGCCTTCTCGCCGACTCTCACCGATTGGCTTTGAACCACGAGTCCGCCAGATCAAACAAGATGGAGCGGCCGACGAAAAGGATTCCCTGAGGATGAATCACCGCACTGTTCGAAAGGCCGCAAGCACTTCTCAATTTTCGACATTTCATTCACTCGCTTCACGCCACGGGTTGTCTCTCCAGCGAATCGCGCCGTCATGCCATCCATCTTGAGGCGTCCAGATTCTCAAAGGCAACGGCTGTGCTAGTTCTGGACAATCGGCTAAGCGATGGTCAAGTCGATTGGTTCGCTCTAACTCACGGTGAACAAATTCATAGTTTCCGCTGGGAAACACATATTTAGGTTCGAGAGACGGGGCAAAGTGATACCGGAAATACGCTCCTAAATCGGCAGCTTCAACCTGGACGATGAGATTGTCCTCCGACTGGTCCATCCGATTGGCATGGCCGTAAGGTCTTGCAAGTACTTCGATGACTTCCGTTTTCGGAAAAAGGATATATTTTCTGGGAAATCCCGTCGGCCCATTGCGATACCTATATCGGGGCCGCCCCCCGGGCGGTGAACAGCAGGGAACATCGTTCACGCCGAAGATTGCGACGAATGGAAGATCAAATGCGTTATTCTCTCCGCAGACAACGAGACATTCGGTGCCTTTGATGGTCACCGGACAGAGCCATTCGACGAATCCGCCATTGGCGAAGTGTGTAATGGCATTGCCCACGGAATCAATCCTCAGCACGCATCCAGGCCACCCGGCATCATTCGCAAGTGCCGCCCAGACCAAGATTCCCTGCGGCGTGCGGTAGGGAATCACGTGCCGGAACGTCCACGCTCGCGGAAATATTCCCCCATCATAGTCAATGAGGTCCGGACTGGCATCGAGTATCCATGCAACTTCGCCGGTCGGTTTGAGAAAGATGATCGAATCGGGCTTCCGAGCATCACTGAATCTAGCGGTGATGAGTGCGCCGGGGTTACCGGTGTCGTGAAAGTCAACCAATTGAACTCTCCATTCGTCCCGGTCAATAATGCTTCGCCGTAAAGGAGATGGAAATCGATACGACCAAAGCCTCGCACCCGAAAGATCGAACCCGGCAACGTGGGTTTCTGTCAATTCCACATGTGATAGTGGTCCCGCTTGTGGAGTTTCGCGTGGCGCTATTTTATGCAATTTCGGCGTAATGAATCGGTCCCTGTCACTGTCCTTCCCGGGCCACGCCAAACGATACCCACGGTGGCGCTTGCTCTCTATGGAGATGCTTCTGTTGTATACAGCAAGAATCCTGCGAAGCTTTGCGACCGATTGGTGCACGTTATTAGAATCAACAAAGCGTGGTGTGTCGCCAGACTCCCAAGCGCGCTCAAGAATGTTCGAGATCGAGAGATACGCTGGGCTCACTTCATAGAGCGCTCGAAGGACGCGAAATTCTGTGGCGTCGAGATCGATAAGAGTGCCGTCATGATAGAGGCACTGGAGATCGAGATCGATTTCGAATTGTCCTTGTTCTTCTAATCCACCGCCGGAACCTTCCATCACACTCTCCGCGAGAATTCAGCGACAGTTCAGCGTCGATTCAGTGAGCTATGTCGCACGTGGACTAACCTGCTCATGAAACAGAAAAACTGCACCCTTCGGGTGCAGAACGGTACGAAATGAATTCCCAGGGTGGTGGCAAAACACCACCCTGGGTACCGCAATGATCCGCGGCAGGTATTCACCTGTAGGGCAGGCGAACACCCAACGCGCCACCATCGCTCAGTCCGAATGGCACTATCGTGCGGTATCTTTTGTATTATGCATGAGATACCGGACCTGTCAAAAGGCCTCTCGGACATAGTCCGGTATCCCGAGCGGTGGGGTGCAATGTGATCGCCTCATCCAATTCAGGAAATCGCCTCGCGGCGTGTTGCGGAGAACCGTTGCTCTGCGAGGGCTTCGCGATGGATCGGATTCTCATTCTCGATAATGATGCCGCTCATGCAGATGCGCTCGCCTGCGCACTTCGCCGCATGGACCGATCCATCGAGACCTGCGCTGATACCAGGCTTGCCATAGCAAAGTGCCTCACCGAAGCAACGGATGTGCTGATCGTGGTTCCAGCGTCTCCCCATGGTTGGAAGGAGCAACTAAGCACCGCCTGCGCAACACTCAAATCCCGCGTTGATCATCCCGCCGTGCTTTGCATTCTCCGCTGGAAAGCACAAGATTCCACGGACCGCTTGTTCGGGGATGCATTGGGAATCGAGGTGCAGCATGAACGCTAGCGCAAGTTTCGAACATGTCGCCCTTGCAGTTGATTATCTCGTCGCGAAACGAAAACAGGCACGCGCCGTGCAATTTCGATTGGTGATTGTGCACGGCCACCATCAGCCGGGAACCGCTTGTCACAGCGGAGAAACCATCGAGCAGGTCTTCCTCGGAGTAGGCCGACGCTTGATTGCACTCGCGCTTTCCCCTACGGGACTCGTCGTTATTGACATTCTTGCGCGCAAGCGGTTGATGCTCTTGAGCGCCGCGCAAATTGAACAGATTGCTACTTCTCATCCTTTCTACACGCATCTCGGGGCAAATACGGCGGGCAAGCAGAGACGCACTGCGCGATTGGTACGCAGGTCCATCAAAGTATTTATCTCTCGCTTTCGCAGGCTGCTCGCGAAGGCGTCCGCGCAAGCGGGGCTGGAAATTCATCCGGAGAAAATCCTCGTCTCCGAACCTACCGACCTGCAGAATGTCACCGCGTACCGCCTCGCCCTTCCGTGCGAATTCGCTCATGTAAGCGGAAATTCCGTGGAGTGAAGAGATTATGCCCACGGTTGCGCTCGAACTCGACATATCACCGCAGCACACCGCCCCATCTGTGTCTCAACGCCCGCATCACTTGCGGAGACGCATAGGAAGCGGCGTAGCCCTTGCTACAGCCGGAAACAACGCGCAGTGGAAAGACAATCCGCAACACTGGCAAACGCTTATTCTCCTCTTGCCGCTGTTTTACAACCCGGATTCAAAAGGCTATCGAAAGCCGATTTCCAACACATTGATCCAGAGAACCATCAGCGAAATGCAGCGGATGTTCAGCGGGTACACCCTTGCGCGGGTAATGGGTTGGTACTGGGAAGAAACCAAAAGCGTGGGCGTGCCGGATGAACTTGTACGCCTGGAGGTTGACGGAGTTTTCACCGGTGACGATCTTCGCGCGCTTCACGAATGGAAGAGAAGGCTGCGGCGGCGGTTCAGACAGGACTACATCTACATGCGACTCGTGGCGTCAGGCACGGCGATTTAAGACTGGTCATGCAAACGATCGCAAGGCAACTTTCAACAGCCGAGTTAGAAAATCAACACAAAAACACACTTTCCATTTCCAGAACTACAATCACAAACTGCAAACGTAGTGCGTGATTGTAGTTCCGATATGCTCCCTAGCTAGCGAAGGCAGTACTATCGCGAGGATTTACGGCGCGTGTCTGCCTTCCGGTTAGCGAGGGCTGATGCTGCAATCCGTTTGGTCGTGGGGCTCAATGAGCTGCTTCGCATCGCCCGTGAGGCCTTCGTAGCGATGGAGCCATGTGTTCGTACTGAGTTTTTTGCCATGTTGATTGTCCTTTGCTGGCGGCTTACGACTATTCCGCCGTCTGGAATCCATTCCTACAGGTGCCTATTGACGGCGCCAGGTGCCGCGTTATAATAAGAACACGACTACGCCAGTATTGTAGTCGAAACGAAAATGGGACGCAAGCGACAACTCAACAAGGAACAGGTACTCGGGGCCATTCATGACTGGCTTGTCGAGCATGGCGTGCCGCCTACCATAGAGGAACTGCGGGCAAAACTGAAAGTCGGATCGACTCGAACAATTGTGCGCTATCTTCAGTGGCTTGAAGAGGATGGCGATATTGAGCGATGGCCAGGGGCAAGAGGTCTGAAACTACTTCGGGGCAGCAGTAAAGGACTCGAGACCGTGCCCGTTCCTCTCGTTGGGGAAGCCCCGGCTGGCCCCTTGATGATCGCCGAAGAGAATATCGAGGGATGGCTTCGGTTACCGAAAGCCTCATTGAAACCGGGTTCTGCGAAGTTCTTTCTTCTTCGCGTCAGGGGAAACTCGATGAACCAAGCGACGGTTGACGGAAAGCGCATTGAAAATGGCGACCTCGTCGTGGTGAGGCAGCAACCAACCGCCGAAAAAGGCGATATCGTGGTGGCCCTGGTCGACGGAGAGGCCACGATCAAACACTTCGAGCCAGGGCACGGTTACTACGTTCTCCGTCCGAAATCCTCAGATTCGCAGCACCAACCCATCGTCGTGAATCAGGATTTCAGCATCGCAGGCGTTGTGTGCGGAATCCTCAAGAAAGGATCGGAAGTGCTATCTCCGTAGGATTAAAGACATGTGCAATTCAATGACCTTCACGGTAACGTGGTCTGAACCGAAGCGATTCGAGACTGGGAATCTCAATATCGGCTTTGATGGTGTGTACCTGATCGGCTATCGCGACACCGAGACTGATAAACGGTACATCATCTATATCGGCCAGGGAGACATCGGGATCCGCCTTGTGGACCACTTGCGGAATAACGCCTGCGTCAAGCGGAAAATCGACCAAGCGGGCCGCGTCGGGTACTATCGGTACGCGAAATGCACAGACGAGGACACGCGCCTCGACATTGAATTGGGCCTCTATCGAAAGCATGGCGGTTCGACGCTCTGCAACGAAATCGAACCGCCGGGATCAGGCCGCTATGAGCATATTGAAGTCGAGGAGAAATTTGGATAAAGAAGAATAGGAGACCTGATATTTCTATGAAGATTCCTGACTGGTTACAGGCCACTCTTGCGCCATTCGAAAACGCGAAGCAACCCTTTATGGAAGTTGCCATTTGTGACGCCATTCGTAGCGCAGTGGACACGCACGGCAATGTATCGGACGAAGAGCAGCCGGTCGTTGAGGCCGAATGGTCAGCTTTTGGGTTTCTCACAAGCCCGGATAAGGACAGCGTGTGGGGTACTTATTTTGCTCCGATGATGACCGTCACAACAAAAGATGGCAAAGAGCTCCGGTCCCCAGACATCGCCAATCTGACCGCGGCATCCGTGGCCCATTGGGAAGAGCGGGCAAATGCGACCAATGACCCCGTAATGCGCGCACGGTACGCTGACGCAGCATGGGATCTGAAGAAGGCAATCGCGGGACAAGCGCCATCCTTTCAGTTTGCACAGAACGCAATTGACGCATACATCGAGGCCACTAACCAACGACGCTTCACGATGGAGATCGAGGCAGTCCAATGGCTGCGTCGCGCATTAGACTTGTCCCTTAGTCTCCGTGATACGGCGCGTTCGAAGCGCATCATTCAAACGATCCTTGAATTCAACGACGGCGTCGCCACACCAGGACATATGGGCGTCTGGATATTCCCGTTCGACGCCTTATACAACCGAAAAGACATCATCACGTCCGAGCAAGAAGCGAAGATCATCGTCGATCTTGAAACGATGCTGACGAAGACCAGTACCATGGGCGAATCGGGAAGTTTTGATCCACACGGAGCGCAAGCTGCGGCGGAACGCCTCGCGCAGCACTACCGGCGGATAGGCGATACCGCAAATGTCCGACGGGTCATCACCTGCTACGGCGAGGCATTTGCGAAGCTTTCGAAAGACGCAAGCCCCATGCTCGCAACGGCGTGGCTCCAACCAGTTATTGAAAGGTACGAGCAAGAGGGATTGAAGAAGGAAGCTGAAGAACTTCAGTTGCTCGCATCGGAAAAGGCAAAGAACATCGAATCCGATATGAAAACGGTGTCGGTCCCGTTCGAGCCTAAAAAAGAAGAGATAGACCAGTTTCTTGAACAGATCACAGCAGGTGATCTCAATGCGGCGCTCCGACGGATCGCAGCGCACTTCATCCCGAAAGTTGCAGAGTCGAAAAACTTTCTTGAACGGATGCGCAGTGAGACGCCTCTACTTTCTCTGATTTCGGTTACCCGCGTCGATGCCGACGGGCGTCCGGTCGGCCGGATCGGCTCGATTGACGAGGACCCGGAGGGTAGACTGCATCAGCAGTTGGGGAGATTGATCGGGTTCCAGCAACCATTTCTCGTGTGGGCGGTGGATCGCCTCCACGAACGGTTCTCCCCAGCCGTTGACGACATTCTGAGATTTTTGAGAGAGTCGCCAGTATTCTCGGCTTCGAGTGACACACTCCTGCGTCAAGGATTGGAGGCTTACTGGGCGGGCGACTTCGTAAAGACAATTCACATCCTCGTGCCTCAAGTTGAGCGCGTTCTCCGAGACCTGCTCGCACTTTTGGGCATTCCAACGGTCAAAACGGTGCGAGGTCATTCTGGAATCCTCGACGCCAAAAGTATGAACGATGCCCTCCAGGATGAGCGCGTGAGGACAGCGTTAACGGAAGACCTCTGGCGATACCTCTTCGTGCTCTACATTGACCGGAGGGGCGGTCTCAATCTCCGAAATGATCTTGCACACGGCCTCGCAAGAGAGGAGATGCTTAACCGTGCAATAGCGGATCGCGTAGTCCACAGTCTGCTGGCTCTTAGCTTCATTCGCGCCGCAGAAGTCACGAAAGCATGAAGTCAAAAACCGTTCCGTAGGAATTGCGAGGGGAACTCCAGGTGAATTGCTCCGAGGAATGAGCGCTTGAAATGCTCGGATGCAGCGACCGCTACAAAATCATCGACACCTGTGTAGCGGGAAAAAGCAGATGCGTGGCCGGAATTGGCCATATCGCTTGGAATATCTATAGTTTACGATGGTCGGGGCGGAGGGATTCGAACCCCCGACCCTCTGCTCCCAAAGCAGATGCGCTACCAGGCTGCGCTACGCCCCGACGGGCGGAAAGCCTGCGCGTTGATTCGTGCGGCTCTCCTGTTTGATTGTACCGTGAGAATCTTGTACCGCAAGAATCCGTTGGCACGCGCAAGGTTCAGTTTCGCTCGATGGCTGCGCGATATTTCAGACAATCCTGCGATGCTACAATCGAAAAAGCGATGATGGCGGCTATAGTTCAGCGGCAGAACGCCTGACTGTGGCTCAGGATGTCGTGGGTTCGATCCCCACTAGCCGCCCCACTGAGCAGATATTCTACTCAGCATTGCACGCCGACCAATCCTGTGAACACTCCCGAAAAACTCTGGTTCAGACCGTACGTGCCCATAGCACCTTTGCGCGGAGGTCACGCGCAGACTCTGCTCGGCAACTTCTGGCGTCGTCCGCCACTTGCTTCTCGACCGGAGGCAGAAGCGGTAACCGTGGACGCTTCCGAGGGCAGTCGTGTTCTGTGCCACTGCCACTGGCAGCGCTATAGCCAAAGCGGCAGGGTGCTTGCGGATCGACTGACACTGCTGGTCGTGCATGGATTGGAAGGTTCATCGAATTCGGGATACGTGCGCGGAATTACGGACCTGGCCCTGCGCGCCGGTTGCAATGTCATCCGAATGAACATGCGCAACTGCGGAGGTACCGAGAACTGGACGCCGACACTTTATCACTCCGGGCTTTCCGCAGATGTCGGCGGCGTTCTGCATCATTTTCAGCGTCGTCACGCTCTGACGCGGATGGCGATGATCGGCTATTCCATGGGCGGTAATCTGGTGCTGCGACTGGCGGGCGAACTTGGCGGCAATGCACCAAAGTGGCTGCTTGCAGTCGGAGCCGTCAGTCCGGTGACGGATCTTGCAGAGAGCGCCGATGCGCTGCACGAGCGCGCCAATCGTCTCTATGAACGACATTTTCTGGTCCGACTCATGGAGCGTTTCCGACGCAAGGCATCTCTCTATCCTGATCGATACACGCTCTCAGGGTTACCGAGGATCCGTTCAATTCGCGAATTTGACGACGCGATCATTGCTCCACACTTTGGCTTTACCGGAGCGGATGACTATTACTTTCGTGCCTCCAGCGCGCGTCTTGTCGATACGATTGGCATCCCCACCCTGATTCTGCATGCACTCGACGATCCCTTCATTCGTATGCGCCCGGATACACGCGAAAGACTATTTGCAAATCCTTTCGTTCGCCTCATCGAGAGTAGGCATGGCGGTCACTGTGCATTTCTGGCAGCCAAACCCCGGCAGGCAGACGGTGATTTCCATCGCCACTGGGCCGAGGAGGTCGTCGTGCGTTTCACGCTGGCAGCGACGACACAAAGAGCAGAAGGGGAGCGTCATGGAGGCTGACTGGTCGGTGGAAATTGGCGGCGATGCCCCTGTGATCGAGACAGACTGGCCTGGATGGATCGATCTGGCTGTCGACATTTCGCGGATCGCACAACTGGACGAGGTTCAAAATTTTCCACCCCTCGGTGAAGCGATCATGGAGCTGAACCGTGCCAACGGGAGTTTCCAAACGACCAAATGCGATCTATGGTTCAGCGATGAAACTGTCGATCCGTTCGAATTTGACTCCGAGCCAGGCGAGCATCGGACGACGGCAAACTGCTATCTCGATCTGCTTCCTCAGCTGCTTTCGCAATGGGCCTGCCTCGCTCCGGCGGAATCCTGGGCACGTTACGTCGTGGACACACTCCGAGCCGCTCCATGTCGCAGCGCACGCGCGGAGATTGTTCTGCGGCAAGTTCCAAAACAATCGAGCATCGGAGCGACACTCTATGTCAACGCCTGTGGCAGTACGCCGGAACTGGCCAGGAAGGCGCTGATCCCAGCCCTGCAGCTTGCTGTTTCGATCCTATGCTCAGCCCATCCGAATACTCTGCCGGATGCCACGAAGGCGAACGACTCGCGCATTACAATAAAGGCTGAGTCACCCGCGGGCGAGTAGCTCAATTGGATAGAGCAACGGCCTTCTAAGCCGTAGGTTACAGGTTTTCAGCCGGTGCTCTAACTGCTCACTGATTCGATGCGTGTCCGCGTTGGATTTTTGATACTTGCCAAGAGTACGCCCGTCCAGAAAAAAGTCAAGCGAAAAAATCAGCTCTGAACAAAAACTCCGTGCTCGATGAACTCGACGACGGCGAGTTGGATGAGAGCCGAACGGTCCAGCCCTTTGCGTTCCGCAATGCGATCCAGCCGCTCAATGATCGACGAGTCGAAGCGCACAGAGAGCACGCGTTTCGGCGCGGATTGGCCCTTTTTTGCGGGGATTTTCGTTTTTCTTGGCGCGCTTGCGGTCGTCTTCGGCATATGGGAAGAGTACACGAAAAAGGGAAAAGTGACCAAAGTTTCTCATTTTATACATCGTTTGAAATACGTTCGATATACGATGTGTACTAACTAGATGCCCCCCCCGCACAGGATGTGCGGGAAAGTACCCTCAGTCAGGAGGAAACATGTCGGGGAAGATGTTCCAAACGGCTGCACGGGAATGGCTCCAGATTCGTCGCAATGACACTGGGCTGCGGCCACGCACACACCAGACCAACGAAGGGTACGTCCAGGCGCTCAATCGATTCTTTGGCGAGATGGACACCGGAGCGATTCAGGCGCACGACGTTCGCCGCTACCAGCTTGAGCGATTAGACAATCCGATAACAATCGCCGGGGTGTGCCGCTGGAAGCGGAAAGCAACAGCGAGCACGGTCAACCACGAGCTGAGCGCCTTTGCGCAGATCATGCGCGCAGCGCATCAGTGGCCACGCCTGGCGTCCTATGTCTTTCCACTGCCGGTTCCCGGGTGGTCACCACGAGAGATTTTGAGCGAGGAAGAAGAAGAGCATCTCTTTCGCATCGCTGCGGGAAGCCCGGAAGCGAGCCTCGCCTATATGGTCGCGTCGATCACGAATAACACCACGGCGGCAGGATCAGAGCTGCGCCTGCTACGGCTGAAGCACCTGTTTTTGGATGCACGCAATATCCCGGAGATATATATACCGCCCGAGGCCGTGAAGAACGGCTCGCGTCCGCGCAAGATACCGCTGAACGCGACGGCGCTGTGGGCTGTGCAGCAGTGCTATCGGCGCGCGCTGGACCTGGGCGCGACCGAGGCGGACCACTTCCTGTTTCCGTTTCGCCGCAAGCGCAACTGTTACGACCCGAGCCGCGCTGCGTCGCCATGGTTTCTGCGCAAATCGTGGGAGTGCCTGCGGCGCATCTCGGGCTTTGCGCACCTGAATCCGCACGATCTGCGGCATCTGTGCATCACGCGGATGCTGGAGAACGGTGTGGTGCCGGAGACGGTGCGCGCGATCGCTGGCCATGTCGGGGCGAAGATGATGGAGTACTACTCACACCACCGGGCACGAGTTAAATATGACGCTCTTCGCCTGCTGGATCGGAAGCCTGTTGCTTCAGCGCCTGCGCCTCGAAGTAGCACAGAAACGCAGCATTACAGATGATGGCGTCGGTGTTCATGTCTGTCTGGTTCCCTGACTCCATGTAATCCAGCAGGTGCCGGATCAGGTGATTGATCGTCGCGCGGCGGAACTCTTCCCCACCCTGCCGCCAGTTGTTTTCACCGTGAATCGTCGCGCCGAGGGCGAGTCGCCGCCCAAGCGCTTCAATCGCCTCACGCGGAACGAGATCGTAGCGCTCTGCCAGCAGCGACCGGGTCGCGCCTCCCTCGTATGCCTGTATCTCGCGAGACTCATTAGGCCGCCGCAGTGAACCTGAACGCCCGATTATCATGCGAACCTCTTCTCGTAAAACCTGCGGTCAAAGAACGGAAACCACTCGACGGCGCAGCGCTCGATAATACCAGCCGAGTTCTGCCGCAGGCGCAACACCACAAAGCCGACGTGCGCCTGCAGGCGCTTCTTGCGCATAAAGAGCGTCTGATCGCAGGTGCATCCACACTGCACGGTATGCACTTCGCGTGGGTATCCCTGATTGAATTTGTGATAATGGCCGACCACCTCGACGGCAGGCTTTTCGCCGCCCTGGTAGCTCTCCAGCCGCTTCTGGTCGGTGTAGCTGATCGCGTAGGCCGAGCCGCCACCGGGATGGACCAGACGCATTACGCTGGAGCCGTTGCGCGCTGCCAGCTGGATATCCGCCTCGGCATATCCGAGATAATGGAGATCGCTGCGCCCCTGCTGCCGCGCTTGCAGCTCCAGATATCTGCCAATCTCGATCCCCTCACGCTGGGAGTACCATCCCTCGTGGTCGTCGCCCGCGATGAAATGCGTAGTGATGCCTTTGCGCTGCGGCCATTTGTCGAGCAGATAGTTGATCTGGTGATCCATGCCGGGAGCGGTCACAAGCTCGGTCTTGTTGAATCGCGCTTCGCCGTCGATCCAGTTCCCGGCGTTCAGCACATGCGTGATGCCTTCACGCTCGAAGTGGTCGTAGGCCACGCGCAACACGTCCAGCCGGGAGTGACGGTTGCACAGGTGATTGTCTGTGGTCACGCCGAATACATGCGTCCACGGCTCACCGACAGCGGCGCGCACGACAAGCTGCTCTGCAGCCGGTGCAAGCGCAGCGGCAATTGGCTCGATCACGCCGCCAACGCCCTCGTGCAGCAGCACTCCAGCATCCTTAAGGCTGAGCACTCGCTTGCGAGCGGCGGTTATCGAGATGCCCATCATCGCGCCTAGCTCGCCCAGCGTGACTGCGCCCTTGCGGATGCGCTCCACGACGGCTTCGTCGGAGGCGGCGTCCGGGCGCGGCAGAAACTTCAGCACCGATGTATGGTCGATCCCCAGCTTGCGAGCCACGTGGCGCGCAGATAGTCCCTTGGCTGACAGTTCGACGATTTGCTTTTTTTGCGCAGCGGTAATGGCTGGACTCAATTGTGCCCTCCGAGCCGCAAAAAGTGATACCAGACGGCAAGCGCCCCCGAGACGAGACCAGAGAGCCACGCGATGCCGCGCGCGGCCCACGTCAGGTGCTCCAGCCGGTCGATGCGATCCTCGTGTTCGGCGATGCTCGCTTCCAGGCGCGGCATGCGCCCCTGCGACATCTCCTGATCTTCCGCGCCAAACATCTTCGTGTGCATCACGCGGATATCTCCGCGCAGCGAGCGGATTTCAGCAAGCAGTTTATTTTCAGCGCCCATCGATTCCATTAGGGAAGTCCCTGCACCGCCCAGCGCGTGAGGACGGCCTGGAAACCAGCCTGCATCGCGCCCGGCAGAATGCGGATGTACCACGGTCGTTTTTTCGGGTTGTCAATCTCTTGCTCAAAATGATCGGCAACCTTGCGGGTGTCGGTAGCGATGAGTGCAGCTTGCTGCGAAGTGGCCGCAGCCCCCTGCGCCGCTTGCGCGATGGCTGGGAAGGCCGTCGAGAAGGAAGCAACAGCGGATTGCGTCTGCTGAATGAGCGGAGTGGTGGCTGCCAGCGCATGCGTCGATGCGTCGAGTGTCTGCGTGGCGCTGCTTGCTGTCTGCGTGAGTGCGTCTTCCGTGCGGCTGGCGCTGGCCAGTGTTTGCTGCGCGGCTTGCAGCGTGCCATGCAGATCGGCAAAGGTCTGGTCTACGTTGCGGTCCATCGTACCAAGCGACTGCTGCTCATGCCGCGCCACAAGGTCGAGATGAATAATTGCGCTCTTGGCCGCGCCAATGTCTTCGTCCAGCATCGTGAGCGTGCCGCCGCGCGAGCGCAACGCGGACAACTGATGATTAGCCTGCGCGCCCAGATCGCCCCACGCGTCAATCGCGACGATGAGATGATGCGTGACGCCGCACGCTCCCCACACAGCGAGAGCGAGCAGCGTGAGCGCGACAATGGCGACGAGCCAGCGCATCTTACAGCTTGCTCGCAATTGCCACAACGTGGGGAACGCTGGCCAGCACATCCTTCACCTGGTTGATGACGGAAATGTCCACGCCAGCATTGGTCAGATGCTGCTCGGCAGCCTGGCCGCCCGTGGTGAGCAGCGAAGAAACTTCGCCAAGGATGGCATAAGCCGCTTTCTCGACGGGAACGGCCTGCGGAAAGACAGCCGCCGTCACGCCTTCCACGACAGTTGCAGTCTTCTCCACGTCGCCGATGCCGACGACCACATCGCGAAACACCTTCGCGAAGAAATGCCCAACGCTCTTGAATGTAATCATGGATGGTTCCTCTCTTATTCTTTTTTTTCCGTGGCCTTGGCGTGGAACAACGCTGCTCCGGTCATGGCCACTGTGCTTGCAAACTGCATCAGGTCGCGGTCATGTCGAATGGACGACGTGAGCGCGGCCAGCGCAGCGACAATGAACAGCAGAAAAGCCCACACGTTGTCGTTGATGCTGTTCATGCCGTCCTCTTGACTCAATCGTGTTGCATAAGCGCGATATTGCGCAAAAAAGTCGCGCGATCGCCGCACCACAGCGCGTGTTCTGTCTCTCGACGTAATTGCAATCCGGGCAACACCTTCTCCGCACCATCGACGCGAGCGTGATCCCACACCAGCAGCTCGTTGGCAGCCGCATCGTAGTTGCCTGCGTTCAGCTCGCGCAGTAGCGTGGAGTGCAGCAGCGTGGCCGCGCCCAGGTTGTAGCAAAAGTCCGTGAGCGCATCGAGCTGGTTGCCCGTGAGCGGCACATGCACCATCTCGCCCACGGCCGAGCACGCCGTGTGCAGGTCAGCGGTGAGCAGGTCGTTGGCAGACTCGATGGTGAAGGGGTGTGGGAGCACCTCACCGTGCATCACGCGATGACCGTATCCAATCGTCTGGAATCCGGCTGCGTCGGCATAGGGCGTAAGGCGCAGCCCCTCAAAGGCGCGTGTGAGCAGAAAGCAATCTTGCGTAGGTACCATGGTTTTCTCCTGTCAGCCAAGTTCGACCAGTTGGAAGGATCGGCTGCTGCTGTAGATAGTGAGTCCGGAGGTGGTCATCGCCTGCACCTCAAAGCTGTGCGATCCGGCTGGGGGCGTGGGCGTCACAAGCTGCGTGCCAGTGAAGATGGCGTTGCCGCTGAGGTCGGTGGTGAGCGGGTACGGACCCGCGACGACAGCGCCGTCCATCAGGATGCGAGCAGAAAGCTGCACGCCAGATGTCGTCGCGCTGCTGGTGATGGTGCAGTTGTATGTCGTTGTTCCAGAGGTGTAACCCGGATTGCTGTTGGAGGTGATGGTTACCGTCGCGGTTGCGCTGGTGTAGCCAGAGCCGCCGACGAGGGTCAGACCGGGATACCAGTTTCCGCCGGACTGGTTCCAGTTCACGCTGGCGCTTGCTCCCGTGCCATCGCCGCTGATGCTGATGGAGATGCTGGGCGGCGTGGAGCCGGAGGTCGCGGGAAAGGATGTGCCAATGCCATTGACGCTGCCGCCCGAAGGAACCGCAGTAAAGAGCAGCTCGCTGGCAATCAGGATTGGATTGCCAAAGGTCGTGAACGTCATTGCCGGGTTGGAGGTGCCCAACTCCGGCAGGTCGGCCCACGCGGAGGAAAGCGGAGGATTCTGCGTGACGCCTGGAACTGCCGCAATGTTCTTCAGCAGGAGATTGCTGTTGGCGTCGGCAATGCGCGAGCTGGTGTTGCTGAGCACAGCGGTCGATCCAGCGACGGGCGCGGTCTGGTTGATCGCGCCGGAATAGGTGAATGTGTCGCCGTCATTCAGGTAGACCAGCGCGAAGCCGTTGGCGTACTCCGCCATGTTGAGCATGATCTCCCAGCTATTGTTGTTCGCAGCGGTGCTTCCGCCTGTGGCCACCGCAGCAGCCTGGAGCACAGGCGTAGATCCCCCTTGCGTGAAGACGCTGACGCCGGAGATATTCGGCGCGCCGCCTCCGTTGGAGGTGCGCACAATCACGTCCACGATGGCCTGATGATTCGAATTTGTGTTGTATCCAGCGCCCGAGTGGACCTCTATCTTGAGCGATCCCGGAGACGCGAATACCCACGTGCCAAGATTCATCCACGTCGAAGCAGCCGAGCCTTCCCCGGGGATGGCCACGCGATACGGGATCGTCGTCTGCGAGCCGCTTGCCAGCGCGTCGCTGGTCTGGTTGCTCAGGCTCGCCGTCAGTGCGCTCGTGTGCTGCGCCGTCACGTCTGCACCTGCCTGCGCGGGCATCAGGTTGCTAATCGGCGTGATGCTGGCGGCCGCCACGCCGCCGAGGTTGGTGACGTTGCCTGTCGATTCAATCGCCGTGCTCACGCGGGAGTTGAGATCGCTGAGTACGAGACCACCACTGATGGTCGTGGTCTCGATCAGCTCGCTCGACGTGTTGATGACCGACTGCACCTCTGTGGACATCGCCGAGTGCTGGAACTGATCGCTCGACGAGCCGTTGAACGCGCCGACGCCGACGCGCCGAAAACTTCCACCATCCAGAATGAAGTCCAGGCCGGTTCCCCCCGCAGCCGGGTTGATGAGCGAGCCAAAGCCCACGCCACCGAGGTTCTGAACATTGCTGTTGTGATCCGCGAGTAGCGTGCCAAGGTTGCTGAGCACAGCGGTCGAGCCAGCGACGGGCGCTGTCTGGTTGATCGCGCCGGAATACGTGAATGTGTCGCCGTCATTCAGGTAGACGAGCGCGAAGCCGTTGGCAAACTCCGCCAAGTTGAGCATGATCTCCCAACTATTGTTGCCGGGAGCGGTGCTTCCGCCTGTGGCCACCGCAGCAGCCTGGAGCACAGGCGTAGTCCCCCCCTGCGTGAAGACGCTGACGCCGGAGATGTTTGGCGCGGCAGCTCCGTTCGACGTGCGCACAATCACATCCACGATGGCCTGCTGGTTACCATTCGTGTTGTACCCAGTACCTGCGTGGACCTCAATCTTGAGCGATCCCGGAGACGCGAATACCCACGTGCCAAGATTCATCCACGTCGAAGCAGTCGAGCCTTCCCCGGGGATGGCCACGCGATACGGGATCGTCGTCTGCGAGCCGCTTGCCAGCGCGTCGCTGGTCTGGTTGCTCAGGCTCGCCGTCAGTGCGCTCGTGTGCTGCGCCGTCACGTCTGCACCTGCCTGCGCGGGCTGGAGCGACTGGATGACCGTCCCGTCGGGATATTGAATCTCTGCGACTCCAGTTCCGCCCAGGCTGATGATTGGCTGGGGGCGGTTGACCGGATGCGGCGCGGAAGCTACCACCCACGCGCTGCAATTGCCGTTCGCGCGGACGGAGCGGATCTGCACGAGGAAACTCTCCCAGGCATCGATCCCGGTGATGTAGAAGAGCGAAGCATTCCCGCTTGCTTCGCCTGCGTCGATCCAGTCAGACTGCCACGCGCCGGAACCGAGCTGCACCATGGGCAACGGACTGACGGGCTGCGTCGTCGAACCTTGATAGAACTGGTACTGAATCTGAATCTTCCCTTCGCTCGTAACGTCCGAGTCGAGCGGTGGCGTCCATTGCACGAGAGCGCGGCCCACGCTGGTCCCGTTCGCCAGCACGGTCGCCGTGGAGGTGTCATCGGTCACCGTCAGCCCGGTCGGCGCAACGGGCGTGTTGGACGCATACGCCGGAGCAGACTGAATCTGCGCAGGCAACGGCCCGACGGCAAAGATCATGTAGACGCCCGTGCGGACCTGCGTGTCCGTCCAGGTGAGCGCAGTGCCGGAATAGAGCAACGCAGGCTTCGACAGCGCGAAGAAATCCGTCGTGTCGCGGTAATAGACCTGATACGAGGATGCGCCAGCGACCGCGCTCCAACTCAGGACGTTTGTGTTGCCCACTTGCGCGCAGCTCACCGTCGCGGGAGCCGGGGGCGCATTCGTGTTGGCGAGCACTGCAATGGACGCGATGGCTGGCGTGGAGCCTTGATTTCCCGCAGCGTCGATGCCCGTGACCTCGACCGCGTAAGTCACCCCGATTGTGCCCACAAACGAGGTGCTGTTGCCGTTGGCGACGTAATCGATCACCTGCCAGCCGCTTTCCCCTGGCGCAGTCGGCACGCCGCCGGGCAGATAATCTGTCATCGCCGCGCCAGATTGCAGCATCGGTTGCGCAATCACCACGGAAGCGCCAGCAGCAATCGTCGCGGTGCCGAGGAAAGGATCGAGCACCACTGCGCTGGTCGCCGCCGGAACCGTGAAAGTAACGTTGTACCGGCCCGGAGCCGAGCCACCTGCAGGCGTCAGATAGGCCACCTGTGCGCCCGTCGCCGCATCCCAGACGTAGAGGCCCGTGCCGGTTCCGGTCACCTGCGACACGTCAAAATACGCGCTGAGCGTGTACTGCTGCCCACCGATCACCGGAACCGGATAGCAGCGATCGGACGACGGCGCAGCCGGAACGGTGTAGGCTGCTCCGGTGCCATTCGTGAAGGTGAAAGCGTTGTCCGCGAGCGTCTTGTTGTACTGAATCTCCCAGAAAGAGTTGACCGGGTACTGGTCGCCCCAGTAGGTTGCGCCGTTCTGCAGGTCAGTGTCCGGCAGCAGGTTCATCAGGTCGTTCTGCAGGCCGTCCACCGGTTGCACACGCATGCGCACCAAGCCACCGACGGACTTGTTGCCATTGACCCAACTCACGCCAATCGTTGCTGACTCCAGATTTCCGGTCGCGAGGCCTTGCTGAAAGACTTCCGTAAGCGTGAGGTCGCTGACGGTCGCGTCTGTGTTTGGAATGCCGATGGGCGTCCCGTAGTTCGGCACCGGATCGACGTAGAGCAGCGGGTTGTACTCGATGGCCTTGATCTCGACTTCGAGATCGCCACTGCGCCGAATGCTGAGCACGCGGAAGAGCTTGGCAGGCATCGATCCGCTGCTCTGGCCATATACCCAGGCGGAGTCTGCTGTCGGGATGGCGGAGAATGAGTTTGACGCAATGCTCAGCGTGCCGTTGCCGACGCCTGGCGTCCATCCGGTCACCAGCACAGTGTCAATCACGTTCTGGTCATAGAGCGTGAGCACGGTGCCAGACACAGGCGGCACGGTCGATGCCAGCGGTTGCAGCGTATCCACCGTGATGGTGTTTGCCGTGTAGCCGTTGACGATGTACTCGTTTCCGGCCGCGTCCACGGCCTTCACAATGCGTCCTGCGGGCAGATTGGCCGTCATGGTCAGCGTGGTTCCGCTGACGGCAGAGACGGTCGCGGTGCCGCGCTGGACCACCGGATGCGAGACAGCCACGGTGTAGCCAGCGCCTGCGGTAAAGGTGAGGTCGTCGCGGTCCACCACGAGCGTTTCCAGCGTGGAGCCTGCAAGGATGCGTCCGCCGGTGCCCCACTGCGTCACGTCCGTCTGCACGCCGATCAGCGAGCCAATCTCGCAGGCCAGCGCCTCGACGTTGACGCGGAAGTCCACGCTGCGCAGGCAGAGCTGCGTGCTGAGCAGGTGGAAGTAGGCCCAGCGATAGGCCTGATCGCGCGAGGTGCAGCCGAGCAACTGAGTCCGCACCGTCTTTGCGCCCACCGGATTATTGATGGCCGCCGAGGTCATCACAGTCACCGGCAGGTCTGTGCGCCAGTTGCGGGCGGCGTCGGCAAAGGTACACTCCATCACCACGGCGCGATCGTCGAGCGAGACCCATGTCTCAGTGAAGGAGTCGCGCGTCATGTTGCCAACGGTGAAGATCTGCACCGGCTCGCCCGGAGCGTCGATGGCTACGGTGTAGCGCATCCCGGACTGGATCACGGTCGCGCGGCTCATGTTGCCGATCATCTGGAGCGTCTTCCAGGCGTCGCCCTTCTGGTCAAAGACGCCGGCAAAGACGAACCGACGCGCGGTGCTACCATCCTGATTCGTCACAGATTCGTCGCAGAACTCGGCCCAGTCCACAAAGGCGGGAATGTCGATCTGCGAGGCCGGAACGGCCATGCCATAGAGCGGATTGGTGAGCACGTCGTAGGCAACCAGAGCTGGGTTGTCTGTCTCAAAGCCTGCGAGCTGCGCCGGCAACACCGTATCTTCGCCCAGCGTGTGCGTGATGGTCGCGGTGAGCTGGAGATTGGTGCCGTTGAGCTGGCCGCTGGCCAGCGCATTCACGCCAATCAGCACCATGTTGGGATAAGCAAGGTCGCTGAGCGTGATCTCATTCACGTTCCACAGCCAGATATCGGTGACGTAGTGGCTGTCGGTTGAGTCCGCGGTTACCCACGACTGCCCCGGCTCCTGATAGCCAATCTTGGTGGCGCGCACATCCCATTGACCTGGACTCAGCCCGTAGATGCTCACCGTGTCAAAGAACGCGTTCTGGATGGAGTCTTTCAGGACGCGATAGCCACCCCACCATCCCGTGACCTGCTGGAAGCCTAGGTTGGGGTCGCATGGCTGCCACTCCCCTTGGAATGTCGCCTGCTCCGTCGTCTCGTTGCCTTCCCAGTCATATACGTCCACGTTCTCGACGAAAGTGGCTTTGTCTCCGGGATTGTGTGGACCATCGTCAAATGCGTAGCAGATCCCGGTTCCGCGAAATCGATCCGTAGGAAGGCAAACCCACTGCGGCCAGAAGAGTTCCCCCGCCTGCCCCTGCTTGAAGATTGGCTCGACCCAGCGCGGAAAAAGCGGAGTGGACCAAGTGTTTGTGCCGTGCGGCGAAACTTCGAGCTTGTAGCTGATGCGGATAGGGACGTAATTTCCATGCGCGCTGATGTGATACAGCCCGCTCGGAAACTTCATGGTCACGTCCAGACCCTGCACGTCTGTCCCGGTACCCGGCACGATCACCGGACCAGCGGAGACGAGCAGCTCCGTCTCCTGCGGCCATCCGTTCACCGTGCGCTGGAATCCATCGATAGCGGTCTGCCCCATCGAACAGTTGTATGTGTTCGTTCCAGAGACATACCCCGACGCTCCGTTGGAGACGATGGTCACAGTGGCCTGCGCGGTGGTGTATCCCGAGCCACCCACAATGTTCAAGGTTGGACCCCACACGCCCCCAGCTTCTAGCCACGTCACGCTGGCCGACGCTCCCGTGCCATTGCCGGTAATCGAGATGGTGATGGTGGGCGGCGTGGATCCGGTGCAGGAGTAGAACGTGGTGCCAATAGAAGCGACAGAGTCGCCGTTGGTTCCGTACCGGATGAAATAATTTGTGTTTTCGTAAGTGGAGATGGCTTTGCCGTTCAGCAGGATATTGCTGATCGAGCTGGCCTTCCCGAAGCCGTAGCAGTACAGAGCGTAGATGAATCCCTTCTGCCCAGCGTACTGCACGTAACTGGAGATGCAGTTGCCGCCCCAGCCCATCGTTCCGTAAGCCTTCGGGAGCGGCGTGCCCGCCTGCGCCAGACTCTTTGGCCCGGTGGGGTCATAGGTCATGCTGAACGAGGGCGACTGCACGCCAGGCGCGAGCATGGCCAGCGTGAAGCTCACGATTGCGCCACCGATCTGCGCAATGGCCAGCGAAAGCCCAAAGGAGGCAGGCGTAAAGACAAAGATCGCGCCTGCAACGGCCAGCACTGCCGCAAACATCACGATCTGGCCCAGTGCGCCCTTGAGCGCGCCGCCCATGGCCACCGGCAGGCAGACCAGCGAAGCGTTGCGCACCACAAAGACGCGCTGCAACTCCTCTGCGCTGAGCACCACGCCGTTCTGGCTGACAATGTATTGCGCCGCATCCATGCCTGCGCGGTCCACGGCCTCGGCCACCGTCTCGACGGCCAGCCATGGCAGCGTCTGCACGCGCCGCTGCGTGCGGTCGAGCGGGTTGATATTCTCGATGACGCGGATCATGCCGTCGTCCCGGACGATCACGCCCGGGTTCGCGGCCAGCTCTGGCGTCTGAATTACGATTGCGTCCATCGGTAATACCCCTCGATCTGGTTCTTCCATGGAAAGCGGTCCAGGCGCGAGCGAATCACGCCCGTCTTCGGGTAAGCATGCAGGAACCACGGCTTGGGCGAGATATCCGTGACGATGCCGAGATGCCACAGAGGCTCGCTGGAGTAGAGCAGCACCGCGTCGCCCGGCTGCGGAGCCGTCACACGCGTCCACAGTCTTCGCGCATCGGCCAGCAGCTCCGCGTTGCTGGCGCAGTCGGGAATGCTTCGCCCAAGCCTTCGCTGCATCTCAAAGAGCACGCCCACGCAGTCAAAGGCCGCAGGCCCACGCGCGCCTTCGGCAAAGGGCAGCCCGACCAGGTCATGCCAGAGCGTGAACGGCAGCCGGTCGCTCATTGCATCGCGCTCGCAATCACAATGCCGTTGGTTCCGATGCCAGGGAATGCGCCGTAGCGGATGGTGTTGTCATGCACGGTGCATCCGTTTGCGCCCGCATAGGTGCCATCGCAACTGGTGAGCGCGCCGGTGTAGCCACACTGCTTGCCCTTGTACTTGGTTACCCACATACATACGTCGCCGCGATAAAGAAAGAGCGGGAAAAGCTGGCGCATGGGCGACGGGCCAGAGAGCGAAAAGGTGACAAGCTCCGCTGTCGAACTGGAGGAAAGCACGGTCGTGGAAAAAGCCGCTGCAGGCTCGCCCGCTGGCTGCGCCGTGTTCATCACATACAGGTTGCAGGTGGCCCCGGCGAGTCCCGCATACGCCTCAATGAGCGATTGCAGCAACCCGAGCACGTTGGAGGCGTGCAGATGGATGGTTGGAAGCTGGTTGCCGCCGGGCTGCTTGATATCCAGCTCAAAGGCGAATGGCTGATAGGTCTGGATGCCGTTGCCGTCGCCTGCGTCAAACTGCACCGGGTCCGGGTTGCGCGCAAGCCGCGTGTGCTCGCCGTTCCAGATGAGGTCCACAAGCATGATAAAAGCGTCGCCGCTGGCAAGCTTGCTTTTGTCCTGCTGCGCGGCCAGCGAGAGCACGGCCATGGGAGAGTATGCAGTGCTCACCGTCAGACCTCCTCAATCTCAAAGCTGCAGCCGTAGACCTTGACGCCTCCGCCGTAGCCCATATCGCTGAACTCCGGCAGCTTGGTGAAGCGCACCGCGCAGCCCAGCGGTTGCGAGCCAACCATGCGGCCCAGCGGCTGATTGGGCGTGACCAGCGCGACGGCCACGCTGTCAAAGAACCACTGCGGGAAGCCGTTCAGGACCAGCGTGCCGGTGAAGGTGGCGTTCGTGGTGAACTGTGGGCTGAGCAGAATCTGCATCTGATTTGCACCAGCCGGAACCGTGGCGGAAAGGTAGTGTTCGACCCATGCCGGGGAGCCGCCGTAGTTCTCCAGCGTGTCTGCCACCTGCGAAATCAGGCTGCCGTTGCTCAGGAACCGCGCAAGGATTTGCGCCTGCGGCGAGGTGGTTGCCAGATCGACCGCAGTGCCCAGATTGGAGTAGACCTGTGCGGTGATGGCATAGACTTCGCCGGGGGTAACAGGGATAACATCCGAACCGATAAACCCCTGAAAGAGCGTGGACGCGGCGCTGATCGTCGTGGAGTAGCCGTCCACCGTGGAGACGCAGAGAGAGGCCGAGCCGGGCAGCACAAAGGTGTCGTTCACGACTTCGGAAAGAAAAGGCGCAAGGACGCCAGTCGGGTCACCGTTCCATCCGGGCGCAACCAGATAGGGTGGGTTGGTCGAGGCCGAGTTGAGCACGGTTCCCGCAGGCAGTGGCATCTCAAAGCTGCCGTTGTAGAGCTGGTTGGGAAAATAGAAGGCGAGCGCACCACGTTGTGTGGTGTTCATGGCAAACAGCTCCAGCGCCAGCACGTCCGCAGCCGTCAGGTTGCGGATGTTTCCTTTCCAGCTTCGCCGGGCGCGGGTGAATCGCGGACGCGTGGCCACGTATCCGGACTCCATCTTGTCGCGGATCGTGTCCATCTCGATGGAGTGCGAAGAGTCCATCGTGGGCTGGCGGGAAATCCACGGAAAGATGATCGGAGTGCTCACCCCCCAACCTTCCCTGAAAATGAAAAATTGAGGCAAACTTGAGCATGATTCTGACCGCAAAAGTAGACGCCTCCGCAGCCATCGCCGGACTCAACGAGCTGGAAAAGCAGCATCTTCCCTTCGCGCTGGCCAAGACGCTCACGCTCTGCGCCAAAGCCGGACAGGAAAAGGTTCGCGGAGGGCTGGGGGATAAGTTCACGCTGCGCAACACCTTCACCATGCGCGGCATCCGCATAAAGCCAGCGCTGAAGGTGGCGCGGCGTCAGATCGCCGATGTTCACACGGCCACGGAGAACCGCAAGACTGGCATCGATTACATGGTGAAGCAGGAGACGGGCGGCGAAAAGGTTCCGCACGGGGGCAGCATGCATATTGCGGTGCCCACGCGCTTTCTGCGCATGTTGGCTGGTGGCCCATCCGCCATCATCCCGCAGGAGCTGCGCCCGCGCGCGCTGCTGGGAGCAGTCGCCGGGCGCTATTCCGGAACAACAAGCAAAGGGCAAATCGCCCTTCGCCCTCAACGTATTACGAAAGGCTATGAATTTTGGAAGGAAGAGATTGACGGTCACCTGGCCATCTGGGGCCGTCAGGTGGATTCGCGCGAGATCAAGCCGATGTATTGGATGGTGCCGGAGGTGAAGATGCGTGACGCCTTCCACATGCACGCTGACGTGCAGAAAGCGGTGGACGAATCCTTTGCGGGAATCTGGGAAGAAACTTGGGAAAAAATGCACCTGAAGGGATTGCGGATCAAAAGTTGACCGCGTAGAATTGCCGCAGCTTTGAAGCCGGGGAAAGGCGGAAAGATGCGGAAAACAATGAATCACCCTTGGAAAGCTGCGCTCTGCGCGCTGAGCCTGCTGTGCTCGTTCTGGATCACCGGATGCGGAGGCCATACAGCCGCACCAGCGCCCGGACCGTCACCCACTCCTGCACAGACTGGCATGAATGGCAACTGGGGATTTCAAGGCAACAATGGACCCGACAGCCCGGTCATGGGCGCGTCCTTTACGACGACCAGCGGAAAGGTTATCGGTAGCATTCTGCTGCTCATCAACGGCAATGGCAACTGCATTGGTTCGTATTACGATGTGAGGGGGACGCTCAGCAGCACCGGAGCGGTGAACTTGAGCGGCCAGGGCATCAGCATCAGCGGAACCCTGACGAATGGAGTCTTCAGTGGGAGTTGGTCTTCTGCCGCCTGCTCTCCCAGTGGAACGACGCCCCTCCCACTGGATGGCTATCCCGTCGGCTCACTCGTCGGCACGTGGAAGGGACAGGCGATGGAAGGCTCGCAATCTTTCCCGCTGACGGCAGATATCTCTTCGGAGAGCTACGCCAGCTTTTCTCCGGGACAGGCGAATCTGGAAGGCGTCCTCAACGTGACGGCGCAGATAGCTAACTCGCCGTGCCTGCCGAGCATTCCGCTTCCGTCCTACCAGGCCACAGTGATCGGCCCGTCGCTCTCAGCCACCCTCCAAACCAATAATGGGTCGCTGCTTATCTTGGGAACCGTTGCTCCCGGCGGCAACATAATCACAGGAACCTTCAGTGTGGAATCCGGCGACTGCGCCGGGAACAGCGGTACAATCACCCTCACGCGCAGCTAGAAATGGAGATGACCATGCAAATTCTGATTGCCCTGCTTATCGCCCCCCACCACGATGCAGAAAGTGTGTTCGCTGGGGTTCTTGTGTTCTGTGCATGGATATTGGGCTTCCTTGTTTATTTTCTCCCCTGCATTATCGCGTCTTACAAGGACTCTCGCTATGCAGCAGGGGTTGCAATCCTGAATCTGTTTCTGGGATGGACGCTGTTGGGGTGGGTGGGCGCGCTGATCTGGGCCGTGAGTGCGCAGCCCAACACGGCTACGCAGTCTCAGCCCGCGCAGCCGCAGCGTCCTGCGTAAGCCCTCACGCAAAGCTCATACCCGCAGTCATAGATTGAGACGCTTGCGCGACCGGTCCATTGGTGGCGAACTGGTTCAGCATAATGTTGATGACTTGTTTCTCCATCTCGCTGATAAGTGAGCTAGTGGCGCTGGCGGCATGCACCGGAGCGCCAGTGTTGTTGATGATGACCTCCACGCCACCCCCTCCTCCGGTGCCTTTTTTCGCCATCTGCATGATCGACGATGCCGCCGTGGGAATTGCGCCTGCGCCCTTGCTGTAACCGCCGTTGCTCACGGCCTGCGTCCCTTTGTGATGATGGCCAAAGAGCTTCCCAAGCTCGTTCATGCCATGCAGCCCCCACGGCTGTTTCTGGCCCGGTCCAGTCGGGGAGGGAACTGCTGGACTCGATAGCTTTTTCCCGTGGTGAAAGTGGCCTAAGAGATGGCCCAAAACACCTATATGGCCAGAAGCAACTCCCGGCGTTGTAGATGCCTTTTTCCCGTGGTGCATGTGCGCCAGCAAGCTGCCCAAGACACCCCCAGCCGTCGCGCCCGGCTGCCCGAAGGGCGACGTGATGTTGCCCTTGTAGCTTCCACCGGAAAGGCCACGTCCGCCGCGACCCTGCGGATCTCCGAAGAGGTAGCCAAAGACTTTGCTCTCCATGAGCTGGCCAAGGTCGCTGACCAGCCCGTCAGAGATCGTCTTCCAGTCCTGCTTCCACTTGGTGCTGGCGCTGAACATGGGGTCAAAGATCGAATGCGCGATCTTTTCCCCCTCGCCGGCGTAGGTTCCCAGCGTCTGATTGGCTGCCGCGCTCGACTTCTGCATCGCCTGCATCGTCTGCGTGATCTGGTCCGCGATGGCGGCCTGCGACTGCAACGCCGTCTGGCCGAACTGCTGATATTGCGCGGCGAGCGTCTGGAGCTGCTGGGCTTCCTGCTGGCGCAGCGCGTTCAGTTGCTGCGCGGCCTGCTCCTGGCTCACCGCTCCGGCGAGCGCCTGCTGGCGCACCTTGTCCTCTTCGATCTTGGCGCGCAGGCGAATCTGCTCCTGCTGGCGATCGAGCGCGGCAATCTGCACTTTGGCGCTCTTGATCTTCTGCAAGGCATCGAATTCCGCAAGCTGCTGGGCCGTAGCGCCTCCGGTGACGAGCGACTGACGTTGGGTGTCACCGGCGTCCTTCAGCTTCGCCAGAGCGGCGCTGGTGCCTTTTCCGCGCGCTTCTTCGAGCGCTGCCTCCATGCTCAGCACGGCTTCCCGCTGCCGACGCGTGGCCTCGATCTGCTGCGCGGCCAGCTCCGCAGACTTCTGCACGTGCTGCGTGTCAATCTCCAGCAGGCGCTGGGAAAGCTCAATCTGCTGCCGCTTGAGGTCGTTCACGCGCTGGAGTTGCTGTTCCTGCTCCTGCGGGGTGCCTCCGTGGTGCTTTTCCGCTGCGGCAAGTTGACTGCGCAGCGCCTCCTGCTGCTCCTGCATCGTCTGGCGCTCAGCGGAGTACGCCGCCTGCTGGATGGCCGCCTGCTGCGCGTAGTATTGCCGGTCGGTGACGAGCTGCGCGTGGTGCTGCGCTTCGAGGATGGCGAGCTTCTCTTGAGCGAAGCTGCGGGCGCGGGCAACCTGCAACCGCGCCTCGGCCTCGGCAAGCTGGGCGCGCATGGTGGCCGCGCGAACTTCGCCGCTGGCGCGTTCCGCGCCCGACTTCTGATCGAAGGCTAAGGCCGCGTTGGCCTTTGGCTTGTCGGTCGCGGGCTGCGGAGACAACGCAGAGTTCCCTTTTTCGACTCGGCGCGAGCCAGCGTTGAAGAGTTGCTGAGCCGCGCCTTTTGAAAAGGAACTATCTCCCGACATCGACATTAACCAGCCGCCAGCGGCCTCCTCAGCGTAGCCAATGAAAGAGCCACGCATATCCTGAATCTCTGCCGTCAACCCATCTGCCCATTTAGCTAAAGTAGGATCGGCGAGCGCGTTAAATGCCATGCCCAGCCCCAGTAGGGAACTATGTAGCTGCTGACTGGCCTGGAACATCTCTTTCATTTTTTCGGTGCCGTTGGCGTCCATCAGCACACCTGCGTCGCGTGCTTCCAGTCCCATACGGTGCAGTCCGTCGCTGCCCTGCTCCAGCACCGGCAGCAGATCCTTGGTCATGCGCCCGAGTATCCCTTCGCTGCCAGCAAGCTTCAGATAGCCGCTCGGCATGGCGTGGAGCTTATCGGCGAGCAGCGCCAGCACCTTGTTCAGGTCGCCGCCGGTTGCGGCCATCTCCTTCTGACTGACTCCCAGCGCCTGAAAAGCGTAGCGAGCCGTGGAGAGGCCGTGCTGCCACTCCCAGATCAATTGCGAGAGATGAATGACGCCCCGAATGAAGGAATCGAAACTGGTCCCGCTCATCTGCGCGGCGTAGCGCAGCGAGCTGAGCGTCTGCACGCTGATGCCCGTCATCTCCGACAGGCGGCTCATCTGCATGCCCAGCGCAGCCGATGAGCTAATCATCTGCTTGAATCCGCCCACCACCTGCTGCAAGCCGATGTAGATTCCGGCTGCCTGCAAGCCGCCAAGCATCGCACCGCCGATGCTGCCCATCGAGCTGCTGGTCTCCGCAGCTTTCGTCTTCAGGTCGTCCAGGTGCCGCTTGATCGCGTTCACCACCTCGCCGGTGTCATCCTTGCCGATGATCTGGATCACTACGCCATTGCTCATGGTTCACCCTCCTGCAAAGCTGGTTGTGCGGGCTGCGCGGACTCTTTGGCTTTGCGCTTCTCGCGCGCAGCCAGCCACGCGTCAAAAGACTCGACCACGCTGCCCTTGCGGACGCGGCGCGACTTGCGCTCCGGCAGTCCAAGAATCTTTTCCGGCGTCAGCGGGTCTTTGTCGGGGTCGGCATGCGGCGCGAGGAGCCACGCGATCTTCCACGCCTGCTCGTAGCGCCTGACTTCGGCTTCGCGGCGCTGGACGCGCTCGCGGCCCTCCAGAATGAGGCGCAGTTCGCAATAGGTGAGTTGGTAAAACTCGGAGCGGGAAAAGCCCATCTCGCCGCAGAGCACACGGAAGCAATCTTCCCATGTGAAGGATGGTCTGCGGGAGCGCCCCGAGCGCCTTTTTTTGCGCTCAGGGCTTAGGCTTCCCCCTCGTCGTCTCCGTAATAGAGGCGCAGAGCCTCCGTGATCCGAAGCACGGCTTCTGTGACGTATTTGCGATGCGTGAGGATCGCGCCGACATCCTCGACGGTCAGCATCTCGCCATGTTTTTTCGCATCCTCGAAGAGCGCAGCCCACAGGTAGACGCGGAGGTTTTCGAGGTTGACATCGAGCAGCTTTTTCTCTTCTCCCGTTTCCGGGTCCGTCTCAACGCCAATCGACTCCCACAGGCTGGACGCGCCCTTCCCTTCCTCGCGGATCAGAATTTCTGTATTGAGATTGAAGACAATCTCGCGCCTGCGGTCGAGATCGATATAAATCGGCTTGCGTGAGAGCATAACCACCTCGTTACGGAAAAAGCCGGGGCCGTCTCAGGAGTCAGCCCCGGTGCCCAAAGAACGGATTACTGCGAGATCAGCGTGAATGCGCCAGCGCCTTCCAGCGTGACCGTGACGTCCTGCAGCGACGTGTTCTTCGCGTCGAACGACCAGTCTGTGATGATGACGCTGCCCTGGTAGGCATCTTCGGTCGATCCAGCGGACACCTCGGGATACATCGTGATCTGGAACGGAGCTTGCGCGAGTAGTTGGCTGCGCAAGAACTGCTGCGTGGTGTCGCCCTCGATGAACTGGAGCTTTGCCGTGCCGCTGAAGTGGAGCAGACCAGCCTCGCTGGACTTCCATCCCCCGCTGCCGTGGTCGGTTGCATCCATCGCCTCGGCTGTGAACTTGCCCGAAAGGTCCGTCAGACCCGCGACGATGGTATAGGTGGTGACGCCCCCGACCGTGACGCCATAGCCAAGCTGGGCCTTGTATCCAGCAATCTTGTGCGGAGTGACAGCCATTGTTGCCTCTTTCTGCCCAGCAAGCTGAGCGGATCGCCTTTGCGCTTACTGCGAGATCACCGTGAATGCGCCAGCGCCTTCCAGCGTGACCGTGACATCCTGCAGCGACGTGTTCTTCGCGTCGAACGACCAGTCTGTGATGATGACGCTGCCCTGGTAGGCGTCTTCGCCCGTTCCCGCTGCGGTCTGCTCAGGAAACATGGTGATCTCAAACGGAGCTTGCGCCAGAAGTTGACTGCGCAGAAACTGCTGCGTGGTGTCGCCCTCGATGAACTGGAGCTTCGCCGTCCCACTGAAGTGCAGCAGACCAGCCTCGCTGGACTTCCACCCCCCGCCGCCGTGGTCGGTTGCGTCCATCGCCTCGGCAGTGAATTTGCCCGAAAGGTCCGTGAGACCGGCGACGACAGTTGTGACACCCGCGACCACATACGCGAGTTGCGCTTTGTACCCGGCAATTTTGTGTGGAGTAACAGCCATGCGGTCCTCTTTTCAGTTACAGATTGGCCCCGAGCATCTTATTGAGTGTGGGATCGTCTCGCCCTACCTGCATCTCAACGCAGATCGAGATATCCACGCAAATCTGATCGCTCGAAGTCTTTTCGACGTATCCCATCTCGATATCGGTGATGTAGGCATCCGTCGCCACGCCGCCCAGCGTGGGATCGATTCTCAACTGCTGCCACGCCCAGGCCACCAACGGATCGGCGACCAGATCGACCTGTGTGGTCGCGCTGGTGTACGCTCGCACCACAAAGGTCGCCTCCACCTCTGCACTGTCGTTGGCTCCGCTGTATTTGACGGCCATTTTGGTGGGAAACAGGTTGAACGCCGTCTGCGCCTGCGCGATGGCTTCATACCGCGCGCGGTAGGCCGTGGCAGGCGAACCGGGGGCGTTCAGAGCCGTCAGAATCGCGGTTGCAGCCTGCGTCCAGAGCGTTTGCGCAGGCATCAGAAGTCACCCGCATAGGCATCTGTCGGCGGCTCGCTGAATGCGCCGTTTTCTTTGCTGTCGAGCAGGATGATCTCATCGGCGTGGATCGCCGTGCGGTAGCGCTTGACGCCGCTTTTGTCGTCCCAGCTCACGGTGCGCAGCCTGCCGGAGATGTAGAGGTGCGACCCTTTGCGCACAAACTCGCGGATAACCTCGGCCAGCTTCCCGAAGGCGACAATGTTGTGCCATTCGGTGGCGTCTACCCACTGGTCGTCTTTCTTGCGCTTTTCGTTGGTCGCGAGGGAGAACGTTGCGACCAGCGCACCCGACTGCGTTGCCTTGACCTCGGGAGCGCGGCCCACATAGCCGAGCACGGTTACGTTGTTGACGCCTTTGGACATGATTACGCCTCTTTGAGATAGAATTCCAGAATCTGCTGATCCTTTTGTTCAGGCTGAGACAGAATAGTGTAGGGAACGCCATTGACCGTGATGGGGTCGCCCGGCTGTGGAACGCCCGAGAAGCTGTTATACGGAATGCGCAGCAGCAGCAGGCTGGTTTCAAAATCCCCCGGCCCTCCGCCGTGCGCGTAGACGTTCATCTCTGTGTCGAGAATGCCGACCGTGGCCGGTTCGCTATTCCACACAACCGGAACGCCGAAGTCGTTGAAAAAGACCGGCAGATCGGCATCTCCGAACACTTACTTGCTTCCCTTCGCGGCTGCCACAGGCTGTGCAGGGGGCGTGTAGAGGCTGGCCTCTTTCACCCGCCCAAGGTTTTTGAGATAGCGAAAATCGCGCAGCGGGAGAGTTACCTTTTCGCCTGCCGCGACTGGCTCGCCGTCCACCAGCATGTTGATGAGGGCGACGGCCAGAACGGTTTGCTTGACGGGGATTGCCATGCTTCCTCCGAAAATGGTTGGGCGAGATACGCGCTCTGCGCGCACTCGCCCGGTTGTGGGACTCGCCCGGTTTAGGCGGTTGCCACCTGCGTCGCAGCGACAAACGCCGCGATGTGGCGGATCATCACGTCATGCAGCGAAGACATCGTGAGCACGATTGCTCCGCTCGCAGCCTGGGTGTACGGATCGTAGATCACCTCGACCGCTCCCCAGTCCGCGAAGATGAGCTGAGACCAGTCGCCGAAGATGGCCGTGTGCAGTCCGGGGCCGGTGTAACCGCTCAGAGCGCCATTCTGCGGGAGTTGGTTGGTGACGCCCGCGTTGTAGCCCATCGGACCCTCTTCGATGCCGTTGGGGTCGCGCTTGCCCGGCATCCAGATCGGCTGAGCATAGCCCGCAGCAAACATGGGCGTGTTCTTGAGCGCCTTGCGGATGCCAGGCGTGACCATCCAGCCAGAGGTCGCGGTGTCTGCGTTGGCAGCGGCCACGGTCTCTTCGAAGTTGGTCACGTCGGCCCAGCAGAGCATCTTGGCCGTGGTGTAGGCGCTCACCGTGCCCGTGGGCGCGATGATAGCCAGACCGGTGGCGTTCAGAATGCCGCTGGGTCCCGGCCCACCGGTTGGGCCGTTGAGCGCGGCATAGTCGATGGCGAGGTTGCGAATTTTGTTGAAGTCGGCACGGACCAGAGCTTCCACATCCGGAGAGCTGCTGGCCAGCAACTGCGTGTCAAACGCGCTCTGCGTGGAGCCGCGCCGGGGCTGCACGGAAACAAAGTCCGTGGTCAGGTCGCTCGGCGAAACCGTCGCGCCCTCACCCACCCAGTTCCACGATCCTGCCGTGTCCTGCCGGGGAATGCGGACGACGCTGTCCAGACCGCCCAGCGTCTGCGCGCCGAGCTGCACGCAGCGAGGACGGTTGCGCAGCATCTCAATCACGTTGGGAGACGTGATTGTGCTGACGAGAGAGGATTCGGAGGTGATCTCCAACTGGCCCGCACCAGCGGCGATGCCCGTGGTGCCGAGTGCGCGCTCGCCGAGCTGGAAGGTGCTGGCCGGAATGAAGACGCCCGGAGTGCTGCGGCCAAGCCGCTTGGCGATGGCGTTGGAGACTTCACGCTCAAAGCTCGCGTCGTAGTCCTGGCCGAAGGTGCCGGGGCGCGCCTGATTGACCATCGACCGGACGAATCCAGCGACGCTGTAGCGCTTGCGGTCCTTTTCGCTGGCCTCGGCGAAGACTTTTGCGCCGACGGTGCCCACCTTGGAGGCCTTGTTCTCGTCCACGATCTTCCGGACGATTCCGCTTCGGAAGGCTTCGACGGAAGTGTTTTCGCGCACCGCGCGCTGCGTCTCTTCCGGCGTGACAAAGCGCGAGTAGTCGGGATCGGCAGCGATGGCAAGAATCTCCTGCGTGCGCTTCAGCTCGACTTCGGCTCGATTTTCTCCCACGTTGACTTCTGCCATGATGCGTTTCTCCTCAGTTGAATTTTTCGGGTTGGGTTTCTCTTCGGGATCGAGCACGGTCCGAATTTCCGTGATCTCAACCTCAAACTCTGTGGACGCTGTGCGTGATCCTGCATCAGGATCGGCTCCGACGGTTGCCAGCGTGGCTTCCAGCGGCTCCCAGTCCGTTACCTCGCGCAGTGTGGTGCGCCCGTCACCGTCGGTGTGCCGGTTGAGCGCGTGAATGCGATAGCCAATCGATGCGCCGGTCAGGATGCCGTCGTCGTAGTCGCGGCGCTTCTGCTGCGCCTCTGGATTGGCCGAGAATCGGCCCTCAACCAGCAGCTTGCCCCCGACAACTTCGCCTTTATCGACGATGCCGAGCAGCGCGTCGCGGTCGTGATTGTAGAGAAGTGGCATCTTGCCGGTGTTCAGGCGCGCGAGACGGATGTTTTCCGGGCCGTGCTTCAGCACCTCCGGCACTCCCCACATGGGCACTGGTGCGTCGGTGGAGGCAACCAACCGAAATCGGCCGGGGTCTGCGCCGGACTTTCGCAGTGGCGTGACTGCATCGCCCTCGGCGCGAGTGGCGTCTGCGGCTGCTTCCACGGCCTCAAGCTGCGCATCGCGGAAACAGATCGGGGCTTTTTCGGTTGTCTTTGATTCGGCCATACCGCGACTATCGCCGCGAATGAAAAAACCCCGCAAATTTCAGCGGGGTTTAAGTTCAAGGAGAAGCATGGGGGCATTTCACCGTGGTGGCCCGGGAACACGGACCGGTGCCGGGCGCACATAGAGATCGCGCAGCGGAGGGACTGCCGCGCCACATGAGGGACACACTCGGGCGCTCGCCGGGAGGTAGGTTGAGCAAGGAACCTTCCACAGGAAGCCGAAGAGCCTGACACGGTTCTGGCAAAAGACGCGCCTCACGTATGGCATTTCGTCCTCAGCTCGGCTCAGTTGAGCCGGGATGCGGGGGTGGTCAGATCGAGGCAGACGACATCGCCCACCTCAGCGTCTTCCAGCTCTGCCCCAGCGGCCAGATTGACCATAATTGAGGCGTTCAACCCGTGCTGGCCAAAGGATGAGAGCCAAAGCTGGGTTTGCCAATTTGCTCCGGGGGTGCCGGACCAGTCCACTTTCTTTACGACGGTGGCGAAGATACGCATGGTGCACCTCAACTGCTCTTTGGAGTCGATGTCGCCGGGGCCTGTTTCGGCCGCGCGGTCGGTTTGGGTGGTTTGTTGACCTTGGCAGGAGCCGATGTTGCCACCGGCTTTTCCTGCGCATTTTCGGGTTCGTTGTTTGGCTCCTCCGGGTCTTCCGCCACAGTGTCCGGCCCGGCGTTGACCTCGGAGTTGCCACGTCCGCGAATATCCGTGCCGAACTGCAGTCCGAGTTCGTCGGCCAAGTCCTGCTCGCGCTTGCGCTGGTGATAGACCTCGGCAAGATCGCGCCCGTGGCTGTTCAAGATCGACTCATTCGTTTCAAAGCCGTTCTGCACCATCAGCGTGCTTGCCTGCACGTCCTTGAGCGGATCGACCCAAGGCCAGCGGCGCGGTTCCCACTTCAACGACTGGCCGAGAAATCGCGATTTATCCGCAACTGATAGCCCGATGGCTCCCGTGAGCAGCCCCGACGACAGCCACGCCTCATAGATCGGCTCCAGACAGTCGTCGATCAACTCGGTTTGAATCTCGCGCCAGAAGTCGCGTTCTTCCAGCTCGCCCAGGCGACCGCTGGACATATTCACGCCCGACAGGTCGTTGCAGAGCTTGTGGTAGCTGACGTTCATGCCAGAGGCAATTCCACGCCCAGACTGCTTGACGAAGTCCGCGAAGGCAGACCCCGGATGCTGCGGCGTGTGATTGGCAAGGTGCTGCCCCGTCGGCATCTCGATTGCTTTGCCGTAGCCAATATCGACTGCCTTGGAGCCGTCTGCGTTCAGGCCGTCGCCGGTGAATGCCTCGGCGGGGGAGTTTGGATCGCTCTCGATAGACATGACCACAGACGACGAGATGCGTGCCGCCGTGAGTTCCGCGAAAAAGTAGCCATCGAGCATGTTCAACTGACTCATCGCGGGGGCAAACCATGGATAGCCGCGCGTTTGCCCTGTGCGATGCGAGATGAAAAAGTGAATGATCTGCGACGCCGGGACGCGGATGCGATTGCCGACGGAGTACGACTCGTAAGGATTGCCGTCGAAGAGGTAATAGGCCAGCGGCTTCTGGTTGCCATCCACCTCGATGCCCATGCGAATCTGGTTTCGGTTCGGCGCTCCAAGCTGGTTGTAGTTGTCGTCCACCTGGTCGGCGTCGATCAACTGAAGCTGAAATCCAAAGGGATTGACAGACTTGGGAACGTAGACTTTGCGCAGAAACTGCTCGCCATCGCGAGCGACGTTCTCACAGATGAGCCGCTGCAGCTCACGCCAACTGTATCGCCCGCAAACAGTGCAGGAGCCGCGCTTGCCCCACTCGCGCCACGCGCGCGTAAGCTCCTGGTTGGCTTTGTCGTCCAAGAGTGGGTTATCGCTCGTGGAGGAAGAGTGGGGAACTTTGAACACCAGCTTGACGCCGTGTTCGCCTGCGACGTTGGAGCGCACAAGCTGCAGAAACTTTGCCGCCCAGGGGGAGTTGATCGACTGGTTGCGTGCGCGCGCGCGAAGACGGCGCAGGTCGATCATCAAATCCTGATCCATCGATCGCGAAACAGATGGCCAGTCCTCGGTCAGCCTGCCGAGCTTGGCGCTGGTGAATCCGCCCCATCCGGTGCCATTGCCGGATTGCGCATACATGAAATTTTCGCTGGTAAGCGAGCGCTCTTCGACCATCGCGGCGCGAGCCTCGGACAAGTCCAGTGGTTCAATGCGAGCCATGCGCGACCACCTTCCATGCCACTCCCAGCAACATTTCGATCAGCAGCCATGCAAAGACACATGCGACGGCAAGTGAAAAATTTCGCTTTTCGTTTTCAGGATTTTCTCGATTCATCGTGAGCCTCGAATGCGGAAGCCGATGCCACGCGGCGCGGTGTACATGCCAGCGGCACGTTGCTCGGCCTTGTATGCTTCGCGGTAAGTGGCGCGCAGTTTTTCCAGCTCAATCGGGCTGATCTTGCGAATCTGCCGACCGTTAATCATGTACTCCTGAATATCTGGACGCGTGTTGCCCGCGATTGCAGCCTCGATGGTATCCAGCGTTTTCTTGATGAAACTGCGCGTGTCTACGCCGCCCGTTGCGCCTGCGATGTTGGCCAGCACATTGACGGATTGCAACGCGAGTGTGACCTGCTGCGGCGGCGTAGCCGAAGCATCAGTAAGCACAGCGATGAAGTCGTAGATGCCTGGCACGACTGGTGCCGTCTGTGTGGGAGAAAGCTGCACAAGAAACGCGACGCCGGAAGCATCCGGCGTGATCGATCCCGCGGGAAAAACAAAGCGACCCGTCGGCGAGTTCAGGATGTAGCTGAGCGTGTAAATCGCGCTGGGATAGTTGAGAAATTGGCGAATCCAGTTCCACGAATCCCCGGCGCGAAGCTGTGTCGGCTCCAAGGGGATATCGGAATCGTAGAACTGCGCGAGGGGTGTGGCCGGGTTGGGAAGCGTTCCCATGACCACACCCTGCAATAGAGCGAAAAAATCGCGCAATTTTCAGCGCAAACGACTCCGAAGCTGGTCCGCGACGCTGGTCCGGCGAGGCTTTGGTGTGGGCTGCACGGGGATCGAAACCTCTGGCAGTGCACGAATGTCGAGCGCCACTACAGGCGCTTTGGTTGCGCTGGACGACGGCTTTTCGGGAGTGGTTTGCGCAGCTTTTTCGGACGGCCTTTGCGCAGCAACTGCGCGGTCAAAATTGCGCTTGAGCCGCGTGAAGTTGGGCCGGAGCGCGGCCACAGCAGCGCGGGCGTAAACAAAGCAGTCCAGCGCCTCATTGCGCTCGCTGGTTTTCTCCCAGCGCAGCGTGGAGACAAAGTTTTCCTTATGCGCGACGAGCTTCTCCGCTGTGACCTGACGGAAATACTCGGTCGGTAGATCGGAGTTGAAGTGGCAGAATCCCGCGCCCTCCTGCTGTGTGCGGAACGAGGTGAAGATGTCTTCCTTTGCGGTGTCCACGCCGACCGTGAAGAGCAAAGTGCGGAACGGGCCGACGCGGGTGCCCGAGTTGACAAGCGGCCTCCCAATCCCTCCTCGACCGATGATTGCATACCACCGGCGCAGCTCGTGCCGCCGCGTGAAATCGTAGACGCGCTCCGTATTGTGACCCCCGGAGTCGATCATCGCGCAGGAGACGCGCATCTCCAGTCCGGAGGCATGCTTCCAGTCCTGCAGGAGATACTCGCGGAGCGATGCCCACGGACTGCGCGAGTCGCTCTCCGGCAGTGACGGATCGGGCAGGCAAGGATGCGCAGCCGACGGGAAGACGGCGTGATCGATTACCCACCGCTCTTCGTTGATGCCCCAGCCAATAACAGAAGCTTCCAGCCGGTTGTCCTGCACGTCCACGCCAGCCGTGAGAAAGAGCACGCCGTCCGGGACCAGCTCACTGTAGTTTTCTTTACGCGATTCGAGCGCGTGCAGGTCGGCCCCGGTGCCGCGAATCTCCCACGTCTCCGCCAGGCGCGTATTGACGAACGTCTTCAAGCGCTCCAGCGAATGCTGTGCGGCGAGCCACTCCTGAATGATCTTGCTCCAGTCGAGAAAGGGCGAGTAGAGCGCGTTCAGGTGAAACCCAGCCGTCTTGCCGTCGTGGCTCTGCGCGGTGGCGCGCCACTCGCCCAGGCGAATCATTTCGTGCTTGTGGCGCTCACGAATCTCGCAGCCGTTCTCGCAAACATACCACCAGTCGGTCAGCCGCTGCGGACTGGTTTCGCTGACCACCTGCGTCTTCCATTGCATGCGCTTCCACTGCAACTGCTGCATCGCTCCGCAGTGCGGACACGGCACGTAGTAACGGCGCTTGTCGCTGGCCTCGTAGCCGCTCTCGATGCGCGAAAGGTTCTTGAACGCCGGGGTAGACGCCATGACGATCTTGCGATTCCAAAAGCTCGTCGTCCGCTTTTCAGCCAGGTCAACAGGGTCGCCTTCGGTGCCGGAGGATGCCTCGTAGCGGTCCACCTCGTCCGGAAGCAGAATGCGGATCGGCATGGACGACAGGCTGGCCGGTGAGTTGGCGCTGGCGATGACCAGCACGCCGCCTGGGAACTCTTTATTGAGCAGGGTGTTTCCAGAATCACGGGATCGTGCTGGCGGGTAGATATCCCGCAGCACGGACGTGTCTCGAATCATCTTGGCGATGCGGTTCTTCGAAAATTTTTCGGCCTCGTGCTGGCTCGGTTGGACGACCAGCATGGGAGATGGCTCCCAGTGGGTGTAATAGCCGATGGTGTTGAGCTGTATCTGACTCTTGCCCGACTGTGCGCACAGCATCAGGACGACGGTCTCGATGCCCGGATCCGTAATGGCGTCCTGGATGCCGCGCTGGTACTCCGCAAATGACGTGCGAAATTTCCCGGGCATCGCGCCAGACTCTGGCGGGACAAACGCGTAACGGTCAGCCCACTCTGAGAGCGAGAGGATCGGAGCAGGCTTATACATGAGATGCGCCCGTCGGAAGGCTCTTCGGAGGGCACTCAGCCCTTCGCTGGTTGTGGAATAGAGTGAGCTGCTCGCGGCGCTCATAACGACTGTCCGTTATTCTTCTGCTTCCGCATCGTCGGCATCCTCGACCACCTCAGCCTCCACAATCGCGTCAATCGCCGTCAGGTTCGTCAGGAGCGCATTGCACTCGCGCTGCAGCAGGGCGAAGACCTTCGCTCGGTCGTCCATGCCGAGCAGTTGTGGGGCCAGCGCTGCCGGGAACGCCTGTATGAGCGTCTGAATCGACTTGTTTGACCTGGCAACTGCACGCTCAACATCCGATATCGCGACCACTTCGGCCCGTTGACGCGCGAGAATGAGCTGCTTAAGATCGGCCTCCGCTCGCGTCTTTCGAGTTAAAGCCTCTTCATACGTCTCCTGCTCGCTTTCTGGCAAATTTTCGGGCAATTGCGCGGAACGATTTCCGCGATTTCCGCTAAATCCAGCGATGTGAGTTATATACCAGTCTAACGTTTCGTGCCAGTTGAGGATTTTCCCACGCTCAGAATCGCGAGCGGGTAAGCCTTTTTCTTTGATCCAGTTGCGCACTTGTCGCGCAGAAACGGGAAGTAACTCTGAAACTTCAGTTACAGTCATTTCGCGATTTTTTTTTACAATTTCAAGCTTTGACATTGGCGGAAATGGAAATCTGGCAAAAATCTTTTGTGGCTAGACAACAGGGGGGGTCATGCGTTACCCCCGCGCGGGATGGCCGGGGAAGGACCCGCTTCTTTTCCTTGACCATCGTAAGTGTTTGATTCCACAGTGTAAGACGGTATAATACTGTCGGCCCATGCCTGCGCCATCTCCCGTCGGCCCTCTCGATACTGTGCCCGGTTGTACACCCCGCGCACCCCGGCCAGCCTGTGACCCAACGTTGCCTCCACCCAATCAGCGTCGTATCCCATCTCGCGCATGTGCGTCGCGCCCGTGCGGCGCAGATCATGCACCGTGCAGTGCGCTTGGCCTTTGCGTAGCCTAGCCAGCTCCTGATTGAGCGTGGATCGCTCCAGCGGCACATCTGGATGCTCGGCATGGAGAACATATCCATCCGGCGCGCCATCCTCCATTGCGCGGAGTATCTCCACCGCCTGCCGCGCTAAAAAAAATATCTGCGGCTGCCCGGCTTTGGAGTGCTCGGCTGGGACGGACCACTCCCTCCGCTCTAAATCCATCTCGCACCATCGCGCCTTGAGCAGCTCACTCTTGCGCGCAGCGGTGAGCAGCAACAGCAGCAGTCCCGCGCGGGACGGGCACGGCGACCCGGTCCGCAGCCGTTGGACGAGCCATGCAATCTCATCCCGGCTAAGCACGCGGTTACGCGAGCGCGCCGCGGCGATATATTGCATCGGCACACCGGCACATGGATTGGCCGATAAATGGCCGCACGCCATGGCGTAATCGCAGATGCGCTTGATCGTGCCGCGCAGCGATGCAGCTGCAGCCGGATACCCCGCGTCGCGGTGCGCAAAGACCAGTGATCGCACATGCTCTGGCGTGATCGATGCAACAGGGATATGCCCCAGCGCGGGCAGGATCATGCGCTCCAGCTCGCGTTGCACCGGAACAATCGACTTGCGCCGCTTGGCCCCAACCTCCTGCAAATACGCGTCGGCACACGCCCGCAGGGTGATCCCCTCAACGCGCGGCGCTCTCGGGTCTATCCCGCGAGCGGCTAGCTGCCGCAGATCGGCAGCTTTGCGCCTGGCCTCTGCCAGCGACACACCGGGCCAGCGGCCCAGCCGCATCAGCCTGCGCTTGCCCTCCAGCGTGTATCGCCAATACCAGGTCCGCCGTCCAGTGGGCCTGCTCTCCAGCATCACGCCCTCCCGATCATGCGTGTAGATGCGATGCGCGGGCGGCTTTTGTGCTGCGATGCGAGCCGGATTGAGCGCTTTTGCCATCTGGTGACCTATTTGGCGACCAATTGCGAAAATCGCGCAAGAAATTCTTTGTTTTGTTGGACTGTCAACCTCTGCGCATAGAAAATTGACGGAATGCCCGGAAATAGACGCCCTCAAATGCAGCCGTTGCGCGATATGCAACAACTGGGAGCAAAACAGACGAGAAAATGCGCGTCGGATCAAGCCCCCTGCGCCACGTGCGCGGGTGGAGATTCCTTGCATCGGGTGCGGCGTGATGCTCAGCGCACGCGAGCGGCGCAAGCCGTGCCCGCACTGCGGAGCGCGGCCCACGCGGGGAGCGAAGACGGCTATCTCCACCAACGATCAGAGTGGCGTTCTTGGATAAGTGCCGAGTCAGCGCGGTGAATCCCGCTGCTTCGTCTTCCGAGCTAACCCCCCTGAAACCCACACGAGCCGGGTAACAAGCGACAACCGAATCTCCTACTACCTCGCATACAATCGCCCATCCGAAGAGGTGTAGTGTGCGATTGATCCACCAGAGCAGCCCGGCACTCCTGAATTCTTCCCACGACTATCGCTGTGATTTCTCTCGACAGGGACGCTCATACAAGCGCGCCTCAAGATAGATGCACACTCGGTGCAGCTTGTATACCCCGCGTATACGCCTGTAAATCTTAACAATCGCTTTCATTTTGCACCTCCAGGCTTTGGGCCACGCTTGCGCGCAGACAGGATGCGCAGCATCTCGATGATCTCGGCGTTGCCCTCCGGGTTGCGGATCTGGGCGTCGGCGTAGCCCTCTGTTGGCTCTTCTGGTCCAACGAGCAGGATGTGGCACCCCGGATGCTTGGCGCGAATCGCCGGAATAGCGCCCGCGTCGCCGAAGATCAGGGCCGCGTCGTAGTGCCTCCGGCGCAGATGGTCGCGGAGTGGTCGCTCTGGCGTCACGGGGCTACATGCACACCACGGCTTGCTGTTGAGCACACAGCTCAAGGCGAGCACGTCCCGCTCATAAGTCCCGATGAGTATCACACGTTTGCGCGGCCTCATGCTCCAACCTCCAGCGCAAAACACATCTGATCCAGCACTGGAACCACGCGCGGTGTCTCGAAGATCGCCGGGCAGTCGATTTCCTGTGCGCGCAGCGCTTCGAGGCGCGCCCAGCACTCGGGCGTGTCGAAGTCGCGCGTCCGGTCGATCTGCTCCAGCAGCGCTACGCGCTCCGGATCGGCGTCCAGGCCGAGCACCGAGCAGCAGTGGTCAAACGAGAGATAGCCCGAATCGCGCCATCCCACGCCGCTGGACGTGGCAATCCAATCCCGAGCGAGCAGCGCCTCGTCGGAGGGTCGCTTGCGCCCACCACGCGTGGCGTCGATTACCGCGTACTGGATCATGCGCAGGTACAGCCACATGGCCGGGTGATACACGTGTGTCGTCATGCTTGCCTCTTGCGCTGCTGTGCTTCATACGTCGCTCGTCTTTCCGCTCGCTCAGCCATCACGCCGAGCGGGTCGGCGCATCCCTCAGGGATTGGCCCATCCCACGGGTGCGCCTTGCGATATGCAGGATTGCGCGATGCCCGCTGCAGCCAATCCTCATACTGCTCACGCAGAGTCATCTCCTCCGGCTGTGCAACGGCCCCGGGCTGAGCCATCGCAGGCAGCGCCGGTCGCATCGGCTTACCGTAGCGATCGAGTGGCCCGTGCGCAAAGTCTCCAATCCTCGGGAGCCACACGCATGGTCGCTGCGAGAGATTCACCTGCGAGCTTCCCCGCGCGCCAAGCATCGCGCGAAAATCGTCGCAGCTGAGCGCAGGCCACTCGGCCAGCAGCGTGGAGAGTGCTTTGGCCTCGCGCGGACCCCACGGCGCAGCGCGCGCCGGGTGGTGCTCCGCCCACCACTCCTCGATCGCGGCCCGGAAGCGCGCAAAGCGAGATCGGGCTTTCGCCGGTCCGGGCGAATCGACATCGGCAGAATCCCGGTTTTCGTCCCCCTCCTCGCCGTTTTCGCGAGGAGGGGCACTGGCACTGGCACTGGCACTGGCACTGGCACTGGCACTGGCACTGGTAGTGGCCGTATGTGCGCACAACCGGGCCGTTTCTGCTGATTTCTGGCCGTTTATGCGCACACCTATAGCGTTCTGCATGGTCGGCTCGTGGCCACCGTGCGTGTAACCCACCAAAGATGGCCGCAAGATCGTCGCGTCCGGCTCGGAAGAGGGCGCTTGAGCGTATTGCGCCAGTGCCTTCTCGCGCTCGCGCTGCGACATCCTCCGCATACGCGGCATCGCGCCGTTGGCATACAACTCGCCGTTGCGAGCGAGGCGCAGATCGACTTGGTCGTCCGAGTGCTCGTGCCAGTCGTGCACGACGAGCCGGTGCGTCGGATGCTCGTCGAGCCATCCAGCCTGAACCAGCGCGGCGATCAGCGCACCAGAATCCCCGTCCCACTCAGCCCAGCGCTCGATGGCCTGGTCCGAATACTTGCCAATGTTGCCAGCGAAAGTGAAACTGGCACAGAAATGCCAGATAGCCTCCAGCCAGCCGAGGGTAGCACCCTTGGGCGTCCCAAGGGTTGCCTTTAACAGCGCGAATTTTGGATGCTCTGAAACCGCACGCAGGGCCAACGCCTACTCCTTTCCGTCCGGCAAAGCAGTCAGGCCGGTGCAGCCGCTCAGGAAGATCGGCCCGTTGACGCTCAGTCCATCCGGCAGAGCAGTTAGGCCGGTGCAGTCCCTCAGGTAGAGCGACCCCCCGACGCTCAGCCCATCCGGGAGAGCAGTTAGTCCGGTGCAGCCGCTCAGGAAGATCGACCTGTTGACGCTCAGCCCATCCGGCAAAGCAGTCAGGCCGGTGCACCCGGTCAGGTCGAGAAAATTGCTGAATTCTTTTCCGTGGGCGGAAATATACTGCTGAAACTTTGCTGCTGATGTAAATTTCATTAGGCAATCTCCAATTTCAGGGTTGAGATTCTTAGGGTGTATGAGCCTCCGCAGGCGCTACCGGCGCATGCCCATGATGTAGCAGTCGAAGGTGTCAGACTCAGCGGTGCCGGGGAGCTGGGCGCTGAGGTGAATAGGCTTTTCCAGGGCTCCCGGGAAAGCGAGCGAGACGTGGCCATCCACACTCGCAACAGCGTCGAGCAGATACTGGATATTGATCGTCCGTCGCATCGGCTCTGGGAAGGTTGTGATCGTCGGAATCACCTCGGACGATTCGCCATGCTCCGCATCAGCAGCGCCTAACCGCAGACCATCCGGAGTGCACTCCAGATCGAGCGCGCCCGAAAGAGTATTGGAAAAGCACTCCACGCGGCGCAGCACGCTACGCAGGACATCGGCTTCGACCGTTGCAGCGCCAGCCATATCCTCCGCGCGCGGAATCACCGGCTCATAAGACGGGAACTGCATGGTAACGGCTGGCGAAAAGAGCCTGGCGTGGAAAGCTGTGGAATCGATGCTAAACAAAAAGCCCACGGAGCCGAGACGCGATAAAGACACTTTTGCATGGGCACAGACATCCGACGTGAGTATCCGGCGCAGCGCCGAAAAGCCTGCGCGCGGCACAAGTAGCTGCGGCCCGAGGCGAAGCTCGAAGTCGTCGCCTGCATCGGTGTCGAGCCGGATATTGCACAGTCCAAGTCTGCGCCCATCCGTCGCGACCAGCTTGAGGTCGTGCGTGCTGGGAACCGCGATTGCCAGATGAGAGAGTGGAGTGGGCGCAATATCCACTTCGCGGCACGGCGCGCACGCAGCCAGGGCAGCAGAGAGCCGCGAAGCGGGGACGCCTGCGAACACTCGCTCCTCTTCCAGCGCGGGGGAGATGGTCATGTCGGCCTCCACGCGCAAAAAAGCAGCCCGGATGCTCTTGTCGCCGTTCGCGACCAGCACCTTCCCGCGCTGTGGCGTGATCTCCATCTCTTCGTCGTCCGGCAGCTTTTGCGCCCAGTCGCAAAAGGTCTCCGCAGCTACACGGAACGGCTCCCCTTTCTCAGGCGACTCTGGACCATTCAAAGTAAAGGTGAGGGTCAGAGCGGTTGCGCCGTCGAAGGCCGAGAGGGCGACCGCGCTGCCTGCTCGCGCGAACAAAATCGAGTGGTATCCAGGCGTGCAGCGGCAGCTCTTCAGGATGGGCGACAGCATGCGGCACGCCAGCGAAAGCTGCTTCGCGCCGAGTTTGATTCCAGTTTCTTTGGTCATTGGAGGTCTCCTTATTCTTCGGGCAAAAGTTTGGCAAGTGCAGGTCCAAGCTGGATGGCATTCTGGAGCGCGTAAAAGCGCCGGAGAAAGCCCTCACGTACAATGTCCGGTGGGTATTCTGCGTCCAACAGTGTTACTGGGCCGCGTCCGAGGATGAGTGCGCCCAGCTCGCGCTCGCAGTAGACCTCATCGCCTTCCAGCACCACCTTGGGCAGCTCGGCGGGAAGGCCAAAGGTTCGGAAAATCTCCCGCTGGAGGATAGCCTCGAAAACGCGATACTCCTCGCCGACCACAGTGCTATGCTTCAGAGGCCGGATCATGTCGCCGAGATACGCTTCGGGCCCATCGTGCAATAGTCCAGCGAGTGCGTGGATGCGCTTCTGATGCAGCTCTTCCAGGGTTCTGGTCGGCTGAATGCCCACGTAGTAGCTCACACAGAGTGAGTGTTCCGCGACGCTGTAGAAGTGGGACGTATGCCCACCAAAGCGGCAGATGTGGCTCAGCGCATGGGCAATGTCCTCAATACATATCTCGCCGGGGAAGGGGCGCGGCAGGTGAAGCTTCCGTCCTCCGGAAAGCAACATGTAAGGCTCGACTTTCTCAGTTTCCTTGACTTCCGATTCGGGAACAATCGATGGCTGCGCAGAAGCGGCGTAAGATGTAACTCCAGACCCTCCTGTTGGGGGCGTATTGCCAGCTGGAAATTCAGGCTGATAACCAAGGATTCTGTCAGTCACGCGCGTCCTCCTCCGATCCTATGGGCTGCCGCAAGGCCCGGTATTCATAAAGCCCATTGCGCACGTGTCGGCGCTCCACGACCCAACCCGAGCGGCGCATATCGCGCAGGCGTGCAGAGAGTGAGCATTCCGGGAAGCGCTGACCGGGGTAAAGGCGTCGCAGATTCTGCGCCAGCCCAGCAAGGGTGGTCCAGTGGCCAACGGACATCACTTGCACCACGCGGAGCATCTGGGTCCGAATCGACGCCGATTCTTTAGCCGTGTGGTCCAAGGGAAGGTCAAAGAGTGAGCACTGATCGCTGCGTGGACTCATCGGCGCTGCCGATCTGGCGCAGGGCCGAACGCACCGCCCGGTATCCTGTACTCAAAGCGTGCTGCCGTCTCCGGCTCCGCGCGAAAAGAGGAGATCGGCTGCGGCGGCAGGGACGCTCGATCGCGGCCAGTCCCACCGGGGTGCCAATCCCCCTTCGCAATCGACCCATCCTCGCGGAAGGCGTAATAGCGCCACGCGCCGCAGTCGATGCACCGCTGCCTATCTTCAAAGGGCCACGTAGCGTGCTGATGCCTGCACGGAAAAAGCGCAGTCGCGAACTGGCTGAGTACGGCCTGGACGCGCTGGAGAAGGGTGAGTCGGTAGGCCGGTGGCCTGAGAGTGGGCACAAAGTGCGACATATTGATTCTCCACGATTTCGCGCGGTTAGAATCAAATCAGGCGGGCGAGTAGCTCAATTGGATAGAGCAACGGCCTTCTAAGCCGTAGGTTACAGGTTCGATCCCTGTCTCGCCTACCAGCGTAACTTCGGTGAAATATTCCCATACGTCCGAAAATGGGTACGTATGCCCCGATTCAGACCATCGATGCACGGACTGGAAATCGGCTGTCCGGCTTTTACCCTGACGACATCCACATGATGACCAGAATGGTTCATATGAGATTTCTCTTGAAGAATTCACATGGGAACTGCTCGCCGATTAACCGCTGCCGATATGCTCACCATCGGAGGCGACGATGCGCGGCATACCCACTGTCGAAGTGCGAACGCTCCTGCGCAATGGACTGAGTCCTTCGGACCTGGCGCTGGCGATTACGGTTGGCGTCATTCTGGGCTGTCTACCTATTTGGGGAATCTCAACGCTGCTGTGTGTCGGCGTCGCCGTCGGTCTCCGGTTGAATCTGCTTGCGATCCAAGCGGCAAACTGGTTCGCCATGCCTCTCCAGTTTCTCCTGCTGTTTCCATTTCTCCGCATGGGACGATGGATCTTTGGCCACAGCGCTTTCGGGCACTCGGCGAGCTTTACGCTCCCATGGTCCCGCGGAATCTTGCATCTCCTGCCGCAGGTAACCTTGATGCTCTCTTACGCGCTGGTCGCCTGGATGCTGGTGGCCGTACCGTCTGCGCTGATTTTACTGAGCATCCTCACAATGGTCCTGCGACGCATGGCTGCCAGCCGAACCAGCGGATTGAATGCAGGTGGCACGATATGAACGATTCTATCCAGCGAGGATGATATTTTCTGCATGAACCATTAGTTCGCAGGCAGCTCATTTCAAAGGATTTAATTCCCATCCTTTCTGGTAGCAGTCTTCTCCTTCCGCAACTCAACCGGCAGCGGCGCGTCGCCCATCGCGTCGCGCCACAGGATCGCGTTCAACTTCTGCGCGTCGGCGCGATCCTCGTGCGTAAAGTCCATCTGGCTTGACTCTTTCGCGCCCGGCGACCGCTTGGTATTTGCGGTATAGATCATCCCGCTTTCGCGGTTGCGATAGTCCGCGCTGAACGCGGGCTGATCCCCATTGCCCGAGAGCAGCGGTGCGATGACAGGCGCGTAGGCGTCGTTATTGTTCATTGGCGGAATGCCCAACAACTCTTCCATCGTACGCAGCACGCTCACCGTGGTGTAAAACCGGGAATCGACAACCGGATGAGCGAGTCGTGGCGAGTATTTGCTGACGACCAGAGCGATGCTTCGGTGTGCGTCCACGTGGTCGGCACCATCCTGAGCATCATCTTCCAGCACAAAGATCGCAGTATCCCCCCAGTACGGACTATGACTGATGGCCTCCACCGTGCGCCCCACCGCCAGGTCGTTATCCGCCACCGAGGCACGCGGCGTGGGCATGCCGGGCGTGGTTCCCGCTGTATGGTCGTTGGGGAAGCGCAGCATCACAAATGCGGGCATCGTGTCCTTGTGCTCCGTCTTGCGCTCCTTCACCCAGGCGCGAAAGTGCTGGTCAAACTCCTCGAAGCGAAGCTGATCGGGGAAACTTAGGTTGAAGTCCGGATACTCGGGATCGAAGTGGTCTTCGAGTTCCGGTTTGGTCGCCACATTCTTGTATATCAGCGGAATCTTCCACGCATACTTACTCGTTCCGCCGCCGTAATTAGCCGGAATCGCCCCACCGGGATCGATCGCCGGATGCGCACAATACTCCGGCTTCGGCTCCGGTGTGCCGTTCTGCGGAGACGGGTCTTTGGGCGCTTCCCCGGAGGCGTCGCAGAACTTGGTCGAGATGAACTCGCCGAAGTGATAGAGCGAGACATGATGCCGCGCGAGATCCGTCCATAGATAGCCACTGTCCGGCTCGTCAACGTCGGGAATTTTCTCCAGCAACGGATAGCCCTGCTCAACGACGCCCTCGTAATCGTACGGACGCTCGTGTCCACGATAGTCCTGCTGCCACGTCTTTTCCGTGTAATCGCTGGTGATGCCGGCCGTGGACCAGACGTGGCCGTCGCCGGAGACTTCGCCGGAGTCGTAGAAGTTGTCCAGGACGCCAAACTGGAGCGCCAGTTTGTGCAAATTGGGCGTGATGGAGGCTCCATACATCGTCAGTTTTGGGTCGCCGTTGCCCACGCCGAGGTCGCCCAGATCCTGATCGTATGTGCGATTTTCGCGAATGATGTAAATCACGTGGTGAATCGGATTTCCGCCGTTGGCAAAGTGAAGATGCTGCTGCGCCGGCGCATTCATGCGATTGTCAACGATGGTTTCACGCGTCCACTCCGGCAGGCGCGCATTTGCGACATTCAGGTCGATTGAGGCGAGCGAGCCGTGGAGCATTGTGGCGATGTAGGTATTCGGACGACGGCGCAGTCGGACGATTCCCTTTCCTGTTGCGTCTTCAGGCACATCCTGCGCAAAGTTATTCGGACCTATTCCCTGGCCTTTGGCGGTTGCCACGTAGAGTTGCTTCCCATGCAGCGCAAGTGCAGTCGGATACCAGTCGGTGGGCAGGAAGCCGAGCGCTGTGTGAGGCGCTGCGGTCACTCCGGCCGACTGGGTGTCGAAGACCGCGATTGCATTCGACCCGGTATTGGCGGCGTAGAGGCGTTTGCCGTCGGCGGAGAGCGCAAGCGCATCGGGCATCGCGCCGAAGTAACGCTGCCCGGGCAGGCGTGTATCGAACGCAGCGTCTGAATGCATTGAGCGAGCCATAAGGCTGACCACGGCAACCGCGTCACGATTCGCAAGCGCGACGTAAAGCCGACGGCCATCCGGAGAAAGCACCAAGGCCGCCGGATGCGAACCGGGATCGGTCCTCCGCAGTGGCGGCATCAGACTCAACTTGTCCACGACGCTCCCATTCTGCAGATCGAGCCGTGCAATGGCTGAGTCATTCCACAGGGCCACATAGGCGTAGCGCCCCGCGCGATCGGCAATGACGACGACGGGGTAGGTGGACGGGACAATGACCGGTGATCCGGAAGAAGGTGAAGGCAGCGAAAGATCGAAACGCTGGAGGACTTTGCCGGTTGCAGGGTCGATAAGCAGCACATCGTCGGAAAAATTGTCTGCCACCAGCAGACGATCCAAAGCGCCTTCCCGGCCGGCTACGATGGCCAGCCCGGCCGGGGCTGGAATGGCTTTTCCGGCGGGGATCGGCGTGCCAAACCGGTTCTGCTTCGCGCCGGGCTTCAGCGGTTGCAGTCCGATGGCAATCAAGCGCTCAAACTGTGGCACTCCGTCGGCGAAGCGATAGACGAGAACTCCATTGCCGGTCTGGTCCGGCTTGCCGCCATCGGGTGCGCTGAGCGAATCCACGCTGACATAGAGATGCTCTCCATCGGAACCGAAGGCAATCCCGGCGTAGAGCGTCTGCGGAGCACCGAGCGAGGCACGCTGCTCCGGGAAATCGCGCACCTTGCCGGTGTTCGCGTCCAGCACGGCAATCGACTGGGCAAAGCGGGACTCCAGGGTTCCGAAGCCCGCATTCACAATCGCTAGATAACGATGGTCCGGCGACCAGGCAGCCACCATCGGAAGACTGTTCAACTCCTGCGGCGCGCCTGGCTCCTGCCTCTGAAGCTGTTTGCTGGTTGGCAGGTTGATGGAGCGCGCTTCCGTCTGCGCAACGGCACAGGAGAGCGGCAGGAAGAGAAGAATTGCCAGAGGCGCTGAATACTTCATACCGATCAAGCTATCAGAGGATGTTTTCTGCCGATAGTGCGTCCACAGCCCAGGAGGGGAAATTCATTGGCTTTTGATGAATCGCCTGTCAGCATGGAGTCGGCTAAAAAGTCCTTGTATAGACCCGCGTCCGGCCCATCGTGCCGCCGTGTCGATCGTCGCACACTTTCCATCGTTTGGTGGAAAGTGGAATTGACCCTCAGGTGCATGCGCTCATAGACTGGAAGCGTACGGCTGCGCTTCAGTGCAGGCCGGGTGGGGAGCGCGGAATGAATCGCAACGCAGGATCGAAGAACTCCAAGTCTCTGCGGATTGCCATTGCTGTGGTGGTGGTGCTTGGAACAATCGGATATCTTGCCTTCACAGGGCAGGCATCGGCGAAGAGCTATTACGTGACGATTCCGGAGATGCAGAAGATGGGAGCGAAAGCGTACTCCAGCAATCTGCGTGTTGAGGGATTCGTCAAGCCGGACACGATTCGACAGGATGGCCCGAATGTCCGCTTCGTGCTGACCGAATTCGAGAGCCATAATCCGAAGGCGCAGCAGAGTCCGAAGCAGATCACCGTTGATTATCGCGGCTCTGAGCCTCCTCCGGATACGTTCAAGAACGACGCACAGGCGCTGGCCATCGGGACCTGGGGGCAGGATGGCGTCTTCCATGCGACGCAGTTGCAGGCCAAGTGCGCTTCGAAATACGCTCCCGCGCAGACGGGCGCAGCCCCGGGAGCTAAAATGGCGGCAAATGAATCGCCTGCCGCTGCGCGCACCAACACCGCTCATTGAGCCAACACTACCCATGACCCATGCGGACGCCAGCAGCACGACCAGCTTTCGTCCCACCCCCTCGACAGCGATTGCGCGCGTCGTCGATATCTCTCGCCTGTTTGGCACGTTTGCCGCATTACGCCGCGTGAATTTCGACTTCGAGCCGGGGCGATGCTACGTACTGCTGGGCGAAAACGGAGCCGGCAAATCGACGCTTCTACGCATTCTGGCCGGACTGCTGCCGCCGAGCCATGGAGAAGTCCAGGTCTTTGGCGATCTCGCGCCGACGGAGGCATGCGGACGCATCGGCTATATGAGCCATGCTCCGATGCTTTACGACGAGCTGACGGCAATGGAGAATCTGCGCTACTTCGCCGCCCTTCATCCACCGCAAGATACACTTGCCCCGGAGAACGCACTGCGACAGGTGGGACTGGACCCTTCGCTGCCGCGCACGATCGGCCAGTATTCGCAGGGCATGCGGCAACGCGCCTCGCTGGCGCGCGTGCTGCTGGCGCAGCCGGAGTTGCTGCTGCTGGATGAGCCTTTTTCCAATATGGATGTCACTTCGGCGCACCAGATGGTTGCGCTGCTGGCTGGGCTGCGCACAACGCAGCGCACCATCGTACTGACGACGCATCAGCGAGAACTTGCGATGCCCATTGCCGACCATCTGCTGACATTACGCGCAGGAGAGCTGGAGTCGGTCGCGGATGGAGGCGCTTTACTACGATGAGTCGCGGGATAAGCAACGGCGTGAGTTCCGGCAAAACCAACGGCGCGCGGTTTCTGGACTCGCTCGGCATTCGCTACGAGTTGCGCGAGTACGAGGTGAACCCCGATGACCTGACAGCGACTACGGTTGCGAGCAAAATTGGTTTGCCCGCGGAGCAGGTCTTCAAGACGCTGCTGACGACCGATGAAGTCGGAGCGTATTTCTTTGCGGTGATTCCCGGAGACCAGGAGCTGGACTTCAAGAAACTGGCCCGAGCTGCCGGAGCCCGCCGGACAACGATGGTTTCTCTCAAGGATGTACAGCCGCTGACCGGATATATTCGCGGCGGCGTCACAGTCTTTGGTGCGAAAAAATCTTATCCTGTTTTTGTCGATGAGACGATTGAGTTGTTTGACACGATCAGTGTTTCAGCAGGCCAGCGGGGCACGCAGATTCTGCTTGCTCCGGACGATTATCTACGCGCAGCAAAAGCCGCAGTCGTTGATCTTTGCAAGGATGCAGTTCGCCCGTCCAGCGAAGCAGGAGGCCAGGCATGACGACTCGACTGGCGGCTCCGGAGCGTGGATGGGTGGCGCTCGTCTGGACACACCTGCACAAGGATCTGCGGATCGAATGGCGTTCACGTGAGGCGATCAACTCGATGCTGTTTTTCGCGCTGCTGGTGGTGGTGCTCTTCAGCATGGCCTTCGATCCGACAGCGGCAGCCTCGCGCGAGATCGCAGGTGGAGTGCTGTGCGTGGCCACGCTCTTTGCCAGTGTCAGCGTTCTGAATCAGGCGTGGACGCGCGAGATTCGTCATGAGGTTCTGGATGCGCTACGCATGACCCCGGCAGACCGTTCGGCGATTTTTGTGGCGAAAGTGCTGGCCAATTTTTTCTTTGTCACTGTGGTACAGGGGCTGCTGGCACCGGTTTTTTTTATTTTTTATAACCTTCGCCCGCTGGGAAACGGATGGCTGCTGCTGGCGGTCGTTCCGCTGGGAACCTGGGCGCTGGTTGCCAACGGCACTTTCTTTGCTGCACTGTCGATTCGCAGCCGCAATCGCGAACTGCTGCTGCCGCTGATCTTGTTCCCGATCTTTCTGCCGGCGTTGCTGGCCATGGTGCTGGCGGTGAAGACCATTCTCACCGGCGACGGCAGCGATCCTCACCTGCTGTGGCTGAAGATGCTGGCCGGTTACGACATTATTTTTATGACAGTCAGCCTGCTGCTTTTCGACACGGTGCTGCAAGCGGAGTAGTTTTCAGCACCGCGCAGGCTAGAGCGGCGCTACACTGAAGATTGAATTTGTAGAGGCGGATACGAGAATGAAACGACTCCTTCTTTTGCTCGCGTTTGTCGGCGTCGCGCTCCTGATGGCCTGGGGTTTTTACCAGGCCATCTTCGTCGCACCCACAGAGGCCACGATGGGCGACGTACAGCGCATCTTCTACTACCACGTGCCGAACGCAATGCTGAGTTTCTTATTCTTTGCCATCAGCTTCGTCGCGTCCATCCTGTTTCTGGCCTGGCGCAACGGCTCACCCGTGCGTGCGCAGACCGCAGATGCCTGGGCGCTGGCCGCGGCGGAGGTCGGAGTCGTCTTCTGCTCGGTTGTGCTGGTGACGGGTCCGCTTTGGGCGCGGCCGGTCTGGGGCATCTGGTGGACCTGGGACGCGCGGTTGACCACGACGCTGATTCTCTGGCTCATCTACGTCAGTTATCTGCTGCTGCGCCGCTTTGCCGAGGGCGCACAGATGCAGACGCTGGCCGCAGTTCTCTCCATCTTTGGCGCGCTGGATGTGCCCATCGTATACATGGCGAATCGCTGGTGGCGGACCCAGCACCCGGCTCCGGTCTTTGGTGGAGGACCTGACTCCGGCATCAAAGATCCGACGATGCTGGCTGCCTTTGGCTGGAACGTATTGGCCTGGGCGGCGTGGGGTCTGATGCTGCTGACGTTACGGGTCCACGTCGAGCGCCGACAACAACGGATTCGACATCAACAGAGCGTGGCCGCGCTGGCCGGAAAGTGAGCAATACCATGGGTCACGGATTTCTGATCGCCGCTTTCACCGCCACATGGGTCATCCAGCTCGGTTACCTCCTGTGGACAGCAATCGTCTGGCTGCGCCAGAGGAAAGCCCTTTAGAATCATAGAAAAACAAAAAAATGCAAAGAGTGCCGGACGAACGGGCATGAGCATTTGATGTCAAAAATGACGGAATGCATCTTTTTGAACATCTTTTTGATCGAAAGTGCTTGCCAATTGCGCCTCAAAGATGTTTTCGTTTACGTAGTTGTAAACTCCCTCACTTTGAGGCATCTTGAATGTTTGCCCTGTTCATAGTGTTTTTGTTCCTTGGCATTGTGATTCTTCCTGTCCTCTTTCTCTTAGATCCGATTGAGGTTCGACTCAGGTCGACCTCCCGTAAGCCCGCTGCGGATCACGGTCAACCGTCGGAAGATGATGAGATGTATGCCTTGGTGGATCGCAAGACGGCATCTTCGCGCCCGAAGTGATTGCCACCATTGCCCTTCCCTGCTGCACCGGGTAGACTCTAGGATTGAGGGCAATCGTCATGCTGATAGTCATGAAAGCGCAGGCAACGGAAGCGGAGATCGCGGCAGTCTGCGAGCAGATCGAGCAACTGGGTTTCAAGGCACATCCGATGCCGGGCGCACAGCGAACCGCAATCGGAATCACCGGCAATCAGGGCGAAGTCGACCGCGGAAACATCGAAGAGCTTCCCGGAGTCTCTGAAGTCATCCGCGTCTCCAAACCGTACAAGCTGGCAAGTCGCGACGTGAAGGATGAGAACACCGTCCTGACGTTTCCCGGCACAGACGCCGTCATTGGCGGAACCAATCTTGCCATCGTCGCCGGACCGTGCTCGATTGAAAGCCGCGAGCAGGCGTTTGCGATCGCCGAGCAGGTGGCTGCAAGCGGCGCTCAGTTCTTCCGCGGTGGTGCCTTCAAACCGCGCACCTCGCCCTACGCCTTCCAGGGACTCGGGCTGAATGGCCTGAAGATTATGGCCGAGATTCGAACGGCGCTTGGACTGCGCATCATCACCGAAGCCATCGACAACGAGAGCCTGGAACTGGTTGAACAATATGCGGACGTGATCCAGATCGGTGCACGGAATATGCAGAATTTCTCCCTGCTGAAGCGTGCCGGGCGTTCGCGTAAACCTGTGCTGTTGAAGCGCGGCATGAGCGCGACGCTGGACGAGTTTCTGATGGCAGCGGAGTATATTCTGAGCGAAGGCAACTATCAGGTCGCTTTGTGCGAACGCGGTGTACGCACCTTTGCCGATCACACGCGAAACACGCTCGACCTGAGCATCATCCCGGCCGTGCAGCGGCTCAGCCATCTGCCAATTCTTGTGGATCCGAGCCATGGCACCGGGAAGCGGAACAAGGTTCTGCCACTGGCGCGAGCGGCGGTTGCGGTGGGTGCCGATGGCGTCCTGGTCGAGGTTCACCATCAACCGGAAAAGGCACTGTCCGACGGTCCGCAATCGATCTATCCAGAACAGTTTGCGGAGATGATGGATGAGCTCGAGCAGATCGCGCCTGTCGTGCATCGAAGACTGCCGCGCGGAATCCAGGTGACCGCGGCAGCACTCTGATGCGCTCATTCCGGCTTTCTGAATTCGCCTGCTGGGTGGGTCAGGCACCGTTGCAAGGCTGCGTTGCAATTCTGGTCTTGTGCCTGGCCGGATGCCGTCGTCACGATTTTCCCTCGTACCCGGCCAACTATCGCGAATACATCTACGTGGCAAACGCGGGAAGCAATACCGTCTCGGCGATCGATGTGGTCAATCTGCGGCTGGATCGCGAGATTACGGTCGGGGTACATCCGGTCGAGCTTCTCGCCAGCCACCGGCGCCGTGAAGTTTATGTGCTCAACTCCGGTTCCACAAAAACGACGGCGCGCGCTTCTGGTTCACTGGCGATTCTCGGCGCACAGAATCAACGGATCGTTGCAACGCTGCCTGCGGGACGCTCGCCGCAGAGCTTCGCGCTCGCGCCGGATGATCGTTTCGCTTATGTTTCCAGTGCGGGAACGTCGAGCTTGGTTGTTCTCGACCTAAGCCAGCGCCGAATAGCTGCGGAGATTCCGCTCCATCTGACTCCGGATCGGGTTGCCGTCACGCCGGATGGCAAGTCCGTACTGGTATCGAGCGCTATCGGCAACAGCCTGACCATCCTGAACGCGGATGAAACGGCGATGCGATGGACACTACGCGCGCAGATTGGCGGGTGTCCGGGCGCGGCCTCCATTGCGATTCTGCCCGACTCCTCTAAGGCCTTCGTTGCCTGCTCGCACGGCCATCAGATCATGGCGGTTGCGCTTGCCTGGCAAGCCGATGCTCAACTCGGGCGCTCGGACTCGCGTTCTGACGCGCTGGAAGCGATGCTGGATGTGGGCCTGTCTCCGGGATATCTGGCACTGAAACCGGATGGCGGCGAACTTTTTGTCTCCAACACCGGCTCGAATTCGATCAGCGAAGTGGTGACTTCTTCGGACGATGTTGGCGGCACGTATCTGATCGGCTCAATGCCGGCCTTCGGGCTGGTGAGCGCGGATAATTCCCTGCTCTACGAATCCAGTCTGCAATCGCAGCAGATTGCGGTGTACAGCATCGACGATGGCCGACGCCAGGGGTCGATCCATGTGGGCGACGGGCCGGACCGGATGGCATTCTCCGCCGCCGGTCACCTGCTCTTCGCGATCGACCGCCGCTCTGGAGATGTTGCTGCCATCCGCACCAGCACCCGATCTCTCTTCACGCTCTTCCCGGTTGGCCGCGATCCTGTGTCTATTGCCGATAAGAATTTCCGGATTCCTTAATCCGGATGTATGCTGTGGGATATTCATTTTTTGTGTAGGCCGGGGGCTTATGACACTCGAAAAGCAAAAGACTCCTCATGCATCCTCCACGGCGAGCTTCACTTTTCTCACCAATCACTCGCATGTTCTGCTGCTGATTGCAGCGAATCCGGAGATGCGCATGCGCGAGATGGCGCTTTCGGTCGGGATTACCGAGCGCGCCGTGCAGCGCATTATCGACGAGTTAAGCACAACCGGTTACCTGGTTGTCACCAAGGAAGGCCGGAGGAATCACTACTCCATCGTCACTCAGAAGCCGCTGCGTCATCCGGTTGAAGGTCACTGCACAATCGGCGAATTGATTCATTTTGTTCACGGAGAGTAAGTGCTGCCCGCGTGCCGGTGAGCAGCCGCGCTGATCGTCCAGAAATGTGCCCAGCCAGGCACTTCTCGGGTATCGGGCTGAACTCGCAGGAACGCTTCAGCGGGGATGATCGGATGTCCTGACTATGTCGGACGCGGAGATCGCTTCGACATGTGGCTCGACGATCAATGCCGGTATCTCCGACCAATGCACTGCGCTGAGTTGAGCGCCGGCAAAGAGCAGCAGTCCGGAGACATAAGCCCACAAGAGCAGTCCGACAGAGACGTAAAACGGGCCGTAGAGCGCCTTCAGATCCAGCCGCGGGAGAAATGCGACAAAGATGAACTTGGCAGCCACCCAGACAAGGCCGGTGACGATCGAAGTCCGAAGGACGGGACGGACCGGAACTTTGCGGTTCGGCATCAGCCAGTAGACGGAGAAAAAAAAGAGGATGCTTGCCGCAGAAGTCGTGATCAACAACCATGAGCCGCTGATCGATCGATAGACGAAATTGTCCACGTGGCCGAAGAAGAGGACCGCCAGCACCAGGTGCTCGGCTGCATTTAACATGACACAAAGAACGCCGAGGACAACCATGAATGCGGCAAGCCCCAGAGCCACGATCTGGTTCAGGATGTAGTTGCGGCTTTTGACCACTCCCCAAGCGCGGTTCAGGGCGACCTCGAGCGGAAGAAAGATACCGGTGCAGGCCACCAGAATCATGAACATCGACACAATCTGCACGGTGTGACGCTCGGCGACAAACTCCAGATTCTGCGCGACAAAGTCCTGATTGGATGGCAGGAAGTATTTGATCAGCTCAGCGATCTCCGCGCTCATAGCCGCCGAATGGAAGAGCTTGCGAGCAAGCGTGTACAGCAGGACGATGAGCGGAATGAAGGAGAGGATGGCGTTGGCGGCAAAGCTGAACGCGAAGGTATGTACCTCGCTGTCCAGCAGGTATCCGAATAGCAGCCGCCCATCCTTGCGGGGATGAAATCCTCTCGCGCGTGAACTGGTTCTTATCTCGCGGGAAGAGGTTTCATCCGTGTCCGTGCGGCCCTGCTCGGTCGATGGAATCATCGTCATTTAGCACTTCAGTATATCGAATACGATCCGAATCCGGGCAGCCAGACCAACCCATTCAAGCCCTGTCGGCGATATTCAGATTGCGGGAGGTGGATTTTTTTCTTGCAATTTCGATCATTTCCTGACATAACCAGAGCACGAACTCTGAACGATCGACTGGAATCGGCGACTACTGATCCATAGGGAACAGGTCGCTGGCTTTCAAGAAATATACCCTCAACTCGGGTGCGGGCGCGCGTTGCGCCTGTAGGTTCTGGCGCAATACCGATGCGGATGGAGAGTGGAAGAGTGAAAGAACAAGGCGTGGTGAAATGGTTCAATGGTGCAAAGGGTTATGGGTTCATCCAGCGCTCGACGGGGGAAGACGTCTTCGTACACTTCTCGGCGATTCAGGCCGATGGTTACCGGTCGCTCAACGAGGGGGAAAGCGTCGAGTTTGAAGTGCAGCAGGGGCCGAAAGGGCTGAACGCGATCGAGGTGCGTCGGAGCAATTGACGCCGGAACGATTTGCGCGACTCAGCCGTTGCCTCCGAGGGAGCGCAGACGGCTGAGCGCCCAATCCAATGCCTGTCTGAAACCGGCCGTATCTGCGCCAGGAGGAGCTACAGTCCGCTGGCGCTCCAACCAGGGAAGGAACCGAAGAACTCCGCTGTTTCCCATGGCGGTTACAAGATTGCGACGCATAGACCAGTAACCTGTTCTTCGAATTGGCGAGCCGTTGAACATCGCTTCGAATTGCGCCTCGTCGAGTTCCGCCAGCCATTCGAGATCAGGATTCACCAGTTCTCGGCGAACGCCAAGCTGTTCGTCACGAGCGATAGGTGCTTTGCGGTTCCAGGGGCAGACATCCTGGCATATATCACAGCCGAAAATCTGCCGCCCGATGCCCTCGCTCAGATCCGGATCGATTCCGTCGCGATGCTCGATCGTGAGATAGGCAATGCATCGAGTTGCATCCATCTGGTAAGGCGCAATCAGTGCGCCAGTCGGACACGCATCGAGACAGCGGGTACAGCTTCCGCAGCGATCCGGAATGGTCATCGGCGCCGCATCCGCAGCCGGAAGCTCCAGCAGCAGCGCAGCAAGAAATGTGAACGAGCCGTGCTTTGGGTGAATCAGACAGGTATTTTTCCCGATCCATCCCAAGCCTGCGGCACGCGCAGCGGCACGTTCCAGCATCGGTCCGGTGTCCACATAGGCGCGGCTCTCGAACGATCCGTAGCGTTCTTTCAGCACGGCCTCCACCTGCCGCAGCCTCTTGAGCAAGACTTTGTGATAATCACTTGGGCGCAGAGTGCCGTCGGCCTCCCGCCGCGCAGTCCAGGCATAGCGAGCAATCCATCCGCTGGAAGCCGACGCAGTCTCGACCGACTTTGGGGCATCGCTGTAGTAACTGGCCATGCAGAGCAACACACTGCGCGCCCAGGGAAACGGTCTGTCCACCCGTCCGCGAACCAGATTGCCCGCTTCATCGCGGCGAGCCAGATAGTGCATCTGACCGTGATAACCGGCCTCCACGAAGCGGCAGAAACGAGTGTCAGTTCGTTCGACATCCTGGGCGGGAAGCGGCAGCAGGGCAGCCTCCGTGAAGCCGAACTCAAGCGCCAGAGTACGAACTTGATGGGAATCGAGGGTGAGGTGCTCGGAATCTGCTGTCTGCATCGTCAGGACCATTAAGGGGTCCGACTTACGGCGACCCCGCTTCTATTTTCCTGCATGCTTCGCTGTGCCGCTGCTCGTCGGCTCAAAATATCCCTCGGTGGTAATCACGAACATCGACTTGTCTTTGGCACGCAGCGAAATCTTGTGGAAGCCATCGCTGAATGCATCGTCGCTGAGATCGTTTGGCGCGAATGTGAGGGCAAACTGCGCGTTCAGCTCATCGCTGATCTCATGAAATGCTTCGTCGTAGTCGCCCTTACGGATGTCTTCGAAGTACCTCCCACCGGAGCGCACAGCGATCTGCTCCAGTGCCTTTTTCCCGTCGCCGTAACTGACTGGCGCGTTCTTCCTTCCGTTGGGCCCTGGCTGACTGCTGGGGTATCCGCCTGGGTATCCCCCTGGATAACCGCCCGGATAACCACCGCCGGGAAATCTTCCGGGATAGCCCATTCCCGTGCGCTGATTCTGACCGTTATTGCCGAATTTCTGCTGCGGTCCCTCGTTCTTCACATAAATGGTGAAGACACTGACCTGCGCCTTCTGCGCAGCGTCGATAGCCTCGTTCAGCCCGACCTTGCTGCCGTGGTCATAACCATTAGTGAAAAGCACCATCAGCTTGCGGCCGTGTTCGGGAGACATTAGCTCTTTCGCGGCAAGATAGACCGCGTCGTAAACCTCCGTGCCGCCCTGCACCATCTCTTTACCCACACTGCCCACCTGGGTCGACTGCTGGCTTTGCGCGGGTGCCGCGGTAGTCGTCATCTCGCTCAGTTCGGTGTGAATCTTCTGCGGTGAATTGGTGAAATCCTGCAACAGTTCCACCTCGTGATCGAAGTGAAGTAGAAACATCCTGGTATTGGGCCGCGCCAGCATCAGGTCCACGAAACGAGCGCAGGCGGCGCGTTCGCTGTCCAGCGCGGACTGCTGACCGCTGCTGGTGTCGATGAGCAGACCGATACGCATTGGCTCATTCTGCGGATGATCGAAGCTGAGGATCGTCTGCGGATGGCCGTTGTCGGAGAGCGTGAGGTCCGCTGTCGGGTAGGAGGTGAGAAGCTTGCCCTTCTTGTCGCGCAGAGTTACCGGTATGCGCACCACAAACGCGCTGGCTTTGTCGGTTGATGCAGCTCTTGAGGCATCGGGTTTTGCAGGAGAAGAGGAAGACTGGGCCGCGAAGGCAACCACAGGGAAAGCAAACGCAACAACACCGAGAGGATACAGGATTCGTCGGAAATTCATGGAAATTGCAGCTTCCTTGACTTGAATTTTCTTCGGAATAGACGGCTTCGCGGCATGCGAAGCCCACTCCCTTGCTGTTAGACGCACGATTCCCCGTACGTGTCGCAGTCGCTGCGACGAATCCTGAAATCGGACCCTGTCGCATCCGTGGCACAGTTTGCGTGTACCGAGATACCTGTACATCGGAATTGGCTATGCCGGGTTGGGCTACGAGGGGCGGTTACCAGTTGTGGCCTGTCCCATTGCCGCCCGGCCCGGTGGAGGGTGGCGTAGACGGCATTACAGCGCCGCCCGGCCGAGTTTCCATCTGCGGCGGAGTGCGCCAGTTGCCGGGCTGAGCGTGAGTGGCTGGCGGAGGCATGGTCGGTGCGTGATTCGCCGGCTCAATATGCTGCTCGACCTCGACGATCGCACTGTCAGGCCCGCTCCAGAAATCGGCTCCGGAGTGGGTGAGTGTAGCAGTCGCGTCGTCCCAGTGCAGATGGCTCAGACGATCTTTGCCCTGCTCATAGCCATACGAAACACCGTCGTCGTCGAAGAGCGTAAAGTCACCGTTGGCGCCGGGATAGACGCGTACTTTCACGATCTTCTGCTGCTCGGCCGTGCTCATAATCAGGTTGCCGACCGGAATGATCGAACCTGCCCGCACAAAAAGCGGCAACGTATCGATGGGCGCGGAAACGGTGATGGTCTGGCCGCCGTGTACGCGCTGGTTGGTCCAGTAGAAATACCAATCGCTTCCGGCGGGCAGATAGACGCGACGGCTGGTGGTGCCCTGTTCGACCACCGGCGCAACCAGGAACGCCGGACCGAGCATGTATTCGTCGCCAATCTCAGCCACGCGCGGATCGTCCGGAAAGTCCATAAACAACCCACGCAGGATCGGTGCGCCGGTCATCGCCGTGTGATATTCGACAGAGTAGAAATATGGCAGGAGTTCGTAGCGCAGCTTGAGATACTTCTCGAGAATTGGCTCGGCCTGTTTGCCATAGCTCCAGACCTCGTTCTCTTTGCGGCTGCCGTGGGTGCGGAAGATGGGTAGGAAGGCGGCGTACTCAAACCAGCGCGTATAAAGCTCGGGGTAGTCGTCATAGCCACCGACGTTGTCGCGCGCGTCGGAGGGATCAAGCAATGGGCGATGCGCCGGATGATGCTCGGCCGGCAGATACTGCCAGCCGCCAGTGTCGTTGCTCCAATTGGCGATGCCGGAGGCGGTGAAATCCAGACCGGTGGAGATCTGCCGACGGAGCGTGTCCCAGGTGGGGGCGATATCCGACGACCAGACAATGACGCCGTTGCGCTGGATGCCGAGATAGGCATCGCGCGAAAGACTCAGCGCGCGTTTGGCGGGGAAATCTCTGCGAAAGCCATCATAGAGCGCAGCGGTATGGGTGAGCGGGTAGATATTGAAGAACTCCGTCCCCGGACCGGCGTGGAGATAACTGCCATTGGGCGGCAGATCCGGCTCCGTCTCGTCCAGCCAGATGGAATCGAAGCCCTTTGAGAGGATGTTGTCGCGAATCTGGTCCCAGTACCATCGCGCCGCTGCGGGATTGGTTGTGTCGATGTCCGAACCGGCACGATCATAAGGCAGTCCGTTGGTGGGAGTTCCATCTGCAAGATGCTCGAACCATCCGTGCTTCAGAATCGTGTTGTAATAGCGCGATCCTGGAACAAAGCGCGGCCAGACGCTGATCATTGACTGGTAGCCCATCGAATGCAGTTCGTCGTTCATCGCCTTGGGATCAGGCCACAGCGTCGGGTCGAAGTCCATCTGTCCCATGTGCGTGTAGTAGAACCAGTCCACTACGAAGACATCCGCAGGAAGATGACGGCTGTGATAGCCGCGGGCAACGTCCAGCAACTCAGCCTGCGAGCGATACCGCTGCTTGCACTGGATGTATCCGTAGGCAGCCTTGGGCAGCAGAGGCGTTGGTCCAGTCAACAGGCGATAACCGGCGTAAATCTCATCCGTCGTGCGCCCGGCAATCACAAAGAACGACACGCGATCGCCTACCTGCGAGGTCCAGGTCGTCTGCTCGTTGAAGCCGGGACGGATCGTCGTCTTTGACGGATTGTCCCAGATCAGCCCATAACCTTTGTTGGTGACCAGAAACGGCACGCAGACGCTCTGGCCGCCGGTTGCGTTGTAGTCATGCCAGCACTCAACGGTGTGCCCGCGATGGTCCAGATATCCTTCCTGATTCTGGCCCAGGCCGTAGTAATGCTCGTCGTCAGGCGCGGCAAAATACCCGGCAACCTGATAGAACTCCGGATCGGTTGGGCGACGATCGTGCAGAATGTCCTCATTGCCGTCTTTGTAATTTGGCACCGACTGCGCCCATCCGGTCATCTCCAGCAGCCGTTTACCACTGGCGGTATCGAACTGAATATCGACTCCGGGCGTCGATCCACCGAAGAATCGGCCAATGTCCCTCTGAGTGACAAGCGGCTTCCAGGGCTTGCCCTTTGGAAGCGTAACCACCATCTGGGAGGAACGATAGATCAATCCCTCAGGAGAGTCGGTGCGAGTCCATCCGGTAGTATCCGGCTGCGCTACAAAGCCGTAACCTGGCGCGGCCAGCGCATGATCCCGTTGCAGACTCAGGGTGACGCGAAGAATATTCGGCGCATAGGGTTGCAGGACGAGTGTCGCACCACGATAGGGCAGCACCAGGCCCGGCACCGGCGAGCCTTGCGCGATGGCTGCGCTGGGAGCCATCGTAGAGAGGGCGCAACCCAACACCAGCCATGACAACACATTCTGGATCGCACTTCGCGCCATTCCCATTCACTCCAGTAAGTATGAAAGTTGTCGACGAGCGAAATTGATTCGCCAGGCACGCTGAGTATACCGCGAAGCACTACCATGGCGTGCGATAGCTTGCCTGCTTTCACTCTTCGCGCTACCCTTGTAAAAATCCTTTTCGATCCATCCACCAGGAGACGGAAATGCTCCTCCGGTATTGCCTTTGCGCCTCATTGCTGCTTGGCTTGGCGACAATCAGCCTTCATGGCTCGTACGCGCTTGGGCATCAAAAATCAACGGCTCCACATCCATGCATCAGCACAAAACAGGCGCCGGAGTATGCGGGTAAGGATGTCTGCGTCAGCGCACATGTCTACGACGTGGTCGAATTGAAAGACGGCACACGCTTCCTGGATGTCTGTCCGCTCTCCATGCCCGATGCAGAATGCCGCTTTCTGATGCTCAGCCTCTACGCCGACCACGGAGAAGTGGGTGAACTGCGTCGCTATCAGAACCAGAACGTTCTGGTCCGCGGCGTCGTCCGTCCCATGCACGGGCGCATGGGCATCATGATCAGCAACGCGCGCCAGTTCACCGGCGGGCCGGAAAAATTTCGCCCCAATCCCAAGCTGCTGCGCGGATTCTTCGGCCAGTCGGACGCCATGCCGGTATCCGATCCCAACCTGACCGCGCACGGCCGCCAGCGCAGCTTCATGAATCGCTATCTGACGGAGCAGCGCACCAGCACTCCCGCAAAGTAAGTACACGTGCTCCTTGCTCTACCAGCGATCTCCGGCTGCTGCCCGCAGTTCCCTCAGCGGGTAATGCGTGCCGCGCCATACCACCCCGTTGCGCAGAATCGTCATCGTGATCGACCGCAGCATCGCAAAGAGAAACAGCGCCGACGCAAAGGGGAAAAACAGCACATACCCTGCAGGCACGTGCGTCCGGCGTTGTTGCAGAGCATACACCGCAGCCATTGCCAGGTAAGTGGATACTCCCGCGACGCGTGCCGTGCCGCCTGCGGCGATTGCAAGCAGTGGCCAAACAGTGTGCAGCATCATGCCGGCGCATGCTGCCAGCGCGAGAATCATCTGGAAACGAAAGAGTGCAAAGATATTTTTTTCCAGATTTCTCACCACACCCCAGGCACCGTTGGCCCAGCGCACACGAACCATTCCGCAACCCCAGGCAACTTGCTGCCGCATGCCGAACTGCTTCACGCGCCAGCCCATGCGCAAATCCTCCAGCACTTCCATGCGCAGCGTCTCAAAGCCACCCAGAGCTTCGTAACTCGCCTTACGCATCAGGTTGAACGCGCCCACTCCAAGGAAGTCCTTCGCCTTGGGATCTGCGATCTTCCAGTAACGCAAGCCCCAACCGGTCAACGCGAACATCGCTCCTTGCAGCGCCATCTCCGCGCGGCTTACCGCAACCCAGTCCGGCAGCACGGCCAGATGATCAACCTGCTCCCGCTGGGCAAACCCCAGAGCGCGCACAAGCACTTCCGACGCGAACTCGACATCGCCATCGGTGAAGAGAATCCACTTGGCCTGCGCGCGCCGCGCAGCCGTCGCCAGCGCATGCGGCTTGCCCAGCCAGCCATGCGGAAGCTCTCGAATATGGATCACTTCCAGCGTGTGTCCACCGACCGCGTTGTCGGCTGCACACTCGGCGGCAATCGCCTCCATGCGTGCTCCGGTAGCGTCGGTTGAGCGGTCGTTGACGGCCAGAATCTGCAACTGCAAGCCGCGCGAGGCGAGCAATCCGCGCAGCGTTGTTTCAATTCCGTCCTGCTCATTGCAGGCAGGGACGATCACGGTCAGATGCGGCGCATCTGCTTTCAAAGGCAAGCATTCAGACAACAGATTCAGGTCAGGAACCGAATTCCGATGCAGCCATCGATCCACAACCTGCCACGCCCAGCCAAGGGCCAAAAGCCAGGCGCTCACGGGAAGCAGCCAGTGCAGGAAAACCATCCGGAATTCGCTCACATCTCCGATTATCCACGCTGCCGAGACCCTAACCAAAACATGGACTTCCGCGCATGATGCAACCGGCTTGCTTCCTGAGGCGGCCTTAGTGCGGCTGCTGTGCGCTCTGTTGCTGTTGCGTCATCTGCATCCGCTGCTGGATGAACTCCTGCGGCGTCATTCCGGGTGCCGGCGGCCGGTTGAATGATGGGGGAGGCGCTGCGGCAGGAGCCAACTGCTGTTGCGCGAGTGCAGGATCGACCGCTGCGCTCGTGTTCGAAGCGCTGCTGTAAGCTGGCCTCTCGGGCTGCATTGCGCCTCCTGTCCGCGCAGTCAGCACCACGCGCTGCGGAATGCCGGGGTCTGTGCCTCCGACCATCAGCAGATCGTATCCGGAACCCTCCAGCAGCTCTGTCAGCACCTGGCGTGGCGTTCCCGGCCCATACTCGCCAAAGATACGTTGATCGCTTTGCAGTCCGGTTATAGGAATCTGCGTTGCAGCGCTGACCGATGCGATCACCTGTTTCAGGCTGGAATTGCTCGCGGTCACGCTCAACTGCTTGCCATCCCAGTGAACTGTCGCGGGTATGGGTTCGCTGAGTGCCGGCCAATCCGGCGGTGGTGGGGTGGGCGGAGGCTGTGGTATGGCAACCACTGGAACCGCTTGCTTGACGATGCGTGCTTTCGCGCGGCGCTTACGCATAGGATGCGTAGAGGTATGCGCCTGAGTCGAGCCGCTCTTCTCTGTTGGCTTCGAGGAGGTCTGCGTTGTCTGTGCCGATACGTGGGAAGCGCAGGCACACAGAATAAAAATGCAAGAGACGGCTGTCACTCTGGCTGCGCCGTTGCGAAACGCCTTCATGATGCTGCCTACAATCTTCTCCGGGCTTCGCACGCTCACACCCTCACTGTACTAGACTAACAATGTTCCGCATTCGCTCAGAATTCCGGACGTGCGTTAAACGATCCACTCCGTTTCCCTGCCGAAGGAGTTCCGCCACCGTGAAGATTCGCGCCGCTCGCCTGACCTGTATCTTTGCCGCCTTCGCGTCGGTTCTGGGTGCTTCCGCTGCGCTTGCCTCCAGTTGCACCACACAGGGTTCGATGACGGCTGTAGACAAAGCCTCGCTTGTCGCTGCCAGCGATTCACTGGCAGCCGCTGTTGCCGAAGGCAACAGCGAAGCGGTCCACGCCACGTTGCTGCCCTCCATCAGCGGCGACTGGGATTCCATCCGCAGCGTCGTCACCAGCTCCCGTCCGCTCTTCGCAGGAGGAACTCTGCGCTGGCGCAGCATGTATCTGCTGGATGCAACGGATCAAAAATCGCCCCAGGACACCGAATTCTTCTGTACCAACTCCGACAGCACTCTCACCGTCACAGTGAATCTGCACAATCTGCCTCCTGGCCGCTATGCGCTGGTTTTGGGAGATTATCTGAAGACACCACTTGCCGGACAGCTTGCGATGATTCTGGCCGACAGCAATGGCTGGAAGCTGGGTGGACTCTTTGCGCGGGAAGGCGCGCTCGACGGGCGCGACGGAGTGGATTTCTGGAAGCAGGCACGCGCCGACGCGGCAACCACCGACAACTGGAGCGCATGGTTCAGTTATGACGTGGCGCGATGGCTGCTGCTGCCGATTGATTTCCTCTCTTCGCCAAACCTGCTGAGACTCGACGGCGAGCAACAGAAGGTGAGTCCTCCATCTGCGTCGCTGCCGCTGACTTTGACTTCCTCGGCGACTGCTTCCGGAATCTCCTGGAAGCTGACTGGAGTGCGCCTGGACACTTCGCTGCACAGCGCCGATCTCGCACTCACCTACGAAGGCAGCGGAACTACGAATCCTGTTGCCGCACGTGCTGAAGCTGTCAATGTGATGAGCGCACTGCTGCGCATTCATCCCGGCCTGCGCAAAAACTTCCACGGACTCTGGGCCTATGCGGAGAAAGACGGCCACCAGACCTTTGCCATCGAACTGCCGATGGCACAGATTCCTGAATGAGCGATTTCGCGCAGCAGACCGCAATGCGAGCTTCGCGCCAATATCCGTCCCAGCCGCTGCTCGGGGTGGGCGCATTTATCTTTGCTGCCGACGAATCCCTGCTCATGATTCAGCGCGCTACCGAGCCGGCTCACGGCAGATGGTCCATCCCCGGCGGACTGGTCGAGGTGGGTGAAACGCTGCATACCGCCGTCTCGCGCGAAGTTGCCGAAGAGACCGGGTTGCTGGTGGAGCCGGTTGGGATCGTCGAGGTCGTGGAGCGCATCCTTCACGATCCTCCCGAAGATATCCGTGATACGGAATCTCGCGTACGCTACCACTACGTTCTTGTTGATTATCTTTGCCGCATCACCGGTGGTCAGCTCGGCGCCGGCAGCGACGCGGCCGATGCGCGCTGGGTGTCGGCAGCGGAGTGGCAAGCAAAAACCAGTTCGTACGTCGAAGCCTTCACACGACCGGTTCTCCTGAAAGCATGGTCGCTCTGGCAGCAGCAGATCGCCGCGAAGCAATCCTGAGTTTTTCTACGAATCTTCCCGCCAGACGTAAGCGCCGGACTGCGGCAGCCCGATATGCGCCAGGACACGGCAGACAAACTGCCGCGCCATCTCGTCGGAATCCACGGGCCGGTTATAAAACGCCGGAATCACAGGAAAGATCACCGCCCCTGCTTCCGCCGCCAGTTGCATGTTGCGCAGATGAATCCGGTTGAACGGCGTCTCGCGCACGCACAGAATCAGCGGGCGGCGTTCCTTCAGCGTCACGTCGGCGGCGCGCGCAATCAGCGTGTCCGCCAGCCCGTTGGCAATTGAGGCCAGCGTACCCATGCTGCACGGCAACACGATCATCCCGCTTGAAGGATAACTCCCGCTCGCGATCGACGCCCCGATGTCGCTCTCGGCCAGTTGCACTGTTTTGGTCGGCGCGCAGCCCAGCAGCTTTTCCAGCAGGTTGTTACGCCCTGCAATGCCCAGTTCCTGGGCCACAACGCGCAACGAGTTCTCCGACGGCAGGAAATGCACCTTCCCCACGCGAGCGTCGGCCTCAAGCGCGGCCAGCATCTGTCTCCCGAAGAGCGCGCCGCTTGCGCCGGTGAGTGCTACCGTCAGGTTCAAACCAGTCCCGTCCATACCTAGCTTTCCGTTGTGTCGTCCGCGCCAAGCACGCGCGCAAAGATAGCGTCCACGTTGCCAAGCTGGCGGCGCATATCAAAGGTCCGCTGTAACTGCTCCGGCGTCAGTAACGAGGATATCTCCGGATCGCGCGCGGCCTCGTCGCGAAATACCAGGTCGTCCTTCCACGCCCGCATCGCGTGACCCTGTACCAGCCGATAGGCGTCCTCGCGCAGCATCCCTGCTTCGGCCAGATCCAGCAACAGTTGCCCGCTGAAGATCAGTCCGCCTGTACTTTCCAGATTCCGCAGCATCCGCTCCGGATACACCAGCAGCCGGTCGATAAGGTTCGCCGTCTTTGTCAGCAGATAGTGGGTCAATATCGTCGAATCGGGAAAGATCACCCGCTCTACGGACGAGTGGGAAATATCCCGCTCGTGCCACAGCGCGATATTCTCAAACGCCGCTTGCGCGTTCGAGCGAAGAATCCGAGCCAGCCCGCTGATCTGCTCGCTGGTGATCGGATTCTTCTTGTGCGGCATCGCCGACGAGCCTTTCTGCTTTTCGCTGAAATACTCCTGTGCCTCGCGCACCTCTGTCCGCTGCAAGTGCCTGACCTCGACGGCAATCTTGTCCAGCGTCGAGCCGATCAGCGCCAGCACCGCGATAAACGCCGCATGGCGGTCCCGCTGGATCACCTGCGTCGCCACCGGCGCGGGCTTTAATCCCAGCCGCGCGCAGATGCGCTCCTCGTGCTCCGGCTTGAGGTGGCCAAAGGTGCCCACAGCGCCCGACAGCTTGCCCACGCGCATGTCCTCGGCGGCTGCATCGAAGCGCGACAGGTTCCGCTCCATCTCCGCATACCAGTTCAGCAGCTTCAGCCCAAAGGTCGTCGGCTCGGCATGGATCCCATGCGTGCGTCCGATCGTCGGTGTGTCCTTGAACTCGATTGCACGCCGCTTCAACACCGCCAGAAACGCAACCATCGCCTCACGGATCAGTGCTGATGCAGCCTTCACCTGCAAAGCCTGCGCCGTGTCCACCACGTCATTCGAGGTCAGCCCGTAGTGCAGCCAGCGCGAGGCATCCTCCAGTCCCTGCGCCTTCAGCGACTCCGCCACTGCCGTCGTAAACGCGATGACATCATGGCGCACCTCGGCCTCGATCGCCTGAATCCGCGCAACCTCAAAGCTGGCTTCTCCCGCAATTGCCTGCGCCGCTGCGACAGGGATCACGCCATCCTCGGCCAGGACCAGACTCGCAGCAGACTCCACCTGAAGCCAGCAACGGTATTTATTCTCTTCACTCCAGATCGCTCCCATCGCGGGCAGCGTATATCGCTCGATCAACGTCGTTCCCTTTCGAGTAACCCCAGAGCCAACTCGCACTGTGACGACCCACTCACGCCGTCACTCCAAGCCGGCGATTCAATTCATCAAAGAGTAGCCCCTCGCCGGGGCGATAGGGCTGGAACCACTCGCCATCAATCACCAGTTGGGGAACCGCGCGCTTGCCGACGTGCCGGATCACATCCTCTGATGCACCCGGCACCTCTTCAATATCGATCTCGGTGTATACGACGCCATGCTTGCTCAGATATTGCTTGGCAGCGCGGCAATCCCGGCACCACGATGCGGAATAAAGTACTATCTGCATACTCTGATTGTATCGCCGCTCCAGTAACTGCTGAAGCCCTGCACGAGCTTTCTGTCTATGAACGCTGACTCCATCAAAAAAACTCCTCTCGCTCGAGCCGCACCCCGTCGAAGGCGGCTTCTTTCGCCGCACGTATACTTCGTCGCACGCGCTGATCACCAATCGCGGCCCTCGCCCAGCATCCACAACTATCTATTACCTGCTCGAACGCGGCACTTTTTCCGAGATGCACGGCCTGGCATCGGACGAGATATTTCACTTCTATCTGTGGGATCCGGTCGAAATGCTCCAACTCTGGCCCGACGGAAGCCATCGTCGCATGGTGCTCGGCCCACGCCTCGATGCGGGGGAGTGCGTGCGTCTTTCTCCGTCAGACTGCAACGGCAACGCACGACTGGATCCGCTCCTTGCGCACGGTCAGTTTCTCCACGCGTTCGGTGCGCACAGAAAATCCGCGCCCCGGCGAGTCTGGAATTTCAATCTCGCCCTGCGGTGTCACTGTCACTTCCGGCTCAATAATATCCTCGGTCCAGTAGCGCTTCGATGCGGAGACATCCCCCGGCAGGGAAAAATTCGGCAACGTTGAAAGCGCGATATTGTGCGAACGTCCGACACCGGACTCCAGCATGCCACCGCACCAGACGGGGATGCCGCGCTCATAGGCGACGTTATGCACCGCAATTGCTTCGGAAAATCCGCCGACGCGACCCAGCTTGATGTTGATAATTCTGCAGGACTCCATCTCAATGGCCGCCAACGCATCGCGTCGGTTGCGAATCGACTCATCCAGACAAATTGCCGTAGAGAGTCGCTTCTGCAACAGAGAGTGAAAGTAAAAATCGTCGTGCCACAGGGGTTGCTCCATCATCAGCAGATCGAAAGCCTCAAACTGGGCCAGATGATCGAGATCCTTCAGTCGGTATGCGGAGTTTGCATCGCAGCTCAGGGTGATAGCCGGGAAGCGATGTCGCACTCGCTCAAAGACCTCAATGTCCCAGCCCGGTTTGCACTTCAGCTTGATGCGTTGATAGCCAGCCGTCACTTCACGCTCGATTGTCTCCAGCAATTCTTCCACCGTGGGCTGGATGCCGATCGAGACGCCGCACGGGATGCGTTCACGCGTTCCACCTAACAATTTGCTGAGCGAAATACCCTTGCGCTGTGCTTCCAGATCCCAGATCGCATTCTCCAACGTCGCCTTAGCCATGCGATTGCCTCGCACCTGACCAAAGAGGCGCGGAATCTGCCCGCCGTGTTCGGGCGTGGCGGCAGCAAGCACCGGCCCAAGCTCGTTGACAATTACCTGCCAGCAGGAATCCACCCACTCCTCGGAAAAATGCGGGTGCTCGCCGGCAGTACACTCACCCCAGCCGATCAGCCCCTCCGAATGTACTTCCGCAAGGAGCACGCGTCGATCTCGCGTCACGCCAAAGCTGGTTTGAAACGGGCGCACGAGCGGCAGATTCAGCTCACGAAGAAAAATTGCGTCGATCTTCATAGCTTGTCATCCTTTTGGGAGCTATTTTCTCTGGAATCGGTTCCGCGCGATTCGCCTGCACGATTTCGGAGTCCACTACTATCCTGCCATAAGCGCCGCATCCGCCCCGGATAACTTTCCCAGCAGAAAGTAGCCATTGCCGCCCGCATCCACGCGATAATCCACCACGGCAAGTCCCCGCCGGAAGGCATCCTGCAGGCGCTCCCGGTTGCGCGTCTGAACCTCGGCAGCCTGCGCTCGCGTACTGGCTTCCGCTTTCCAGCGATAGACATCGGCGGGCACCATGATCTCCTCAACCGCCAGCACATCCGGAGCCGGAAAAGCACGATCCAGCGCATCACCACCGTCAAGCCTTGTCTTCACGCGAGCAGAATCCATCCACCACTCGGCCACCAGCCGATCGGTTGGAAGACCGCCCTGCAGCCGCGAGCTGGAACTGCCATAGAAATTCGGCTCATATCGGCGCACAATCGCGCCCAATCTGCGAATGTTGAGAAAGGCGTTCTTAATCTCCAGCGGATCGAAGGTCCATTCCATCCGCGTGATCCCACGCCGCAGAGCATCTTCACGCTGCGCCAGCTTCAGCCGTCGGCCAATGCCCGCATTACGATAACCCTCACGCACCGCCAGCATGTGCGAATGGAGATAACTCGCCACCCTGCCATCCGGTCCGGTCGGCTTCACTCCCGGCAAAGACAGTGCAAACCCAACCATGCTCGCCGCATTTCCCTGCTCTGCGCTGGCCAGTTCCCCCGTATCGAAGGCACCAATCACCTGCCCGCCAATCTTCTGTGCCACCAGAAAGACCCTTCGCGGAATCACGTCGCCATCCGCGTAGCCCCACACCTCAATCTGCAACTGAACGCAGGCTTCCAGTTCTTCCAGCCCGCGACATTCCCGCATCCCAATCATTTTCCCGACTCCGGATTTTCTTCCGCTGCAAGCTCACGCTTAGCACGTTGCCACAGAGCTTCCAACGCTTCCGCAGACGAGTTGGCAATTGCTCCGTCTGCCAGTTCTTCCATTCGCGCAAATCGCCTCCGAAAGCGCAGATTCGCGCTCCGCAGCGCCATCTCGGCATCCACTCCGAGATGCCGTCCCAACTGTGCCGCCGTAAATAACAGATCGCCGAGTTCGGATTCGATTCGAGCCTGCCGCGCCGACGTATCGTCTGGTTTCCGCACTTCGGCAACCAATTCCTCAGTTTCCTCGGCGAGTTTCTTCAGCAATTCGGTCCACTCCGTCCAGTCAAACCGAACCTTGGCCGCCTTCGATCCGATCTGCGTGGCTTCCGATAAGGCAGGCTGTCCTCGCAAGACGCCATCAAGCAACCCTTTCCGCTCTTCAGAGGCAACTCCCGGTTTCTCGGCCCTCTTGATCTTCTCCCAGTTTGCCAGCACGCGCTCCGACGATCCCGCAACCGCTGAATCAACATCCGCGCGATTTCCGGCCGCGCGTGAAGCATCCTCGCCAAAGACATGCGGGTGCCGTCGCACCAGCTTTCGGTTCAACTCATGCAATACATCTGCGACGGAAAATCCCACATCCTCGTGCTCGCTCGCCATCTGCGCATAAAAGAGCACCTGCAGCGTCAAGTCGCCGAGTTCTTCGCGCAGATTTGCCCAGTCCCGGCGCTCGATCGCGTCCAGCACTTCCCACGTCTCTTCGAGCGTGTACTTTCGAATTGAATCAAAATTCTGCTTCCGATCCCAGGGGCAGCCATCCGGCGCGCGCAGTGCGGCCATGATCCGCACGGATTCTGCAAAACACTCCGCCGCAACTTCCGCGTCTGCCTGCACCGTACCACTCTCCCAATCCATGCTTTTACTGTAACCTGCTAGTGAACCTGTGCTTCGACTCCACCAAGCCGAAGCCCTGGCAGACCGCCTCCAGCTTCACCTGAAACACATCTTCCGGATATGCATCCCTGGCTCGAACCCGATCTCGTATGGATGGCTCTGCTGGGGCTGATCTTCGGCAGCTTCCTCAATGTCGTCCGTGTGCGACTGCCAGCCGGTGAGAGCATTGTTCATCCCGGCTCCCGCTGTCCGCAGTGTCGACACCCGCTTGCCTGGTGGCAGAATATTCCTCTGCTGAGCTGGTTTCTGCTGCGTGGCCGCTGCCGATCCTGCGCCAAGCCGATTTCTGCGCTCTACCCGCTCATCGAACTGACGCTCGGGCTGCTGTGGCCGCTTTGCGCCGCAGTTGCGCCCATCCAGCCGCACCCCGTGCGCATTCTGCAGATTGTTGCAACCTCTGCTTTCTGCTGGATCATGTTGCTGCTCGCTGCACTCGACCGGGAGCATCTGTGGCTGCCTGACCGCGTGACCTGGCCGGCCATCGCGCTTGGTCTGCTTTACCAGTGGATTCGCGCTGTCCTTGCTCCTGCGCCCGTCTCGTTTCTGTTGGCCGAGTTACTCCGTTCGCCCGCGTTGCTCCGTTCGCCCTTCGCGGCGCTGCTGCATGCCGCGCTTGCTGCGCTCTCCGGCGCCGCCATCGTGCTTGTCATTCGTCTTGTCTACTGGGTTGTCCGCCGACGCGAAGGTATGGGCCTGGGCGATGCCAAACTGATGGCCGCCCTCGGCGCTTGGCTCGGTTTTGCCGGCATGACGGACTCTTTTATGGTCGCCGTTCTGACGGCCTCGCTCGTCGCTCTGCTCTGGATTGCGTTCCGACTTCGGCACCACGGCGCCGAGTCCTGGTCCATGCTGCCTCTACCGCTGGGCACGTTTCTCGCGCTTGCAGCCATCGTCGAAATTTTTCACCGTGCCTGGCTCTGGAATTTCTGGATGAGGCTTTACGGTCTTTAAGGGCCGACGGCTCAACGATTCTGCGCGTTACCGGTCTGCGGCATCTCCTTCAGGGCTTTGCGCGCTTCTTTGGCTTGACGGCCATCCATGCCGTAGCTCAGATACAGCTCAAAGTGTTGCCTGGCCTTCGAGTACATCTGCAGGTGCTCTTCAGAAATCGCCAACCCCCACAGCGCTTTGATCTCTTCGGGATTCATCCGAAAAGCCTCTGCAAAACGCGATTGCGCCGCTGACCAATTTTTCTGGTCCAGGTAAAACGAACCCACGCTCAGATCCTCCTTCAACCGTTGCCCCGGGGTCTGAACTGCTTCTTCATTCTGCTGGCCACGCTTCTTTTTTCCGCTGCTCGAAGATGCATCCGGAGTGTTCCAGTCCTGCAATCCGGAGTTGCTGGAGCTGAATCCCTTTGCAAAATCTTGATTTGCAGCGGTCGTCGCCGGATCGGCATTGCTCCATTCCGGCGTCCGCACCGGATCGCCGTCCGGGTCAATGTCGCTCACGGTGGGAGAGGGTGTTGCATGAGATGGGGCGGCAGTTCCGCCCTGCGGCTCAACCGGGATGACAGGAGCATTCGAGTCCTCACCGGGAAATGGATTCTGCTCTGGGCTGTTTCCGTTCGCCCCGGGTGCGTTGTTTCCAGGCTTTTGCTCCGTCGGCTGCGATTGTTTGGGCGGGTTCTGCGGCGAGGCCTGCTGCCCTGCTTCAGGAAATGGATTGCTGTCCTGCTGGCCTCCACTCTGCGCGTACGCAACCGCGCATCCGGACAGCAGCAGTACGATCCCCAGCTTTTCCAATCCAGTCATCTGCTTCATCGCTCCATGCTCGCGTCCATGCCTGCACCTCAGGCTCGCTCGCAGCGGTTCGCGGCAGTGCTCGCGCTGGTTCTCCACGCACAAACGGAAAGCCGCAATTGCGCCCTGACTCCAGCATAGTGGATGATCGGGAACAACTGCGACTTCGGCATTTTCGCCAACTTCCGGCTACATCTTCATTTTTGCTGCCTTCTTCGGCTTCATGGGCAGTTTTTTCAGCATGTCGTCGGCATCTTTATCCAGCATTTTCTTATCCTTGCTGGATTTGTCTGACACACTCTGATCTGCAACTCCACGGAAGAGCAGCTTCTTGCTGGAACCTTCAAAAAGGTCCAGTACAAATTTACCCTCTCGTTGAGTCACTTCCGCCGTTGTTGCCGCGTCCATGTCGCCCATCGAATCAAAGCCGCCGCCCCAGCCGGAGTCCCAGCCGTCGCCCCATCCCCAGCCATCACCCCAGCCGCCGCCGATATCGTTGTACATCGTCTCCATCTCGTGCTCTGTCTTCACCTTATCCTTTGCAAAGACCACCAGATCGCCGCCCGTCGGCACCAACTGCAACCCACGCGCTTCCAGATCCCGCTCTACTACGCGCTTGATCCGACTTGCATCCAGCGGATTGGTCGTCGTGATCTTTCCAATGGAAAACGTGTGGTACTTCGCAAAATCTGCGTGGTGGTTGAAATCCGTCCGGATTTCCGCAGACGCGACCAGAGTGAGGGCACATGCCAGCGCGGCCCCAATCATTCCCTTGTGCTTCATTTTCTCTCCTTGCACCGGCTATGAATGCCTCTACCGGTGAATCATTTCCGTCTCCTGCTGCAATTGGCAGGGATACCTGTTCTTCTGATGCCGATTCCCGCAATCCGGGATGCCCTGCGCCAAAATCATCCACAGCCGCGACAGTGCGGACTCCGAGCGAACCGTTACAATCCCATTGGGAGCACGAAGCGATGGCCTACCAGGTTCTGGCGCGAAAATATCGTCCGCAGCGCTTTGCCGACGTTGCCGGCCAGGAACACGTCACGCGCACGTTGAAGAACGCGCTTGCGCAACAGCGCATCGCCCACGGCTACATCTTTTCCGGCCATCGCGGCATCGGCAAAACGACCATCGCGCGCATTCTGGCGATGGCGCTGGACTGCCGGACCCCCATCGGTTCCGTCGATCGACCCGACGTCGAACCTTGCCTCCAATGCGTCAGTTGCCGTGAAATTTCCTCCGGTGGCAATGCCAGCGACAACGTCTCTACCCAATCCTTCGACTTCATCGAGATCGATGCTGCATCCAACCGCGGCATCGACGATGTCCGCTCCATTTGTAGCCAGGCCACCGTTCGTCCTGCCCGTGATCGCTACAAGATATTCCTGCTCGACGAAGCTCACCAGATCACCGACGCCGCCTTCAATGCCATTCTGAAAACGCTGGAAGAACCTCCGGAATGGGCCATCTTCATGATGGCCACCACGGAGCCGGAGAACATCCCACAGACCATTCGCTCCCGCTGCCAGCATTTCAGCTTTCACGCGGTTCGTTTTGAGGATATTCTCGGGCAGCTTCGCACGATCGCGGCACAGGAAAACATCCTCTTTGAGGAGGAGGCGCTTGCCCTGCTCGCCGAGGCCGGCGATGGCTCCATGCGCGATGCGCTCTCGATTATGGACCAGGCCATCGCCTCCGCGCCACGCAAAGAGGACAGGCCGCTGCTGGAAGCCGCGCTCATTCGGGAGCTGATGGGCACGCTGCCCAACGCTGTTCTGGAGCGGCTCTTCGAGATCGTCAGTCAGGGCGAAAGTGCCCAGCTCATGCAGGAGCTGGATCGCCTGCTCATCAGCGGCAACAGCCCGGTTGCCATCGCCCGCCAGATGGTTCGCTACCTGCGCAACACGCTCATGGCCTCTCTGGGCGGCAAAAGCACTCCTTTGCTTCAGATTGCCGCCGAAGAGAGAGACCGCGCTGCTCGCACGGCGCAACTCTTCACCGAAGAGGAACTTACGCGTAATCTGCATCTGCTGCTGCGCACCTTCGACGATCTCAATTTCCGCCAGGAGCAGCGCTTTCATCTGGAACTTGGCCTTCTGCGTCTGGTGCACGCACAGCGTCTGGTTCCCTTCGAAGAAATTCTCAGCGGGCTGGCGTCGGTAGCCTCGTCGTCCGGACCGCTGCCGTCCCGCTCCGATGCACGCACTGCTCCGGCACGTGGAGAATCCGCCACGCGAGCGGCAGTTCCATCCTCCGCCGCTCAGACCGCCCCGGCGTCCTCCAACGCATTTTCGCCTTTTGCCTCAGCATCCGCCACCCACACTCCCGTGGCTTCGTCTCGCATCCAGCCGGAGATCACTCCAACGATGTCCACAGAGCGTGGTCGCCTGGAAATAGCCGAGACCGAAGGCGCTCTGGCCCGCGCCACAGTGCCACACCTGGTTCCCCGACCCGCTCGGGAAGAGACGGCCGAATCGATCCCGCATGCACGATTCACCTCTGCGGAAAATAGCGCCACCCCTGCCGTCGGCTTGCCGGGAGCCGCTGCCGAGTCGGCATCGCCCCCCGCTCCAGCTTCTAATCCAACCTCGGTGAACGCATCCCTGCTTGACGCCGCACGTGCCTCTGTCCTGCAGGCTCTCGAATCCGGCGGCCATGCTTCGGCGGCAGCTCTGCTCGATTCCGGTCAGTGGATTCCCGATGGAGCTTCCCTGCGCATCGAGGTTCCTGCCAAGGCCGCGATGATTCGCATCACCTTCAACGCAGCGGCGGAAAAGCTTATCCGCCAGAGTTTGATGCAATCGGGCGCTCCTACAAGCTATCGCATTGTCCCCGGTGAATCTTCGGTCGCCATCACGCCCCGCGCATCCTCGAACGCAGGCAGCATCGATCAGGAAGCACGCAATCACCCCCTCGTCGTTCAGTCGCTGGATATCTTCGATGCTGAGATTTGCAGTGTCATCGATCTGCGCCCAAAATAGTTCATTCCGTACTGCCACTTTGCATCGCTCGCCACGCTCGCTCATCGTATCCTTACGAGGGATGCTGTGGCATGTGCCCGGGAAGGAGTTTGCGATGTTCAACCCACTCAAGCTTCAGGAGATGCTCGCCAAAGCGGGGCAGATGCAGGAAGAGGTGCAGCGCAAGCTGAGCCAGACGCAGATTGAAGGCGCAAGTGGCGGTGGTGCCGTCACCGTCCTGATGAACGGCAAGAAGCAGCTTTTGCGCCTGCGCATTGACCCGGCCGCCATTGCCAGCCTCAGCGGAGAGACACCCGATCTGGAGATGCTGCAAGACCTCATCGTGGCCGCCGTCAACGACGCCGGAAACAAGGCCGAGCAGAATCTGAAATCCCAGCTTACCGGCCTGCTCGGTGGCCTCAATATCCCCGGCCTCAGTTGATTGTTGCTGCAACCGGACCGGCACAAAATGTCCCTTCAGCAACACTGCTTCCCTTATCCACAGGAGACCATCATGAATCTCGAAAATTCTGCTATTCCTGTTCCAACATTCCCCTCCGACAGACGTTCGTTCCTGCGCCTGGCAGCCGTTGTCGGCACGGTCGCAGCGATGCAACCCGTCGTCCGCGGCATGGGGCAGGCGGCAAAGTCGGATTTCCTCTCTGCCAGTCGCGCCGCCGCTGCACGAACTCCGATCCGCATCACGCAGCTTGCCTCCAACGTTCATTTGCTTCAGGGCTACGGCGGCAACATGACCGTGCAGACCGGTCCGGATGGCAAGGTGCTGATTGACTGCAGCTACATGCCCGCCGCGCCGCGCATTCTGGAGGCGCTGAATACCCTCAGCAAGGATCCGGCGGCCACGCTCATCAACTCGCACTGGCACGTCGATCACGTGGATGGAAACCAGCCCATGCATGAGGCGGGTTTTCGCATCCTGGCGCACGCCAAAACCCGCGAGCGCCTGATGACTCCGCAGTCGATTGCTCTGCTGCACCTTTCGCTGCCCGCTTATCCTTCCCCTGCATGGCCTGTCACCACCTTTGACCAGTCCCTCACCCTATGGCGCAACGGAGATCAACTCACTCTCAGCCACTACGCTTCTGCGCACACCGATACGGACATCTACATCCATTTCCATAATGCCAACGTCCTGCATGTCGCCGACATCTGGTTCAACGGCGTTTATCCGCTCATCGACGAAAGCTCCGGCGGCAATATCGACGGCATGATTCACGCTTCGTCGCAGGCCCTGGCCCTCGCGGACAACCATACAAAAATCGTTCCCGGTCATGGCCCGCTTGGGACTCGTCAGCAGCTTTCCGACTATCACTCGATGCTTTCCACCGTGCGCGATCGCGTCGCAGCGCTCAAGAAGTCCGGACTTACAGAAAAAGAGGCCATCGCCCGCAAACCTACCGCTTCCCTCGATGCAAAATGGGGCAAGGGCGGCATGACGCCCGACGTCTTCACTGGCATTGTTTACCGCACTGTGCGCGTCTGACCGACACGTTTCCATTTTTCAGGAGAACCCATCGTGCAGCGTTACGCCGAGCCTCTTGCCAGGCTCATCGAAGAGCTGAGAAAACTCCCTGGCGTGGGCAGTAAAACCGCGCAGCGATACGCGTTTTACCTGCTGCGCTCGAGTGACGAGGATGCCCGCGCGCTCGCCGAGGCGCTCGCCGCGCTCAAAGCCAGCCTGCGCCTCTGCTCCATCTGCAATAACGTTACGGATGTGGACCCCTGCGCTTATTGCGCCAGCCCGGTCCGCAACCAGCGACTGGTCTGCGTCGTCGAAGAACCGACCGCCATCGCTTCCGTGGAGCGCACGCGCAGCTACCAGGGCGTTTACCACGTCCTGCATGGTACGCTTTCGCCGCTGCACGGCGTTGGCCCGGATCAGCTTCGCATCACATCGCTGGTTGCCCGCGTCGAGGCTGGCGAAATTGAGGAAGTCATTCTCGCCACCAGCCCGACGCTCGAGGGCGAAGCTACTGCGGACTGGCTCGCAGGGTTGCTGCGCCGACTTCCGGTGCGCATCACGCGTATCGCCACTGGCGTTCCAGCGGGCAGCGATCTGGAGTACGTCGACGAGGTCTCCATGGCGCGCGCGCTCGAGGGACGTCGCGAACTGTGACGATTGCGCCGATCCGACGGCTGGGTCCGCGAGCCGCTTCCATCTGCGCTCCCGTATAATCCTGCTGATGACAGGAACCACTGTTCACTTCATGGGAATCTCTCCAGCGATGCTTCGGATACTTTATGCCGCACGGCGCTCGACACGATTCCTGCTGTCGTTTCTGGCCATCGTCGCCTGTGTCCATCTGTCTCCGGCTCAGCAGATGGGCGGCATCGCGAGCGGCACTCCGCAGTCGGCGCAATTCGACGCGAAGCATCGTCCCATCACCGCCGGCGGCTTCGTTCAATCCGGCCCCATTGTCTTCCAGAATGTCGCACAGCAAGCCGGCCTTACCGTCTGGCACCACACCGCCGGCACCCTTGAGAAACGATACATCCTGGAGGCCAAAGGCCCGGGTGTGGCGCTGCTGGATTACGATCACGACGGCTGGCTGGACATTTACTTCGTCAATGGCTCGACCTTTGACGCGCTCGATGGCAAAGCCTCTCCGCCCCATGCTGCGCTGTTTCACAACAATCACGATGGAACCTTCACCGATGTCGCCGCCAAAGCCGGAGTCACCAACGATCGCTGGGGATACGGCGTAGTTGTTGGGGACTTTGACAACGATGGCTGGCCCGATCTCTACGTCACCAACTACGGTAAGAATCGGCTGTATCGCAACAATCATGATGGAACCTTCACCGACGTCGCCGAAAAAGCCGGAGTCGCACTGGGCGGCTGGTCGGCCGGAGCCACCTTCGGCGATTACGATGGCGATGGACGCCTCGACCTCTTCGTCGATGGCTACATCGACTTCGATATTCACAACCCGCCGGAGAGCGGAAACAAAGTCGTCGGCTACTCTCGCTGTGTCTTTCGCGGAGCTACTGTCATGTGCGGCCCGCGCGGTCTGAGAGGCGAACGCGATCACCTCTTCCACAATAACGGCGACGGAACCTTCACCGACGTCAGCGTCAAAGCGGGTGTCAGCGACCCGGACCGCTACTATGGTCTTGGCACGGTCTTCGCCGATGTCAATAACGACGGCTGGCCTGATCTGCTTGTTGCCGACGACTCTTCGCCCAATTATCTCTATATCAACAAGCACAATGGAACTTTCGAGGACGACAGCTACACCGACGGATTTGCCGTGAATGAAGGTGGACGCGAGGTCGCCAACATGGGACTGGCTCTCGGCGACTACAAGAACAACGGCCATCTCGATGTCGTCAGCACCACTTTCGCGGATGACTACAAGGTCGTCTTCGAAAACGACGGCTCCGGCAACTTTACCGACGTCAGCTACAAGGCAGGCATCGCCTTGCCTACCGTGCCCTTCGTCGGTTTCGGCGACGGTTTTCTGGACTACGATAACGATGGCTGGCTCGACCTGTTCATCGCCAATGGCCATGTCTACCCGCAGGTCGATCAGCATCCTGAGTGGGGTCAGAGCTACGCCCAGCGACCCCAGCTTTTCCGCAACCTTAGGAACGGGAGCTTTGCCGAAGTCCCGCCAGTCGAAGGAACCGGCCTCGCCATCGTCAGCGTCGGTCGCGGCGCGGCCTTTGGCGACCTTTTCAACAACGGAAAAATTGATGTCGTCATCAGCAACATGGACGGTGTCCCGGTGCTGCTGAAAAACGTGAACCCCGATCACCATCACTGGATCGAATTAAGTCTCATCGGAGGCGCCAACAGTCCGCGCGACGCCGTTGGTTCCACTGTCTATCTCACCGCGGACGGCCTTCGCCAGCGCCAGGATGTGCTCAGCGGTGGCAGCTATCTCTCATCGAACGATTTCCGCCTGCACTTCGGCCTTGGCGACGCCACCCACATCGACGCAGTTGAGATTCACTGGCCAGATCGCACCGTCGAAAAACTCGACATCCCCGTCGTCGATCGCATCCTGACGATCGAAGAAGGAAAAGGTATCGTCGTCGGCCTGGCAGCGACACCGGATTCTGCACCATCCACAACTCTATTGAAATGAGCCATCGAATGCATACACTCCACTCCCGTCGTACCTTCCTGCTTCAGACGCCTGTCAGCCTCGGCATGCTGGCGCTTGCTTTGCGCAATCCCCATCTGATGGCAGAGAGCGCAACCACCATTCCACCCTCTGCACTGCTGGAACCGGCAACGATCGGTGCGCAGCTTGAAAAGTCCTCCCAACTGCACTGGAAGATACTGCAGGTCGGCTTCCATTCGATGTTCGATCAGAAGCACATACGCGGGGCCATCTACGCGGGACCAGCCTCGCAACCGGATGGTCTCGCTCTGCTTCGCCGCGTCGCCTCTGCGTTTCCGCAGTCCACGCCGATCCTGCTTTACTGCGGTTGCTGTCCGTGGACGCACTGTCCAAACATCGCTCCGGCCTGGGATCAACTCCAGTCGATGCATTTCACTGCGGTCAAGGTTCTGCGCATCGAGAACAACTTCGGTGCCGACTGGGTCGCCAACGGATATCCGGTTGCATGACGTGGCAAAACCTTGTCAGCTGCGTCGCCGCCTGCTGCACGCCCTGGCCGCAGGCATGGTCGTTGCTGCCTGTCCGTCACACCGGTCCCTGGCATCGTCTCCTGCTGCGCACTCGCTTGCACCGGATTTCACGCGTCCATCGATACCGGACCACACGCCCGTGCACCTTCGCGCGTATCGCGGCAAAGTGGTCCTGCTCAACTTCTGGGCTTCCTGGTGCGGTCCCTGCCTCACGGAGATGCCACGATTCATCGCCTGGCAGAATCGCTATCGCGCCCAGGGACTTCAGATTCTTGGCGTTTCCATGGACGATTCCGTCACGACATCCCTTGGCTCTATGCGCAGGCTCAAGGTCAACTATCCGATCCTCATGAGCGATCCGCAACTCAGCTTGCTCTACGGTGGAATACTCGGGCTTCCCGTTTCTTTCCTGATTGACCGCCGAGGCTTCCTCAGTCAACGATTCGAAGGGGATGCCTCAAGCTCCAGAATGGAGCAGCAGATACTCCAATTACTGGGCCAACGTTATGAACCGCAGGGCGCGTGAGCTTCGAGCGGGTTATGGCTCACTTCACCGGTTCATCCGCGCCAGTAGATCCTGCGGATGAACCGGCTTGGCCAGAATCTCGAAATCGTATCCCCGCGCTCGCGCCTTTTCCAGCAGATCAGCCGTTGCAGCCTGCCCTGAAAAAAGGAGCACCTTGATTTCGGGCAGCATTCGACGAATCTCGATTGCCGCATCGATCCCGTTTACGCCCGTCATGATGACATCGGAGATCAGCATCTCCGGATGAAAGACGATGGCAATTTCCACAGCCTGCTCTCCGGAGTACGCCACGCGTGTCTCGAATCCGCTTTGGTTCAGAATCATCGCCAGCGTGTCGGCGATGACGCGTTCATCGTCGGCGACCAGCACCCGCTGCCTGTTCTTCGCTTCGCTCATACCCCGTGTCACACTCTCCATGCGCTCCCGAAGCCTGGCAACATCGTGCCCGCTTTCACTTTTTGGAGCGTTTCCCTGCATGTATTGTAGCGGGCAAAAGCCGGGTTCCGACCGATCCTGGGTACCAGGCTATCCGCGTTTCTTCTCAGTTTTTTGTTCGACTGCCTATTCCGCCGAACCCCACTCGCGTTAAGCTAGCTTCAGGCAAACTCGGCTCAGACAATCCATCCGGAAGCGGCTCAATCGCAGTGGCTGGTCCGCCTTCGTCAACTCCGCTAAGTCCTGCACAGGCCAACTTCGGCAAACGTGCAGTGCTGGATTCTTTCGCGCTGTAATTGTCATTTTGCATTCTATCTGCATCGAATGGATCAGGCTTGAACGCCGGAATCCAGATCGACGCGTACAGTCTTTCCAGAATAAGGGCTTCAGGGGATATCCAATGGACAACCTGCTCAATAGCACTGTGCTCAACCCCGCGGTCCGCGTAGCGCCGACCGAATTGCAGCCCATCATTCGCGCCGAACGCATCGAAAAATACTACGCACAGCCGAGCCAGAACCGCATCCAGGTCATCTCGCCCACCAATCTGTCCATCGTTCCTGGCGAAATTTTGGCTCTGCTCGGTCCCTCCGGCTCGGGCAAGTCCACCATGCTCCGCATGCTCAGCGGCCTCTCGCGTCCCAGCGCCGGTCAGGTTTACTGGCATGGTCGCCCTATCGCGGAATCCGTCATCAACGTCTCGATCGTCTTTCAGAGCTTTGCCCTGTTTCCGTGGCTCACCGTCCAGGAAAACGTGGAAGCGCCGCTGAGGGCGCGCGGGATGGCCGCCGATGAGCGCCGCGAGCGCAGCCTGCGCATGCTGGATACCGTTGGTCTGGATGGCTTCGAGGCAGCCTATCCCAAGGAGCTTTCGGGCGGAATGCGCCAGCGCGTCGGATTTGCGCGCGCGCTCGTCGTTGAGCCGGAGGTGCTCTTCATGGACGAGCCATTCTCCGCGCTGGACGTGCTCACAGCAGAAAATCTGCGCAGCGAGCTGCTCGAACTCTGGGCTAAGAAAACCATGCCCACGAAAGCTGTCTTCCTGGTCACACACAATATCGAAGAGGCCGTTCTGTTGGCCGATCGCATCATCGTCCTCGGCCGCAACCCTGGCCATATCCGCACCGATTTCCGTGTACAGCTTGCCCATCCACGCGACCGGAAATCCGAGCCGTTCACACATCTCGTCGATTACATCTACAAAGTGCTCACCCGCCCCGAGGTTGCTCCGCTGGCAGCACCCGATCAGACCACCGGAAAGCCACCACGCGACCAGCGCCAGATGCATTATCAGATGCTGCCCCACGCTCGCCCCGGCGGCGTCGCCGGCCTGCTGGAGCTGCTGATCGACAAAGGTGGAAAGGACGACATCTATCGCCTGGCCGATGATCTCGCCTTTGAGATCGACGACCTGCTGCCCATCGTCGATGCCGCACAGTTGCTCGGCTTTCTTACCGTCGAAGAAGGCGATGTCGGGATCACACCCTCCGGCACTGAATTTGCCAACTCAGAAATCCTCCGCCAGAAGGAGCTTTTCCGTGAAGCCGCGCTCCAGCATGTCCTGCTGCTGCGCCAGATTCGCCGTGCTCTGGAGACCAAGAACGACCACACCGTCCCTGAGGAGTTTTTTCTCGACATGCTTGACGAGCAGTTCAGCGACGACGAAAGTCTGCGTCAGGTGGAAACCGCAGTCAACTGGGGCCGTTACGCTGAGCTGTTCGACTTCGACGCAGCGCGGCGCCGCTTCATCCTGCCCGAAGAGCCGGAATCTGAGCCTGCCGTTCCCGTCGAGGACGCCGAATGAGTCTGCAGCGCAGATTCCGACCGTTGGCCAGTTCTCTGGTGATGACCTCGTCGTGGCCTGTCTTTATTGACGCAGGCGTTGCCGCCTGCGGCCTGGCGATCTTCTTCACCATCGTCCACATGGGCTTCTATTGGATGCAGTCGCCCATCCCGGTTATTCCCATCTCACACTCCATCCGCGCTCTGCCCGCCTATGCGGCATACTCGGTCGTGCGCATCGCCATCGCCTATCTGCTCAGCCTCGTCTTCGCCATCAGCTACGGCTATCTTGCCGCCAGCAATCCGCGTGTCGAATCCTGGATGATCGCCGCGCTCGACATTCTGCAGTCGATCCCTGTACTCAGCTTTCTGCCGCCGGTCGTGCTGGCCATGGTCGCGCTCATTCCCGGCCACCAGCTTGGCATCGAACTCGGCGTCATCCTGCTCATCTTCACCGGCCAGGTGTGGAACCTTGCCTTCAGCTTTTATTCTTCACTCAAGACGATCCCGCGCGAGATGTTGGAGGCTGCGCGCGTCTTTCGCTACTCTCGCTGGCAGCGATTCTGGCAGCTTGAAATGCCTTACGCCGCGATCGGCCTGATCTGGAACTCGATCGTCTCAGTTGCCGGCGGCTGGTTTGCTCTCATCGCCTGTGAGATGTTTACGATGGGCGACCGCAGCTTCCAGCTTCCCGGCCTCGGCAGCTATCTGCAGACCGCAGCAAGCTCTGGCGACGTGCGCGCCCTGTTGGCCGGCATCACAACCGTTATCCTGATTGTCGTCGCCACCGACCAGCTTCTCTGGCGCCCGCTCATCGCCTGGAGCGACAAGTTCAAATTCGAGCAAATCGAGTCCGACGACCGCGTCAGCTCACCTATTCTCGAACTGCTGCGCCGCTCGCCCGTCCTGCAATCCGTGCCGCGACGCATCTGGAACAGCATCGAGGAACCACTGTACCGGCGCTTTGCCGCTTCTAACCATGCCGAACCGACGCATGCCATGGATGAAAACAGTCCAGATGGGCCGCAGTTCCGATACTGGGTACTCGCTTTTGTCGTTGCCGCAGCCGCTGGCTGGGGAGCCTGGCAAGGACTGCTGCTGCTACGCGGCGTCTCCTGGGCCGATCTTCGCCTTTTGCTCGCCGGCGCCGCAGCAACGTTCCTGCGTGTCAACGCTTCCCTTCTCATCTCCGCGCTCTGGACCATTCCGGTTGGAGTTGCCATCGGCTTCAATCCGCGGCTGGCTCGTTTTGTCCAGCCAATTGCCCAGATTCTAGCCTCTGTCCCGGCAACGGCATTTTTTCCGATCCTTCTCATCGGGCTGGTCCAACTGGGCGGCGGACTTGGCATCGGATCCGTTGCCCTCATGTTGCTCGGCACCCAGTGGTACATTCTCTTCAACGTCATCGCCGGAGCTATGTCCATCCCCTCAGATCTACGGGAAGCCGCCTCGCTGTATCGCTTCACCCGCTGGCAGCGCTGGACCACGCTGATCCTGCCTGGCATCTTTCCTTATCTCATTACGGGCATGGTCACCGCCTCTGGTGGCGCCTGGAACGCCTCTGTCTTCGCTGAATACTCTCGCCTTGGCAACCGCACTCTTTCCACCATCGGCCTCGGTGCTCAAATCGACGCCGCAACGGATCATGGTCAGTTTTCGCTGCTCCTTCTCGCTACCATTCTTATCTCGCTGATGGTTGTCAGTATGAATCGACTGGTCTGGCGCCGCCTCTATCGTCTCGCTGAATCCCGCTTCAAGCTCGACGGCTGAAATCATCGACAACAGAGACTGCGCGCATCTTTGGCGTACCTTCATGAAAACTTACTCATCGCTTGGAAACCACTAACGTTTCTGGCTCATCTGCCGATGCATCGAGCAGGCGACACCTCGCCGTCGGAGATCATCAATGAATCTTCTCTTTGCAATAACTGATCGTCTCTCGCCACGCCGCGCCGCCACAGCTTTCTCTGGCTGTGCCCTTGCCGCGCTGCTGCTGGTCTCTACGCTGACCCTTCATGCAGAGGATCGCGCCGTCAAGTCGCGCGTCGCTCCCATCTACCCAGAGATCGCAAAACGCATGGGCATCACCGGTGTTGTTCAGATTCAGGCCACTGTTGCGCCGGACGGAAAAGTCACGGCCGTCAAGACCCTCAGCGGCAACCACATGCTTGCCTCGGCTGCCGAAGATGCAGTTCAGCGCTGGCGCTTCGTTCCGGGCGACAGCGAGTCCACTGTGAACGTCGATCTCAACTTCACACTGAACCACTGAGTATCCTCGACTCCGCAGCCTCAACGACGAAGGGCCTTGACGCGACCTTTCGCATCCGGCCCATTTTTCTGCCATTACTCGAACTGCTCCTGTGTCAGCCTTCCACGCCGTGGCACTTCTTGAACTTCTTGCCTGAGCCGCATGGGCAGGGATCGTTACGACCGACCTTTGCGCCCACTATCCGCTGTGCCGTCTGCGTTGCACTGGCTGGTCCTGCCATACGCGCAGCTTCCAGTTCGCGATGTTTCTTCCGCTCGAACTCCCGTTCGAGCGCATCGATCGTCGTCGCCGGTGCACGCGTCGGAATGGAAATCTCTCTGCCCGGGTTTACGGAAGCGCTGGCCACCGGAGGGGCTGCCGGAACCTCGCGCTTCACCGTCGGAGCCGCCGTCACCGGCTGCCCATCCGGGCCTACAATCTGCATCCGGAAGAGATATCTGGCCGTATCCTGCTGGAACCGTGCCATCATCGCCTCAAACATATCGAAGGATTCCTTCTTGTACGCAACCAGCGGATCCTGCTGCGCATACCCGCGCAGACCGATCCCTTCCTTCAGGTGATCCATCGCCAGCAGGTGATCTTTCCACAGCCCGTCCAGCACGCTCAGCATCACCATCCGCTCGTGATACCGCATCGCATCCATGCCCAGAATCGCTTCCTTGCCTTCGTAATGCGATTTCAACTGTTCATAGATCGCCTCGCCCAGTTCATGCCGAGTAACTTCCAACGGATCGATCTTCGACTGCTCCAGATCGAAGCCAAACTGATCCACCAACTGCGCTTTCAGCCCCTTCAGATCCCACTGCTCAGGATGCTTCTGCTCATTGGCAAACTCATCCAGAATCGACCCCAGAATTCCCGCGACGTAATCCTCCAGAATCAGCTCCCGCTGTTCCATCCCCAGCAGCAATTCGTGGCGCAACCCATAGACAGCCTCGCGCTGCTTGTTCATCACATCGTCGTACTCCAGCAGGTGCTTGCGCGACTCGAAGTTCTGCGCCTCCACCGCCTTCTGTGCGCCTTCGATCCGCTTCGAGATCATCTTCGACTCGATTGGAACGCCTTCTTCCATTCCAAGCCGTTCCAGCAGCGTAGAGACCCACGCCTTGGCGAAGATGCGCATCAGATCGTCTTCGAGCGACAGATAGAAGCGCGACGCGCCCGGGTCGCCCTGGCGGCCTGCGCGGCCTCGCAACTGGTTGTCGATGCGCCGCGACTCGTGCCGTTCTGTACCCAGGATGAACAATCCTCCGGCAGCGATCACCTGCTCCCGCTCGTGCTCCGCTGCCGCCGCATGGACGGCAAAGATCTCATCCCACAGCCCCTGTTCCGTCTCAAACTCCTGTCCCTGGTAGTAGAAGCGGAGAAAACCACTCGGAGCCATCGGGTTGATCGCGCCTTCGGCCACGCTAACCGCACGCGCCTGCGCTTTTTTCACCAGCTCCTGCCGGGTCATAAACTCGGCATTGCCGCCCAGCAGAATATCCGTGCCGCGCCCGGCCATATTGGTTGCGATCGTCACCATTCCAAAGCGACCGGCCTGCGCTACAATCTCCGCCTCGCGCTCATGGAACTTGGCATTCAGCACCACATGCTTCACGCCCTTGCGCTGCAGCGTCTGCGAGAGCAGCTCGCTCTTCTCGATCGACGTTGTACCTACCAGAATCGGCTGGCCGCTCTTGTGAATCTCCGAAATATCCTCAGCAACCGCCTTGTATTTTTCCTTCACCGTCCGATACACCATGTCGGAGTTGTCCGTGCGCAGCATCGGCTTGTTGGTCGGGATGACCGTGATCTCCAGCTTGTAGATGTTGTCGAACTCCGTCGCTTCGGTCTCTGCCGTACCCGTCATGCCAGAGAGTTTGGCATACAACCGGAAGTAGTTCTGGAAGGTAATTGTCGCCAGCGTCTGGTCTTCCTTGCGAATCGCCACGCCTTCCTTGGCCTCCACCGACTGGTGCAGACCATCCGACCACCTCCGCCCCGGCATCAGCCGTCCGGTGAAGGTGTCCACAATGATTACCTCACCGTCCTTGACCACGTAATCCACATCGCGCTTGTAAAGGGTGTGCGCTTTGATCGCCGTCTCCACGTAGTGCTTCAGATCCCAGTTCTCCGGGTCTGCGATGTTCCCGATCCCCAGCAGTTCCTCGATCTTCAGCCAACCATCGTCAGTCACGCTGATCGTTCGCATCTTTTCGTCCACCACATAGTCGCCGGTCAGTTCGGTGACCATCTCGGCCTTTTCAATCTCCTCGCCCTGCTCCAGTTGCGGAATAATCTTCTTTACCCGTTCATACTTGTCCGTCGTCTGGTCCGTCGGTCCAGAGATAATCAGCGGCGTCCGAGCCTCGTCGATCAGGATCGAGTCCACTTCATCGACAATCGCGTAATAGTGTCCGCGCTGCACGCAATCCTTGATGTCGAACTTCATGTTGTCGCGCAGATAATCGAAGCCGAACTCGTTGTTCGTCCCGTACGTGATGTCGGCGGCGTAGGCCTCTCGCCTCTGGGTGTCGTCCAGGTCATGCACAATGACCCCCACCGTCAGCCCGAGGAACTCATAGATCTTGCCCATCCACTCGGCGTCGCGCTTGGCCAGGTAATCGTTCACCGTCACCACGTGCACACCGTGACCGGCCAACGCATTCAGATAGCAGGCCAATGTCGCCACCAGCGTCTTGCCTTCGCCGGTTCGCATCTCGGCAATTTTTCCGTAATGCAGCACCATGCCGCCGATCAACTGCACATCAAAGTGACGCATCTTCAGCACGCGCCTGCCCGCCTCGCGCACTACGGCGAAAGCCTCCGGTAACAACGCATCCAGTGCCGCTTTTTCCGTTGCTTTTCGCGTCTCGGCTTCTGAGATGCCCTCCAGTTGCTTGGCAATCCGCTCGCGAAACTCCACCGTCTTCGCTCGCAACTGCTCGTCTGTCAGGGCCTGTGTCACCGCCTCCAGCGCGCCAATTTGCGCCACCACAGGCATCATGCGCTTCACCGCGCGATCATTGCTCGTACCAAATATCTTCGTTAGAATCTTGCTGAACAAAGCGTAGCTCTCCATCTACCAGTGTAAATGGGAGGTGGGCCGGCGCAGAACTTGTCTGCAGGATGCTGCTTTCCGGTGAGCTAAGCGGAAGTGGTCAGGTCTTTATTTTCGTGCAGAAGCAGGGCACACGAGCAAGGTCACATCAGGTTGGGTAGAGCCGACGACCATCCGAACAGGAAGACCACGCCGATCCCACAGCTATATGCCGCGCCCGTCCACGCCAGGATTCGCGCGGCAAGTGGATGCTTCAGGCGGACTCCGAAGATTCCGGCAAGCGATGCTGTCATCAGTCCGTTCATCGTCACCAGGCCAGCGGCAAAGGCAGCCAGTCCCAACAGTCCCTGCGTTGTGCCGCCCAGTCGCGATGCCAGGAAGAACAGCATCAACTGGCTTGGCGTCTCCGCGCCGACACCATGCAGCATGCCGATGAGGAAGATGCTCCGTCCGCTGTAGTTCCAGGCGAAGAGCGCCGGTCGCTCGCGCTCTGGCTTGAACATCCGGAGCAGCCGCCATCCCAGCGTTCGCATCAGGTTCACACCTGCAGCGATCCGGCTCTGGACGCGTTCGGGATGCGCATGTGGATGCATCAGTCCGGCTACAACAGCAACGCCAAGTATGATCAGCGTTGCGCCGATCAGCCTTTCGGTCAGCCCGTCCAGCCATCCCGGCAGCGGCACGTGAAGCTGGATCACGATTACGCCAAGCACTGCCACAGTCAGCGCGTGTCCAAGCGCGTAGAACAGGCCCAGGCCAAGTGCGCGCCAGCGGTTCGTCTGCACGGCGGCAATGTCGCTGATTGCTGCAAGATGGTCATAATCGAATCCATGCCGCAGGCCAAGCACAAGGCACGCCGCCAGCGTCGCCTCCATCTTCCAGTGCATCATTCCTCTCCTGCTGTTCAGCTTACGGGATGAGAGCCGTTTTGCGGACATCCGTTTACACTGTTCGTTAGTGCTTTTCGACGATGCATCGCCGCAACTCCCGCTTCAATTTGAGGCGGATCGTCCCTCGCGCCCCAGCTGGCGCGTCAGTCAACTGGTTGCCGAGGCGCGCACACTTGTCGAGCAGTCGCTTGGGGTTATCTGGGTCGAAGGAGAAATCTCCAATTTTCGCCCTTCGTCTGCCGGTCATCTTTACTTCACACTCAAGGATGAGTCTGCCCAGCTTTCGGTCGTGCTTTTCCGTCGTCAGGCGCTGCTGTTGCGTTTCAGGCCAGAGGACGGCATGGCGGTTCGCGTACGCGGTGGAGTCAGCGTGTATGAGCAGCGCGGCCAACTTCAGCTTGTTGCTGAAACCATGGAGCCAGCCGGGGTTGGCAGTCTCCAGCTTGCTTTCGAGCAGTTACGCGAAAAGCTCCGCAGGGAAGGGCTTTTCGATGCCGCGCGCAAGCGTCCCCTGCCAGCATTTCCGCGGGCCGTCGCCGTCGTCACTTCGCCAACGGGTGCGGTCATCCACGACTTTCTGCAGATCGTCCATCGTCGCCATCCCGCGCTCGATGTGCTTGTCGTACCGGTTGCGGTTCAGGGCGAATCGGCGGCGGAAGAGATTGAATCCTCGTTGCGCCGACTGGCCGATCCACATCTGCCTTTGCCGGTCGATCTCGTGGTGCTTGCGCGGGGCGGTGGGTCGCTGGAAGACCTGGCGGCCTTCAACACGGAGCGCGTGGCGCGCGCCATTTGCGCCTCTCCTTTGCCAGTCGTCTCCGCTATCGGTCATGAGACCGATTTCACCATCGCCGATTTTGTCGCGGATATGCGTGCACCCACGCCATCTGCGGCGGCGGAACTGGTCACGGCTTCGCTTGCCGACATCACGGAACGCCTGTTTGATCTGCGCCGCCGCCTGGAACGCGCTGCGCGTTTTCAACTGCTTCAGGCACGCCAGCATTTCGCTGTTCTACGCCTCAGTCGCATCGAGCAACGTGTCAATGCAGTGCTACGCCAACATCAGCAACGTCTGGACGATCTCGATCGGGCACAGGAGTCGGCTATGCAACTCCGTCTGCGTGGGGCTCGCCGCCGTCTGGATGAGCTTGGCTCGCGCGTACTGCATCGCGATCCACAGCGTCGTTTCGGCATGGCGAGCGCTCGACTGGCAGAGTTACGTGAGCGGCTCTTCGCATCCGTCGAGCGCCAACATCACGCCTCCACGCTGGGTCATCGCTCTGTCGCCGAACGGCTGGATCGCGCGACGGGCAAGGTTCTCGACGCGCGCAGCAGTGTGCTGACACGACTCCATCTGCAACTGGCAGCACTTTCGCCGCTGGCTGTCCTCGATCGCGGCTACGCACTGGCACAGTCCGCGGACGGTACGATTCTCCGCGACTCAGCTCAGCTTTTTCCCGGACAACTCATCGCCACGCGGCTGAGCAAAGGCAGTTTCACTAGTCGAGTCGAAGCAACGCATCCAGCATCAGCATCCAGCTTTGCTCCGGGGGGCAGCTCTGACTCCGGACCTGCACCACAGTCCACAACCAAAGTACGAAGGAAACAATGAGAAAGTTATTTGGAACCGATGGAATCCGGGGCATTGCCGGTCAGCCGCCACTTGACGAACGAACTGTTTACGCAGTCGGTCTTGCGCTTGCCCACTCGCTTCGCCCGCTTTCGATTACGCCACGCGTTCTCATCGGACGCGATACGCGCGAATCCAGCGGCTGGATTCTCTCCATGCTCTCGGCTGGTCTGCGCGCCGGCGGGGCTGAACTGGTAAGCGCCGGCGTGCTGCCCACGCCGGCGGTGGCCTATCTCACGCGGCGCGACAATTTTCATGTCGGCGTTGTCATCTCCGCCTCGCACAATCCCTGGCAGGACAACGGGATCAAGCTCTTCGGCAGCGACGGATTCAAGCTGGCGGATGAAGTTGAGGTGGCTATCGAAGAGATCATCCTTCGTCACGCTTCCGGGGCCGTCGCGCCGAGCCTCGACACCATAACGCCGATCCCGGATGAGCCGCGCTATACCGACGAATACAGTCACTTCCTGCACGGGCTTGTTCCTGGCTTGCGCCTTGATGGAAGACGCATCGTCATCGATTGCGCGCACGGTGCGGCGGGTGCGGTCGCGCCGACTCTCTTCAGTGCTATTGGCGGGGACGATGTCACTCTCCTGTACACTTCTCCGACCGGGCGCAACATCAACGATCACTGCGGCGCACTCCATCCGCAGATAGTCGCCGCCGCCGTGGTCGAGCATGGAGCGCAGCTTGGCATTACGCTCGATGGGGACGCAGATCGCTGTCTGCTGTCTGGTGCCGGAAACAACGTCATCAATGGCGATGCAATTCTGCTGCTCTGCGCGCGCGACATGCAGGCGCGTGGCCTGCTCACGGGCAATCTTGTGGTCGCCACCACGATGTCAAATATGGGTCTTGAGGCTGCGTTGCGTCGTTCCGGCATCCGGATGCTGCGTGCCGCCGTCGGCGACCGCTATGTGCTGGAGCTGATGCGCCGCCATGACGCTGCGCTGGGCGGCGAGCAGTCCGGCCACATTCTCTTCCCGCATCTGGCCACCACGGGAGACGGCTTGCTCACGGCTCTGGTCGTCCTGGATATATTGGTGCGCAGTGGCCGCAGCATCGAAGAGCTGACGGCCGATCTCGAGGTCTATCCGCAGACCATTGTCAACGTCAAAGTCCGCGAAAAACTTCCGCTGGAGGGTTTCCCCGCAGTTGTTGCGGCGATCTCGGCCGCGGAGGCAGCGCTTCAGGACTCAGGCCGTGTTGTCATTCGCTACTCCGGCACCGAGGCATTGGCGCGTGTGATGATCGAGGCCGCCGATGAAGCGACGATGCGCCACCACGCCGAGTCAATTGCGAGCGCCATTCGCGCTGAACTTGGCATCTAACCAAGTGGGACAGCAGGAGAGCTAAGAAACGTATTCTAAATAGGCTGGAAATTCCACGGCAGGAAAGTGCAGGAGCGGGAAAGTATGACTGTCATTCGCCAGGAAGACCTCATTGCAAGCGTTGCCGGAGCCTTGCAGTACATCAGCTACTACCATCCGGTCGATTACATCCGCTCGCTGGCCGCCGCCTACGAGCGCGAGCAGTCACCCGCGGCTAAAGACGCCATGGCGCAGATTTTGATCAATAGTCGGATGTGCGCGGAAGGCCATCGGCCGATCTGCCAGGATACGGGCATCGTGAACGCCTTCGTCAAGGTGGGCATGGACGTGCGTTTCGAAGCCGAGATGGACCTGCAGCAGATGATCGATGAGGGTGTGCGGCGAGCGTATCTGGACCCGGACAACAAGCTGCGCGGTTCTGTGCTGACGGATCCAGCGGGAGCGCGCAAGAATACGCGCGACAATACGCCCAGCGTCGTCAACGTGGAGTTGGTGCGTGGCAACACAGTGGAGATCACGGTCGCGGCCAAGGGTGGCGGTTCGGAGGCCAAGAGTAAGTTCGTCATGCTCAATCCCACCGACTCAATCGTGGAGTGGGTACTGAAAACTGTGCCGACGATGGGCGCTGGCTGGTGTCCGCCGGGGATGCTGGGTATAGGCATTGGAGGAACCAGCGAGAAGGCGATGCTGCTGGCCAAGGAATCGCTGATGGATCCGATCAATATCCAGGAGCTGATGGCGAGTGGTCCGCGGAATCGGGCAGAGGAGCTTCGCCTGGAGCTTTACGATAAGGTGAATCGTCTGGGCATCGGGGCACAGGGCCTTGGTGGCCTGACGACGGTGCTCGACGTGAAAGTGCTGGATTATCCCTGCCACGCGGCGAATCTGCCTGTCGCTATGATTCCGAATTGTGCTGCGACGCGCCATGCGCACATCGTTCTGGATGGATCCGGCCCGGTTTTTCTCGATCCTCCGTCGCTGAGTGACTGGCCGAAGTTGACCTATGATGTCTCCAGCGCTCGCCGCGTGAATCTGGACACGCTGACGCGGGCGGAAGTGGCCACGTGGAAGCCCAGCGAAGTGCTGTTGCTGAGCGGCAAGTTGTTGACCGGGCGCGACGCCGCGCACAAGCGCATGACCGACATCCTGAGCCGCGGCGAAAAGCTTCCAGTCGACTTCCGGGATCGCTTCATCTACTACGTTGGGCCGGTCGATCCGGTGCGCGAAGAGGTGGTTGGTCCCGCTGGGCCGACGACAGCCACGCGTATGGACAAGTTCACACGCCAGATGCTGGCCGAGACCGGATTGCTTGGCATGGTGGGCAAGGCCGAACGCGGTCCGGCGGCGATTGAGGCTATACGCGAGTTCGGCGCGGTGTATCTGATGGCCGTCGGCGGAGCAGCGTATCTGGTCTCCAAAGCGATCCATGGCGCGCGCGTGCTCGCCTTTGAAGACCTCGGCATGGAGGCGATCTACGAGTTCGATGTGATTGATATGCCAGTGACGGTGGCCGTGGATTCGAAGGGAACCAGTGTGCATCAAACCGGTCCTGCCGAGTGGCAGCAGCGTATCGCAGGCATTCCAATTCTGCAATAGCTATTCGATTTCCGGCTGCCAGACAAGGAAAGCCCGCGACCTGCGCGGGCTTTCCTTGTCAAACTCGTATAAATACAAGCGATGTTTACAGTTTTCCCCAGCGATAGACGACTGAGCCGCCGAATCCCATGCCATTCTGAATACTGGAACCGAAGCTGCTCATAAAGTACTCCGGGGAGCAGCGAAATCCGATGTGGCTGGTGAAGTTGTATTCGATAGGAAGACTTATATTGAGGACGCCTGCCGCGCTATCCGGATAAAGTCCCAGCTCAGAGGCTGTAAATCCATTGGTGTCGCCGAAGTAGTTGTTGAAGACCGCTCCGATCATTACGCGCCCGCTGACCGAGTAGCGCGGGTGCATCATGAAGCGATAGCTGGGGCCGATCAAAGCAGCATACTCACTGATCGCCGGCTTGACGATGTTGTACTGGTTCGGGCCCAGAAACTGCGTCCCATAGTAACCGCGACCATCCAGCGTGACGGCCCAGCGCTCACTGTAAAAGCGAGTGAAGCCGACGTTCCAGGCGTAGAGGTTGACCTTCTGCAGTCCGCCACCATAGTCGCCGATAACGCCCGGCCCGGCAACGGTACGGTTGAAGCCCATGCCGACGTATACCTCATAGAGGTGGTCATACATGGCGTGAATCGCAGCCTGGCGTCGCTGTTCCCGTCGCTGACGCAGGCGCTCCTGAACAGTCAATCCCTGCTGATAGATATTGCTTCCCGATGAACTGGAGGATTGGGTTGCAGTTGACGAAGAGGAATCCGGAGCCTGCTGGTCAGTTTGAGGTGCCTGCCCAGAGGCGAATGCCAGCGTGGAAAAAAGGATAGAAAAAGCGACAGAAAGGGTCGAACGGCGAAGCAGGGACATCGGGTTTGGGATTCCTCCGGGGGGCGGTTGTACCAGCGCATGTCAGCGGTACAGCGCCTATCATTATTAAAGCATTCCGAGCATGGCTTCCAGGTTTGGCTGACGAATGACTGCCTGTCGGTGGTCACTCACGCGGTCTAAGCGGATAGACTCCGGCGCGAACGAAGTGTCACGGCTGTGCAGACTTGGTTTCAGAATGGGATGTCGTCGTCGGTGATCTGCGTTGTCTGAGCGTAGTCGTCCGCTGCGGTGCCACGTTGATCGAAGCTACCGCTGCTGCGACTGCCGGAGTATCCGCCGGAAGCCCCACCCTCTTCACCGCGTCCGGAGAGCAGGGAGAGGTCGCTGATCACTATTTCAGTGCGATAGACTTTCTTGTTGGTTTCGCGGTCATCCCAACTGCGCGTGGTAAGACGGCCTTCCACGTAAAGCTTGTTACCCTTTTTGACATAGTCCCGCACGATCTCAGCCAATTTTGCGTAGGCGACGAGATTGTGCCATTCCGTGCGCTCCTGCTGGTTGCCCTGCTGGTCTTTGAATCGCTCGCTGGTGGCCAGGCTGAAGTTGACCACGGGTTGCCCGCTCGGCAGGGCCTTGAACTCAGGGTCTTTGCCGACGTTGCCAAGCAGAATGACTTTATTCACACTTTTGGCCATGAATATCTTCTCCGAAAGGTTAAGCAAAAGGATAGCAGAGTGAGGCTGGATCGGTGCGGGCTTCGGTTGTGCTGCAGGTCAGTTTCGGAGTTTTCGGAGCCATTTGGCCAGGCCGAGCACGCTCAGCAGCAGCCCGAATGGAACGCACATCGTGCCAACGATCAGGGCAAACCAGCCGGAGTTGGAGTGAGCGCCGTCGCGATTGATGCCTCCCAGGACGGTTGCAGCAAGCAGGAGCGCGACCAGCCCAACGCCTAATATCGATAAACCGCCGATGAGAAGCTCGCGTGTCCCATCGCTGACGGGTGGGGAATCAGAGGCGAAGATGTGTGGATCGTTCATCGGAACTCTCGTGCGGGATGACATCGGGGTCATGCCCGGGCTGCGGCCAGCATGGCGTAAACAATGACGCCGGTAACTGAGACATAAAGCCAGATGGGGAAAGTCCAGCGCGCGATTCGACGGTGGTTTGGGATGCGCCCGGTGAGAGAGAAGAAGAAAGTGATCAGGATCATGGGCAGAGCGACGACGCTGAGCAGAATATGACTGACCAGGAGGATGAGATAGAAGGTGCGAAGCGGGCTGTGTATCGGGTAATGGCTCTCGCCGTGCAGTGCGTGGTTGACGATGTAGCTGACCAGAAAGAGCGCGGAAAAGATAAAGGCGGTCAGCATGGAGGTCCGATGCGCCGGAATGCGCCGAGCACGGATGAAGACAAAGCCAATGAGCAGGGCCGAAGCGCTGAGGCCGTTCAGCAGTGCGTTGAGTGCGGGCAGGAAGGTGAGCCGCAGACTGGAAGGATCCGCAGCCGGGTGCACGTAAATGAGCCAGAAAAGAAAGAGCGTGGCGGCCAGGCTGATGCCGAGGATGGCCGCGATCGCTGGTCGAGTGGGCAGTGTCTGAGTCGCAGTCATAGGCGTTTTCCCCCGAGTTAGCGAATGGTGGCGGCAAGCATGAGGCCGGTGAGAAGAAGCGGCAGGTAGAGTACGCTGACCTTCAGCAGATCACGGGCAACCATGCGGCTCTCCGTTTCGTCAAGGGTGCGCAGGATACGGCTGAAACGCACCGTGTAGGCAAGATAAAACAGGCCGAGCAGGATGGCTAGCGCAGCGTAAGCGGAACCGGCCATGTGCAGCCACCACGGTGCAAGGCTCACGGGGATCATCAGTACGGCATAAACCAATGCTTCGATTACCGTGGACAGGCCATCAGGCTGGACGACGGGTAGCATGCGAATGCCTGCGCGTGCATAATCCTGGCGATAGAGCCAGGAGATGGCCATGAAATGCGGAAACTGCCAGACGAAGAGGATCGCAAACAGCGCCACACCCTGCCACTCGATCTGCCCACGGGATGCCGTCCAGCCCAGCAGCGGCCCGGCAGCACCGGGAAATGCACCGAGGAATGTAGCCAGGGGCGTGACGCGTTTGAGCGGCGTATAAATTGCAACGTAGGTGAAAGCGGTCAGCAGCGCCAGAGCGACGGTGAGCAGGTTCGTGGTCAACAGCAGCGTCCAGCCACCCAGCAGGACAGCCCCCAAGCCGAGTGTCAGGCCCTGTAACAGTGAGATGCGTCCGGAGGCGATAGGCCGATGCGCGGTGCGCAGCATGAGCGCGTCAGACTTGCGCTCCATTACCTGATTGAGCGCGCTGGAGCCTGCGGAGACAAGCGCCACGCCGAGCAAGGTTTCGACCAGGCCGCGTTGCACGCTGGTGATGCCGGAGCGGATGGAGCCGAGGTAAAAGCCCGCCCAGGTGGTGACGAGCACCATGGCCGTGACTTTGAACTTGAACAACTCGCGCAAATCGCCAATCAGCGTCGCCGTCGCGCCTGCTGAGGGGTGCATCAAGTGCTGCCTCTGGCTCGCAGCGGATGCGGACAGGGGAGTGATCGGATCGGTCGATACAGGCGAACTCATCGTCATGTGCAAGGCCACCGAATGCTCACATCTCATGCCATCTCGGCGCAATCGTAATTCCTGGCTTAAAGTTGAATGGGCGATGACAGACCAGGGATGTGAATCTGCCTGCTCCTGCCCGATGCTGACCTCTTTCAGCATGATACCTGCTCTATGCGGTCAATATATCCGAATTTGCGAGAGATGGTCGGCAATTCGCTGTGCTATCTCTTCGGGCAACAATCCATCGACAGGGACGGTGAGATGCGCCTGGCGATAGAGCGGGAGCCTCTGGCGATAGCGCGCAGCCAGCCGCTCCCGGTCTGCTAGAACAGGGCGCAGGATTTGCGCTTCCACACTGCAGCGCCGGATGGCTTCATCCAGCGAGACATCCAGGTAGATGAGTCGGACAGCGGGCGATTGCAGAAGCAGGCGGCGCGTACGCGCATCTTCAATGGCTCCACCACCGAGTGCAAGCACGCAAGGTTGAAGTACGGTGGATTCAGCCTGCGTCTCGGTCAGGTTTACGACGGAATCCGCCTGCACCAGTTCGGCGATGGTCCGATGCTCCCGTTCGCGAAACCAGGCTTCTCCGTGCTTCTGGAAGAGTTCCGCGATGCTGTGCCCGTTTTCGGTCTCGATGACTGCGTCCACATCCAGAAATCGCCATCCCTGTCGAGATGCAACCAGCTTTCCCACGGTCGTTTTGCCCGCTCCCATGAATCCGGTGAGCGCCAACAGCCGAATATCTCCGGTTGGTTTGGAGAGATTTCGAGAATTCGGATTGACTGAGAAGTCAGGGGCGCTCACTGGTGATCGCCTGTTCGATTTTCTGCCAGAGGTTGTCATCCGGCTCCTCTTCGATGGGAAGGAGCAAGCGTGCCGCCTGTGCAATGGCTTCAAGCTCAGCAAGCAGCGCCTGACAGCGCGCGCAGTCTTTCAGGTGAGCATCGGTCTGCAGGTCTTCGCCTGCGGCGATACGTGCCGCCATCTGGGATTGGAAGACTGCGCACTCCTGTTCATGCGACGAGGAGGAGGATTGCGTCGGTGTGGAGTGGGGGTTGAGTCTCTCGGGTGAGTTCACGGAAGCACCTCCGGGGAATTACGGGCGCTCAGCGCCTCACGCAATTTCATGCGCGCTTTATGAAGCTGTGATTTGGAGTTGCCAATGGAGCAGTCGAGCATTGTAGCAATTTCATTGTGCTCGTATCCGTCAATATCGTGCAGCATGAAGATCAGCCGATAACCGGCGGGCAAGTCGGCAATGGCCTTTTCCAGCGCCATGCGGTCAATGGAGCCAGTCAACCGCAGATCCTCAGTACCGAAACTACGCATGGGACCGGAATCCGGTGCGGGGTCCATCGCCTCGTCCAGCGAAACCAGGTTCAGTCCCTTGCGGCGAAGATGCATTAGCACAACGTTGACGGTCAGCCTGTGAAGCCAAGTGGAAAAAGCCGAATCTCCGCGAAAGGTGGCAATTTTCCGGTGGAGTTGGAGAAAGGCCTCCTGAGTTAGGTCTTCGGCTTCGGTTACGTTGCCTACCATGCGCATGCAAAGCGAGTAAACCCTTCGTTTGTGCTGGGCATAGAGTTGAGCGAAGGCCGCGTTGTCGCCAGCCTTCGCGCGTGCCAGTGTGTCATCCGCTTCCGGTGCAGCGACAGTTACCTGTTCCGCGGTGGTGGAATCGGTTTCGGCTACGGATGGTTGGGTGTGCCTTGGGGCCAAAGTATCTCCTGCTCCGGATAGGAACGAAATTCTTGCATGTCGCCAACGAAACCTTCGATGAGCCGCAGCGACGTTAAGGTTGCAGGCTTCCTCTGCAAACTTTGCCTGTACTCATTAGTATAGTGAGCGGAAGCAAAGTCCATTCGTCAATATGACAGCGGAGCGGCAGAGTGCTGCCGTTTGCACTGGAGTTGGAGGTTACAGGCTATTTCCATTGCGTGGGAGCATGAGCGGGCGTTCGCGCGGCTGCGAGTCGGTCAACGCGGCCTTCTCGTCGCTGTCGGATGGGTGTGCCTGTTGGTATCGGCGCATGGAATTGCTCAAACGAGGTTGTCTCCGGCGGCGAAGGAGGAGAAGCAGGACAAGGCCGCTCCGCTGAAGGTGGCGGTTGGCCCGGATGCGATGCGACGGACTGCGGACCCTGCCAATGTAATCGCAAGCGATCGAAGATTGCGACGGTGGCAGGGATTGCCGGTTCTCAGAGTGGAGTTCACGGGAGTTGGGGAAGATCGACTCGCGCCTCTGCCGCAATCGCTGAAACAACAGCCAGGCAAGCCGTTGGACGATGAAGCGGTTAACGCCAGCTTGCGGAGATTGTTCGCCACCGGGCTCTACGATGCGCTGGCTGTCTATGGGCATCGCGAGCAGAATGGTGTAGTGCTGGAGTTTCGCGGGCATCCACGGACTTTCATCGGCACTCTGAGTGTGATTGGCGCGCGCGGAGCGAACAGTAATTCCTTACTGTTGCGAGCCAGCCGATTGACGCCAGGAACGCCATTTTCCGATCAGCGGCTGCAACGCGGTGAGGCCGATATGAAGCAGGAACTCATCCGGCTTGGCTATCCGCAGGCACAGATTCGTCACGTGGTTACGTCCGATCCGCAGCAGCAACTCGTCAACATTGCTTTCACCGTGGTGCCTGGAGATCAGGCACACACTGGAAATATTTCGCTTGCCGGCGACAGCGGCATGGATACGGCAACATTTGAGCGGTATGCGCATCTCCGCAGCGGCGAGCGCGTCAATCAGGAGATCAGCAGCAAGGCAATGAACAGCCTGTTGAAGGAGTATCGCAAGCAGAACCGGATGGAAGCCGATGTGAAACTGGAGTCCCAGAGCTACGATGCGGCAAAGAACCTGGTCAACTACAAATTTGTCGCAAATCGTGGTCCGGTGGTTCATGTGGTGGTGGAAGGCGCTCATCTGAGCCCGGAACACATCCGAACACTGGTGCCGGTCTATGAAGAAGGCGCAGTGGATGAGGATCTGCTGAACGAAGGAAATCTTCGTCTGGCGAACTACTTTCAGCGACTGGGTTATTTTGACGTTAAGGTGAGCCATGAACGTCTATCTGCGCTGGAGCAGAGCGCACGTTCGGGAAAAGTGAAGATTCTTTATCATGTTGTGCTCGGTGCGCAGCACAAAGTGACTCGGGTATCGATCGAGGGTGCGCATTATTTCGATCAGCGAACGCTGCATGACCTGTTGAGCGTAACCCCGGCGAATGCGTTCGATAAGCATGGTCTGTATAACCAGCAGCTTGTGCAGAGTGACGTGGCGGCGATCAAGGCAATGTATCAGAACAACGGCTTCTCGTCGGTGAAAGTGACACCTCGGATTCTCGACGAGGATCAGCAGGGATCGGGTCCATCGGCAGGCGGAAGGAAAAAACAAGTGGGTCTTCAGGTGACTTACGTGATCGACGAAGGTCCCCAGCAGCGCGTCCGGACCGTCGATATCGTGGGCAATGAAAAGATCCCCAGCGCCGACTTGAAGAAGCTCTTGAACACGACGCCAGATCAGCCGCTGTCGCCGCAGAATCTGACGTCTGACCGGAATACTCTACGCACCTATTACCTGAGCAAGGGCTTCGATCAATCGGATGTGAACGTGACCGAGGCACCGACAAAGTCGCAGAAAAACAGGGTTGATGTTGTGTTTCAAGTCCACGAAGGGGAACAGGTGTTCGTGCGCAATGTGGTGACGACGGGATTGCACTTTACGCGACCTTCGACGATTGAACGTGCAGTGACGATCCATGCAGGCGATCCGTTGGATCAGTCAGCGCTCCTCGATACTCAGCGCAATCTCTACGATCTTGCGCTCTTCAGCGAAGTCAATCCCGTCGTGCAGAACCCGCAGGGCGAGCAACCGCGAAAGACGGTATTGTTGCAGACCGTGGAAGCAAGACGCTGGGATATCAGCTATGGAGCCGGATTTGAGATGCAGACCGGAACAGTGAACGGCACTCCGACAAGCAATCCCAACGGCACCGTGGGAGCGAGTCCGCGTGTTCTGGTCGAGGTCAGTCGAACCAACCTCTTTGGACGCAATCAGACTGCGTCGATTCGTGGACACTACGGTCTGCTGGAGCAGCAGGTGGACCTGCTTTTTCAGTCGCCACTGTTCCACAGCAGCCGCAATCTGGAGTTGCTGATCTCAGGCAGTTATAACAACAGTCAGGATGTGGTCACTTACAGCGCATCGATTCTGGAGGCAAACTTTGGAATTACGGAGCACTTTCTGGGGGAACACGAATGGTTGAGCAGGGCGAACATGCTCCAGTACCAACTCATCTTCCGTCGCGTGAAGGTGAATGCCAACAGCGTGCAGGTGCCTATCACCGATATCCCGCTGCTGGCACAGGCAGTTCGTGTTGGCGGCCCTAGTTTCACGTGGATTCGTGACACGCGGGATGCACCGCTGGACGCGCATCGCGGAACATACACCAGCTTTCAGGAGTTTCTCTCGTCGTCCATATTTTCGTCCCAGGCAGACTTCGACCAGGTGGACACCTCCAACTCCAGCTACTACGAACTGGGACGCACGGGTATCACCTTCGCGCGCAATACGCGATACGGCCAGGAGCGCGCCTTCGGGAATCCCTCCTACGAGTTGATTCCACTGCCGGAACGTTTGTATGCGGGAGGCGCCAATTCGCACCGAGGCTTTGGGATCAACGCGGCGGGACCGCGGGATCCGCAGACAGGATTTCCCATAGGCGGAGCAGGCGTCTTCGTCAATAGCTTTGAACTTCGGTTGCCGCCTCCGACCTTGCCGTACTTCGGAACCTCCCTGAGTTTTGTGCCGTTTCATGATATGGGCAATGTTTTTACAAATGCGTCGGATGTATGGCCAAGCATGCTGCGCTTTCGCCAGCAGAATCGAGCAGGATGCCGCAATCTGGCACCGGTGACAGCGCAGAATCCATTGACGGGTCCGGTGACCTCCACCGGGCAACTGGGCACTTGCACCTTCAATTACTTTTCTCACGCTCTTGGATTAGGCTTGCGCTATCGGACACCGGTTGGTCCGATTCGCGTTGACTTCAGTTACAACCTGAATCCGCCCATTTATCCGGTAACCTATGACGCGATCAACAAAGTCGAATTGACGAACCCGTACGTGGGAGAGGGTTCGCATTTCAACTTCTTCTTCAGCCTGGGACAGAGTTTCTGATGGGAATGACGACGAGCAAAACGAGTTGGCGCAGGACAGGGCCGATGTGCGTCCTTCTGCTGCTCATTCCTCAGGCGCTGTCAGGGCAAAAGGGGACGGAGCAGTCCGGTTCTCATGCAGCAAAGGATGCAGCCGTACACCCGCTGAATGAAGTTGTTGCAGTGGTGAATCAGCAGGTGGTTCTGGCCAGCGATGTGGATGAGGAGATGCGCCTTGTACATCTGTTACCGGGTGGTGATTCGCAGGAAAATACTGCGCCCGAAGCACTCGAGCGACTGATTACGCGATTGCTCATTGAGCAGCAGATTCGGATCGAGGATCCATCGCAACTTGATCCGGATGCGAAAGCAGTGAATGAGAGTCTGATTGGACTGCGTCAGGAACTGCCCGGGTGTAAGCTGACCGACTGCATGACCGATGCAGGTTGGACGGCGTTTCTTGCAGGGCTGGATCTAACTCCGGATCAGGTTGCTGCGTATTGGAAGGATCGCTATGCTGTACTGGGTTTTATCGAGCAGCGCTTTCGGAGCGGTATCCGCATCAGCCCTGAGGAGATAAACAGCTACTATCAGAAGACATTGCTGCCGCTCTATCGCAGCCCTGCTGAAGCACCGTCGCTGAAGACGGTTTCCTCTCGCATTCAGGAGGTTCTTTTACAGCAACGCGTGAATCGGATGCTGGATGACTGGGTGAAGTCGTTGCGCGAACAGGGACAGGTGGAGATCGTGGACCCCACGTTGCGTGCCGGTGTGAAGCAGGCGGAAGCTACATCCACGGGCAAGACGAAAGCGACACGTGGCACAAAGGGGAACGACGGAGTATCGGTTCCATGACGCATGAGCCCGAAAACGAAATGCACCCGGACTCCGATGGGATTTCCATGCATCGGATTGCTTCCGGACGTCGATGGATGCGTCACTTCATTGCTGTAGCGGCGTCTGCCTGTTTTCTGGTGTTGATCGCATCCGCGGTTCTCTATCAGGTAGCAAACTCGCGGCAGGCACAGGAACGCGCGAAGGCATGGATGATCCGGTCGTTGAATGCATCAACCGGAGGCCGCACAGAGATTTCCGGTCTGCGCTGGAATCTGCTGCAACTCGGTTTCGAACTGGATAACCTGACCATCCATGGCCTGGAACACGCTGGCGAAGCACCGTGGATTCACGTGGATCGCATCCGCGTACGTCTAGGCATCGATGGTCTTTTTCGCTCCGGTGTAACAACCCGTGTGGTTCTGCATGCGGCGAAGATCGATGGACCGGCATACCATCTGGAAGTGTATGCAGATGGTACAACGAACCAGCCGCATCCAAGACACCCGCGGAGGCCTGGCAAGCCGTTTCTGGATACACTTTTCGATCTGCAGATTGGCGATCTTCAGGTGCAACGCGGCATCCTGAAGTTAGCCAACCGCACCGTTCCCGTCGATTTTCGCGCGCACGACGCTTCGTTATATCTAGGCTGGCTTCCCACGATGACTTCCACAGATAAGTCCGCGGGGAATGGAACTTCGAGTGAACCATCGGGAACCTATCGTCTGATTGTCCATCTGAAGCAAATCGCTCTGTGGCAGGGGCCGTTGACGGGAAAAGTTCCACCGATGGAAGCGGAGCTTTCTTTGCGCGCGCTACTGAGCCGTAATGAACTTGACCTGGAACAGATGGAACTGACGGCGCAGCACCAAACCCTGAATTTTGATGGAGTCGTGCGCAACTTCGCGCAGCCCGTCTGGCATGTCGCCTCGCACGGCAGTGTGGATCTTCGCGTTCTGGCACCTGCCTCGGGATTCCCGGCTTTGCCAGAGGGCATTGCTACATTGAATTTCCAAGTGAACGGGAACGGAGCGGAATACTTAGCGGAAGGCGAATTGAGCGGCACAAATGTTCGCTACAAAGATGCGATCGCCGATGCGCGAGCAAAAAAAGTAACAGCTCGCTTTCGTGCTACGCCTCGCCTGCTGGCGGTGTCGCGCATCGTGGCGGGTCTGCCGGACGGGGGTGAGATCGACGGCGATTTTACCTACGATAATTGGCTGTTTCCTACACCGCACCCCGGAAGCGCGGAAGAACGGCGCTATATCCGCGCACATCAGAAGGTGCCCACCTCGACTGCGCTCGTGCATGCGTCGCTGCATCATGTATCGCTGGATTCGGTTCTGTTGGACCTAGCATCGCCACAGTTTCAGCACCTCGGCTTCGATGCCCAGATCAACGGCGATACCACAACTACCTGGACGGGACTGGCATTTGACCTTGCGATTGAAAGTCACCTGAAGCTGACTCCAACTGGAAGAGTTCGCCCAGGACTTGCTGGAGTTAACGGGTTGCTGGATGGCACATTTTATTCCGGCCGAGGCAACATTGCGGTGACGCGGATGCAGATTCATCTGCCTCACAGCACTCTGATCGGGCGGGGAACACTGGGCGTATTCCCGATCGATCGACCATCGAGCATGCAACTCGATTTCACCTCCAGCGATTTGACTGAGTTTGATGCGTCATTGCGTGCACTCGAGCTGAAGGTGGGTAATCGCGAGGGGGCCGCAGCGTTGCCGGCCGTATTCGACCAGCCTGAGTTGAGCGGCAGCGGAACTTTTCACGGCACGTTGACCAGTTCCTGGCTTACCCCCATTGTGGAAGGTCACGTATCGGCAACACATCTCGGGATTGAGATCCCGGATGGCAATCCCCTGACACCACCGAAATTTGTGGATTGGGACAGTGTGGAAGCCGACGGCAGATATTCGCCCGCGAGCATCCTCGTGCGCCACGCGGTCCTGCGCCGAGGGGAAGCGACACTCACCTTGTCCGGTCATATCGATTCTTCCGATCCGAAGTATAACCTTGCAGAGACGCAAACGGAATTTGACGAGAATTCGCTGGTGGATGTGAAGGCGAATATCCAGAAATATCCCATTCCGCAATTGCTGACCATCGCTGGAACAAGCGCTCCGGTAGACGGGGCATTGAGCGCGCAACTTGCGCTGGATGGAAAGATGAACGCACTGGATGGGGAAGCAAGTTTTCAGGTCGATCATCCGGCCATCCGCGGGGTTCGACTGGACATGGTCAAAGGTTCGGGATCGATTCACGCGCAGGTGATTCATCTTGTACATCTGCAGGCCAGTCAAGGCGCGGGAAGTGTGGATGCGATGGGAAATTTTGACATCGCGCACAATATCTTTCAAGGTTCTGCGGATGGTTCGTCTCTTCAGATTGCCAACTGGATACCGGGCGGTGCGGACAAGCGCAACCTGGCTGGAATGCTGCGATTTCATGCAGCAGGCGAAGGGCCGATGGACGATCCGCATATAAAGCTCACGGCTGCAATCAGCCAGATTCGTCTGGCCGATCAGCCATTTTCCGATCTTCATCTTGAAGCGAAGACGCAACGCCATCAGGTCACCTATACGCTGTATTCGCAACAGAGCGCCGGCGATCTGGCGCTGAGCGGAACGACGCAACTGGATCAGCAGATGCAGACTGCGGCTCAGATTACGCTCAAACGCTTTGACCTGGGAGCCGCTCTGGAGATGATGCACATTACCGGAATCACCGGGCAGTCCGACTGGGAGGGTACGGCTGTTGTTTCCGGTCCGTTAGCCCATCCCAGGCAGATGAGCGGCGAGGCCCGGCTCAGGCAACTGACGGCTGTTCTTGAGGGTGTGCATCTTCGAAGCCAGGGGCCGGTTCATGCACTTCTAGCCGATGGGATTGCCCATCTGGATCCAGTGGAGATAACCGGCGAAGATACGGATGTTCACGTGAAAGCGGATATGCAGATTGTGGAACAGCAACAGGTGAATATCGCTGCCAATGGCGCGATCAATCTGCGTCTTGCGGAGTCCCTGGACAGCGATCTGCTCGCCTCCGGAAACACGGCTTTTCACCTGAACGTGAATGGAACACTGTTCAAGCCGGTGATGGTTGGCGACGTAATGTTTCATCACGGCTCGATTGCACTGCGCGATTTCCCCAATGGCCTGAGCCAGATTGAGGGGCGCCTTGAGTTCAACGAGAATCGACTCGAAGTGCGTTCGCTGACAGCCGTCAGCGGCGGTGGCACACTCACGGTGGGTGGGTATCTGGGCTTCCAGCATGCGCTGTATGCGGACCTGACGGCCACCGGGAAGGATATTCGAATCCGCTATCCGCAGGGAGTCAGTTCGCTTGCGGATGCCAATCTGCGACTCCGGGGGCCTCAAACGAACCTTTTGCTGAGTGGCACTGTGACGGTGACTCGTTTTGCAATCGGATCTGATTTGGATGTGGCATCGCTCAGTGCGCCATCGACCTCCGTGCAGCCTGTGCTGAGCGCGGACGCTCCGTCAAATCATCTGCGATTGGATATCCATCTGACGACTTCTCCGCAGCTCACATTTCAGAATGCCTATAACGCAAAATTAGCTGGAGATGCTGACCTTCACGTGCGAGGAACCCTGGCATCCCCTTCGGTTCTCGGGAAGATTTCTCTGACGGAAGGAAGCACTTCGATTGGCGGTACCCGCTACGATCTACAGCGTGGAGACATCACGTTCAACAATCCGGTCCGCATAGAACCAAACATCGATCTCGATGCAACGGCGCGTGTGGAAGACTACGACATCATTCTTGGATTGCACGGTACCCCCGGCCGGCTGAAGATTACCTATCGCTCAGAGCCGCCATTGCCCGAGACGGATGTGATTTCGCTGTTGACACAAGGGCAAACAACCGAGGAGCAGTCGGTGTATGTTCAGCAACAGCAGCAGCAGGCGGGAGATAATCCGGAGACGGAGATGCTTCTTGGAGGTGCACTCAATGCGACGGTTTCCAATCGTGTGCAGAGGTTGTTCGGTTCAGGAGCGGTGCGTGTGGATCCGAACTTCATCGGATCGGTAGGGAACTCTTCGGCGCGCGTGACCGTCGTCGAACAGCTTGGACCAAATCTGACCTTTACTTTTGCCAGCAATGTGAATACGACGGCGCAGCAGCTTATTCAAGCCGAATATGCAGTCAATCGTCACGTTTCGCTCTTGATCACACAGGACGAAAACGGCATATTTTCCGTGGTGATCAAGACCCGCAGGCTTTTTCGGTAAGACGCGGGAAAATATCTGCATCCCGCGATCATGCAGTTTGCACTGTACGCTGAAGTTCGAGTAGTAAACCCTGTAATTCAGCGTAATTGGGGGCCGGAGTCGGCTTCTCAAACGCACTTTCAAAGGTGCTCGCAATTGCACTTGCCCGCTGATGCCCAAAGTTTCCCAGCGAACCGGCCAGTTTGTGAGCAGCCTGGAAAGCTTGATCGCGTTGTAGCTCTGCAAGCTGCCCGGATTCAAGAGCGACCAGGGCCTCTTCAATGAGGCGGACCCGCTCCTGAATCTCTGGCAAAAACTTACGCCAGAGACGCTCCAGCGCGGGCGCTAGCTCGGCATGTTGCTCTATCCGCGACGGTTCCTTCGAGACCTCGCTATTTCCAGCCAAGAATACTCTCCATCTGGCTGGCCAGCTTCAGCGGATCAAAAGGTTTGGTCAGTACTGCGCGAACTCCCAGATCTGCGAATCGCCGTTGATCCGCGCTCTGAACCTTTGCCGTCAGCAGGATGACTGGAATGGATGCAGTCGCAGGTGATTTCTGGAGTTCGCGAAACGTTGCCGGTCCATCCATGCCTGGCATCATCACATCCAGAAGAATCGCATCCGGCTGTTCCTTGCTAGCTTGCTCCAGTCCCAATGCGCCACCGTTGGCGACCACGACTTCCCATCCGGCGACCGATTCAAGACTGAGCGCCGCGACTTCACGGATATCCTGTTCATCATCGATAATCAAAATTTTTCGGGACATGTCTGTATGCCTCTTCCTTCATATTCCTGGTGCGGACTCCGCCTGTTGCTGTTCGTTCAGTGATTCAGGAGGATAGCTTCCTTCGGACATTTCCAGAAGCGCCGATTCACGTCGTTGGCGCGAACGGCGAAGCATGGTGAGCACCAGAGCTTCAAGTTCGTGCGGTTGAACCCGTGCTTTGGTGAGGAACTGCGTCGGTCCGAGTTGCAGCATCGGACGCTCACCGAGCGAGATTTCCCTTGCCGAATACACAACCAGCGGCAGGTGTGCCAGATCGTCATTTTGCCGGAGCCAATCCACGACATTAAACCCATCTCCATCAGGCAGAGCGAGGTCGAGAACGATTAACTGCGGCATGAAAGCGAGACATGTATTCAGAGCATCCTGGCGCGTATGAACCAGCTTCACATCCATGCCGGTCCGGGCAAAGACATCCCCGATAATGCGAGCAAGATCAACATCGTCTTCAATGACCAGGATACGAGCAGACTCTCCCGGATAGGCCAGGACGCGGGATAAATCACGCAGCAGTTCCTCCTCTCGCCCCGTCTTCTGAATCCATCCATCCGCTCCTTCGGGGAGTTGGCCTGGGGATGCTTCGCGCTCCATACTCAAAAGAACGATGGGCGTGTGACGAAGGGCCGGATGCTGTCGGAGCAGCGGGAGTATCTCCCAGCCATTGAATTTCCCCATCGAAGCATCCAACAGGATCGCATCCAGCTCTCTCAGAATGGACTGCTTCTGATCCATCCAGAGAGCATCGAGGGTTTCGCGCGCGGAAGTAGTTTCGATAACGTTGTATCCCTGGCGTCGGAGTTGCGCGGCGATAGTCGCACGTGATCGGTTATTGGAGTCGGCGATCAAAATAGCGCCTTGCTGAGGAGGCTTTGTCAGCAGCGGCGGCATGACGATATCCGTCGATGTCGGGCGAAATGGAAGCAGCACGCGGAAAGTGGATCCGCAGATCAGGTTTCTCTCTGCCCAAATCTTGCCGCCGTGCTGTTCCACAATCGTGCGGCAGATTGCCAGACCGAGTCCGCTCCCTCCTTTTTGTCGCGAGTCGGAAGCATCGACTTGTTGAAAGCGATCAAAGATTCTGTCGAGCTTATCAGCCGGAATCCCGCGCCCCTGATCGATGACGGAGAGGATAACGGAGCGCGAGTTAGCGCGCAGAGTTACCGATACGGTTGCGCCGGGTGGAGAGAACTTGATCGCGTTGGAAAGCAGATTCGTGAGAACCTGGAGCAAACGATCTGGATCAGCTTTCAGCAGCATTCCATTGGCGTCGTGAATGAGTTGGATCTTTGCCGCCTCGGCGACCGGTTGCATCCCGTCGATCGCCTGCTGAACGATCTCATCGAGCGGAAAGATGCGGAATGCTAGTGGCTCGCGGCCACTCTGAATTCTTTCCAGGTCAAGAATGTCATTGATCAGCCGTACCAGACGGTCCGAGTTCGACAAGGCGATACGAAGAAGATTGGCCGCCTTGTCGTTCAACTCGCCAAGAATCCCTGAAGAAAGTAAGCCCAGCGCTCCGCGGATGGAGGTGAGCGGCGTGCGTAACTCGTGACTAACTGTGGAAACGAATTCGTCCTTGAGCTTATCGAGAGCGAAGCGTTGCGTAATGTCTCGAAAGCTGATGACAGAGCCGACGAACCGGCCACTTTCGAGAATCGGGGTGAGTGAAAATTCGGCTGGGAACGATGTGCTGTCTTCGCGCGAAATGACAATCTCTGCTGCCCACTGTTTCTGCTGTTTCAGGCCAGCGAGTAGAGCACATTCCTCGGTGCATCGGTTACCGACGGCTGCGTAGCCATGGAGGAGTTCATGTAGGTTTACCCCAAAGACGTTATTGGTTTGAAGGCGCAGAAGGCGCGCACCGGCTGGATTCAACAATGTGACCAAACCATTTTCGTCCGTGGCGCAAATTCCGTCTGCGATCGTGTCCAGGAGAATTTGCTGCGTGTGATGCAACTCATCGGCGCGCTCCTGCTCGCGGGACCTTGCCAGCATCTGTCCAAGCGAGGTGAGGACTGTCTCAACTGCCGTTGTCATGCTGCTCTCTGCCTGCTTCTTCCGTCGGCTGAAGAACTCAAGCGCTGCAATCTGATGATTCCCGGCACGTACTGGGATCGCCCAGCCACTCACCATTCCAAATTGACGTGCCGGATGGTGGCTCCACGGCTCTTCCTCAGAAGAAAGATCGTCTATCCAAACTGCCTGATTCCGTCGAATAGATTCCTGAGCAAGAAGCTGAGTCTTTTCCCCACCACCGGTCATCAGGTTTTGCTGAAGGAGCGCTTCATTCTGCTCTTCCGGTGAAGCCCATCCCACGTGAAATTGAAGATGCGATGCTGTCCGAGGGGACCGCCAGAGAAAAGCGACATCCCATCCAAGTGACAGGCAGAGCGTTTCCAGAATCCGGATGGAAGCAGATTGAGAGGACGTGCTCTGGCTGATGATCTGTGCCACCGCCAGTTGCAGTGCCAGCCTCCGTTCGCGCTGCTTTTGCGTAGTCACATCGCGAATTGCACATCCAACCGTGTTCGTTGCATCGGCATGTTGACGAGGCGTAAGAGAGATTTCAATCTCCAGCAATCGGCCATCCGCGGTATAAGTCTGAAGCGGGAAAGCGTCAATCCTTGTGCCGGCGATCGCACTCTGAAAGAGCTGATTGACCTGTTCGCGCGCGGCAGGATCAAAACTGTCTTCAAGCTTTTCGAGACTTTGGAAGGTAGCATCATCCAGTCCGAAACAGGATTTCCAGGAAAGGTTTGAGTACAGGAATCTTCCTTCAGCCGACAATACTGCGACTGGATCGACAGCATCCTCGAAGAGATCGCGATACCTCTCGCCCGGTTCACGGGAAGAGAACGGCTTCCGTGAGCGAGACGCACGATCCACAGCCACTGCAAGCAACCCGCTCATCGGGCCATCTGTATCTCGAATAGCAGATCCATACAGCGTTACTTCTGTCGCCGTCTTGGCCGCAGATATCAATTTCAGATCGACACCTCGAATCTGGCTGGGCGGCAGCGACAGGAGCGATTGAATGCAGAAAGAAAACGGGTCCAAGTAACTGGCTGAAGGCACAAGTTCAGGCCTCAGCAGCACAAGTGACCGCTTCAGCCGCTCCAGTTCTCCGTCAGCCAGAAATTCCTGAATCTTCCTCTTCGCGATCAGCTCCTGAGATCGCAGCGCAAATGTTCGCTCAGCGGAGTGATTGACGAACGTAAACGTCCCATCGAGCGTCGTGGCAAAGATTATGGGTTGTGCAGAGACGAGTAGCGCATCCGGCACAAGCGATTCCGGCAGCTTCGATTGTTTTCCAATATTCGAGCGGGCTGTCCACAGTGTGCTCGCGAGGAATGGAATCACTCCTGCAATCAGTGCCGTGATGAGGTAACCGAGCACCACATTCCCAAACAGGAGCCATCCGGCGATGCCCAGGGTCGAGTAAACCACCAGGCAGCATGCCAGGACACGGGATGAAGTGACGCTTGTCATGCGCGTTTGGAAAAGCTCTGATCGTTCCGTGAATGGAAGCTGAACAAATTATCCGTCATTTTATGAATACAAGACTACAGGCATTGGATGCCCTGTGAGTTTTGCGGCAAAAAGATCATGGTGTGGATGGGCGCTCGCGCTCAATGAGAAATAGACACAATTCATCATACGAACTCAATTCTCAATTTCGACATGAATTCTGGTGGCGCGGGGGTACCGATTCGGTTCCCTGTTTCCGGCCAGGTGAAAAGGGCAATCCGAACACCGTTTGCTCCGCCATCTCTTTTGTCTGCTGGCTATACTGCAAACAATGAATTCCAGCGGCTTATTTCGAATCAGTGCAGGGGTGCTCATTTGCTCGATCACCTTGCCACAAAGTGCATTAGCCTGGGGTAACCTAGCCTGCATATCTCACACGCCGCCTGTTAAAGGGTAGAGTCTGCGGGCAAAAAAATAGCTGGAAGGGCCGTCATTTCTGTGGCATAACTACGTTGACGAAGCGTGTTATGGCTGCGGAAAGGGCG
>JAKAXU010000085.1 GCA_021816455.1 Acidobacteriota bacterium
CTTAGTACAGTAGCCACTACCTGTTGTGTTTTCCCGTGGGCATGTTCGCCCGCGATGGCCGGTAGCGGGTGGGTTTTGTGACCACGGCGTTCTCCAGCAGTCGATAGAACAGCATTCCGCGTCGGCGCGACTTTCTACGATTGAAGCGAAACGCGAACTCGTCCAGATACGCGTCCAGATGGGCAGATGTAACCGAACCCTGATGCGTCCCCAACAGCCAACGCTTCAGCAAGGCTGCCACCTTATGAACGCCCGGCATAGCGACATGCGCCGGATCGCCCGAAGCCGACAAGTTGATGGCCTGGTGACGGTAATTCCGATTGGATAATCCGTTGTAGCCATTCCAGGCATCGGTGCGAACCTCGCTTCCCGGCTCGACCGCGTATTCGACAAAGGGAATCAGACTGGCCGAGGAAACATCCGCGACCCGCCGCAGACGTACGCGCCCAAAACCTATGGGGTCAAGCAGTTCCATGGCAATCACCACGATGAATTTCCGCTCTGCGCCACGGCCACGCGTACCCTCTGCGATGCCCTCCACATAGGTCTCATCCACCTCGACCGTGCCCGAGAGCCTTTCACGAGCCGGACGCACCATGGCCGAGCGCAGTTTGCGCAGCATGGTCCAGGCGGTCTGATAGCTGCCCAACCCCAACAACCTCTGCAAGCCCAGCGCGCTGATTCCATACTTCTGGTTGGTCATGAACCAGATGGCCGTAAACCAGTCCGCCAAGGGAATGCGACTGCGGTCGAAGATCGTCCCCGCGGTTACAGAGACCTTGCGGGCGCAACCGGAACAAGCCCAAGAGCCATCGTCGAGCCGCCAGCCCTTCTCGCCGGCGCATCCTGGACAGCGAAAACCCGCTGGCCAACGCAGCCGCTCCAGGTAGACAACGCACGACTGCTCGTCAGGAAACCGGGCGCGAAACTGCTGCCAAGTGCCTGGATAATCCAGCAGACCCGAGGATTTTGGCGCGAGAACCACAATATATTGAGTCTACTGTATTAAGGCAGCTACCCCACTATTTTTTTTCAGGCTTTGCAGTCGCTCACCTGTGCGCGGTGAACGGTACATCGGGCCAGTCTTACGCGGTACCAGTGACTGCAAGGCAGCGAGAGCGACAGAGTTGAGGGGTACATGGCGATCGCTACCATTCTTGGTTTTTGACAAATAAATCTGGCGTGACGCCATTTCCACCTGGCCCCACTCCACCGAAAATTGCTCACCATGACGCATACCTGTATGTAGGGCAATCAGGATGGCAGCACGGTAGACCGGAGAGGTAGATGGTATGTGATCCAACAGTGAAGATTCCTCTGCATCGGTAAGCCAGCGGATCCGTCCATTGGACACGGGCCGCATACGCACGAGTCGAGCGGGATTGGAGGTCACTTGACCGTTACGCAACGCCTCGCGGTAGATCATGCTGATAAGAGCTTTGAGCCTATTTTGCGTGGCAGGGGCTTTGGCGTGGGCCGTAATGTATGCATCCAGCTCCGAGGGCTTGATACTATCAGCCTCTCGATGCCCAAGATCGGCAATGAGATGGGGGATACGTAGCTCATCACTGTGATAGTCACGTTTGTGTTGACGTGACCAAGCTAGACCTGCTTCCGCAATAAATGCAAAGGTTATCCCTTTGGCTCGGATGTTAGCCGGCAACTTTACTCCGGATCGTATTTCTGCTTTACGCCGGTGATACAGGGCCATGGCGTCTGACTTCCGTCCCACTTTTTCTCGGTGTTCCGATCCATCTGATCCTGCATATCTAGCCCACCAGATACCTGATTTTTTGGGTCGCTCAAAGACTCCCATTACCTGTGATCCTCTTGGGAACATCATAGGCCAGGAGCAACGCACTTCACAATCAAATCAGTGCTGTTGCTTCATCCGGGTAGCACTCAATCTGCGGATCAATAGATAGACAGGCCGGACGAAGCCGGTCAGCACCGCCACCTGGTCAGCCGAGTTCCCTCCTCCAAGGATCGTGATTTCATCGCTGCGACAGATGGAGGCTTCCATTTTGCAAAACGTAGGCAGTTTGAATCGCAGAGATAACACTGCAGCGGGGCAGGTCATTATACCGCTGACAGTATCTTCCCTTCGGACTGGGAACGGAGGAACTGTTGATTAAGAGTCGTGGGAGGCTGAGTCAGTTTACACCGCAAAAGCACTTTGATAACAACAAGTTACGAACCGTTCGCCGCACGGATGGAATTGCTTAGATGGCTTGTAACGTACTGATTCTGACCCTCGACTGGCTGCTCTGGTACAACTTGGTTTCATACTGCCCCACCTCGCTATGTAGTTGAGAACTGGCACTGGTGCTGTTCGGAAAGAAGTACTGCGGGTCTACGGTGTCCCCATCCTTGCCCGCTGCTTAAGTTCCTGGGCCGCTTGACTTTCCAAAACGTTTCTGCCGATAACCCAAGGTCCTTCTCCGAAAGGATGGTCAGCGGGTATTTCGCCGCGGTCGATGGCCAGTCGGAGTGTTCGAGGGCTGATGTCGAGAAAAGCGGCGGCATCGGTCAAGTTCATCCATGGTTGCTGCTCATCGGGTTTATAGCAAAGAATGCGATGATGGCTGCGCAATGCGGTGACCCTCTCTCGGGTCCAACGATTTCCGCGTCCGGTAAGATGGCCATTGCGATTTAAGACACCGGCGATCAGGTCGTCGCTGGAGATGCGGGCCAGGACTGTAGCCCCTTCGATCAACTCGCGCGATGTCTGAGTGCTGCACTGACCGCGACGGCGGCGGGGCAGGCGCAGTAGCGTGCAGACGATGCGCTTCTTCAACCGCGCACTGGTGTGTTGGATCAGTCCAGATAGATTCCAGGCGGCTGGCGAGTTGGTGAAAGTCTTCACGAGTACCTACTGGATATGGATCGGACGCAACACCGTGTTGCCCGATACGCACCTCGATCTCGCGCACACGTTCAAGGGCCAGGTTCCAGCGACGCTCAAGTTCCGCGGTGACGAGTCTGTTCTCTGGATCGGACGCATCGTACTGCCGCCGCGTACGCTCGGCAGCATAGCGGGCAGCCTCAAGATCGCGTTGCAGGGCTTCGAGGATGTCGTCCCTTTGCCGGACACGCTCTTCGCTGGCCAGCACGGAAGCTTCGATCGCTGCGGGTTGGACCACGCGGAGTACCTCTCTGCCGATAGCTTCATCTACCGTGATGCCGCCGAACGCGATACAGCGCGGTTCGCCGTTATCGAGCCAGCCGCGAATGCAGAGGAGTAGCGCAACACATCGTGACCTCTGCCTGTATATCGCACCGTCAGCTCACGTCCACAACGCGAGCATCGCAAGAGTCCTGATAGCAGGGCTTGTCCGTTCTTGACTGCGCCGGGCTGCTGTTCGCCTTGTGTGTTTTCCCGGATAGCGCATACGATCCTCTCGAACTCTTCCCAGCTCACGTAGCCTTCATGGGCTCCAGGGATCAGGGCCAGCCACTGTTCTCGTGGTTTGCGACGGCAGACGTGGCGTGGCCGTACTCCCTCGTAGCCGATGAGATGTTCTGTTTTGCCGTAGGTGTAGGCGCCGCCATAGGCAGGGCTGGTCAGCATGCGATGCATCGAGCGGTACACGGGGGGCGCTTCCAGCGCATCTCGCCGCGGGGCGTGCGTGTCGGCACTTCCAGCCCATGCTCCAGGAACCACATCAGCGTCAGCGCACTGTACCCGACTCGGAGAACTTGCGAAACACGAGAAGAATCGCCTGCTGCACGCACAAATCCGGGTCCTTTTCCAGGCGCTGATCTTCGGTCTTGATATAGCCAATCGGCGCGGACACGATCAACTCGCCACGGCGTGCCTTCTCTCTGCGCGCTTCGACCGACCGAGCGTTGGCGCAGCAGGTCCAACTCATAATCGACCACGCGGCAGACTTCCACCAACTGCTGCCACTCTCGGCTGTTGCGGGCAAAGCGGGAGACCTCGCGGGCCGCGACGGCGCCGACCTTCCCCAGGCAGACTTCGGCGACCATACGCTCGAATCCGGCACGCGTCACACACCCGGCGGCGGAGCTGCCCAGGTCCTCATCCACCACCTCGATCTCATGCCTGCCCAGTTGCCGCAGCCGCGCTTCCATCGCATACTGCAGCTTCTGGCTCTCCAGATTATGCGTCACCTGGTAGGGCGAAGACTGGCGAACATAGAGTATGGCCTTACGTCCCAGATGTTGCGGGCGGATATTCTCACTCATCGCCCGCCTCCAGTTGCTCGCTGTTGGGCGCAGGCTGCTTCCACAGATGCTCGTTCAGCATCCGGGCCAATAGGCGGACCATCCTCTGATGTACTTCCGGGGGCAACGGCGGCAGCTTTGCTGGCGGGGAAAACAACTCGCTCTGACTGGCTCGGGATCGTAGACGCATCGGCATCTCCTGAACTGCTGGAACGATGCTGCGCTTCGAGCACGGTCGATTCAATGGGACCTGGCGCTGCCGATAGTATGAGCTGCCCAAAGAAGCTCTCTGCACTTGAGGCCAACCGTGAGAGGCGTCGATCCGCTCTCAATACACTGTTGGATGTAGCGAGCAGGTTCCTCTGCCAGCGAAGCATCGCGATGACGTGCCAATGCCCGCTCACTCTTGAAAAGTTCTTCAAACATGGTTTTACCCCCTTCAGACATCTTGGAGGTACGACCAGTCTTCGGAGCCTATTTATGTTGCCTCAATCTGGATGAAATACTGTTGAAGCAACTCAACCTACCAGCAAACACTCCAAAAATCATGCACGTTTACCGAAAACTCACAAACAATGTGAGGTGTTATTTATGCGCAACTCCTATAGATAGTTAATTGTACCGGGCAAAATGGTATTTTGATTATAATTTTCTCTGTTCAGGTTGCGGCAATATTTCACCAGGAAACAATTGGGCCATTATTTTTGCCATCGCCGTCTTGTCGAGCCGAAGCTTCTCGACTTCTTGCAACGCCGTACCGAAGTTCCTGTCAATGGCTTCCAGGTAGTCCACAGCTCTCTGCGGAGAGTACTGGATAGCGATCGGAGTTTCTTCCATGCGCAACAAGGACGCTGGTGGGGTAATGCGGTGGAAACCCCGGATTAGGCCGTTCATCGCTTGTGCCCGTACGAATAACCCGATCTTTCCCTGCAGTAATGCTTCTTTGCCCTTTGTGCTCGGATTGACGCTGAGAACCACCTCGGTCTTGCGGTCCATCGGCATATGCGGAGTTACAACCCGTACAGCCAGATCGGCACCTGTATACGTCCAGAAACCCTGCTTTGCATCCGGCGAATAAGAATAGTTGACGCCATTGACAGTCACCCTGGCAGGCGGAAAACTTGAGCGGAACACAAGCTCGTAAGATCGCATGTGCGCCATGCCGTGATACGAGCCTTCGCGGGGCAGAATCGTTACTCGCACATCTCCATCCATTAGGATTTCTTTCTTCAGCGCAGTGAACGCAAACTGATTCCGCTCGTAGGCCGAAGTCGTCCCATCGTCCTCATAAAGCCGTGTATGTCCGTTCCCACCTGGGATGGCTGTCAGGATCAGAGTGTCTATCGGCTCCTCAAGGTTGGCGATTTTGGGATACATAGGAAGGATCGCCCCCGCCTTCACATACATTGGAATCTCATTCAGGGAAAATTCTCCGTCTATCGTTTTCCCGCCTTCGACCAATGTGCCGCTGCTCCACGCATACCAGTTACCTTCAGGCAACCATATCTTCTTAGCGGAGAGGTCGGTTTCGGTAGAACTTTTCTGCGTTACAGGTGCTGCGAGAATATCATCGCCGAACATGTATTGCCCGCGACAATCGTATGCTTCAACGCTTTCAGGAAAATCATAATAGAGCGGCCTGCATGGCGAAATGCCAGTATCGTAAGCTTGTCGAGCCGCAGAATAGATGTAGGGAGCCAGTGCATACCGCAACTCAACAGCCTGCCTAATAATGGGCAGTTGCTCGGGATGGAACCAGAACCGTCTGTCGACTTCATTCGATTTTGCGGAATGCGTTTTGAAGATAGGACTCAGCACGCCGAACTGAATCCAGCGCACAAACATCTCAGGGTCGGGATTGACTCGCGTGAACCCACCGATGTCGTGCCCCCAGTATCCGTAACCGACATTTGCGGCCGTCGTGGTAAAGTAAGGCTGAAAATCGAGGGATTCCCATGTGCCCCAGGCGTCTCCAGAAAACCCGAGCGGATAACGGTGGTTTCCCAAACCTCCCCAACGAGAGTAAATAATTGGACGTTGTTTCCCTTGGCGCTGCATGTCGGTGAAGAACGTGTAATTTAACCACCATGTCACACTCAGCCCATTTAGGACTCTGCTGTCAAGCCATTGCTGCCAGTCCAGCCACCAAAATCGGACACCTTGCTCCTGTAGAGGATGCAGAACCACATCGAAATATGTCCTGGCCCATTTTTTGTTTTCCATCGCGAAGGGGATGTAAGCCTTCGCGCTTGTATCGAACCCATAGACCTTTGCAAACGCCTCGTACTTCTCTTCCATGGGGGAAATCCCGGATGCTGGATGAAGGTTCATTGCCACCTTCAGGTTCTGCGTCGCAGTCCAGGCAAGAAACTTCGTCGGGTCTGGAAACAGATTGCGGTTCCACGTATAACCTGTCCAACCATTCGCATGATGGAACTGGCCAGGTTTCGCATTTGGCCATGACGTATAGTGCCAGTCCATGTCAATAATCAACACATCAATTGGCAACCCGTTGACCTTGAAGCCGCTCACAAGCTCGCGTAGTTCCGTGTCAGAATAGGCCCACCAGCGCGACCACCAATAGCCGAAAACGAATTTAGGCGGAATAGGAATCTTCCCTGCTGTAAGCGTGAAATCGTAAAGAGCCTGCTTATAATTATGTCCATGTCCAAAAAAATACAAGTCCTGCCGTTCACCAACTGGTCTCTCCATTGCCCATGGCCAGTCTGAGCTGTCAAACAGCAGACTCTTCGAGTCGTCCACGAGTGCCCAGCCGCTGCGGGAAACAATTCCTTGTTCCAGATGCACGTCTTTCGCGCCGTCGGTTTTGTCCAGCGTTCGCGTTGTTCCCCTAAGGTTCAGCGGGTCTTCTGTGCCGGGAACCCAGGTCACCGTCTGACCGTTAAGAGATAGCATGATGCTCAAATTCTCAGCCGTGAACCTGCCAGAACCGAGATTGTATTTCAACGTGAGTTTTTCGGTTTTAATCGTGAGCCATTCGGATGTTTCGCCCACCGTGAACTTCGGCACCGGCAAATCGCGCTGGATGAAGACCAGAGAAGGTCGGTCTTCAAAGACGCCATCCTCACTCCACTCCATGCGCACAAGCTGCGAAGTAAGGATGCTGAACCGGACGTTTCCACGAACAACGAACGCTTGCGCGTTGGCCATCCCATGGAAGAGATCGGAAGCACCGATACCGTCCCTCGCAGGGGCAAAGAGTGGCTCTGCAAGTAACGTGGAGCTAACGGTCACGGCCGTCCCGAGCAAAAATTTCCTGCGCGTCAGTCCAGCTTTCCAACTCTCCATAGTATTCTCCTCTTTTACTTAACGATTCACTTTAGTACCAAGTTCGTCACTATTTACGGATAAGTTCTTAGAGTTTATCCGTAAATAACGATAGTCTGTCTCCAGCAGGTTAAAGCGGCGGCCAAGGAAAGCAAGGCGACGTAGCTGGCCTCAGTCTTCTCGAAGCTGACCAGCAGTTTGCGATAGCGGTTG
>JAKAXU010000032.1 GCA_021816455.1 Acidobacteriota bacterium
GGCCGACCGCTCCATCCAATCACTGGCCGAACTCACCCCGGCCGCCTACGCCGCAAAACTGGCAAAGTAGCCTACCTGCGCAAACCCCGGACACGTCAACCATGGGGTTCGCCGGAGCAATACGATCGAAAAGCAGGTTTTATTGTTCCAAGCGTACCGGCGAGCCAATGGGAAAGCTCGGAGTAGATACATCAGCTTTTTGCGGAAGCCGATTGGTTGATGGGCGGCATTCTATGGCTTTTGGGCATCCCTCCTTCGATTTTGCATGGATACATGGCAAGTGGTTGCTCTGGGTTCTTGCAGGCGGCAGCCGGATGCCGGCGGCATGGGAGCAAGTCCCAGACTGTTACACGCAAGCTGTCGGAGTAAGCTCAGGCGGCCATATCGTCGCGGATAGGTGTCATCTCCGAGCAGCAGAACTCATGCCGCAGGTCACCCATGAGGATGAGCGCCAAGCGGTTCCGTCTGGACGGACAGTTTCCCCCCAATGATCGTTCCCTTCATCTGTACTGAATGTGAATCTGGGTCTCTGTGGATGGACAAGTCAAATGCACGACGGCTTTCTGGTACGCGGGAGCCTTCAGTCCTACCGGCGGATTGTTGGCAAAGCCGAACCCTTCGGTCGGAAAACCGAAAAAGTTGCGATCCAGCTTATGATTTTCATTCTCGTCGTGGATCGCGGCGACGGCATAATCTCCGGGCGGAAGGTCCTTCCATTCGGCTGTTGATGTCGGACCCGTCGGTGTCATGACGATATCCGAAGGACCGTGACGCAGCGCTTTCGTCTTGTCTTCCGGCCATCCTGACGGGCTGTTGAAGACGATGGTGCCGACCTTGCCGTGCGTGTTTCGCAGCCCGTCCACGTGAACGATCAGATCGCAGTTCGCACTGGTTGATGTGGATGTCGCGGACTGGTTCTCCGGAGTCTGAACCTGCGCCGAGGCAATCAGAAACCCGCCTGCGCAAGCGACTCCCACAAGCACTCCGACCAGTCTTCTCATTCGCTGTTTGTTCATTATTTTCCCACTCCTGACGATGTCTTTTCTCTGGTTCTTATCCGGTCTCGAAGCTTACAGTAAATCCCCGGACACTTTCATTTGCCTCGATTTTCGGTGCTCGATATTCCATCCCCTGAGCTGCGACGGCTCTTCCACATCGCTGCGGCAAAGTAGGCAATCCCGCAAAGGTCCACCATCCCACCGCGTTTTGCCCATACGATCTGGCCCGTCATGAAACTGTCAGGCAGAATATTGACTCCCTGCAAAACCCAGATCGTACCCATCGTGAGCAGGGAAAAGGCAACGACATACAATGCGACTTTCATAAAGTTCTCCCGATTCATTCCTCGCGGAGACTCCTTGCGATGTCTTCCGGTGATACTCCCTTCGTACTTTTGCTCTCCTGGCGTGATGTAGTGTATTTCGTACCTTTTTTCCTCAGCGAAGGCAGAACAACAAGCCATCCGGCAGCAGACAAACACCTACAATGGGTGCAGAGTATGGCTGAGTTCACGCATCTTCACCTGCATACCGATTACTCCCTTCTGGATGGCGCCTGCGACGTGGATAAGCTCGTCGAACGTGTCTCGCAGATAGGCCAGAGATCGGTCGCCATGACCGACCACGGGAACATCTACGGCGCCGTCCATTTCTTTGATGCAGCAAAGAAGAAAGGCGTCAAGCCGATTCTGGGCTGCGAACTGTACGTCTGCAAAAACGAGGATCACCGCGCCGACCCGACCGGCGATAAATACAACCACCTGCTGGTTCTGGCCCAGAACGAGGAGGGCTATCGCAACCTGATCCGCATCACTTCCGAGGCATCGGTCCACGGTTTCTATAAGAAGCCGCGCGTCAGCAAGGCCTATCTGGCGCGGCACGCAGAGGGGCTGATCGGTTTTTCAGGCTGCCTCTCCGGTGAACTGTGCGAGCACCTGCTTGCAGGCGAATATGAAGCGGCCCGCGCAACTGCGGCTCAGTACAGGGATATCTTCGGCAGGGAGAACTTCTATCTCGAAATTCAGGACCAGGGACTGATCCAGGAGAAGCAGATTCACAAGGATCTCTTTCGTCTGGAGCGCGAGCTGGAGATTCCGCTGGTGGCCACCAACGACTCGCACTACCTGTGTGAAGACGACCATAAGCCGCACGATGTGATGCTCTGCGTACAGACCGGCGCAAAGGTCCAGGATGCTAATCGATTTCGCTTCGACGCCGACCAGTTTTACGTGAAGACGGCCGAGGAGATGGAGCGGCTTTTCCCGGATCGACTGGACATTCTGGGGCGCACGCAGGAGATTGCCGAGCGCTGCAATCTGAAACTGAACAAGGTGGACAATCCCTTCCCGGAGTTTGCCGTTCCCGCCGGACACACCATCGACAGCTACTTCGAGGAGATATGCCGCGCGGGCTATCGAAAGCGGCTGGAGACCTCGATCCGTCACCTGCGGGCACGCGGCCTGCTGCGTTCCGAGCTGCACGAGTATGAAGCACGTCTGGAGCGCGAGATTAGCATCATCAAGCAGATGAAGTACGCTGGATATTTTCTGATTGTCTGGGACTTCATCCGTTATGCCCGCGAGCAGGGCATTCCCGTGGGTCCGGGGCGCGGCTCGGCGGCAGGTTCGCTCGTCGCCTACGTGATGGAGATCACCAACGTCGATCCTCTGCAGAACGCCCTGCTCTTCGAGCGATTCCTGAATCCGGAGCGCGTCTCGATGCCCGATATCGACGTGGATTTCTGCATGAATCGTCGCGGTGAAGTCATCGACTATGTGACGCGCAAATATGGCCGCGAGCAGGTCGCACAGATCATCACCTTCAACACCATGGCGGCCAAGGCGGCCATCAAGGACTGCGGCCGCGCCATGGATATGCCCTACGGCGATGTCGATCGCATCGCCAAGCTGATTCCGGCGACGATCGGCGTCACTATCGACAAGGCGCTCGAGGAACAACCCGAGCTGCGCAAGATCTACGACAACGACGCCCAGATTCGCGAACTGATCGACACGGCAAAGAAGCTGGAGGGTCTGGTTCGCGGCTCCGGCGTTCATGCCGCAGGAGTGGTCATCGCACCGCGCCCGCTCACGGAACTCGTCCCCATCGCCAAAACGAAAAACGACGAAATCGTGACCGCCTATGACATGAAGGCCGTCGAAAAAATGGGCCTGCTGAAGATGGACTTTCTGGGCCTGACCACGCTGACGGTCATTACGGATGCGTTGAAGCTGATACAGCAGAATCGCGGAGAAGCGCTGGATATTGAAACCATCCCGCTCGACGACAAGCCGACCTATGAGAAAGTCTTTCATCGCGCGCTTACCTCCGGAGTCTTCCAGTTTGAATCTGGCGGCATGCGCGACGTGCTGCGCCGATACAAACCGGAATCCATCGAAGACCTGACGGCCTTGAACGCGCTCTATCGTCCCGGGCCGATCCAGGGCGGAATGATCGACGACTTCATCGAGCGCAAATGGGGTCGGCGCAAGGTCGAGTATCTGTTGCCTGAACTTGAGAGCCTGCTGAAGGAGACGCTTGGAGTCATCGTCTATCAGGAGCAGGTGATGCAGATCGCCAACAAACTGGCCAGCTACTCGCTGGGTGAGGCAGACCTTCTGCGACGCGCCATGGGCAAGAAAGATCCGGCGGAGATGGCCAAACAACGCGCGCGATTCATGGACGGCGCAGCCGGTCTCGGCTTGCCCAAGGAACCGGCGGGAGAAATCTTCGACCAGATGGAGAAGTTTGCCGGATACGGTTTTAACAAGTCTCACTCGGCCGCTTATGCACTGCTCGCTTATCAGACGGCTTATCTGAAGACGCACTATCCGGTGGAGTTCATGGCCGCTCTGCTTACCTCGGAAATATCCAAACCTGAGAACGTCGTCAAGTACATTCAGGAGTGCCGCGAGATGGGCATCGCCGTAGAACCGCCCGATGTTCGCTGCTCCGGAGCGCACTTTACGCCCAGTGGAGAGGCCATTCGCTTTGGGTTGACGGCAATCAAAAACGTGGGCGCCAACGCGATTGAGTCCATCCTGACGGCGCGCCGCAGTCTGGAAGCAGAAGGGAAGTCGTTCACAAGCTTCTGGGAATTCTGTGAGCACGTGGACCTGCGCCTGATGAACAAGCGCGTCATCGAATCCCTCATCAAAGCTGGCGCGTTGGATTCCATGGGCAGCCGAGCACAGTTGACGGCCGCCATCGACAAGGCGATTGAACGTGCTCAAAAAGCACAGCGCGACGCCGCGCAGGGGCAGCACGGACTCTTCGGGCTGTTCAACGAACAGACCGCTCCAGGACGCGGCGTGGATGATCTTCCGCGCGTAGCTGAGTGGGAGGAAAACGAACGCCTGTCGGCAGAAAAAGAAGTGCTCGGCTTCTTCGTCTCCGGCCATCCGCTCGACAAGTATGCCGAAAAACTGCGCAACCTGAGCGGCGTGGTCAGCGTAGCCGATGCGCTGGAGATGAAGCCACCTGCGGCTCCACGCTGGGGCCAGCAGCGCGATCCAGCTTCGGAGATATCCATCGCCGGGGTACTGGTCGGCATGCGCTCTGCCAAGAGCCGTCGCAACGACAAAATGTACGCGCAGGGGCAGATCGAAGATGCAACCGGAAAGATAGAAGTCATCTGCTTCGCCAAAGACTATGAGCGGCTGGCCGAGCAATTGAAGACTGAGGCAGCAGTTCTGCTGCGCGGGACGCTGATCGGCGATGAGGATTCGGCACCCAAGCTGGCCATCGAGGGCCTGCAGCCGCTGGACGAAGTCGAGATCAAGCTGCCCCGCGCGGTGCGCATTCGCGCCGACGTGGAGCGGCTGAACGAAGAACGTATGCAGGCTGTCCGAATGCGCCTCAGCGCCGCGCCCGGTCCAGGCAAGGTGATGATTCATCTGAAGAAAAATGACCATTTTGAAGTCGTCGTCGAACCGCGTAACGCTTCGGTGGCGGCCGATCGCGCATGGATCGAGTCGATCGAGGAGATTCTGGGGCGCGGCTCGGTGCAGGTGCTTGTATGATGCGCTTGGCCGACAGCGCTCCTGGAACGTACAATCGAAGTGTCCGGTGAATCCAGATCGGCGTGCCAATTGAGCGGTCAATGAGCGAAACTACACAGGGAATTGCAATCGAGGCGCGGGCCATTTCGCCCGCGTGGACAAAGGTGGAGCGCGCAAGGCACCCGAAGCGCCCGTATCCGATGGACCTGATCGAACGTCTGTTTACCGATTTCAGCGAGATACACGGCGATCGCGCCTTCAGCGACGATGAAGCTGTGGCCTGCGGCATGGCACGCTTCCGCGGCTCGGAAGTGATGGTGATTGGTACCCGCAAGGGCGGCAGCACCAAAGAGAAGATGCGGCGTAACTTTGGCATGCCCAACCCCGAGGGCTATCGTAAAGCTCTACGCGCGATGAAATTCGCCGAAAAGTTTCATCGGCCCATCCTCAGTTTCATCGACCTCCCGGGCGCATTCCCCGGCTTGGGGGCAGAGGAGCGGGGACAGGCAGAGGCGATTGCCCGCAACCTGCTGGAGATGGCCCGGCTGCGCGTGCCCACCATCGCCATCATCAGCGGCGAAGGCGGCTCCGGCGGCGCGCTGGCCCTGGCTGTTGCCGACCGGGTGCTGATTCTGGAAAATGCCCTCTACTTTGTCATCACACCGGAGGCCTGCGCTGCCATCATGTGGCGTGACGCCTCACACAAGGAACGCGCAGCTGAGGCCATGCGCATCACCGCGCAGGAGGTGATGGAGCTTGGTTGCGTCGATGCGATTATTCCGGAGCCACCCGAAGGCGCGCATACCGATCATGACGCCACTGCTGCTCTGCTTGGCGATTATCTTCAGAAGCATCTCGCAGAGCTTCAGTCGCTCTCCCTCGATGAAATGATTGCGCAGAGGCAGCGCAAATTCCGTCAGATCGCGCGTTTTTACACGGAGCATTAGCCGACTCGCGTCCGAGCCTGCCTGCGCAAGCGGCGCTGAGCAGCCCGACGCCGGGAGCAATTATGATTTCCGATCCACGAAATTCCCCCTTCAACCGCGCCCGAGCCGTCAGCCGACTACTGCTGGCTCTCATCGTTTTTCTGCTGGCGCGCTTCATCGCCGAGCGCAGCGCGCATGGCTTTGCTGACTCCGCCGCTGAGCCACTGCTGGCGCAGGCCATGCTCGCCTTCATGCTGCTGCTTGGCTTTGCCTTTCTCGGGCTGACCCAGGAGAAGCAGACGCATCCAGTCGCTGAACAGGGTTTTCTTCGCCGCACAGGCTGGCGCGGCGAAGTCGGGTTGGGCATCGCTTTCGGATGGGCGATGGCGCTCCTGTGCCTCATCCCCGTCGTCGTTTTCGGCGCACTCGTCGTGCGCTTCACGCCAACGCTTGCAGCCTTTGGATGGTTATTCGTCGACGTTCTTTTCTTCTCGTTGGCCACACTGGCCATTACCGTCGCCTTTCAGGGCTATCCTTTCCAGTGCGCCATCCGCGCCTTCGGAGAACCCGCCGCCACGCTGATCATGGCCATCCTCTATGGCCTGATGCAGATCAGCTATCCCGGTGCAAATCGCGCCAGCACCGCATTCTGTTTCGCCTTCGGACTGCTGCTCGGTATCGCCTATCTGCGTACTCGCGCGCTTTGGATCCCATGGGGTATTCACTTCGGTTGGATCGCCGCGCAGGCGCTGCTCTTCGGTCTGCCAGTGAGCGGTTCCACAGCGTACTCGCCCGTGATCCAGAGTGATGCCTACGCTCCGACGTTCTTTGCCGGAGGCGATTACGGCTTCAACGCAAGCTGGTTTGCTGCGCTTGTCGCACTCGCCGCAATCCCTATGCTCTTCCGCCTCACGCGCGAACTCAGCTTCCGCTACAATGCGCCGGTGCTGGTTCCCGGCGGCATCCCCGTCGATCTGGACGCCGCAGCACGACGTCAGCACGAATCCGCCACGCGCGACGAAACTCCTGCTGCGAAACCACTGGTGCAAATCATGCCGGTCGGCGCATCGCAGGCAGCGGCTGCAACGAACGAATCGTGGCCGAAGCAGACTTCTGATGCGCCGGAGTCTCATGTAAACTAAGGGCAGTGAGTCGCGCGGCTGGCTGCGCTCTCGCGCGTCATTCTCATTTCTACGAATTTTGCGCGTTTGCCACTCGCACGACCACGCCGTTGAAGCCGCCTGCGGGTGTGTGCAGAGACAATCCAAGGAGAAACGAGTTTACTCATGGCGAAGATTGCAAAAACAGGTGATCGCAAGAAAGCGATGGACACGTCGAAATCGACCGACTGTCCGAAATGCGGCAAACCCACGCGCATCGTCAAGCGCGTCAAGGACAGGGAGCGGGGCACGCCCGGCGGCGTCTACATCTCCTGCTCAGTCTGCGAGTTTTACGAGAAGCTGTAGCGGAAAATTCATCGCAGCATAGAAAAGCCCGGCCGACGGCCGGGCTTTTCTATGACTCCAGCTCACTCGCCCAGCATTAGCCGCTGAATCCGCTGCGCGCATCCCGTCCTCGCATCGCAGTCAATCAGTGCCGCGCACATCTTTGCATTGGCCTTCGCCGCTTCAAACTTCCCCGGCAATCCGGTCCGAAAGCGGTGCAGGACCAGGTCTTTTTCCACGCCTATCACCGAGTCGTAAGGTCCGCTCATGCCAACGTCCGTCTGATACGCAGTGCCGCCGGGCAGGACGCGCTCATCCGCGGTGGGAATGTGCGTGTGTGTGCCCAGGCAGGCGGTCACTCGTCCATCCAGATGCCATCCCATCGCCACTTTTTCGCTCGTCGCCTCAGCATGGAAGTCCACAAGGATCACCCGGGCTGTCCTCTGCTTCAGCAACTCATCCACCGCGTGAAACGGATCATTGGTGCCGTTCATAAAAACGCGCCCCATCAGGTTCATCACCGCATAGGGTGCGCCTGCTTCGGGGCCGCTTGCGATCGTTCCCTGGTACACTCCGAATCCCGGCAGCCCATGTTGCAGATTTGCCGGGCGCAGCAGGCGTCGCGGGCGCTCGTGGCTCTCCTCCGGCACGGAGCGCATGTAGTCCATCAACTCGCGCTTGTCCCACACGTGATTTCCCGTTGTGATCACGTCCGCGCCCAGGTCGAAGAGTTCCTCGGCCAGCGCAGGCGTGATGCCGAAGCCGCCGGCGGCGTTCTCCCCGTTGATGACCGTAAGATCGACGGCGTGCGTCTGGCGTAGGTGCCCAATGTGTTCGCGAACGATGCGGCGTCCTGCGCTGCCAAAGACGTCGCCGACAAAGAGAATCTTCACTTCGTCGCCTCGTCGTTCGCCTCTTCCGCATGCTTTTCACCATGCTGCTCCGGCCTCAGCAGCGGGAAAAGAATTACGTCGCGGATGGAGCGCGAGCCAGTCAGCAGCATCGTCAGCCGATCGATCCCGATGCCTTCGCCGCCCGTCGGCGGAAGGCCATAGCTGAGCGCCCGCACGTAGTCTTCGTCCATCTGGTGCGCTTCGTCGTCGCCCGCCTCACGCGCTGCCAGTTGCTGCTCGAAACGCTTCCGCTGCTCGACGGGATCGTTCAGCTCACTAAATGCGTTGCCGATCTCGAAGCCGCCGATGAAGAACTCGAAGCGCTCGACGTGGGCCGGGTCGTCTGGTTTGGCCTTGGAGAGCGGCGAGACCTCGGTGGGGTAGTCGTAGATGATGGTGGGCTGGAAGAGGTTTGGTTCGACGAGAAATTCAAAAAGATGGTAAATGGCTATGCCAACTTGTTTCTCAGCTTCTAAGTCATCCCATGCTTGCTGAATGCCCGAGTGCATATTTAGCAACAATCTATATCTTTCAGCCGCGTCTTGATCATTTTCAATGATTGAGTTCGCGTCAACTCTTCTGTATTGTTCAGCAGGTTCCAACACTGGTTCACCGATTGAGGGACGACGTGGATCACCATGAGGGCCGAACGCCGCATGGATTATTTTGTACGCTTTCTTCATGCGGCTCAGAAGGGAGGACGCATTGCTGAGTTCCTCATACATTGGTGCCGGACCGATTTCCTCGAGCAGATTTTTTTGGACATATTGCCAGTGTTGGCGAATGGCTTCGCGCATCGTCAGCCGTTGCCATTTTGCCAGGTCAATGGTGTGGCCGTTGAACTCGACTACTGTGGTTCCGTTCACTTCCTTGGCAACGAAAGCGATCAGCTCTTCGGTGAGGTCCATCAGGTCGTGGTAGTTCGCGTAGGCCTGGTAGAACTCGAGCATGGTGAACTCGGGGTTGTGCTGGGTGCTGACGCCTTCGTTGCGGAAGTTGCGGTTGATCTCATACACGCGATCGAGGCCGCCCACGACCAGCCGCTTCAGATACAGCTCCGGCGCGATGCGCAGATACAGGTCCAGGTCAAGCGCATTGTGATGTGTCTTGAACGGCCTGGCCGCTGCGCCGCCCGCGATCGGCTGCATCATCGGCGTCTCCACTTCCAGATAATCGCGCTTGTCAAAGAAGTATCGAATGGCACGGAGAATCTTCGCGCGCTTCACGAACACTTCGCGGCTGTCCAGATTGGTGAAGAGATCGACGTATCGCTGGCGATAGCGCAGCTCGACGTCGGCCAGCCCGTGATATTTCTCCGGCAGGGCCAGCATCGCTTTGGATAGAAAGGTCAGCGTCTCCACATGGACGGTCAGTTCTCCGGTGCGTGTGCGGAAGAGATACCCGGTAACGCCGATGTGGTCGCCCATGTCCAGCAGTTTGTAAAGAGAGTAGCCCGCCTCGCCGACGGCATCCTGGCGGACATAGATCTGCATCCGCTCGCCCGACTGCTGGAGTGTAGCGAATCCGGCCTTGCCCTGTGCGCGAATGGCCATGATGCGCCCGGCAAGCGAGACCTCGATGCGCGGCGCAGGCTGCTCCGGCGTTCCGTTCAGCGCCTCTGCGGGGACTTCGCCCCACTGCGCGCGCACCTGCGGAATCGTCTGCGTCGCCCGATATTGATTGGGGAAGCGCGACTGGCCAAGCCCGGCTATCGCCTCCAGTTTTTCCTGGCGAAGCGCAAAAAGATTGCGCTCAAACTCTGACTCAAACACCCACTCCGACACCCTGCAGTCCTTTCGCCTGAAGCAATGAATTCTCAGGCCCAAGTATATCCGGTTGCCGCATCATGCAGCCCGCCCAGGAACAGCCTTTGCCGCGTTCTTCGCGCATTTCCGGCCAATTGTGTATAACCAACAGGGATGCCTTTCCAGAATCCACCTTCGCCACAGAACGACCGCCCCCGGCGCGGCTCCGGCGCGCTGCATGGCCTGGCCCAGGCGGAAAGCCTCATGCAGATTGCGCTCATCCTGCCCTGTGCGCTGGTGATCGGCTGGGGCGCAGGCTGGTGGGTAGATCATCGTTTTCACAGTCACTGGGCCACAATCCCCGGCCTCATCCTCGGCCTCGTCTCCGGCATGGTCAGTGTGGTGCGCATGGCCCTGGCCGCGGGCAATCGTAAAGGAGGCCGATGAGCGGGAAGATTTCCACCTCCGCAAGCGAAGAGCATCCGGTCGGCGATCCACACCCGATTCTGGACTTTAGCGACGCCGAACTCGCGCGACTGCTGCGTCGTGCTGCGCGCCTGACCGCGGTTCTCGGCGCACTGCTTGCGCTCGGAACGGGAGTCGCGCTTGGGTGGGGCAGCGGTGGTCTGCTTGCCGTTGGAGCCGTGATTTCCGTCGCCAGCATCTTCGAATGGGCGCGTCTGATCCGCCTCTTCAACGCACGCATGGACGCTCAAAGAATGCCGCGCGGAGCAGCGCTTTCGGTAGCGCTCTTTCTGCTGCGTCTGCTGTTCTTTGCAGCAGCGATTTATGGTAGCCTGAAGTTTCTGCATGGCTCTGTGTTCAGCCTGATTGGCGGCCTCGCCTTGGCCGTTTTGGCGCTTGTCTGGGAAGCGCTGCAGGTTCTGCGCGGAACAAGTGCAACTTAGGAAAGACTGCGAACAATGCCGGAAACACTCGCCTGGACTCGACTTCTCAACCACCTCTTCGGCGGCCCCGTCACCGTGCTGCTCCACTCCGTCGGTGTGCTGCCGAAGTACCCTGCCGCGCCCATCAATGACGCTTATGCGCTCGAGTTGCTCATCGCCGGGCTGCTGCTTGGCTTCTTCGTGCTGGTCCGGCTCACGCTGAGCGTGGAAAAACCTGCGTCCGCGCAGCAGATCGCCGAGATCATTCACGAATTCGTCGGCGGCCAGGCGCACCAGATCATCGGCCATGGCTATGAGCGATTCCAGAGCTTCGTCACAGTAATTCTGCTCTTTGTCCTCGGCTGCAACCTCCTGGGCTTGTTCCCGCGCATCGATACTCCGACCAGCTTCCCAGTGGTTCCCCTTGGCATCGCCGTCGCCACATTCGTCTACTATCACTTCCATGGCTTCCGCGAACAGGGATTCCTGGGTTACCTGGGCCACTTCGCCGGACCCATCTGGTGGATCGCCCCGCTTCTGTTTCCCATCGAAATCATCTCGCATTGCGCGCGCGTCATGTCGCTGACCATTCGTCTCTACGCCAACATGTTCGCCAGTGACCTGGTGACGCTGGTCTTTTTCTCGCTGGTGCCACTCGGAGTTCCGGTTATCTTCCTCGGACTGCACGCCATGGTATCCATCATTCAGGCCTTTGTCTTCATGCTTCTGGCCATGATCTATCTTTCTCAGGCTGTCTCCCACGAGCACTGAGCTTGTTTTACCGCGAAGATTGATCGCGAGAGTTTTTCCAATTGCCGCCGAAGAGCGCTTCCGCTTCGGATCTACGGCAGACGGTCGCAAGCGTGAGGGGGCCAGCACGGTGAGCCTCAACCACCCACTGGCGGCCGCAAATCAGCGAAGCAGGAGAATACAATGAAGAAACTGCAATCGATCCTTATGGTCCTTTCCACGCTGTGCTTTGCCATCCCCGCACTCGCCGATGGCGGTTCGGGAGTGGTCGATCTGGCACCCATCGGCGCTGGACTCGGCATCGCGCTCGCCGCCGGTCTCTGCGGGCTGGGACAAGGCAGGGCCACCGGTAGCGCCGTCGAAGCGCTTGCCCGCAACCCCGGAGCGCGCGCCGGCATCCAGCTTCTGCTCGTGCTTGGTCTCGCCTTCATCGAGTCCCTCACGCTCTTCACGCTGGTCATCATCTTCGCCAAGATCAAGTAACCTCCGACCTTCTCATCGCAGAGATCCGGAATCCGCAGACCTTCGGCCTCGCGCAGAGCGGGGCCGAAGTGTTTTTGCTTTCTCTTTCTGTGCAGAAATCCAACAAATACTGTCCGAAAACTTGACACCCGGCTCGTATCTGTAGTCTGCTTGTTCAGCTGTCCCATATTTCCCAAAGGCACAGACACGCACAGAGTCAAACTGCGCCTGTTCTGTCGAGCGCTGGTACGAGGGTGCGTTGCCTTCCGGACCACAAGGCTGCCGTCAAGGCCAGACCGTCCGCGAAGCAGATGTACACCCGGTGAAGTCTTCCGCATTCAGCTTCATCGCTCCGCATTTTCTGCTTTTCCGCGGAGGAGACTCGTGCTCAAGCGTTGCTTTGACCTTTTTTTGTCTGTCTGTTTACTGTTGCTTCTTTCACCTGTCTTAATCGCCCTGGCACTGGCCATTCGCGCTACGTCACGAGGGCCTGCGTTCTTTTATCAGCTTCGCACTGGTCGCGATCTGCGCCCTTTTTTCATCGCCAAATTCCGTACCATGGCAGCCGACGTTGGCGGACCGGCCTTCACCCTGGCCGAGGATCCGCGCGTAACGCCCTTCGGCTCCTGGCTTCGGCGCAGTAAGCTCGATGAGCTGCCGCAGTTGTGGAACATTCTGCGTGGAGAGATGAGCTTCGTTGGCCCGCGCCCCATCCTGCCCGAGTTGACGCACTGCGACAGGCATGCCTATCGTCAGCTTTACCGCGTACGTCCCGGACTCACCGATCCGGCCTCCCTCAAATATGCCGAAGAGAGCCGCCTGCTCCAGCATGTTGAGAATCCGGAGCGGTACTTTCATGAGGTGATAGCTCGCGACAAGCTTTGTCTTTCGATCGAGTACCAGCGCAGCGCAACCCTGACAACCGACATGCGCATTCTGGTACGCACACTGCTCGTCTGCCATCGTGCCGCAGTGAGCAACTTTCTCGGACAGTGCTTCGCCTGGCTGGGGCAACTCGCGCGCCGCGCCACCGCCGAACAGCAATAGGTGGAATCGCTGCGACTCTCATGCCCCTTCCATCCGCAGCATAGCCATAGCAGCAGATCGCAGCAGAAATTTGTCAGTGATTCATTGCCGAATGCCTTTTGACTACTTGAAATGCGATGCCTGCGTCCTTTTTTAAAGTGGAATACTCTGCAAAATAGACTTCTCTCCGTGTAATCCTTCTTTCGCCTCACTGCTTCACGGAATACGATAAATGTATTCCCCCCACGGAGGGTTGCGCCCGCAATATGTCCACGCTCTTTCAGCCGGAAATCCTCTATGCCGATGGCTGCGCGATCGCGGGTGCCGGACTGTTGATCGACGACGACGGCATGGTCAGCCGCATCGTTCCTTCTGAGGCTATCGCCAGTTGCGCCGCATCCGGAGCCAAACTCGTCTCCATGCCGCGTCGAGCACTCCTTCCCGCCTTTGCCAACGCCCACTCCCATGCCTTCCAGAGGCTCTTTCGCGCGCGCGCAGAAGGGCGAAAAATCGGCGGAGATACTTTCTGGACCTGGCGCGAACAGATGTATCGTGCTGCCGCATTCGTCGATCCCGATCAGATGTACGCCATCGCTCGCGCCGTCTTTCTGGAGATGGCGCAGACAGGCATTGCCCTTGTCGGCGAATTTCACTATGTACATCGCGACCGCGAAGGGCGCGCCTACGACAACCCAAATGCTCTCGCCGAATCCCTCGTGGCCGCAGCACGCTCGGTCGGCATTCGCATCACGCTGCTGCGCTCTGCTTATTTCCGCGCCGGCTACGGCCTCGATCCGCATCCCGGCCAGAGCCGTTTCTACGAGCAGCCAGCCGAATATCTGGAGAATCTGGCATCTCTCGCCGGAAAATACGGCGCCGAGGAGTTCGTGCGTATCGGCGCAGCCCCCCACAGCATTCGCGCCGTGTCCCTGTCCGACTTTCATCCCATCGTCGCATGGTCGCGGAGTGGACAGCGCGACCAATGTGCTCGTCCGCTTCATTTGCACATCTCCGAGCAGCCCGCGGAAAACGAAGCCTGCCTGCGCGAATATGGCGCAACTCCCGTGACTTTGCTCGCTGGCGAAGGGTTGCTCGATGCGCAGACGACACTCGTCCACGCCATTCATGTCACGGAGGGCGAGATGGCGCAGATTGCTCGCGGTGGCTCGACCATTTGCAGTTGCCCGACCACCGAACGCAACCTCGGCGATGGCATCTTTCCGGCAGACACCGCCATGCGCCTCGGCGTACCTGTCGCCTTCGGCTCCGACAGCCAGGCGCAGATCGACCCGTTTGAAGACGCGCGCCAGCTTGAGTATCACCTGCGTTTGCGGGACCGGGAACGCGGCATCCTCGACGGTGCGTCGCGCGATGGCTGGCGCAGCCACGATGCCATCGGTACCTCTCTGCTGCGCGCAATGACCGCCAACGGCTATCGTGCGCTTGGGGTCCACGGCGGTCGACTTGCTCCCGGCGAACCAGCGGATTTCCTCACGCTGCACACGGACGAGATCGCGCTGCTGGGCGCCGACGCCGATTCTCTCGCCGCGCAGGTCGTCTTCGCCGCCTCAAAATCCGCTGTCGACGCGGTGTATCTTCAGGGCAGGCGCATCCTGCACGAGGGACGCCATCCAGAAGCGGAGACCATTCGCGAAGAGTATCGCAAAATTCAACAACAGTTTCTTCAGTCCGGGCTGCACATTCCGAATCCATCGCAGGAGAATCCACGATGACGACCGCTACAGAGACCATTCGAGCGCCGCGCGGCAGCACGCTCCACTGCAAGGGTTGGCAGCAGGAGGCCGCGCTGCGCTGCCTGATGAACAATCTTGATCCCGAGGTCGCTGAACGGCCAGACGATCTTGTCGTCTACGGAGGCATCGGACGCGCGGCGCGCAACTGGCCCAGCTTTCACGCCATCGTCCGCGAACTCAAGCAACTCGGCCACGAAGAGACGCTGCTCATCCAGTCCGGCAAGCCGGTCGCTGTCTTTCCTACTCACGAGATGGCTCCGCGCATCATCCTCGCCAACTCCAACCTCGTCGGGCACTGGGCCAACTGGGATCACTTCCACGAGCTGGATCGCAAGGGCCTCATCATGTACGGACAGATGACCGCTGGAAGCTGGATTTATATCGGGACGCAGGGCATTCTTCAAGGTACGTTTCAAACCTTTGCCGCGCTTGCCGACCGGCACTTCGGTGGCACGCTCAAGGGACGTCTGGTCGTCACCGGAGGCGTCGGCGGCATGGGCGGCGCGCAGCCGCTGGCCGTCACGCTCAACGACGGCGTTGTACTGGCCATCGACTGCGACCGCAGCCGTATCGAGCGTCGCGTCGAGACGCGCTACTGCGACCGCGTCACGGACTCCCTCGACGAAGCGCTTCAGCTCTGTGAGGCCGCTCGCCGCGAAGGCCACGCACTCTCCGTCGGACTGGTCGGCAACTGCGCCGAAGTTCTGCCCGAGATCGTTCGCCGAGGCGTTCTCGTCGATGTCGTCACCGACCAGACGAGCGCGCACGATCCATTGAACGGATATATTCCCCAGGGGTATACGCTGGAACAGGCCGACGCGCTGCGACGCAGCGATCCGGTTGCCTATACGCGCCGCTCCACCGAATCCATGGCCGTCCACGTCAACGCGATGCTCGCTCTTCAGCGCAACGGCTCCATCGCTTTCGACTACGGCAACAACATCCGCCGCTTTGCCGCCGATGCCGGCTGCACGGATGCCTTCAACATTCCCGGTTTTGTCCCGGAGTACATCCGCCCACTTTTCTGCGAAGGCTCGGGGCCGTTCCGCTGGGTTGCGCTCTCCGGCGATCCGCGCGACATCGACCGCACCGATCGTCTGGCAATCGAGTTGTTCCCGCACAACGAGATTCTTCAGCGCTGGATGCGCCTCTCGCGCAACCGCTTTGCCTTTCAGGGCCTGCCCGCGCGCATCTGCTGGCTCGGCTACGGGGAGCGCGCGCAGATGGGCGAGGCGATGAACGAGCTTGTCCGCAAAGGCGAACTTTCAGCGCCCGTGGCGATTGGCCGCGACCATCTCGACACCGGCTCCGTCGCCAGCCCCTATCGCGAAACAGAACGCATGCTCGATGGCTCCGACGCCATCGCCGATTGGCCTATCCTGAACGCGCTGCTGAACACCGCAAGCGGTGCCACCTGGGTCAGCTTCCATCATGGCGGCGGCGTTGGCATGGGATACTCGCTGCACGCGGGTCAGGTGACCGTGGCTGACGGCACTGAGAGTGCGCGTCGCCGCATCGAGCGCGTCCTCAACAACGATCCTGGTCTGGGCGTCGTGCGACACGCCGATGCCGGTTATGAAATTGCGCAGCGTACCGCGCAGGAACGCGGCATCCACATGCCGATGCTGGAACGATGAACGCCTCATCCCGCCTTGCCATTGTCAACATCGGCCAACTTGCCACACTGGCCGCGCCGCCCGGCCAATCCGGTCCGCGCATCGGGGCCGCCATGCGCGAGCCGGGCCTCATCGCCGATGCTGCCGTCCTGGTCGAGGACGGAATTATCCGCGCCGTCGGCCGTTACACCGATCTGCGCTCATGGATCGACGATGATTGTCAGGTGATCGACGCCGGTCGACGGCTCGTAACCCCGGGCTTCGTCGATGCGCACACGCATCTCGTCTTCGCCGGCAACCGTGCTGCAGAGTATGAGCAGCGCATCGCCGGAGCCACCTACCAGCAGATCGCCGCAGCCGGCGGAGGCATCCAGTCTACCGTCACACTTACCCGTCAGGCCAGCGAAGAAGCATTGCTTGCCCAGGCGCGTCGTCATCGCAACTGGATGCTGCGCGGAGGAACCACCACGCTTGAAGCCAAATCTGGTTATGGCCTGAATACCGAAAGCGAGTTGCGTCTGTTACGCGTCCTCTCGCAACTCAACCGGGAAGGCCCGGTGCGCATCGTTTCCACTCTTCTTGCCGCGCACACTGTACCCGGCGAGTACGCCTCCGATCGCGACGCATACATCCAGTCAATCCTCGACGAACTGCTGCCTGCTGTCGCCTCCGAAAAGCTAGCTCGCTATTGCGACGCCTTCTGCGACGATCACGCCTTCACTGTGGAGGAGACGCGCCGTGTGCTCACCGCCGCCCGCCAGCACGGTCTGGGCCTGCGCATTCACGCCGAGCAGTTCCGCCCAGGCACCGGAGCCGCGCTCGCTGCCGAACTCGGCGCAGCCACCGCCGATCATCTTGAGACAATCGACGATGAGACAATCGGCGCGCTCGTTCGTGCCGACGTTCAGCCTGTACTTCTGCCCGCTTCCGTCTTCTGCCTCTCTCGCACGCAATATCCACCCGCGCGGCGCATGATCGACTCCGGCCTTGCCGTCGTTCTCGCTACCGACTTTAATCCCGGATCCGCGCCGGCGCCATCCATGGCATTCACGCTTTCGCTGGCCTGTCTTCAGATGCGCATGACACCTGCCGAAGCGCTCACCGCGGCCACCATCAACGCCGCGCACAGCCTCGGACTCGGCTCTGAGATCGGCTCGCTCGAACCCGGCAAATGCGCCGATCTTCTGCTTCATGAGATCGATGATTATCGCGAGCTTGCCTACTTCGCTGCCGCGCCGCTGCGGCCCCGTGTCTTCCTCGCAGGCAGGGAGATCACTCGCTACGAGGTCAGGCCGTGACGCCGCTTGAAATCCTCCGCGAACTGGTCGCCATTCCCAGCGTTTCCAATCTCTCCAACCTTCCGCTGCTCGACTGGGTTACGGGCTTTCTGGAGCCGCGCGGCTGGCGCTGCCACCGCTTTCCATATACCGATGACGCGGGTGTTGCAAAGTCCAATTTGATTGCCTGTCCCGTCTCTTCCGGTCGCCCATCCGATCCTCCGGACGCAGTTCCGGATCGTATCGGCCTTGCCTTTGTCTGCCACACCGACACCGTGCCGCCAGCCGTCGGCTGGCACGACCCTTATACGCTGCATACTCAGGAGAATTCTGCGTATGGACTTGGCTCCTGTGATGTGAAAGCTGCGCTGGCCTGTTTTCTGGCCGCCATCCAGGACCAACACTCTTTTTCGCAATCACCTCAGCCCGATTCCAGCCTCGCGCTCATCCTTACCGCAGACGAGGAGATCGGATGCAAAGGCATGGATCGCCTGCTCGCCGTCAGGCCCGACCTTCGCATGGAACGTGCGCTCATCAGCGAACCGACCAGCCTTCGTCCCGCCATAGCAGGTAAAGGTTACGCGCTTGCCCGCGTCACACTCCGCGGCCGCGAAGCTCACTCTGCCTTCCCACGCGAAGGCGTCTCCGCCATCGCTGCCGCCGCGGATATCATCCTGCGTATTCACGCCCTGCAACCCGCAACGACGCATCCGCTCTTTGACCCTCCCGCGACCACCTTCAACATCGGCGTCATCACCGGGGGCACGGCAAAAAACATCCTTCCCGGCGAATGCTCGTTTCTCCTCGAGTGGCGCGCAGTCCCCGGCGAACTGCCCGGCTCCGTCGCGGCCACACTGCGTCAACTCGTCCACGACGCAGCGCAGCAGATGCCGGGAGTCTCCGTTCACTTCGATCTGCAACGGGATGAACCCGGCTTCGACCGCGCCCCATCCACGCCGCTTGCCGACCAACTCACAGCTCTGCTGTGCCGCCAGCCGACCGGCATCAGCTTTGGTTCGGAGGCCACACGCGTCGCTCGCATCGCCGGGGAGATCGTCGTCGTAGGACCGGGAGACATGCACACCGCGCACAGCGACCGCGAGTGCGTTCCCATCGCTGAACTCGATGAGTGGATGCAAACCCTGCGTGCTTTATTTCGCGCCGGTTTCTGAGTGAAATCTCATTGTTTTCCGCGCAACTCTGGCACGCTGCTTGCCCTCTTCAGGAAGGAATTCTTTGGAAACCAGCTTATGCGCATCCCATCCATGCGACCACAAACCGGAGTGACGACGGGTAGCGCGGCATTGCGCGACGCAGGGGCGCAAGCCTCGGAATCAAGCATGCGTCCTCGCGTCACCGAGGATGTTTACTCTGGCGCGCAGGACAGCGAAAGTCTGTGGATGGCAAGCGCTTGGCGCGGGCAGGGAAGTAGCGGCTCCGACGAACAACTGCCTGCTTCGGCTGGCGCACCGGTGAAGCAAAGTCCGGAGACGAGCACTCCAACGCCGACGTTGACTGCAGAGACCTCGACACACGCCATGCATAGGGTCGAGACGCGCATCTCGTTCTGGGCCTGATTTCGCCTACATTCCGTTTACTGCCTCAGCCGCGCTTCACGCCAATCTGTGCGCCCAACACTTCCACCCACTGCGCTGCATGCTCGACCTCGATATCGGGCTTTGCCTCGCGCATCGACTCCGGAGACAGCCCAAAGCTGCATCCCATCGACCACGCGCCAACGTTGCGCGCTGTCTTCACGTCCACCTCGGAATCCCCGATCATCAGCGTCGTTTCGGGTCTTGCGCCTATCCGATCCATCAGATGCAGCAGTCCTTCGGGGTCAGGTTTCTTGGTGGCGAAGCTATCTCCGCCGCAGATCGCCTCAAAGTACTTTGCCAATCCCAACCCTTCGCAGATCGCGCGTGCCGGACCAACGGGCTTATTCGTCAGCACAACCATCGCGGGCCGGTTTTGCGCCTCTGCTATCGCTTCCAGAGATTCCATTACTCCTGCATAGACGCGTGTGTAATCCAGCTTGTGCGCGCGATACCAGACCAGAAAATACTCCAATGCCTGCTGAAAAAACTCCTCGTCCTCTTCGTGGATTCCCGCCGGAAGTTCCCCCGGTACCAGCAGCGCGCGCCGGATCAGCATGCCCGCGCCATCCCCGATAAAAGTGGCGATCTGTTGGTCGGGCAGCGGACGCAGGCCAAAGTGCTCCAGCGTCGCGTTCACGGAGTTGCAGAGATCCTTGCTGGAGTCGATCAGCGTGCCGTCCAGATCGAAGACCAGCAGCCGCAGTGTGTCGGTTTGAATTTTCCGATGAATGCGCACCATACACCTTCAGTGTACCGGCGTATCATCGCCATTCACAGCGCCCGGCTTTGCACTCTTCAAAGAATCCGGACGTTCCCGCTGCCTGTATGCACCTCGAGCGTCGAACCGCCGCCGCGCACCTTCGCGTGGAACGAATGGTGTGTCGACTGCACCTCGGTCATCGTCGCCCCGCTTGTGGCGCCGTCGAAGTGGATATCGCCCGATCCGGTATGCGCGTCCACGTCATAGCTCGCCACTCCCAGCTTCAGTTCCACGTCGCCGGACCCGGTCGTCACATACCAGCCTGCGCTGGGTGTGCCTGCAAGATGGAGGTTTCCTGAGCCGGTTGAGGCATGCAGGCCGCCGAAGACGCCGCTCAGATCGATGTTGCCCGATCCGGTATCGGCGCGCACTTCGCCGCTGCCGCTGGCCGTGGCCACAATATCACCCGACCCGGTGCTCACCGAGAATCCTCCCTCCAGTCCGCTGGCATGAATATTGCCGGAACCAGTGCGCATGCGCGCATGCGTACCCACTCCATCGTCGGTCACATCGCCGGAGCCGGAGTTCAACTCCAGCATCACACCCGCCGGAGCATCAATCTGGTAGTCGATGGAAATGCAGTGCAGGTTATGAAGATGCGCACCCACCGTGACCAGATCGCCCATCTGTTCGATAGGCGGATTCTGCACGATCGCATGAATTTGCTCATCTGTCGAAGAATTGCTCCTGCCAAACCACCCGCAGCCTGGCTTCACAATCCCGATAATGTGAATCTGATTCCCTGCGCCTCGCCGCAGATGCACGTCTCCTGCCCCGTTCATTACATGTAGCTCCGCATGAGCGCTCACGTTCAGCGTCCGCTCAAAACGCGCCTCCGCTTGCGCCAGCAGGGAACTGCCTGCGAGCAATGCCGCCACTGTCCATCCAATCCATTTCACCCGCATCGCTCTCTCCATTTGCGTATGTTCCTGCGTTTTTTACTGCAACACCACGGTATCGCCATAGCGCAGCCCGCTCATAATCTCCGTCACCGATCCGTTGGAAAGCCCGACCACTACCGGCACCTTGCGCATGCCGCTCTTCTGGTGCGGGTCCGGAATCTCGACCGTTGTCCGCTTCTGGTCATCGTAAGTGATCGCATTTTCCGGCACCGTCAGCACATTCTTATGCTCACCCAGCAGAATCTCCGCATTCGCCGTCATTTGCGACTTCAACTCGCCATTGGGATTGTTGATCGATACGCGCACTTCGAATGTCGTCACGTTGTCTTTCTCCACGCCCATGGGAGAAATCTTCGTCACCTTGCCATCGAAGTAGCGATTGCGAAAGCTCTCCACCTTGATGCGCGCCGGCTGGCCCAGATACACGTGTGCAATATCGGACTCATCCACCTTGCCCTTCACATAGACCTCGTGCGTATCGCCCAGCGTCATCACCAGTGTCGCCGTCGAACCCAGCACCAGAATCGAGCTGACCGCGTCGCCGATTTCCACATCGCGTGAGAGCACTTCGCCATCCATCGGTGCGGTGATCGTCGTGTAACTCAACTGCTCCAGCAATTGATCGAGCGTTGCCTGGTTCTGTGCCACCTGCGCCTGTGCCTGTTTCAGCTTGGCCTGGTCCACCACAATCGACGCTTGCGAGCTGTTGCGTTTGTTCAACTCCGCCTCATAATCGCGCCGCGCGTTGTCCAGCGACTGCTGCGGCACCAGCCCCTGCTGATACATCTGTTCATTGCGGTCCAGCGTCGATTTGTACATCGGCAGATCCGGAGCCTTTGCATTCACGCGATCCTGCTCGATGTCCGCTTCGATAATTCCCACATTCGCCTTGGCCGCGCTCAATTGCGCCCGCTGCGCCGCCACCTGTGCTGCGATCTCCTGCTGGTCGAGTTGTGCCAGCGGCTGTCCCTTGCGCACTCGGTTATTGATATCCACATAGATCTTTTCCACAATTCCAGAGGCTTTCGACTTCACCTCTACCTGTGTGATCGGCGTGATCTTCCCCGTCGCCACCACCGAACGCGTCACGTCGCCGCGTGTCACCTTGGCCAGTTTGTTCGGGTCAATCGAATTGCCTCTTGCCAGATGGGAGATCCCCATCCCGGCTCCCGCCACCACCACGGCAATCCCGCTGCCAAGCCAAAGCCAGAAACGCGATCTTTTCCTCGATGCCGCCAATCCAATCCTCCATGCTCACCACAGCTCAACTTTGCCCGCTGGTAGCCTTGGCAACTTTGCCGCACACATATCCTTACGCAACCGGGCTTAAATTCGTTCCATGCTTTCTGAGGTGTTAGACTCAGGTCCAAATGCAGGGTCATGCACTTCTTCAGTCGGTTGCCGTCGCCGGACTCATCCTGGCCAACGGTTTTTTTGTCGCCGCTGAATTCGCTCTGGTCTCCGTGCGCCGCACGCGCGTCGAACAGATGGTGGAAGACCATGTGCCGGGCGCGGCCTCGGTGCGCCGTCTTCTCCTCGATCTCGACGGATTCCTTCCAGCCGTTCAGCTTGGCGTCACACTTTGCAGCCTCGCACTCGGATGGATAGGTGAACCACTTGCCGCCGGTCTCCTGCTGGATCTGCTGCGCGGTCTGCCCCACGCTCAGACAGTAGCTCACATTCTCTCCGCTGCGCTCGGCTTCGCGCTCATCACCTATCTGCATGTCCTGCTCGGCGAGCTTGCGCCCAAGTCTCTTGCACTACGCCGTGTTGAGCCGATGGCCATCGCTGTTGCCGGCCCAATGCTGCTCTTTATGGCCCTCACCCGTCCCGCGCTGCGTTTTCTTCAGCGTTCCGCGCGCGCCGTTCTCGCCGTCTTTGGTGTTCCGCTCACCGTCGAACTCTCCGCTCACTCGCCCGAGGAACTGAAGCTCACCGCAACCGCCACACGCCGCATGGAACTGATCTCTCACTTCCAGGAGCGGCTTATTCACCGATCTCTTGAGTTGGACGAAGTTACCGTCCGTCAGATCATGACGCCGCGTCAGAAGATCGTTTCGCTTCCCGCCGACATGCTCATCGAGCAGGCCAGCGCCAGCATCAACGAGCACCTCCACTCGCGCGTTCCCGTCTACGAAGACGCCCCCGAACACATTGTCGGCATTGTCTATGCCAAGGACGTTGCCCGCCTGATGCACTTTCTGCGCACCGCCAGCACACGCTCCGCCGATGCGCCCATCGCCGGACTCCGCCTGCGCCAACTCATGCGCGATGTCCTCGTCATTCCTGAGACAAAATCCGTCGCCGCACTCATCGAGGATTTCCAGCGCCGCCGTCGTCAGATCGCCATCGTCGTCGATGAATACGGAACCACCTCCGGCCTCGTCACCGTCGAAGACGCCATCGAACAACTCACCGGAGAAATCGAAGACGAGTTCGACGATCCCGTCCGTCCCATCCTAACCACCGCCTCCGGCGCGCTGCTTCTGGAGGGCAGCCTCAATCTCCGTGACCTGGAGACGCAGATGCAGTGGTCGTTGCCACGGGATGGCGATGTCGAAACTCTTGCCGGCTTCGCACTCACCCAGCTCGGGCACATTCCCACGCCCGGAGAATCCTTTCTCTTCGATGGCCGACGCTTCACCATCACAGATATGGAGGGTCTCCGTATTCGTCAGATGAGCGTCGAGCAATTGTCCTCATCCGTCGAACAGACCCTCCGTGAGCCTCCCGTATGAATCCATCATTAGGCTCATCCGGAAGCCGACTCGCCACGATCGCCCTCGGCGCCAACATCGATTCGCGATTCGGCTCGCCGCTCGCCACGCTCACAACCGCCATCTGTTACCTCCGCTCGCTCGGCCCGCTCCGTGCCGTCTCCTCCATCTGGCACACGCCTCCGGTTGGCTACCGGGACCAGCCCTGGTTCCACAACGCCGTCGTGCAGCTTCACACATCGCTCCCGCCACAGGCGCTGCTCGCTGAGCTGCTGCGCATCGAGGCCACCTTCGGACGCGACCGCTCGACGGCGCAGCCCAACGGCCCGCGCGCGCTCGATCTCGACCTGCTCCTCATCGATGACCTGGTGCTTCAACCAGTTCCAAAGATGACCTGGTGCTTCAACCAGATTCCAAATGATGGCTTCGTCCCGATAAATCCTGCTGCCGCTCCAGCGCTCACCCTGCCTCATCCGCGCCTCACGGAGCGTGCATTCGTGCTGCTCCCATTGGCTGAGATTGCGCCGACCCTCGTGCATCCGCTCACGCAACGCACCATCTCCGAGCATCTCGCCGATCTGCCAGCCCCGGAGCGCGCCGCCTGTGAGATTTTGTCCGCCGCTTGCAGCCAGCCACCACGGACGAAGGGATGAATCCTTCATCCGGCTGAGCAAATCCCTCTTTTATCCACTCGTTTACAGTAGGAAAATGCCATCCGCATCCAGAGATGAGTGGAGATCCGAGATTTCTGCTCTCTTGCATCTTGCGATCCCCGTCGTCCTCAGCGAGCTGGGCTGGATGGCTCAGGGTGTCGTCGATACGATCATGGTCGGCCGTCTCGGCCCGGACGCCATCGGAGCCGTCGCCCTCGGCAACGCCGTCTTTTACACCCCCTCGCTCTTCGGCATCGGACTCCTGCTCGGCCTCGACACCGCCGTCGCTCAGGCCTACGGGCGAGCAGACCACGACGACTGCCATCGCTGGCTCGCCCAGGGCATCTACCTTGCGCTTGCCATCGCTCCCGCGCTCATGCTCCTGGTTTTTCTGGCCAGCTTCGGTTACGCGCGCTTCGGCATCGCTCCGGAGGTCGCCCACCCAGCCACAGCGTACCTGCGCGTCTTGGTCTTCAGCCTGCCGCCACTTCTCATCTACGCAGCCTCGCGTCGCTATCTGCAAGGCGTCGGCCAGGTCAAGGTCATCACCGTCACCTACGTACTTGCTAATCTCATCAACTGGGCAGGGAACTGGCTGCTCATCTACGGTCACTGGGGCTTTCCCGCTCTTGGCGTACGTGGCTCGGCGCTTTCCACTGTGATCGCCCGTTTCGGAATGGCTCTCTCGCTCATGGCCTTTGCCTGGCGTTATGAGCGTCGCCGCGGCCATCCACTCTTCCATCACTGGGCCTTGCCTCAGTGGCAGCGCATCCGTGCGCTCCTCCGTCTCGGCCTGCCCGCCGCCGGCCAGATCACCCTCGAAGTCGGTGCCTGGAACACCGCAACCCTGGCCGCAGGCTGGGTCAACCCCATCGCACTCGCCACCCACCAGATTGCGCTCAACTACGCCAGTATTACCTATATGGTCCCGCTCGGCATCTCCTCAGCCGCCGCCGTCGGCGTCGGTCATGCCATTGGTGCCCGGCGCAACTTCACGGCCCGCCGCACCGGCTGGATCGCGCTCGCACTCGGCACCGCCTTCATGCTCCTTGCCGGCGTCGTCTTTCTCATCGTCCCGCGCCCGCTCATTGAGCTTTATACCTCTGACCCGCGCGTCCTCGCCCTCGGGCCATCACTGCTATGGATCGCCGCCGCCTTCCAGGTCTTTGACGGCATCCAGACCATCTGCACCGGCGCGCTCCGCGGACTCGGCGAAACCCGCATTCCCATGTACGCCAACTTCGTCGGCTACTGGATTCTCGGCCTTCCCCTCGGGCTGTTCCTCTGCTTCACCTTCCACTGGGGCATTCATGGCCTCTGGACCGGGCTTACCCTGGCGCTCATCGTCATCTCACTCACCCTCCTCCTCCGCTGGAGCAGGGAAGCGCGCCGTCTCGTCTGACCCGCGCGCCCATCCTGCAAAAATCTCCCTTGCATTTGCTGCTGTTTCGGAGTTTACTTATGCATAATTCCGCAGACGCGCCTATCTTACCCCCGTCCCGGAATTTCATGCGGAGGTGCCTCTCATGGTCACTCGCATCCAGTCTTCCTCCCCGTACACCCTCCTCACACGAATCCTCATCGCGCTCGCCCTGCTTGTCGGCCTTTGTGTCTTTGCCATCCCGGCTTTCGCCGCAGCACCCTCTTATCCCTGGTCCCCGGCCATCTTCAACGGACCGCCCCGCTTCGAACACAGTTTCACTGTTCCCTTTGAATACTCCCATGACCACATCTTCCTCACGCTGACCATCAACAACCATCCCGGCATGGTCTTCCTCTTTGACACCGGCGCCAGCGTCAACATCCTCGACCTCGCCACCTCTCAGCAGCTTGGCATCCACCCCGTCCTGCTCTCCAGGCAGCGCGGCGTCGGCTACGGCAGCGGCAAAGTCCGCGTCGCAGCCGCCCAGAACCTCGACGCTCGTCTCGGAGCCATCCTCATCGCCAACTTCATGACGCTCATCGACCTCCACAACCTGGAGCTGCTCAACGTCCACCATCTCGACGGCATCCTCGGCCTTCCGGTCCTGCGCCAGTTCATCGTGGAAATCGACTTTGCCGACCGCCTCATCACCTTCTATCCGCGTCACGGCTTCAGCTACACCGGCAGCGGGGAAGTCCTCGATCTGGCCTCCCGCGGCGACTCCATAGCCATCTCCGTCAAACTGGCCACCGGCGCCCATCGCCAACACAACGCGCTGCTCGACCTGGACACCGGCAGCGACGCTACCGTCATGCTTTACTCCAGCTTCATTCGGAAGTCGCACATCACCGACACCGATCGCAAAGACTCGCTCACTACAGTCTCTGCCACCGCCTACGGCATCGGCGGCCTCTTTGACCTGCAATCGGTCATCGTCCCGTTCTGCATCATCGGTCACACCGAGATGCAGCAACTGCCCGTCTTCCTCATGTACTCCACGCCGCAGTTCTCCGGACGCCGCCGTACCGACGGCGCCGTAGGCACCAATATCCTCGCGCTCTTCCGCCGCGTCGTCTTCGACGAACCCCACGGCCGCGTCATCTTCGAACGTCGCACCCAACTCAACCTCAACCTCGAAACCACCGAAGACGCCAAAGGCGTCGGCAGCATCCAGATCCACCCCTAGCAATCCACCCCTGTCGCCTCAGGTATTCCGTGGCGTGCCAGCAGCCGTGCGTCTGCTCTCTGCATGATTGTCATTCCTGCGCTGTGACTGCATGGTTGTCATTCCCGCGCTGTGACTGCATGGTTGTCATTCCCGCAGGGAATCTGCTGTTTCCCAGCGCCCTCCATTAACCGACTCCGCGACCAGCGGGAGCGCCATCGCCGTCCGTGGCGTGCCAGCAGCCGTGCGTCTGCTCTCTGCACTGGTTGTCATTCCCGCTCTGCTGTTTTCAAGCGTCCACCATTAACCCACCCCGCCAGCGATAGAGCGCAGGCGCCACCTGCAATCCCCATGGCTATCCAGGTAAATGCAGCGAACTCCGTTTTTCTGCGCATCCATCCGCAGACTGTCCTTTTCCTCAGCCCCTAAAGTTTCTATACCCATTATGTCTGATAACAGATATTCTGTAACATTTATACTTCTGCATTAAATTCCGCGTGGGGCTGCTTCATTCTGTTGCCGTTGTTCCGCTATCCTGCGGTCAAATGCCTGCTCTGTCCCGGCGATCATCTGTCGATATCCCGCCGGATCAATCCAGACCTGCTCGCCCTTGCTCGGCACTTGCGCCAGCTTTGCCTGCATCCCAAAGTAGCTCCCATGCGCTCCCAGAAAAATCCCGCACGGCAGCGCCCGTAGCTCCGCAAAGGTATGCTCAAAATCCGTCGCAATTCCTGGATACGACGCCGGATGCCCTGTGGTCCCCACCAGCCGGTAGGAGTTCAGTGCAGCATATCCGCCCACGATCACCACCGGCTGCGGCGCTCCCTTCAGCTTCGCCGTCATCGTCCACGTCGTGCATCCGCGCGAGTGCCCTGCAGTCCGGTGCGCTGTAAACGCCACCCCGCCCAAGCGGACCACCTCGCCTCGTGCAGCACCTCGTCTACATGGACGGGGGTATACGGCCTCAGATCGGGTCCGCCAAAATCGTGAGCGTCGCCTGTTTCCACCACCTGCGCGTCGCCATCCATCACCATCAACCGCGCGCCGGTCTCCTGCACAATCTCTGCTGCGCCCGCTGCATGGTCATAATGCGCCTGACTCAGCAGCAGAATCTTCGTATCCCGCCAATGAAAGCCTAATTCGCGCACACTGGCTCGAATCTGCGGCGGCGAACTCGCCAGATTCGCATTGAGCAGGATGTTCCCCTTCGGCGTCACCACAAGATACGCCGCCAGGTCGCGGCTGCCCACATAATACAGATTGTCTGCAATTTGGAACGGCTTCTGAGCCTCTGTCCAATCCTTCGGAACCGGCCAGGCTCTCTGTGCCAGTACCATCAAAACCAGAAAACTCCACCCAATATGTCTGATAATGCGCCTTGCCGTGTTACATCTTGTACTTGCCAAGGTCTTCATCGTTCAGCCCTTCCAGCCATTTCTTCAAGTGTTCGGCCCCCAAAGACCCCTCGGCATTCTGCGCACTCACTCTCGCCATTGCGATCAGCGACTCTGAGACATAAATGGGACAATCCATCCGCATCGCCAGTGCAATCGCATCCGAAGGTCGGGCATCCAGCGTTACCCATTCGCCCTCCTGCTTCATCCACAGAACGGAGTAAAAGGTGTCATCTTTAAGTTCAGAGATAACAACCTTTACCAGCGTGGCGTTCAGGCTTTGCATGAGCAATTTCAACAGGTCGTGTGTCAACGGGCGCGGCGCGCGCACCTTTTCAATCTCCGCCGCAATTGCGTTCGCTTCGTAAATGCCCACCCAGATCGGCAGCACCACTTCGGAAGAAACATCTTTCAGCACCACGATTGGCATATTTGTGTTCGGGTCCATCATCAGGCCGCGAATGCGCATCTCCACGTCCATCATCGTCCTCCCTGCCGTCTTCAAACCGCCTCGCCCGCCAGGCTGTTGGGAAACGCACGTGTAATCCTCACTTGCTGATAGCTGCCCGGGGCCGGCGCGATCGGATGCTTCCAGGTGAAATTCACCGGCTTATTCTGTGAACTTCGCCCGACAATCTGTTCCCGGGCCGAATTATTACCTTCAACCATAACTTCAAGAATATCCCCAACGTGGCGCTCATAGTTCGCCCTTTGGATTTCCCTCTGACGGTCTTGCAGAATCTGCAGCCGCTTCGCTTTCTCCTGCTCGGCGATGGAATCGATCATGACCAGCGCAGGGGTATTCGGCCTCGCCGAATACTTAAACCCAAAGACCGCGTCATACTGTACTGCATCCAGCAGCGTCATCGTCTCTTCAAAATCCTCTGGTGTCTCTCCCGGAAACCCCACAATCATGTCCGTCGAGATGGAAATCTGCCGACGCGCTGCCTTGATCCACGCAATCCGCTCCATATACCACTCCCGCGAGTACTCCCGAGCCATCCTCCGCAGAACCCGCGTCGATCCCGACTGCACCGGCAGGTGAACATGGTCGCAGAGCGCGGGCACGGCGTCGATTGCCTCCACAATATCCCGCGTAAAGTCCCTCGGATGGCTCGTCGTGAAGCGTACCCGGCGAATTCCTGACACTTCGCCAACTGCAGCAAGAAGTTCAGCAAAGCTTTTCTTCCCAGTTGGATCGCGATAACTATTCACGTTTTGCCCGAGCAGTTGAATCTCCGTATAACCCATCTCGGCAATTCTCCGCGCTTCTTCCAGCACAGACTCCGATCCGCGGCTCCGTTCCTTGCCGCGCGTATACGGCACCACGCAGTAGGCGCAGAACTTGTCGCAGCCTTCGATAATCGTGATGTAGGCCCGGTACGGGTTTTTCCGCGCCGTGAACTCGGTCTCAAAAGTCTCTTCCGTCTCGCGGTCGTCCAGACCGGTCACGCGGCTTTCTCCCGCCTCCATTCGTGCAAGCAGCTCGGGGAGGCGACGATAAGAGGCCGACCCGGCCACCAGCGAAACATACGGCGCGCGCTCAAAGATCTTTTCGCCTTCCTGCTGCGCCACACACCCAATGACCCCGAAGCGCTTCCCTTCCCGTGCCAGCTTTTTGTAGTCGTTCAGCCGATGGAAGACCTTCTGCTCCGCCTTGTCGCGGATCGAGCACGTGTTGTACAGCAGCAGGTCGGCAGCCTCTTCGCTGTCCACCTGCCGGTAACCCTGCTGTTCCAGCGTTCCCACAACCTTCTCCGAGTCGTGGGCATTCATCTGGCAGCCAAATGTCTCGAGATAAAAAGTCTTGGCGCTCACTCAGGTAGTATAAGCGCATCCCGCTTCGCGTTGTGCGGCCCGCTTCTCAATCTGAACGGGTACGCAGAAACGCCAGCAGCGCCTGCATCTGCGGCTCCGTAAAGCGCCCCGCAAAGGGCGGCATCTTGTTCTTCCCGTTCAGCACCACCCGCATCACTTCCAGGTCGGTGGCCGGCTCGCCATCCGGCAGCTTCGCCCGCAGCAGCACTCCTCGAATCTCCGGAGGCGCCGGTTTCAGGTTCAGGTCGTTTTCCCCGTGGCAATGCAGACACCGCTCATGAAAGAGCATCTGTCCTTCGGCCTGCTGCGCTGTCAGTTTCGGTTGTGCCCGGCATCCCGCCATCCACGCCGTCGCGGCGCACCAGCCCAGCGCCACCGCCCCCAGTTGTCGCCTTCGCACGCCCTGCTTCCTGCCTCCGATCCCCATGCCCTCCAATTCTAAGCTTCGTCATTCCTCGCACCCGCCCCGGTTATCGTAATCTGGGAGCACGCATGAACCGAACCACACCCAACCAGGAGACTCCCACTTCGGTCAGCCAAAATGCGGCCGATCCCGCCATCCCTGAACCGCCTGCCCATCCCTTCCAGCCGCTCACCCACGGCCAGCGCAACCGCTGCTTCGGCTGTGGAGTGGAGAATCCCGTCGGCCTTCACCTCACCTTCACTGCGGCTCCCGATGGCACCGTCTCCGCTGAGGCCGTCGTCGGCGATAACTACGAAGGACCGCCCGGCTATCTTCACGGCGGCATCATCGCCACGCTGCTCGATGAAACCATGAGCAAAGCCAACCGCGCTCGTGGCGAAATCGCCGTCACGCGCCAGCTTCAGATCGAGTATCTGCAGCCCGTACCCTCCACCGCGCCCATCCGGCTGCGCGGCTGCGTCGAACGCATCGACGGCCGCAAGCTCTGGACTCGCGCTGCCATCCTCGATGCCGAAGGCAACGAACTGGCCACCGGCAGCGGCCTCTTCATCTCTCTCCCGCATGTCAAATAGGACGTTCGATCTCCCCTTGCCCGCCCAACGAAAAACTTTCCGCAAAATGGCAGGCAATTATTCCTCTTTGTGCCATACTTGATTTCTGGTCAGTCAAGAGAGCAATCTGTTATCAGATAGGTAAACTTTCAGGAAAGGAATGGTTAACTGGGAAATAATATCCCATCCTCGGATCGCAGTCTGGAGCTATCTGCTTAAGAGTATGATTACGACAGTCGCTTCAACTTACATGGCGAAGTGCAGCGTAAGAAGAAAGAATAGAACCGATGCTTCCTCAGAAAAAGATGTGTGATTTAGCCCGCAGTCTGGTTACCAGCGAGGCCGGTTCAATCCTGACCTCCCGCCATGCCGAACCGGCAACTGTGCGTGCTTATGAGCGACTGCGTCGGCAACTCGGGGCATCCGTGGGTATGGACGGTTTTCAAGCGCTGGCTTCCCGTGCTCTGGCTTTGGCCAAGTCGCAATTCCCGCTGCTCAGCAACGTGCAGGTAACTGCGAATGGGGACTTGTGTGGTCTCACCGAAGTCGACTTCCAGAACGAGGCGGAAGAGGCGGGCGAGGCCGGGATCAATCTGATTGCGCAACTGCTTGGGCTGTTTCTGACCTTTCTTGGCGAGGCAACAACACTGCGCTTGATCGAGGATCTACGATTACATGCCGATGCCAGCACAAAAGCAGATACACCCGCAAAGGACACGATAACCTTGGGGGCTGATGGACCAGTCATAGCTGCGGCTTTCGAGGATCTTCTGCTGGAAATTGACCGGCTGCGGAACGTTAGCGAAAATATCGAAACCCTCGCGGACACGCATCCCGGCATGGAAGAGGGACTCAAGAGTGTTGCTGGAAACATCCGCAGCATTGCCATGGTTCTGGACATTTTCACACTGATCCGAAGCAAGGTTGGCGGCCCGCAGGAAGAAGTTCCAAACCTGCAAACGAATCTCTACATGAATTGAGTTCCGCCCGCGCTCCATCCTGCGCAGCCCCGAATCTTCAATACAGGAGCTGCGAGAGCCATTGCGATTGAAGAGAATCGTACCGCCGGTCCTCTTATGAAAAGCGTGTTAAGGCAATGGAATCTTTGTACTTTGAACAATGCTGGTTTGAATTATGACGACTGCTCCAGGAATGCGAGATTTAGCCCAGCGACTTCTCGCGTATGAAGTCGGTGTAGGTAAGAACTCCGAGCCAATCGAGTCCCCGACACTTCGCGTCTACGAGAAGCTGCGCCAGAGTCTCGGGACATCTGTGGGAGTTGCGGGTTTTTATTCGCTCGCCTCTCGCGCCCTGGTGTTGGCCAGACCGGAAGTTCCCAGTCTCCATGGTATGCAGATATCTGAAGATGGTGCATTACATGGCCTGGGCGAGATTGAGACTGAAATTGACAGGAAAAATGATCGGGCCGGCGAGGGAGGAATCATCCTCATCGCCCGCTTACTCGGACTGCTTCGCCTTTTCCTCGGCGAAGCCTTAACTCTGAGCCTGCTGCGCAACGCGTGGCCGTGCGAAGTATTTGACGATCGCGATTCGGGAAATGGGAGAAAAGCGTGAGCACCCAAGAGAAAGTGAATATCAACAAACTACCCACTGGAGTTCCGGGTCTTGACGAAATTGTGGGGGGAGGTCTGCCGGAATTTTCCTTCAATATCATCGCCGGTGCACCAGGTAGCGGGAAGACGACGTTGGCTCACCAATTTGTGTTTGCCAATGCCACCGTTGAGCGTCCTGCGCTATATTTCACTGTCCTTGGTGAATCCACCATCAAGATGCTGCGATATCAGCAGCAATACACCTTCTTCGATTCATCCAAGTTGCCGGACTCCATTCGCTTTATCAACCTCAGCCAGATTGTCCTGGAGAAGGATCTGGGCGCGGTTTTGGAAGAGATTACCAAAGAAGTTGAAAAAACCAACCCTGCTGTCGTGGTTGTGGACTCCTTTCGCACCATGGTTCGGAAGCAGGAAAGCAGCATGGACCTGCAATCCTTCATTCAGCGCCTGGCCCTGTTTCTGGCAAGCTGGCAGGCTACAACTTTCCTGATCGGTGAATACGCGGAGGAGGAGCTGCGCGACAATCCGATCTTTACCGTTGCCGATGGTCTGTTCTGGATGCGCCAAACGGCGGAGCGGAATTCCATTGTCCGGAAGTTGCAGGTCATCAAACTGCGCGGTCAGAATTCTGTGCCCGGGCTGCATACATTCCGCATCACCGATGCCGGAGTGCAAGCCTTCTCGCGCACCTTTGGGCTAACCGCACGCAAGAGAAATCCGCCCAACGATCGGCGCCTTTCCTTCGGCATCGCGGAGTTGGATAAGATGCACGGTGGTGGCGTGCGCGAAGGCGATAGCGTCCTCATAACAGGGGCTTCGGGAACCGGAAAGTCGGTTCTGGCAACTCAGTTCATTGCTGAGGGGATAAGCCATGGGGAATCGGGAATCGTAGCGGTTTTTGAAGAGCGCCCGGAAGCGTATGCGGAGCGGGCCGCCAGTTTGGGCCTGGATCTGGAAACGCCGCTGAAGGACGGAAAACTCGCAATCCTCTATCTCCGTCCCCTCGATCTGTCGGTGGATGAAACCATGCAGTCGATTCTCGATGCCGTACAGAAGATCGGCGCCAAGCGGCTGGTCATCGATTCCCTGGCTGGCTTTGAAATGGCTTTGTCGCCCGGCTTCCGCGCGGACTTTCGCGAATCGCTCTACCGGATGATCTTCGCTCTGACGGGAATCGGCGTGACGATTCTAAGCACCGTCGAGGTGGAGGAGTCCTTTACAGAGTTCCCGTTCAGTACCTACTCAATTTCTTTCCTCGCCGATGACATCATCCGGCTTCGGTATGTATCCATCGATGGCCAGCTTCGCAAGATTATGGTGGTGATCAAGATGCGGGGTGGAAATCATGCCAAGGATATTCGCGAGTACGAAATCACATCCAAGGGCATGGTGATTCTGGGCAAACGCCTCACTGAATTTCAGGGACTCATCAGCGGGATTCCCGTCTATTCCAACCGATCCGACCGGAAGGAAGACCCCGCACATGAGCCTGAAATCGGAAATAAATAGCGGAAGAAACACCCCACGCCGCCTGGCCCAGTCACTGCTCCTGCAGTCTTGAGCGATTCGAAGAAATGGAAGTGTGCCTTTTCATCGCGGCTTTATCGCGATAGGCAGGCGCGACCTCTCTATTACGATGGCTGGATCTTTCAGCGGGCCTTGTTTTGCAAAAGCTTCGTCGAAGACGCACAGATTGTTGCGACCGGATTCTTTCACAGAGTACATGGCAGCGTCGGCATTGCTGAGGAGCACTTCAGCGGTGCGGCCGTGCTCGGGAAAAATACTGACTCCGACGCTCAGGGTGAGACTGGTTTCCCGGCCACTGATCTCGATGGGCCGGGAGGCGTTACGAATGATATGCTCGCCGCAGCGCTCGACCTCCTGTATGGAGTGGAATTCGGGCATCACGATGACAAACTCGTCTCCCCCCATGCGCGCGACGGTATCGGATTCGCGAACGGAAGAGAGCAGGCGCTGCCCCACTGTCGCCAGGAGGATGTCGCCGTTTGCGTGGCCAAGCGAGTCGTTGATCTGTTTGAAGAAGTCGATGTCAATGAGGAAGACTGCGACTCTTTCTCCGTCGTCTTGCGCTCGGAGGATTGCCTGGCGGAGACGCTCATGGAGCAGCGTGCGATTGGTGAGGCCGGTCAGGTGATCGTGATGCGCGAGATAGTTGATGTGATCGGAGCGACGGCGATGCTCTGTAACATCGCGGCTGGTAACGGCGATTCCGTTGCCGAGGCGGACGACCTGGACATTCAGCCAAGTGCTCCGGATCATCTCATCATCGATGAAGACTTCCGTGGTATAGGGTATCCCAGTGCGGACAACCTCGAGATATTGCTGGATGAGGCCGGATTTGACCATGAAGGGTCGAACTTCGGTGAGGACTTTGCCATAGAGAGTTTCGCGAGGCACGCCTAGCCGACGCTCTGCGTTCGGGTTGATGTAACTGAATCGGAAGTCGACGATGGCACCGGAGGAATCGTGAATGCCGTCGAAGATGTAGAAATCGTCCAGAGTGGCTTCGACGGCGGCAAAGAAGCGCTTGTAGTCCGCGGTGTTGGATACATTTGTCTTCCGGCGCATTGGAGACGGGAGTGCCCTGAAGAAAGCGAGGCCCCGGCCCCATATAGATTGAGTGTGCATGCCCAATGTTCGGCCTTGTTTACCCAGGGAAGATGACAACGGGGAAGATAGCAACCTGTGGAAAGTATATTTCAAACGGCGAGCGCCCCCTATTCCCCAAAAGGGTTATCAGAACCGCCGCTCCTTGAATCGGATGGGGTTGAGTACGCTCCCGCAGCGGATGTACCGGCTGAAGTCTGTACCCTTCAGGAAATGAGGCTCGTTCACTGGTTTTTGGAGATTGTTTTTGGAATGGGTTCCGGAAATGTCAAACTGCCTTCCTGTCAGCCAGGGGAACTCTGGTTGGATCCAGTACGTTGCAGTGAACCAACATTCGCTCCTGAGCCGAAGCTGCGCTCTTAGAACCTGTCCAGAAACTAGCGAAGGAACCTTGGAAGGAATATGCGGAGAGAGTTTGGGTGGATAGGGTAGGTGCATGTACCCGAGCGATTTGACCGACAAGCAGTGGATGAGGCTGGAG
>JAKAXU010000033.1 GCA_021816455.1 Acidobacteriota bacterium
CCAGTGTTCCCTCGCCTTGATCATAGGCGAAAAGAAGTTTACGACGCAGATCATCCCCAAGGGGTTTTCCCATGTCTTTGTTCGCCGCAAAGAGTCGCCAAAACCAGTCTACACTATTTAGGAAAATTCTCTAAGGAGAATACCCAGCGCGCTGTCCAATGCTTCATCTGTAAGTATCTGTCCAGAAACTAGGGAAGGAACCATGGAAGGAATATGCGGAGCGAGCTAGGCGTGGATAGCGTAGATGCATGTACCCGAGTGATTTGAGCGACAAACAGTGGTCTCGGCTGGAGCCACTTCTGAACGAACCGCGTGCAGGGCGTCACGCCGGAGGGCGACCTCGCAAGTATGAACAGCGCCGAGTGGTGGACGCTTTGCTGTATGTGGTGAAGACTGGCTGCCAGTGGCGGCAGTTGCCGAGCAATTTCCCTCCGTGGAAGACGGTACATGAGCATTTTCGTTGCTGGCGCGACAGCGGTGTGTGGGAGCGCGTCGGTCAGATACTGCGCGAACAGGGCCGCATGGCTGGAGGACGAAACGCCAAGCCCACAGTGGCGATCATCGATTCGCAGTCGGCCAAGACGGCGCTAAAAGGGTGCGGCGCGGTTACGACGCGGGGAAAAAGATCAAAGGCCGCAAACGCCGCATCGCGGTAGACACCGAGGGCAACCTGCTGGGTGTCATCGTCCACTCGGCTGGCATCCAGGACCGGGTCGCGGCGCGCGCCGTGCTCATGCGCCTGTTCTGCCGCTTCGACTCGATCACCAAGGTCTTCGTTGACGGCGGTTACACCGTGAAAGCTGATCGGCTGGGCCAAAGAGATGTTCGGCTATGACGTGGAAGTGGTCAAACGCAATGAGTTGCACACGTTCCAGGTACTGCCCAAACGGTGGATCGTCGAACGCACCTTCGCATGGCTCAACTGGAGCCACAGACTCAGCAAAGACTTCGAACTCCTCCATACCTCCACTGAAACCATGATCCACATCGCCTTCGCGCACCTGCACCTGCGACGCTCTACTTAAGTTTCTGGACAGATTCTCACATCGAATCAGAGACCGTGTCAGAGAAGGATTGAGCTGCGCTCTGAGCCAAAAGGGTTGCCGCGGACAGTGTGATGAGGCCAACAACGGACGCAAATGCCTCTTGCATTACCAGTTCTCCTGTCAGAAAGGTTGAACGGCAGAGCCGTCGGTTGAGGTCGAGTCCTGGCGAGGAACAAGTGATCCCCGCTTCAGCGCCCGTTCTTTCATCATGACAAAGAAGACGGGCACCAGGATCAGGACGTGGATGGTGGAGGTGATCATGCCGCCGACAATTGGAGCCGCGATCGGCTTCATCACGTCGGAACCGATGCCGGACTCCCACAAAATGGGCGCAAGGCTCGCCAGAACGGCCGCGACAGTCATCAGTTTGGGTCGCAGTCGCTGTACCGCTCCCTCGATGGCCGCGGCCTCGATGTCGCCGACCGTGGTCTCCGCTCCTGACTGGAGGTGCTTTTGCAGGGCCTCGTGCAGGTAGACCACCATCACAACACCGGTTTCAACGGCGATACCAAAGAGCGCGATATAGCCGACCGCGACCGCGACGCTGAAGTTGTAATGAAGCAGCCACTGCAACAGCAGTCCACCGGTCAGCGCGTAGATCGTAGGGAAGATCAGAACAAGCGCTTCGGCCACAGAGTGAAACACAAGATAAAGCAAAAAGAAAATCACAAAGAAGACGACCGGCAAAATTAGCTTGAGACGTTGCTTCGCCCTCTGTTCGAACTGGTACTCGCCGGACCACTGGTAAGTATAGCCGGCCGGCAGTCTGAGTTTTTGCTTTAACTCCTGATTGGCGCGGTCGACGAAGCCTCCATAGTTGGAGTTGTTCAGATCGAGGTAGATGTAGCCGGTCAGGGCGCCGTCCTCATCGCGGATCATGGCCGGACCTTTCGAAAAGGAAATACGAGCGACCTGACTGAGGGGAATCTGGGCGCCGGAAGGCGTTCCGATCAGGACACCCTCCATCGCTACAATGTTGTTGCGGAAATCCCGCTCGTAGCGAACGTTAATCGGGAAGCGGTCGCGGCCCTCAACGTTTTCCGCGATGTCTTTGCCGCCGATGCCGGACGCGACTGCATTTTGGACATCGGCGAGGCTGAGGCCGTACTTCGCCATCTCCTGGCGATTCGGGGTCACGTTGACGTAAAAGCCCTGGGCCACCTTTTCCGCGAAGATCGATCGTACCTGCGGCAAGCCGGAGAGGATGCCCTGAATCTCTACCGCCACCTGCTGGATACCGTCGATGCTTGGACCCTGCACCTTGATCCCAACCGGGGTCTTGATGCCGGTCAGTTCCATGTCCAGGCGATTTTCGACCGGCATGGTCCAAGTGCTGGAAAGACCAGGAAACTGGAGCTTTGCATCCATTTTCTGAATCAGCTTGTCGTAGGTCATTCCAGCGGGCCACTGATGGCGCGGCTTCAGCATGATCGTGGTGTCATACATGTCGAGGGGTGCGTTGTCGGTGGCGCTGTCGGAGCGCCCGGCCGTGCCGAAAACGCTGACGACTTCGGGAAAGGTGCGGATGATGCGGTCCTGCTCCTGCAACAGCACTTTTGCCTGCCCAATGGATATCCCCGGAAGCGCCGTCGGCATGTAAAGCGCAGAGCCCTCATAGAGCGGCGGCATAAACTGACTTCCCAAACGGAAGGCCAGCGGCAAAGTGACGATCAAAAAGGTGAGATTCAGTGCGATCGTCAGCCATCGATGGCGGAGGCAGAACCGCAGCACAGGAAGATAAATGGCCTGCGTAAAGCGGGAGATCGGATTCGCGTGTTCCGGGCGAAGGCGTCCCCGAATCAGCATTACCATCAGAACTGGAACCAGTGTGATGGCCAGGATGGAGGAGGAACCGACGGCCAGGGTCTTTGTCCAGGCCAGAGGCCGGAACATGCGGCCTTCCTGCGCCTGCAAAAGAAAAACAGGCAGGAAGGACACGACAATGATCAGCAGGGAGAAAAAGAGCGCCGGACCCACCTGTTTCGCGGCATTGATGAGAATCTTTCGCCGTTCCGCTTCCCTGATTGGCGCCGGATCATGCTCCTGGCGTTCGGAGAGGTGCCGGTAGCCGTTCTCCACCATCACAATCGAAGCGTCAACCAGCACGCCGATGGCCAGCGCCAGCCCCCCCAGAGACATGATGTTCGAGGAGACGCCGAGCAGGTACATCGGTATGAAGGAGACGACCACCGCGATCGGTAGAGCCAGGATGGCAATCAGCGCCGAGCGGAAGTGGAACAGAAACACGATGATGACTAGGCTAACAATGACAGCTTCTTCGAGCAGATCGCGTTCAAGCGTATCAATGGACGCACGGATCAGGCCGGAGCGGTCGTAGGCTGGCAGTATTTCGACGCCGGGCGGCAGAGACGGTGCGATTTCGCGCAGTTTCGCTTTGACGCCATTGATGACGTCAAGAGCATTCATGCCCTGCCGCATCACAATGATGCCGCCTACCGTCTCACCGTCGCCATTCCACTCTGCTACGCCCTCCCGAATGTCCGGCCCGAAGCTCACCGTGCCGAGATCGCGCAGCAGGACCGGCGTGCCATTCCTGCTGCCGACGGCAACATCTGCAAGATCGCTGAGCGAGTGCAGATATCCCAGTCCGCGGATCATGTACTCGGCCCCGCTCAGATCGAGGACTCGTCCCCCAACTTCATTCGTGCTGGCCTTCACACGGTCAATAACGGTGGAAAGAGGAATGCCATAGGCCAGGAGCTTGTTGGGATCCAGTTGCACCTGGTACTGCTTCACATAGCCGCCAATGGTGGCCACTTCCGCGACGCCAGGAACAGTCTCCAGAGCGTAACGCAGGTGCCAGCCTTGAAGAGTGCGCAGGTCTGCGAGGCTGAGGTTGTGACTCTTGTCCACAAGCGCATATTCGTAGACCCACCCCGCTCCCGTGGCATCGGGGCCGAGCATCGGATGAACCCCTTCAGGCAGCTTCCCGCTGATCTGGTCTAGATATTCGAGCACGCGGGAACGCGCCCAGTAAAGGTTTGTGCCGTCCTGAAAGACGACATAAACATACGAGTCACCGAACATCGTCTGGGCGCGGACCGCCTTGACATGGGGAGCTGCCAGCATGCTGGTCACGATCGGATAAGTGACCTGATCTTCGATCACGTCGGGCGGCTCTCCGGCCCAGGCGGTATGAACGATGACCTGGACGTCGGAGATGTCCGGCAGGGCATCGAGCGAAATATGTCGCAACGACCAGATGCTGGCAAGTGTCAGTAGCAGCACTGCGGTGAATACAAGGAAGCGGTTGCGGGCGCAGATCTCGATAATCCTGGACAGCATCACATGCCTCCCGTCGTGGTGACGCTCAGTTGTTTACTGGCGACCGTTTGTCCGTTTTTCTGCGCTACGATGGTGACTTGCCAGGTGCCGCCCGAACGAAGCGAACCCGCGCCTTCATAGAAGCCATTGCCATTGTCGGTCAGCGTGGCGGCCGTGTTCATGGCAGCCATGCCCATGGTCGGCATCGCCGCCATATAGAGCCGCACCGTCACCTGCGCTCCGGAGACAGGCGCACCTTTGTTGTCCGTCAGCCGCACCCGGAAGACGTTCTGGCCCTTCCGCGGCGGATTCGGGTCTGTGGTGAAGTCGATGGTTCCCGGCGCGGTTGCGCCCGGGGAGGAAGAATTTGCGCCCGCTCCGGGTGGAGGAGGCATGAAGGACCTGGCAGCGGCCTGGAGCTGGCTTTCCGAATCGATGAGGAAATTGGCCGAGGTGACGATCTGCTGGTGGGGTTTAAGCCCGCTGAGAACAACGAATTCCTCTCCCGCCTGCGGCCCTACAACAATTTCTTTTGGCTCAATCATGCCGTTGCCTTCGTACAGGAACGCCATCTCTTTTGTTCCCGTCTGAAACACGGCAGACGCCGGAATCACAAGCTGCCGACCGAGAGGCGATTTCAGATCGCAGTTCACATACATGCCGGGCTTGAGTGTTACACCAGGGTTTTGAATCACCAGCCTGACGCGGACCGTACGCGTCACCATATCCACCTGCGGCAGGATTTGATCGATACGTCCCCGAAAGGTTCTGCCGGGATAAGAATCGACGGTAATATCGACCGGATCTCCGGGCCGCAGCCGACCCACGTCATCCTGAAACACCTGCGCGTAGACCCACACGCGCGACAGATCGGCGACGGTATAAAGACGAGTCGATGGCTCGACGTACATATTGGGCAGCGCGTTGTATTCCGTCACATAGCCGGAGACCGGAGAGTTGATCGTCAGATCGGTGATGGGCTTGCCGGTGCTTTTGAGCTTTTCGAGTTCGCTCGGCGGAACTTCCCATTGCGCCAGCCTTTGCTCGGCTGCTGCCGAAAGCGACACCGCACCGGATGCGACACCATCCACGGTGCTCGCGCTCAGCACCTTCTGATCCTGTCGTGCGAGAAGATATTCCTGCTCCGTAGCGACCAAATCGGGGCTATATACGGTAAAGAGCGGCTCTCCCTGATGCACGTAAAGATAGGTTGCATTGACGAATACTTTCCTGATGTAACCAGGGAAGCGCACCTGCACATAAGAGAGCAGTTGCTCATCGATATCAACCGTCCCTGTGGCTCGGATGTCGCCAGTAAGCTGTTTGTATTCAACGGTACCCGTCCGGACCCCGATGCTTTGCATGCGCTGCGGAGAAAGCTGTACGGGAGCCATCGGCGCTTCCGCTTTGCCGGCCAATAGGGGGGATGCAGGTTCGTTTGCACCAGGAGACGGTCCCGCTGCCGCCGGCTGCACACCTGCTGCCGCCGGTGAGGCAGAACTAACTGGTTTCGTCCCGTGAGTGTGGTACATCCAGAACCCTGCCGCGGTTGCCAACAGGACGATCCAGACAAGAGAAGTTCTCAGAACGTATTTGTTCATCGCAGTGTCACTCCTGTCAGAGTTTCCAGATGAGCCAGCGTGGTTTCGTGGTCGGCCAGCACCTGTGCCTCGTTGAGTTTCATATCCAGCACATTGCCGAAATAGAGAAGTACGTGGGTCATCACGTCCCGGCCCCTGGCATAGGAATTCAAGGTTGAACGGTAAGCGGCGTCGGACTGCGGAATCAGACCTTGCTGGTATTCATTGAGCAGTTCTTCATCGCTCTTCACGTCGATGTATCCCCGTCTGACCTGAGCGAACTGCTGCTGCAGGTGAGCATCGAGAGTATCCTGCGATTGCGCCAGCTTCGCAGCGGCTTCCTCGACTTCTGCGCGTACGCGGCCTTTGCGCGGTAAACGAAGATTGAAGGTAAACATGTAGTAGTCGGGATATCTGCGGTCAGTCTGCTGCCACATGTACGAGAGGCTGAAGTCCGGTTTGCTTTCCCGCTTCGCCGAGGCCAGCGCAGCGTGCTCCTCACGGAGGGAACTGGCGTCCACCTGAATTTGCGGATTGTGCTGCCGCACCAGCGCCAGCAAGCCGGCCGAGGTGCATTGCAGAGGATGCTCATTGAGAGGATCAGCAACAATATCCGGAGAGTCCTGATCCCGATGCAGCAGTTCTTTCAGATCGGCTTCTGTGTCCCCGAGCTGCTGATTCGCTGCTGTCATTTCCCGGACGATTTTCGTGCGCTCAACCTGAGCCTGGAGAACGTCAGCCTGCGAGCTCTGGCCGACCTCATAATGTGCCGTAGCATCCCTGATGAGCTGGTCGAGAACATGCTGATTCTCGCCAAGAATGCCGAGCGCCTGCTGGAGGTAGGCCAGATGGATGTAATCCACTTTTACGGCATCATCGATACTGGCCGCGGTTGCGTTCACAGCCATACCGCTGGTGTCTGCCTGCCGTTCCGCCACTTCTTCGCGCAGCTTTAACTTGCCGGGGTAAAGAAACTCCTGCGAGGCGCCGATGCCGATATAGGCGAAGTTGCTTGTGGTATATCCGGCGAACGGTTTCGGGCTACCCACGCTGAGATTCTGATAGGTGAAGGTTGGATCGGGCAGCGCCCTCACCTGGCGCGGCACCTCCTTTGCGGCCTGCCAGGCATCATGAGCAGCCGCGATTTGTGAATTGTTTCTCTGAGCCTCAGCCAAAAGCTGAGCCAGCGGTGTCGGCGCGCTCGCCGGTGACTGACTAAACGCGGAAAACGCGACGGCCAGCATCACCGTGGCGGCCATTGAAGTGGCCACGGTCATAGGAAAGCTCCATTCTCAATATGCGGTTCCGGATCCACTCGGGGGCAGCACAGACGCGTCCGTGCGCTCAGCTAAGCAGAGTGTGAGAACGGAGAAAGACTAGATTCTGAGAATGGCGACGGATGTGGGAGGAGATTGGGGAGGCGAATTATCCGCATATTTACCCCGTCCCGTTTGAACAGATGCGGCGACACACAAGCCAGAGACAATCAACCTCAGCGTTGCAACCGGCACCGCGTGGTCGCCTGCAGGCTTCGTTTCAGCTAAATATTCATGCGTGCCTGCGGGGGCCTTCCGGCAGCAGCCATAGGACGCCGTCATTCCCATGTGCTCGCACTCGTTGTGCATCATCCGGCAGCAGGCGCGCTCAACCGCGCTCATTGGCACGTCTGGGTTGCTGCAGGCCATGACGGGGAGCAAGCCAGGGGCGAAGAGCAACAACACAACCCCGAATTGTCGCAACAACTTCACTACACATCCAGCATAGCTGAAAAAACCGACTTCCACATTAGTTGTTTTCTGCTTATCTGGTCGTTTCAGCAGAACCCCAGGGGTTGTGGTTCAGGCTTTTCCGGGCGACCTGGGAAGGTCAGAGCCACCCCGTATCAGCATGTAAGGCACGGGTCTACGTGCGGTTCCGAGACCGAGCAGGGTTTGAAAAGCGGCCATCGGATGCTTGCGCCGGTTATGGCGAAAGACGAATTCATCGAGATAAACCTGGAGTTGTTCGCGACTCACGCCGTGGTAGGTTCCGATCAACCACTGTTGCAGATTCCCGATGGCCCGATCGGCCAGTGGCGCCACCGATTTCGAGCCTTTGCGGAGGTCGCTTTGCAGGGGCTGGGTGCGTGCAACATGCCGGAATCCCACTTGTTCAAAACCGGTGAAGCTCTTGAGACCGTCCGTGTAGATGGTCGAGCCGGGAGCCACATTTTGTTGGACAAACGCATTCAGCGTAACGCTCTTGAAGTCCGGAATGACCGCCATTCGTACTCGTCCTGACGCCTTTCCCCGCTTCTCCACAGCCGCGATGACCAAGGCCGCTTTCCGCCCTTTCAGTTGACGGCTTCCCCGCAGACCGGCCTGCGTGCCTCCAACCCAGGTCTCGTCCACTTCTACTTCGCCCCACAGCGGCTCGCGTTCCAGATTCACCATGGCTCGGCGGAACTTATGAAGCATCATCCATGCCTTCTCGTAACATCCCAGGCCGAGCTGACGCTGCAAAAGAAGCGCCGAGATACCGGCTTATCGGTGGTCATCAGGTACGCCGCCCAAAACCAAACCGTCAGTGGGGGCTTTGTGTTGTGAAGCACTGTGCCCGCCGTCAGCGATACCTGGTGCCGACAGCCAGCACATTGCCAGCGTCCCAGTCCGGCCAATTCGCGAGCATTCCGGTTCCCACACGCGGACACACAAAACCGTGCGGCCAACGGCAGGCAGCGAGATACCCTCGGCACGCCTCTTCAGTGGCGAACTGTGACTGGAATTCGCGCAGGTTCTTCGGAAATGCTGGGCGCGCCACGCCCCTACACTACCCCTTGTGGCTTGCTGAAACAACCAGATAAGCAGAAGTTTGAAATGCGTTTGCCCTGGATCGGGTTGTTCCAGGGCTTGCCTGGGCGCAGAGTTTCAGTTCTCGGAATCTGCCGGAGGCTGGGCGTCGTCGAGCGGTATGGGAGCGACAGGGACAAGCGCCGAAGGCACTTGCGCTTTCGGGGATGCGCCAGGTTCGTCCTGCCAGAGCGCATATATCCACCAGAGAATGGCCAGCAGCCAGATGACGAGCCGGGCGTTGTCGAGCCGGGTGTAAAGGCGCAGGATGCGCTCGTAATCGACGCGGCTGGTGATCTTGTGGGTGACCTTGATGGTGTCTGTGATGCCTTCGACGGTGAGCCGCGCGACAGCGGCGGTCGAGAGGCCGATGACGATCTGGACAGGATGGCTTTTGAAGCCGTTTCCGTAGCGCCCGCCGAAGAGCATCATCATGAGGCCGGTGAGGATGGCCAGCATGCTGGTGAAAAGCTCGGACTTAAGCGCGATGACGACGGTGAGCAGCAGAGGATAGGCCTGGCGATTGGCCTGCATCGCTTTGAAGTCTGGCCACGGGCCCCACAGGATGAGCGCGGTGATTGCGATGGCCAGCAGCAGGAAAGTCCATCCCTGCCAGGCTAACGGACTGAGGGGTTTGCCGGTGGTGCAGCCGCGCCCAAAGGTGAGCCGCGCCAGTTCGATGAGTACGCCAAGCAGGAAGAGCGAAGCGGCGAGGAGCAGCGCATAGCTTTGCCAGTAGAAGGCATAGGTGGAGAGCTTTCCCTGGAGCAGGTGATCGGCTAGCAGGCGCACTGTGGAGAGCATAGTGAGCGCAGTGAACCAGGAAAAACGGCTCGTGCGGTCGCGACCAAGCAGAACGACGAGCAGGACGAGGTGGGCGGCCAGAACCAGTGCCCAGAGAATCTGTTCGAGAGTGAAGTGCATGAAGAACCTTTTTCGACGCGCAGCCCTCGGTGAATCCGCGGGACTGACTTTAGTGTATCGGCTGAGCCGGTGGGGCGAGGTTTTCCAGGGGATGGTGCACCCGGCACGATTCGAACGTGCGACCTAACGCTTCGGAGGCGTTCGCTCTATCCAACTGAGCTACGGGTGCCCTGCTGACAGAATACTATGAGTTGCGGTGGGAGCGGGTATGATGGTGCTCGGAAAGCAATCCTGATTTTTTCCTGAGTGAGGATATCGAAGCATGCGGAAACTGGCGGGCTTGGCGGTTGCGGCGGCAATGGGAGTGATGGGAGCGGCGGGAACGATGACCCCGGCCCTGGCACAGATGAGCGGAGGCGCGAGTGGAATGCAGGCACACAGCGCGGCAAAACAGCCGCCGCTCAGTCCTTCTGCAAAGGCGTCCGTGATGGTGGGTGGAGCGACGATCACCATCAACTACAGCGCGCCGTCGATGCGTGGGCGAAAGATCTTTGGCGGGCTGGTGCCCTATGGCGAGGTGTGGCGGACCGGCGCCAATGCGGCGACGACGCTGAAGACCTCAGCAAATCTGAAGATTGGTACTCTGTCGGTTCCGGCCGGGACATACACGCTTTATTCGCTGCCGAGCGCCGATGCGTGGAAGCTGATTGTGAACAAGCAGACGGGCCAGTGGGGATTGGACTATCACGCGGACAAGGATCTCGGACGCGTGGACATGAAGGTGACGAAAAACGCCGCGCCAGTGGAAAAGATGAAGATCGAATTTGAGCACACGAAAGCCTCCGAGACAGAGCTGCACATCGTGTGGGCGGATTTGAATCTTTCGGTGCCGGTAACGGTGGAAAAGTAACCGGAATGGCTGGAGAGTCGGCAACTCAGTGGTGGCTGTTCCGCTTGATCCCCCCGCACAGCGCGGCTCATCCCTCGCGCTGCGCGGCTTAGCGTTTTCGCTCACACTGCTTAAAGTGAAGACGCTCTCGGCGTGGCTTTTCTTCAATGAAAAGCCACACTCACCATTGCCCGTCTGTATCGACCATGAGCGAAAACGCCCTGACTAGCGTTTGCGCTCGGCTTCGAGGGAAGCCATCACGGATTGGATGAGTGACTTGGCTCCGCCGATGCCTTCGAGGACAGCCTGCAAATCCAGCCGGGGCGCGGATGGATTGCGGTTGGAGACGCAGTAGACGCCGTGCTGGCCTGTTAAGATGAGCGCGTCAGTGAGCAGATCAAGGGCGACGGCGAGCCGTCCACGCTCTTGGCCCATCATGAATTCGTAGCGCTCCAGTTCGTCGCTCTTATCGTCGAGGATCGTCATGCAGCAAGTCTCCAGGGAAGCACTGATCTCAGAATACGCGCGTGGTGCGAACCGGAGGCGAAGTCCGCGTGTGGTGAGCCTGCTGGCAAGCGCGACGGAGATCGTCTGCGCGCTGGGCATGGGGGATTGCCTGGTGGGGCGGTCACATGAATGCGACTGGCCGGAGTGGGTGCGCAGACTGCCGACGTTGAGCGCGCCGACTTTTGATGTGACCGGCAGCAGCGCAGAGATTGACCGCGAAGTGAGGCGACGCGTTGAAGCAGGCGAGCCCCTGTATCGGCTGGACGCGGCGGAGATTGACGCGCTGGACGCGGAGGTTCTCTTTGCGCAGGAGCACTGCGAGGTCTGCGCGGTGACGCCGGGCGATGTTGCGCGGGCCGGTTGCAGCACACCCGGTGCACAGGTGATGGCTCTGACGGCAGGGACATTGGAGGGAATCTTTCACGGCATGGAGCGCGTGGCCGATGCGCTGGGAGTTCCGGAGCGCGGACAGGCGCTGGTGGCGGCGGAGCGCGATCGTCTGCGATGCGTGACCGAGTGCTGTGCGGGCCATGCTGCGCCCACGGTTGTTGTGCTGGAGTGGGCAGACCCGATTTTTGCCATGGGCAACTGGGGTCCGGAGTTGGTGGAGGCGGCCAACGGCCACCTGCTGCTGGGGCGCAGGGGCGAGCATTCACAGGCCATTCCATGGCAGTGTGTGCGCGAGGCCGATCCGGAAGTGCTCGTTGTCGCGCCGTGCGGCTATGATCTGGAGCGAGCCGAACGTGAGCTGCCGCTGTTGACGGCCCGCGAAGGATGGAACGAGCTACGAGCTGTGCGTACAGGGCGCGTGGCCTTTGCTGATGGGAATCGCTATTTCAACCGCTCGGGCATGACGGTGGTGGAGACGGCGGAGATTCTGGCCGAGATGCTGCACGGAGTGGTCACGAGCAAGCCAACGGAAGGTGTGCATTGGCGATGGCTGCGAGCATGAAGCAACGAGTTCTGCTGAGTTGGAGCAGTGGCAAGGACAGCGCCTGGGCGCTGCATCGGTTGCGCCAACGGCCCGACGTGGAACTAGTCGCACTGTTGACTACCTTCAACCATGCAATGGATCGCGTGGCCATGCATGCGGTGCGGCGGACACTGGTGCGCACGCAGGCAGAACGTGCCGGGCTGCCGCTGTGGGAAGTTGAGCTGCCCTGGCCGTGTTCGAACGAGCAATACGAGGCCCGGATGGCTGAGGCCTGCCAACGTGCGCTGGATGCTGGCGTCGAGCAGGTGGCTTTTGGTGATCTGTATTTGCGTGATGTGCGGGAGTATCGCGAGCGGCAACTGGCGGGCACCGGGCTGGAGCCGATCTTTCCTCTGTGGGATTTGCCAACGCGAGCGCTGGCTGAAGAGATGATCGACGCGGGCGTGAAGGCCCGGCTGACGTGTGTGGACCCGCGCAAACTGGGGCGCGAATTTGCCGGGTGTGAATTTGACCGCGCGCTGTTGGAGAAGCTGCCAGTCGAGATCGATCCTTGCGGAGAGAACGGCGAGTTTCACAGCTTTGTCTATGCTTCTCCTGCGTTTTCCGCGCCCATCGATATCACTGCCGGAGAGATTGTCGAGCGCGACGGATTTGTCTTTGCCGACGTACTGCCTGGATAAGTGCCGCGCCGAGCACTGCGGGAATCAGGCCAGCCAATCAATCAGGCCAGCCAGTCCAGCACCACGCGCCAGTGAGCCAGTTTCTCGGCAAAGCGCAGCGATGCGTAAGCGGGACTGGTGGAGGGCAGACGGAGCAGCGGCAATGCTGCGGCCTTGGTGGGCAACGTGGGCAACACCAGAGAGCGATAGAGCGACTCTGCTGCACGACCGTTGAAGGCGACGGCGCACAGGCAGGACTGAGCTGGCAGGAATGAGCCGAAGTCGTTGGGGAGGATGGTTTCGCGGCGGATCGCGCTGTCGAGACTGCCGAGACGGACGCCGGAGCGGCAGACATCCCAGAGAGCGATGCGATGCTCAAGCAGGCACTGCGTGCGTTCGTCGTACGCCAGGGCATGGTCAAAGCCAAGAAGCGAGCCAAGGATTGGCCAGAAGCTGTTTTGCGGCTGGGCGTAATATTCTCGCCGGGCAAGGGAAACTGCTCCAGGAAGGCTGCCGAGGATCAGCAATCGCGCATCGGCGCGAGCAATGGGCGGAAATCCAATGGAGGGAGCAGGGCCTGCGGAGTTGGACTCGGGCGCAGGCTCGGCGTGGGGAGGGCGGGTCTTACTTTGCCGCGACAAGGTCCACCTTTTTGAGGTTGTCGTCGGGGATGCGGTCGATGAGCAGAAGCAGCGGATCGACACCGGCTTTGTCCGGGAGAGAATCCGTCACGAAGGTGTAGGTGCCGGTTGCGCCAGTTGCGCCGCTGACGACGTGGACAAGCTGGCGGGCAAGCACGGCGCCGTAGTGGAAGCCCTTGGGCGGCGCGCCGAGCGCACCCACCTCAATCCAGTCGTTCATCGGCACCTCGACCTCATTGCCTTTGGCATCGGCCTTGTATTTGTGGGTCTGGATGACCACCGTGACAGTGTATTTTCCGTCGGCGCGTTTGACGGCGGTGGCGCTGAGTGCGCGGTTGGAAAAGATGGTGATGTCCTTGAAGAGATCCTGCATCAGGTACTGGTAATTGGGCGGCGTTTGCGCAGCGAGCGCATTGACCAGCGCCCAGGAGGTTGGGTAGGGTGCGCTGTGATAACCGAATTCTCCAAGGATCTGACGCAGCGCGACGTTGACGTGATCCTCGCCGATCATCTCGCGCAGATAGTACATGACGACCGATCCTTTGCGGTAGTGGATGTATCCCTGACTGGCTTCGACCCGCATCAGCGGGCGTTCTTTGAGGCGTTCGGTGCCACGCGCGCGCAGATAGGCGTCCATCTCGTACTGAAGGAACTTGCGCATCGCGTTCTGGCCGTACTGCTTCTCCATGACCATCAAAGCCGAGTACTGGGCAAGCGTCTCGGACAGGGACGTAGCGCCCTCCATGTTGGCTCCGATGAGTTGATGCGCCCACCACTGGTGCGCCATCTCATGCGCAACGACGTAGAAGACCATGTCGATGTCGTCGGGCTTTTCAATGTCGGCGATGAAGCCGATGGACTCCGAGTACGGCATGGTGCCGGGGAATGCCTGAGCGAAGCTGGCGACGCGCGGGAACTCTACGATGCGCGCCTCACGCTGATAGTACGGGCCAAAATTCGCCGTGTAGTAGGCGAAGGATTTCTGGACGGAATCGAGCATGCGGGGAACGTTCCACGGCTGCTCGCGAAGGTAGTAAACCTCGATGGAGATGGGCTGGCCGCCGGGCGGCGTCCAGGTGCGGCGAGCAACGGTGTAATCGGCGGAGAGGAAGGAGTAAAAGTTCACTGCGAAGTGGTCCAGGCGGTACTCGTAGTAGTTGCGATTGTCCTGGACCCATGCACGGATCAGTGAGCCGGGCGCGATGGCGGTCTGGTCGCGGCTGGTGCTGATGACGGTGTCCACGTTGACCCAGTCGGAGTTGTTGGAGATGTAGGTGTTGCGGCAGTCGGCAGTGCAATTGACCTCGAGCGCTGGCATGAGGTCTTTTTCCTTCAGTCCGAAGCGGTGACGGACATTGGGATCGGTGAGTTCGTTGCCGTCCTGATAACCGATCTGGGGAAGAATGCTGTTGTTGAAGAAGCTGCCGTTCTGGGCAACGCCGGTCAGCGTGGTCTGATTCTCAAAACCGCGTGGATGGCTCTCCACGTCGAGCAGCAGTGTACGTTGCTCGCCGGGCTGCATCGGCGTGGTCAGGTTGTAGATGCGGAAGCCGCTTTCCGTATCGTTGGTGGCCAGTTGCGCGCCAGGCAGATGGATACGCGAGGTGAAGTTGCGATCCACGGTAAACCAGACCTGATGGATCGGCGCGGATGTTTCGTTCTGAATCTGCTCGGTGGCGTGCAGCAGAAGGCCACGCTCGTGCGGGAAAATAGCGACGTTGTAGCGGACATTGGTGATGCGAGGCTGAGGAAGGTTCTGGTATTTCTTCCAGTGCTTCTCGTAGTCGGCCTGTCGGCGCTGTCCCTGATACTCGCTGTCGAAGTGGTTGAGAATCTCCGTGTTGTAGAAGACCCAAGCGCCGGTGAGCACAAATCCCACCAGACCAACCCAGGCGGCAGCGCGGACGACGCCGCGGAAGCGCTGACGGGCGTTGAACAGGCGCGCGCGCCAGCGAGTGTCACGGCCTCGCTGCCAGAGCAGAACACTGACAACAGCCAGCAGCAGGCAGAAGAATCCCCAATAGACAGCGAACCATCGCCAGGCGACGATCCACGGCGCAAAGCCGAAAAAGTCCGAATAAGTCATGCTGGGCAGCGAGCCAAACTCCAGCATGCGCGAAGCGACATGAAGCGGGCGCCACATGAAAGCATTGGCGACGACGACGCCAATGAAGGCGAAGTAGCCAACGTATTTGTTTGGCGACAAAACGTGGATAAAGAAGGCCAGGGCGGTGAAAAATGCGAAGCTGACCATGGAGTGGAAGAGCAGAGAGTCAGCGTACAAGCCAATTTGAAAGCGCGTGTAATGATGCGCGGCCTGGACGACGATCGCGACACAGCCGACCAGGAACTGAATGGAAAAGATAGCAGCCAACAGAGCGCAGAGCTTGGCAATGTAACCGGGCCACTCAGGAACGGGCAGGGCGTCCTGCACCTCATCGACGCGCGCATCGCGTTCTTCCCAGACAAGCACACCGGCGAAGAAGGTGATCATGGCGATGAGGAACATGTAGAGTGTGCCGACGATGATGTCGGTCATGAAGTAGGTGACAGGACGGGTCGTAAGTCCGTAACCGGAGCGTGCGTTGAAGATGAGCGCACTGACGCAGTTGAGCAGTGCGGCAAGGGTGAGCACGATGAAGGTGACGGTCTTCATCAGCCGACGCATCTCAATGCGGGTGGTGGCCGCAAGCTGCGAGAGGCGCGCGGATGTTCCGAATGAACGAGCAAAGGTGGGACGGGCGACCGGAGCAGCGATCAGCTCTTCATCCGGGGCGGATTTCTTTCGGGTGGGGCGTCCGGCGCGCTCTTCAAAGCGGAAGCGCCAGCAGGCAAAGGCGAAGATCGCAAGCCCGACGGCTACCCAGAGCAGGCGGTTCCACAGCAGCAGTCCGTCCAGCGCAAGCACATGGGTGTTGCGTTGGGCGACGGTCCAGTATTTGGTGGCATAGTTGAAAGCGTCGTTGCCAAAGGGATCGAGCATGGCGGCGAGCTTTTCGTTTTGCACGTCGGAGGTGAGCGAGCTTGCAATGGCATCGGCGACCATGAGCAGGATGCCACCGATGAAAGAGACAATCGTCGAGCGCGTGAGCACGGCGATAGTGAAGAGAATGGCCGCGATGAAGAGCGTATTGGGCAGCGCAAAGAGCAGGATGCTGACGCCGTGCGCGGCCCAGACAACGGGGCCGAATCGATCGTGATCGGCCCAGGGCATGAGCGGAGCCAGCAGCGCGCCCACGCTGATGCCGAGCATCGGGATGGTGGAGACCACCACAGATCCGAAGAAGCGGCCAAGCAGGAAGTCCATCCTGCGAATGGGCTTGGTGAAGAGGATCTGGTCCATGTTCGCGGCGAATTCACGCGAGGCCGCGGAGTTGACGAAGGCGACCGTCATGAGGAGGGTGATGAACCACAGGATGGAGTAATACTGCTGGACGACGAAAGGCGCGTTGCGAAAGGTGTTGCCGATGGCTCCGCCGACGCTGACCTCATCGGTGCTGAGCGCAAGCAGGATGAGCAGCGTGACAATTGCCGTGAAGACCCAGAGCATCGTCGAACGCAGCCAGTAGCGAACCTCGAAGGCAAAGAAGCGCAACATGGACGACTCCTCGAACTACTCGTTGCCAAGACCGGCGATGTTGGCGAAAAAGACATCTTCAAGATCGGGCTGGACGGGAACAAAACCCGGCTCAGGCGCGTCGCTGGCGAAGACATGAATCTGCGGCTGCCCGGCGACAAGCTTGTGGGAGATGACAGGCATGCGTAATTTGTATGCTTCGATCTGGTCGCGTGAAATTGCGCGCGCCCACACGCGTCCCGCCAGGCTGGAGACAGCGGCGTCCGGCGCGCCGGCAAAGAGCACTTGTCCCCGATGGAGGATGGCCATGTTGCGGCATAGCTCCATCACGTCCTGGACGATGTGCGTGGAGAGGATGACGACGACGTTTTCCCCAATCTCTGCCAGCAGGTTATAGAAGCGATTACGCTCGCCTGGATCAAGCCCGGCGGTCGGTTCATCGACGATGAGCAGTTTCGGATCGGCCAGCAGAGCCTGTGCGATCCCGAAGCGCTGACGCATGCCGCCGGAAAAACCGGTCAAAGCCTTGCGGCGATACTCCCAGAGGTTCACGCGATGCAGCATCGCATGGACAACCTCGCGACGCTCTTTGCCGTGCGTGATGCCCTTCAGCAGAGCCAGATGATCGAGCATCTCCTCGGCGCTGACGCGTGGATAGACGCCAAAGTCCTGCGGCAGATAACCGAGCAGTTTGCGCACCTCGTCCTTTTGCGCCAGCACGTCGATCGCGCCGAATTGAATGGAGCCGAAATCCGGCTCCTGAAGGGTGGCGATCGTCCGCATCAGGGTGGATTTGCCGGCGCCGTTTGGACCGAGCAAGCCGTAGAGGCCGCACGGAATGACCAGAGAAACGCTGTCCAGGGCTTTGACGCCGTTCTTGTAGGTCTTGGTCAGGTTCTGAATGCGCAACTCAAGCGGTTTCGGTGTTTCAGTCACAGGGATTTCTCCTGAGCGGCCAAAACATGCGATGCAACGATCTGGTCGCGATGAGGTTCTGAAGAACGAAACGAAGACGCGCGGAGGAGTGAGCAGTCGTCCGCCGCGGATACAAAAATACCGTTGCCCTATGGTACGCGAGAAGCCGCGAAATCGTTCCCCAAAATCAGCTATAGCGATCGAGTTCGGCCGCGTAGCGAGCGGTGAGCGCTTCGATGTACTCGTCCGCCGACCAGTCTTCCCGCACTGCGTCGAAATCCAGCAGATGGCAGGCAGCCTCGACCACTCCGTAGGAGACTTCGTCCTGCTGCAGCAATTCGATCAGATCGGGGAGCACACGCAGATCGTGGCGTTTGCCAAGGCCGGCGACGGCCTCTTCGCGCGTGTCGGGATTGCCGTCGTCGAGCCGTTCGATGAGTGCTTTGCGAATCTCCGGAGAGTCCGCGCTGCCCTGCACACCGAGGCCGAAGGTAGCCCAGTCACGAATGTCCGGGTCGGCATCGCGCGTCAGGTCGATGAGCGGCGCGACAGCCTCCGCGTGATCGGCAAAACAACTCAGTCCGAAGGCGGCGGCAAAGCGCACATCCGGGTCCGCGTGCCGACGATAGCGCAGAATCAAAGGAATTGCGGAAGGGTTGGCCAGATGGCCTAGCGCCACCAGGCAGGAATCGATCACTTCCAGGTCCTGTTCTTCGGCCAGCACGTCGGTGACAACGGGATAGATTTCGTCGGCAAAGAGCGTCGTGGGATGGTTCTCGGTCTTGCCTAGCTGGGCCAGAATGTCGATGCCGCGGCGGCGGCGAGCCGGACGGCGATCGCGCGCCCACTCGATGGCGCGGGTGAGCACTTCGCGGCTGGCGATGGCTTGCAGACGACTGACCGCTTCCCACGGGCCACCTTCTTCGTCTTCGTCATCGTAGTCGCCGTGAAGTGTCTGGCGGAACAAATCATCAATCTCGGCGGGGGGGTCCGGCTCGGCCATAAAATCCTCAATGCTGCGCTTCGAAGAGCGCCGCACATTGAGCATACGCGATTGTGCTTCGGGCGAGGACAACTTTTGCCGCGTTGTCAATGCCGCTACGCAGGGATCCGGAGCTATGGGAGAAATCAACGGAAGTGCTCCCAACCACGCGGGGTAAGCGGGAGTCGCCGCTCGCCATCGACCAGGGTGATGGTCGGCTGGCTCCTCCGGGGCGCAAGAACGCGTCCGATGACGGTGACCGGAACAGCCTGAATCGAGCGAGGCAGGCGCGCAGACGGCGGTGCCGTGAACAGCAATTCGTAGTCTTCACCGCCATGCAGCGCCTGATCGAGCGTGGCTCCAGCGCTGAGAGGAATCTGAGCGGCATTCACCTCGATGCCGACGCCGGATGCCGCGGCAAGATGCGCCAGTTCCGTGGAAAGACCGTCCGAGATGTCGATGGCTGCTGTGGCAAGCGAGCGACGACGCAGCAAGAGTCCCTGCTCTAGACGCGGGTTGGGATAGAGATGAGGATGCGCGTCGGGCAACGCTTCGGAAGGAGAGGTGAAGCGGGCGAAACGGCGCGGACGAACGGCCAGAGCGGCAAGTTCGCCCGCCGCTCCACCCAGCGAACCGGTCACGCAGACGCGGTCTCCGGCGCGCGCACCCGAGCGCAGCAAAGCGCCTCCGCGAAGCAGAATTCCGGTAAGCACGATGTCGGCAAAGGGCAGCGGAGACTGTGCCAGATCGCCGCCAGCCAGAGCAACCCGATGGCGCGCGGCAAGTGCGAGAAAGCCGTCGAGGAAACGATCCAGCCAACTGGTTCGGCGAGACCTGGAGCGGGTGAGCCGGGCGGGCAGCGCAAGCGAAAGAAACGCCGCCACCGGCTGCGCGCCCATCGCGGCCAAATCGCTCAGCCCGCGCGCCAGCGTGCGATGGCCGACCGACTCCGGAGGGTGCCAGTCGAGGCGAAAATGCCGGTCGGCGATGGACATGTCTGTCGTGACAGCGATCTCTTCGCCGGATCGCGGAGCAAGCAGAGCGCAGTCGTCGCCGATGCCGAGAGTCACGCGCGAGTTGGGCAATCGCGCCGCGCGGCTGCGGATGGCGCGGAGGATATCCAGTTCGCCAGGCTCGGAGATGCGGGAAAACTGTGTCATGTCAAAAGGATAGCGCCGCAGTCAGGTGCGAGGAGAAAAATCCGGCCCGGAGACTGGATCGGGAAGATGCCCTGAATATCGTGCAGATTGGGATTGGCTGGAAGAAAACGTAGCTTCCTCACGGGGCTGTGGCAGGATGCGTGCATTAGAATGGGAGAAGTCGATTCTCTCTCGGAGACGTCGGATGCACGACGGCAGGTGTATAGTGTGCGTCTGTATTCGCTCTGTGGGCATTGAGTTTTTGCATGCAGCGTAAGCGCCACTACATTTTGTTTGTGACCCGGGATGACGATGGCCGCGTCCGCAGGGTTCCTGTGCCCATGCATTACTTTTATGGTTTTGTGGGTGCGGCGCTGGTGGGTGCCTTTACGATCATGGGGCTGGCCGGCTCGTATACGCGGATGCTGTTGAAGACGGAGAGCTTCAACCAAATGCGCCGGGAACGCGAGCAGTTGCGCGAGAACTACAAACAAATGGCGCAGATTGCGCATGAGCGGGATGTGCAGGTGGCTTCGCTGGGAGCGATTGCCGGCGAAGTTTCTGCGATTTACGGTTTGAAGGCCGGTCATGGAGCGGCCGGACGCGCGGCAGCGGCACCGACGCCGGCCGCGCTTGCGCTGGCCGACACGATGAGCCAGCAGCAGGTGAAACAGTCGCTCGACGAATTTTACGCGCTGCGGACGCAGGCGATGAGCGGGCGGATTGCGCGGGCGCTCGAAGACGGTGCAGACCCGGAAAGGGTGGGCGGGCTGAGCGACTGGACGCAACTGGCGGATGCGCCTTCGCTGTGGCCGGTTGAAGGGCCAGTCACCTCCAGTTTTGGCGAGCGCGTCGATCCCTTCAACGGCGAGGGCGAGTTTCATACCGGAATCGACATCTCCGCTCCCACTGGCACGCCTGTGCGTGCAACGGGCGACGGGGTGGTGGAGATGGCAGGGCTGGAATCCGGCTATGGGCGGCAGGTTGTCATCGATCACGGTCATGGAGTGAAGACAACATACGGGCACCTTTCGGCCATCGGAGTGCTGGCTGGTCAGTCGGTGACGCGAGGCCAGATTGTTGGCTACGTCGGGCGCTCCGGGCGAGCAACCGGACCGAATCTTCACTATGAGGTCCGCATCAATAACGTGCCTGTCAATCCGCACAAGTATCTCCGCCTGACCTACGAGCAGGCCATGGCAGTCTATCCGCAGCAGAAATAGCGCGTTTCATCCGGCCTCCGCATCGTATCGCGGGAAGCGTGACACACGATGCTGGCTGCTGCGCTCCAGGCGCGGTTGGGTGACATTCACGGGCACAGCAGTCCGTACTTCGCTCGTAGATCCGCTCCCGCCCAGATTATGGCTGTTTTTTGAGGAGAGGCAGCCGCGACAGCCGTTGCGATATTTGCTTACAGCGATCCGGGCAGCCTTGCCGAGCAGTGGCAGAACGACAAAGAAGAAGATTTTCCCTTCTTACTCGCTCGGTTGGTTTTGGAGCCGTTTGGAGCCAATTTCCACTCCTGTGCGGAACGAGCGTTTTCCACAGTATTCGCAAGATATTGAGCTTGCCAAACGATGCATCACAAGATAGTGTAGGCATATTCATGGCGCCTCGGGCAGTGCCGAGGTGAAAAATGGAATCCGGTGCGACTCCGAAACTGCCCCACGCGGTGAACAGAAACGAAAGCCTGAGATGACTCTGGTTTGCGTTGTGTGAGCTGGGAAGTCAGGCAAGTAGGGGGCATGTCGAGTCCGAAGACCTGCCATGAAATGTAGTTCACTGCGCCTCCGCGGCGAGAAGATGCAGCAGGGTAGCTCACAGAGAGCACCCGGCATCGTTTTGCCTTGGGCGTGAGAGCGCAGAAGGAGATGGAACGATGGGTACAACGATAGAAGCAACTCACCTGCAAACCAGTCTTTCCGAGCTTGACCCCGCGTTTCCGGCACGCGAAGAAGTCTCCGTGATGCATGTGAAGAAGCGCAACGGTGCACTGGAACCGGTGGACGTGAACAAGATCGTCCGCGCGGTGGAGCGCTGTTGCGTCGGGCTGTCTCATGTGGATGCGATGCGCGTGGCGTCGAAGACGATTGGCGGCCTGTATGACGGAGCGACGACGCGCGAGCTGGACGCGATCTCGATCGACACGGCGGCGGCGCTGATCGCCGAGGAGCCGCAGTATTCGCGGCTGGCGGCGCGCCTGCTGCTGGGCACGATCGTGAAGGAAGTGGGCGGACAGAATCTGCACTCGTTTTCGCAGGCGATTGCGCATGGGCATCAGGAAGGCGTCGTGAGCGCGGCGACGGCGGAGTTTGTGGCGATGCACGCGCGCAAGCTGAATCACGCTGTGGATGAGGGATTTTCGGATCGCTTCGAGTATTTTGGTTTGCGGACTGTATACGACCGGTATCTGCTGCGCGACCCGATGTCGCGGCGGGTGATGGAGACGCCGCAGTACTTCTTTTTGCGTGTGGCGTGCGGGCTGGCCGGGTCGCCGCAGGAAGCGATCGAGTTTTATCGTCTGATTGCATCGCTGGATTACATGCCGTCGTCGCCGACGCTGTTCAACTCGGGCACGAAACATGCGCAGATGTCCTCGTGTTATCTGCATGACTCACCTTTGGACTCGCTGGAGAGCATCTATGACACGTATAAAAACGTAGCGCTGCTGTCGAAGTTTTCCGGCGGCATCGGACTGGCGTTTCACCGGGTGCGCTCGGAGGGTTCGCTGATTCGAGCAACAAATGGGTTGTCGAACGGTATTGTGCCGTGGCTGCGGACGTTGGATGCCTCCGTTGCGGCGGTGAACCAGGGCGGCAAGCGCAAGGGTGCCTGCTGTGTGTATCTGGAGCCGTGGCACGCGGATGTGGAGTCGTTTCTGGAGTTGAAGGACAATACGGGCGACGGAGCGCGGCGCACCTATAACTTGAACCTGGCAAACTGGATTCCGGACCTGTTCATGGAGCGCGTGGAGGCCGACGGCGTGTGGTCGCTCTTCGATCCGAAGGATGTGCCGACGCTGCCGGATTTGTTTGGCGAAGAGTTTCGCAGGGGATATGAAGCGGCCGAGGCGGCGAAGCTGTTCAAGCGTCAGGTGAAGGCGCGGGATCTCTACGCGCGCATGATGCGTACGCTGGCCGAGACGGGCAACGGCTGGATGACCTTCAAGGACGCGACCAACCGGAAGTGCAACCAGACCGGCGCACCAGGCAATGTGGTGCATCTGTCCAACTTGTGCACGGAGATCACCGAGGTGACGTCGAAGGATCAGACGGCGGTGTGCAATCTGGGATCGATCAACCTGGCGCGGCATGTGATGACAGACGTGGCTGGCAGGCCGGAGTTTGATTTCGACAAGCTGGGCCGGACGGTGCGCGCGGCGATTCCGATGCTGGATCGTGTGATCGACATCAACTACTACCCGATCGCACAAGCGGCGACTTCGAATGCGCAGTGGAGACCGGTGGGACTGGGAGTGATGGGCTTGCAGGACGTCTTCTTCCAGCTTCGGATGCCGTTTGATTCGGCGGAAGCGCAGGCGATCTCGACGCGCATCCAGGAGGAGATTTACTTTCACGCGCTGACGGCTTCCGTGGAACTGGCCGAGACAGCCGGAGCACATGAGAAGTTTGGCGAAACGCGGCTGGCGAAGGGTGAGTTCCAGTTTGACCTGTGGGGCGTCAAGCCGAAGGATGCGGCGCGATGGGAGGCGCTGCGTGCGCGGATTCTGAAATCAGGCGTGCGCAACTCGCTGGTGATTGCCGTGGCGCCCACGGCGACGATCGCCTCGATTGTAGGCTGCTATGAGTGCATCGAACCGCAGATTTCGAATCTCTTCAAGCGCGAGACGCTTTCAGGTGAATTTCTGCAGGTGAATCGCTATCTGATTGAAGAGCTGAAGCAACGCGGATTGTGGACGGAGGCAATTCGCACGCGGCTGAAGCTGGGAGAAGGCTCGGTTCAGGGCATTGACGAGCTTCCGGACGATTTGAAGCTGCTGTATCGGACGGTGTGGGAGATTCCGATGCGCGGGCTGATCGACATGGCGGCGGCGAGAGGCGCGTATATCGATCAGGCACAGTCGCTGAATCTGTTTGTGGAGTCGCCGAACATTGGCAAGTTGTCGTCGATGTATATGTACGCATGGAAAAAAGGGCTGAAGACGACGTACTATCTGCGCTCGCGCCCTGCGACGAAGATTGCCAAGACAACCGTTCAGACAGGCGCAGCGAGGACAGCGGTGAGCGCGCAGGCGGCGGTGGCGTGTTCGCTGGAGAATCCGGAATCCTGCGAAGCCTGCCAGTGAGCCGAGTCTGGCCGAGGTTGAGCGAGAACAAAGTGAGGGAGAAGAGATGGCAACAACAGATTTGGACTTGAAACAAAAGCGTAGTTCGGTGGCTCCGCCGGAGCACATCCTGGATCCGGGACTCTGCCTGACGCTGCGTCCGATGCGTTTTCCTGTGTTCTATGAGATGTTTCGCGACGGGATCAAGAACACCTGGACAGTGGAGGAGATTGATTTTCAGAGTGATCTGACGGACCTGAAGCAGAAGATCACACCGGCGGAAGTGCATGTGATTCAGCGGCTGGTGGCGTTTTTCGCAACCGGCGACAGCATCGTCTCCAACAACCTGGTGCTGAATCTCTACAAGCACATCAACTCGCCGGAGGCGCGGCTGTATCTGTCGCGGCAGTTGTTTGAGGAAGCCGTGCATGTGCAGTTTTACCTGACACTGCTGGACAATTATGTGCCCGACGCGGATGAACGCGCGGCGGCCTTTGCGGCAGTTGAAAACATTCCTTCGATTGCCAAAAAAGCGGACTTCTGCATGAAGTGGATGGATTCGATCCAGAAGCTGGACGAACTACGGACACGCGAGGACAGGCGGCAGTTTCTGTTGAACCTGATCTGTTTTGCTTCGTGCATCGAAGGGCTGTTTTTCTTTGCGGCGTTTGCCTATGTCTACTATTTCCGTTCGCGCGGGCTGCTGCACGGGCTGGCTGCGGGAACAAACTGGGTCTTTCGCGATGAAAGCTGCCACCTGGAGTTTGCCTTCGAGGTGGTGAACGTGGTGCGTGCGCAGGAACCGGATCTGTGGGATGAGTCTCTGGAGCAGCAGATTGTGACGATGCTGCAGGAGGCGGTCGACGCCGAGGTGCAGTTTGCCGAAGACCTGCTGGCGGGCGGTGTGGCCGGTCTGTCTCTCCGCGAGATGCGACAGTATCTTGGATACGTTGCGGACGCACGGCTGAAGCGGCTGGGGATCGAGCCGGTCTTCCGCACCAGGAATCCGTTTGCGTTCATGGAACTGCAGGATGTGCAGGAGCTGACGAATTTCTTCGAGCGCCGGGTATCCGCGTATCAGTCGGCGGTGGAGGGAGAAGTCGCATTCAGTGAGGATTTCTGAGAACAGGTGCCTGGGACGCAAACGGGCTGAAGCGGTTCCGGAATGCCGAGTCGCTTCCCTTCCGTTGCTTTCCCCGTCTTCCGTTCCTTGCCGCGGCGGATCCCAGGCACACCGTCGAGGCCGTACTGGAACAGATGAGGACGCATCAACTAATAGCAAAAAGACAAAGCAGTTGTTTTAGGGCGCTCGGTTGAGCGTGGTTTGTCTACCCGTGCAAAGCCTGCGCTGGCAATGCCCTCATTCCGGGCATAGGCATTCCGCTGGTCTTTACTGCGCGGGAACCTTTGGCTGGGGGAAATGCGGGTGGGCCGTTCACTGTGGGTAGCGGCGCTTTAGAGTCATAAAGAGAGAGCGGTCTGGATCTGCTCCGCGCGAGTCTTTCCTTCAGGAGTTGCATGGAATGCGGATGAGCTTCAAGTGCCTTTCCCTTTGCGGTTTTGTTTGCCGTGGGGGATGGTGCTGTGCGCTGATCGTGCTGGCGGCTGCCTGTTCCGTCGCGGGCGCTCGCAACGCTCCGAATCAAAAGACCTCCGGCGAGGCTGCCTATGCGCGGGCGGCTGAGCTGCGCGACCGGCTGGAGTCAGAGCCGGCAGGGCAGCGGACGCGGGCTGAATACAAGGCTGTGCTGGATGCGTATCGAGCGATCTATCACCGGGAGCCAACAGCGGGGAAGGCTCCGGCGGCGGTGGAAGCGGTGGCGGAGTTGCTGGCCGAGGAGGGTCGCGGGCTGCATGACGAGCATGCGTTGCTGGCGGCGCGAGGGCAGTATGAGTTTCTGCTGAAGCAGTATCCGAAGAGTCCTCAGGTGGCTCTGGCGCTGTTGAACGAAGGCGAGCTTTGCCGGAACGACCTGGACGATGCCCGCTGCTCGCGGGAGAAGCTGCACGCGGTTGTGCGAAGATTTCCAGACAGCTCGTATGCCGAGCAGGCAGAGCTGGACCTGAAACCGGCGGATGCGCAACCGCGCAAGGCGGCAGCCACGCCGTCGCCAGCAGCGCCAGGAAATTCGACGGAACCGCTGGAGCCGGTGCAGGCGCATGCGGCGCCGGAGCCTGCTGCGGCAGGGGCGGTTGCGCGAAAGACGATGGTTGCTGTCGTGACTCCGGCTGCTGCGGAGGAAAGTGCTCCGGTGAAAGGGCCACGCGGTGGGGCGTTGAGTGGGAAGACGGCAGAAATTACCGGCATCCGGCACTGGTCGAATCCTGTTTCCACGCGAATCGCCATCGACCTGAGCGGTGAGGTGGAGTATGAAGCGGCACGCGTGTCGCATCCGGATCGCATCTTCTTTGACCTGCATGGAGCGCGGCTGGCGCACAGCCTGAATGGCCGCGAGGTCGAGGTGATCGACGACGGATATCTGAAGCGGATTCGAGCAGCGCAGTACAAGCCGGGCGTGACGCGCGTGGTGCTGGACGTGACAGATGTGAGCGACTACTCGGCGTTTCTATTGCCAAATCCGTGGCGTCTGATTCTGGACATTCACGGAGGGCGACCGACGCATGCCGAGAGCACTGCCGAGGCGACACAGACGACGCCGAACCCGGCAGCAGCAAACACCGTGGCCGAGGTGGCGGCGCTGAGTGATGCGCCGACGCGGGTGACGGCGACGCGAGGGCCGACGAGCGCTCCGGTGGCTGCGCGCGTGAGCAGCCCCGAAAGCAAAGCGCAGAAAAGGCATCGAAACAGCGGCAAGCCTGCGCGACAGACTGATTCCCTGCCCCAGGCGACGATCCCGGCGACGATGGCCCAGGCTGCGCAGCCGACGGCGAACGGACAACGGTCGCTGGTGCGGGCGCTGGGGCTGAAGGTGAACCGGATTGTGATTGACGCCGGACACGGCGGGCACGACTCCGGCACGCTGGGGCCGGGCGGAATCGAAGAGAAGAATGTGGTGCTGGACGTGGCGCTGCGCACCGGGAAGCTGCTGGAAGAACGGCTGGGCGCGCAGGTGATCTATACCCGCGATGACGACACGTTTGTTCCGCTGGAGACTCGGACGGCCATCGCCAACAAGGCGCAGGCAGACCTGTTTCTGTCGATCCACGCCAATTCGAGTCCGGAACCGGAAGCGCGCGGCGTGGAGACATATTATCTGAACTTCACGAGCGATCCGCAGGCGCTGGAGGTGGCGGCGCGAGAGAATGCCGTCTCTGACGCAGGCGTGCATCAGCTTTCGGACCTAGTGCGCAAGATTGCGCTGAAGGACAAGATCGATGAGTCGCGTGAATTTGCCGCGGATGTGGACGAGTCGCTGTATCGCGGGCTGGGCGATGGAAACATCGCATTCAAGGATCGCGGAGTGAAAAAGGCTCCGTTCGTGGTGCTGATCGGAGCGCAGATGCCTTCGGTGCTGGCGGAAATCAGTTTTTTGACCAACCCGGAGGACGCGCGGCTGCTGAGGAAGGCGGCGTGGCGGGAACGAATCGCTGAAAGCCTGGCGACGGGAGTGGAGCGGTATCTGGATGGGCTGAGCAGCACCCGGCCCGTGATGGAAGCAAGCCGCAGCGAACAGGCGCAGTGAGCTGTCAACGGAACAAAGCGGGGAGTAAGCGATGCGAGTGGTGCTGACCAACATCGGCACGATGGGCGATGTGCATCCGTTGATTGCGCTGGCGCTGGAGCTGCGTGCGCGCGGCCACGAAGCTGTACTCGCCGTACCGGAGGTTTTCCGCGAGCGGGTGCGTCCACTGGGACTGGAGTTTCATGCGATGCGCCCGGATATCGATCCGCAGAATAAGGAGCTGGCGGCGCGGATTTACGAGCCGAGGCACGGCACTGAGTACGGGCTGCGTCGGTTCCTGTTTCCGGTTTTGCGTGAAAGTTATGAAGACCTGATGGAGGCAGTGAACACGCCGCGGCGGGCTGACCTGCTGGTGGCAGGAGAGCTGAATTATGCCGCTCCGCTGGTGGCGGAAAAAGCAGGAATCCCGTGGGCGAGCGCGGTGCTGGCACCCATCAGTTTTTTCTCCAGACAAGACCCTCCGGCGCTGCCCATGTACGAGTGGATCGGCGCGGGCTATGGGCGGATTCCGGCGATTGGCTGGATAGTGAGCGGGATAGCACGAACGATCAGTCGAAGCTGGCCGGAGCCGATTCTGGCGCTGCGGCGGGAGCTTGGATTGCCGCCCGGCGCAAATCCTTTATTTGAAGGCAAACACTCGCCGCAACTGGTCCTGGCACTCTTCAGCCGACTGTTGGGCGAGCGGCAACGGGACTGGCCGCCGATGACGGTGCAGACAGGATTCTGCTATCACGACGCCGACTCCGGGATGCGGGAGTTGTCGCCCGCGATGGAGGAGTTTCTGTCTGCGGGCGCTGCGCCTGTGGTCTTCACTTTAGGGTCAGCAGCGGTGATGGCGGCGGGGGACTTTTTTCCCGTGGCCGCAACGGCCTGTGAGCAGATGAGCCGACGAGCGGTGCTGCTGATCGGGCCGGACGATCGGAACAGGCCGAGGAAGCCGCTGCCGGAGACGATTTGCGTGGCAGAGTACGCTCCCCATTCGGCGCTGTTTCCACGCGCTGCAGCCGTGGTACACCAGGGCGGAGTGGGAACGGTGGCGCAGTGCCTGCGCGCAGGGAGGCCAATGCTGATTGTGCCGTGGAGCCATGACCAGCCGGACAATGCGCGTCGGATGGTGCGACTAGGCGTGGCGCGGAGTATCCGGCGAAGCGAAGTGACAGCGGTGCGACTGGCAAAGGAACTGAGTGAATTACTGGAGAAGCCCGGATATGTGGCAGCTACACAGGCGGCGATGCGCCAACTGGCGGACGAGGATGGCTGCCGCGCGGCGTGCGACGCGCTGGAAACATTGGCACGAGCGCGGATGAACGCTACTTTGTAGCCGGGTGGTTGCCGCCCCGATTCGGAAGCCTCAAAGAGGGAATGAGGGAAGCTGTCTCTGGCCGGGATGCACCCATGGAGAGAGTATCCAAAACAATCGGGCAGAGATAAACCCTGCCCGATAAAAAACACGAGCCGGCGAACCGGATCGCGAAAATCTTTTTACAGAGGCTGCACGTCGGCAGCCTGCCATCCTTTGGGGCCTTTGACCACGTTGAACTGCACGGCCTGGCCTTCCTGCAGGCTCTTGAAGCCATTAGAGTTGATGGCGGAGTAATGCACGAAAACATCTTCGCCGTTCTGACGCGAGATGAAGCCGAAGCCCTTCGCGTCGTTAAACCATTTCACAGTACCTTGTTCCATTTGATTCGTATTTCCTGAACTTTGAATTGCGCTGGAGTGAAACGGAGCGAAGACATGCAGAAGCTTGCTTGGTTGGGCGAGTACTGCTACGCCCGATTCGGTTCTAACGCTAACTCATGGTAACACTAGTTTGGAAAATCCCTGCATGAAAAATTGCAGACAAGCACTTTAGCCTGTTTGAGTTCCGTTTTGGGCGGGATGTGGCAGCCGTGGTATGGTGAGTTTTCGTGATGATTCGAAGCGGCAAAAAAGACGAATGGCTGCGGCTGGTGGAAGCCGGAATGGAGCGCCTGGATCACGACTTTTCCCGGCTTCCGGAGTTCGCTGCGACTCCCGGACCTTCGACGGCAGCGTTGGAGGCGGTGATCGGCGAAGTAGCCGGGCGGCTGGCCGATAACTACCCCTATTTTCATCCACTTTATGCCGGACAGATGCTGAAACCGCCGCACCCGGTGGCACAGGCTGCGTATGCGCTGGCGATGACGATCAATCCGAACAACCATGCGCGGGATGGTGGCAGGGCTAGTTCGGAGATGGAGATCGAAGCAGTGGCCGGGATCGCCGGGATGCTGGGCTGGCGGCAGGGGGATGGCCGGAGCTTTCTGGGTCATCTGACCTCAGGTGGAACTTTTGCGAATCTGGAAGCGTTGTGGGTGGCGGGACAAGTGCAGCCAGGCAAGCGGATTGTGGCCAGCGAACAGGCCCACTATACGCACAAGCGAATTACCGGCGTGCTGAGAGTTGCGTTTGACGCGGTCGCCAGCGACAACCGGGGTAGGATAGACCTGAATGCGCTGGAGGACGAGCTGCGCCGGGGCGATGTGGGGACGGTAGTGGCGACCCTGGGTACGACGGCGCTGGGAGCAGTCGACCCGTTGCACGAGATTCTCACGCTGCGGGAGAGGTACGGCTTTCGCCTGCATGTGGACGCGGCGTACGGAGGATATTTCCGGCTGATTGCGCCCGAGCTGGACGCCGAGGCAGCACGGGCGTACGCAGCAATGGAGCAGACAGACTCGATCGTTATCGACCCACACAAACATGGATTGCAACCCTACGGATGTGGATGCGTGCTCTTTCGCGATCCGGAAGTAGGGCGCCTCTACAAACACGAATCGCCCTATACCTATTTCACCTCCGGGGAGCTGCATCTAGGTGAAATCAGCCTGGAATGCAGTCGCGCCGGAGCGGCTGCGGTGGCACTGTGGGCCACCCAGCGGTTGCTGCCGCTGGTTCCGCTGGGCGAGCCTGGAGATGAATTTGCCCGAGGGCTGGCGGCAGGGCGACGGGCAGCGATAGAGCTGGATCGCAGATTGCGGGAAGATGCACGATTTAAGCCTTTGCCGAGCGGACCGGAGCTTGATATCGTAGTCTGGCGTATCTGCGACGATGCAACGGGAGCGCAGAGGGTTTTCGATGCTGCGGCGGGGCGAGATCTGCATCTGGCTCTGGTGCATTTGCCGAAACGGTATTTTGAGGAAACGGAAGCAGGGATGACAAGCTGTCTTCGCTCGGTGTTGATGAAGCCGGAACATCAGGAATGGCTTCCGGAGATTTGGCGACGTCTGAGCGGCACGGATTAGGATTGAGTACGATGGCGGTGCGGGAGAAAGACGCTGGCGAACGAATTTGAAAAGGTTATCATTGCAGTCAATGGCTGCAAGTTGACGCTCCTCCCTGAGCTGGGAGGCAAGATGAGTAGCCTGCTCTCCGATGGCCACGAATTGTTGCAGCAGCCGCTGCGCCCCCTGAAGAAACGAGTGCCGGACATAGCCTTTGCAGCCAGCGACGCAAGTGGATGGGATGAATGCCTGCCGACGGTGGCAGCCTGCACAATAGAGACGCCGATGGGAGTTGTGGAGACATCGGATCATGGCGATCTGTGGCGCGAAGCCTGGAAAGTAACCGCGCGCTCACCCGACGCCGTCACGATGACCGCGCTTTGCCGGAGTCTGCCGCTGGAGCTGACCCGCTCGATAATCCTTGCGCCGACGCAGCGCGGATGGCGTTTGCGGCTGCTGTATTCGCTGCGAAATCTGAGCCGGGAGCGCATGCCGTGGAGCTGGGCTGCGCATCCGCTCTTCGCCTGCGAGGCCGGCGACCGGATTGCGCTGCCGGAGTCCGTAACTGCAGTCCGTGTAGAGGATTCGCGCGGAAATCGCGTGGGAGCGCACGGGGATTGGATCGCGTGGCCGCGGGGAGTCCGGGCGGAAAGCGGGGCGTATGACCTGAGTGTGGCTGAACCGTCCACCAGCGCATTCGCGGAGAAACTGTTCAGCGATCGGCTGGCGTCCGGGGATGGCTGGTGCTCGCTGGAGCGGATTGGGATCGGGCTGCGCGTGACGGTTCGGTTTGCCGTGGAGACGACGCCGTATCTCGGATTGTGGCTCTGCTATGGCGGATGGCCGGATGGCGGCGATGGCGGACGACAGATGTGTGTAGCGATGGAGCCGTCGACGGCTCCGGAGGACGCGCTGGCCAGGATGGGCGAATGGAGCCGGTGGATAGAGCCGGGCGCGACGACGCACTGGCCGCTGGATGTGGAGATCGAGCGGTTAACGAAGATGCAGTGAAAGGACGACGGGCGGATGCAAAGCGTTGAGCAATTGAAAGAGCTGCACCTGAGACGTTTTGGCACCGTGCCGCAGGTTTTCGCTGCACCGGGGCGCGTGAATCTGATCGGCGAGCATACGGATTACGCCGAGGGATTCGTAATGCCGGCGGCGATTGATTTTGCCACGCTGGCTGGCGTGACCCAGCGCGAGGATGGACGGGTAGTGATCCGGGCGGAGAACTTCGACGAGGAACGAAGCTTTGAGGCGGAAGCGCTGCCAGAGATGCGCAGCGGGGAGTGGAGCGATTATCCGGTCGGCGTCCTGCGAACGCTGGCCGAAGAAGGTTACCGGATTCCGCCCCTCAGTCTGAGCCTGTGGGGCGATGTGCCGCTTGGGTCAGGATTGTCCAGTTCGGCCTCCGTGGAGGTGGCGACGGCAGCGGCAGTAACCCGGCTGATGGGAACTGCGATCGACGGCCCGGCGATGGCCCGGCTGTGCCAGCGGGCGGAGAATGAATTTGTGGGGGCAAGCTGCGGAATTATGGACCAGTTTGTCTCGGTAAATGGAGCGGCAAACCATGCACTGCTGCTGGATTGCCGTGACTTGAGCTACCGGCTGGCGCCGATTCCGAAATCGGTGGCGCTGGTCATTGCCAATACGATGGTGAAGCATTCGATCGCGGGGGGGGAATACGGAACGCGGCGCGCCGAGGTGGAACTGGCCTGCCGGATTCTGGCCAGGCACAGGCCGGAGATACGCTTCCTGAGAGATGCAACGGTGGTGGATCTGGAACGCTGGGGCGAAGAGATTCCGGAAGCCGCCAGAAAACGCGCGCGGCACATTATTACCGAAAACGCACGGACGACGGCGGCAGCCGAAGCGCTGGAAACACAGGACATGGACCGGCTGGGAATGCTGATGCACGAGGCGCATCTGAGCTACAGCCATGACTTTGAGGCAAGCTGCGCGGAGGCCGACCTGATGGTGGAACTGGCTGGCAGACTACCAGGGCTGATTGGTGCGCGGCTGACCGGCGGCGGCTTTGGCGGATGCACGGTCAATCTGGTGGAGCAGGAGTTTGCTGCGGAGTTCAAATCAAAGCTGGGCGCGCAGTACCGCGAGCGGACGGGAATTGAGCCGGAGATTTATATCTGCCATGCATCGGATGGCGTGCGGCGGGTGGGATGAGCGCGACCTGCGAGATTGTAGCGGCCCTGGCGCAGTCCGAAGACTAATCCGATGTTTGATGCACCGGGCTTGGGGCAAACGGCCATTCTCTGCAGCATTGTGTCCATTCTGAGCGGAGGTCGTCGGATGCTTCGGTCAGGAAAAAGAGCGGTTCTTGGTACAATCAAAGCTCCACGGCAGGCAGCGCCTGGGGTTCTGGTCCAGGGGCCTTTGTATTGCTGAAGATGCGATCCGCAGGCTGAAGTTTGCAGTAAGCCGCCAAGTATTGAAACAATCGTGGAGCCACAGGAACCTTCCCCGAATCCTGCGGCTGAAAGTCTGGGGAATGCAGGTTTGCCGCAGGAGAGATTCTGATGCTGAAGCCGTCCTCATTCAAGCCCAACAGTTATGAACCAACCCCGGCGACCGGGCTGGTGGCGTATTTCTCGATGGAGATTGCGATCAACCCGCGGATGCCGACCTATTCCGGCGGACTGGGCATGCTGGCCGGAGATACTTTGCGCTCGGCTGCCGACCTGGGCACTCCGATGGTGGCCTTTACGCTGGCACACAGGAAGGGATACTTCCGGCAGATGCTGGACGCTGAAGGCATACAGACCGAGGATGCGCAGCCGTGGCGCATAGAGGATTTCTGTACAGAGGAAGCGCCGCGCGTGACGGTAACGGTGGAAAATCGCGTGGTCGCGCTGCGCGCCTGGCGATATGAGGTGGTGGGACGGTCGGGCCATATTCTGCCGATCTACCTGTTGGACGCGGATCTCGCGGAGAACAGCGACTGGGACCGCAGGCTGACGGATCACCTCTACGGCGGAGATGCAAACTATCGTCTGCAGCAGGAGATTCTGCTGGGCATGGGCGGCGTTCGAATGGCGCATGCACTGGGATTGCCGCTGAACGTCTTTCACATGAACGAGGGTCACGCAGCGCTGCTCACGCTGGCGCTGCTGGAGGCGCAACTGGGCGGCGGTCCGCTGGGCCAGGTGACGGAGACCGATATCGAGGCGGTGCGGCGTAAGTGCGTCTTTACGACCCATACTCCTGTGCCAGCGGGGCATGACCGCTTCAGTCTGGAACAGGCGCGACGCATTCTGGGCGCGGAGCGAACGGAGCGGCTGGAGTCGATGGGTTGCTGCCATGAAGGGCTGCTGAATATGACCTATGTCGCGCTGCGTTTCAGCCGCTACTGCAACGGCGTTGCGCTGAAGCACGGGGAGGTTTCTCAGGCCATGTTCCCGGAGTATAAGGTGGACGCAATCACCAATGGAGTGCATGGGCCGACATGGGTGAGCGAGCCGTTTGCGGATCTCTTCGACCGGCATATACCAAGCTGGCGGCGGGATCATCTTTATCTGCGGAATGCGATTGCGATTCCAGCCGATGAACTGCTCGAAGCGCACGCGCGCACTAAGGAAACTCTGCTGGCCGAGGTAGCTTCGCGCACTGGACTGGTGCTGAATCCGAAGGTGCTGACGCTCGGATTTGCGCGACGCGCAGCGACCTATAAACGAGCCAATCTGCTCTTCCACGATCCGGAGCGGCTGCAGCGGATTGCCCAGGCGGCAGGCGGGCTGCAGATTCTTTACGCTGGCAAGGCGCACCCGCAGGACGAACCGGGTAAGGCGCTGATCCATGGAGTGATCGAAAGAGCGAAGCAGTACTCGGGCACGGACCTGCGCGTGGTCTATCTGGAGAATTATGACTGGAACCTCGGCGCCGCGCTTACCGCAGGCGTGGATGTGTGGGTGAACACGCCGCGCAGGCCATACGAAGCCTCCGGCACGAGCGGCATGAAGGCTGCGATGAACGGTGTGCCTTCACTTTCGATTCTGGATGGCTGGTGGATTGAAGGCTGCATCGAGGGCGTGACGGGATGGGCGATTGAGGACGGGGTCGACGATGCTGCCGAGGCCGAGTCGCTCTATGCCAAGCTGGAAGATGCCGTGACGCCGAGCTTTGCGGATCAGGGGCGCTGGGCGCGGGTGATGCAGACGACAATTGCACACAACGGCTCGTTCTTCAACACCAACCGCATGGTGAAGCAATATATCCGCAACGCATACTATCCGTACGATCTTGTAGCGGCGCCTTCCATGGTGGCCGAAGCCGTCTCCACAAACTGAACTATTGTGAGACCTAAGAGTCTGTCCAGAAACTAAGTGGATCGTCTCAGGAGCAGATGAGCGAAGGCGATGTGGATCATGGTTTCGGCTGAAGTATGACGGAGTTCGTAGTCTTTGCTGAGTCTACGTGACCAGTTGAG
>JAKAXU010000086.1 GCA_021816455.1 Acidobacteriota bacterium
TCCCGCCATCCATCTGCGCCGCACCGGTAATCATGTTCTTGATGTAGTCGGCGTGGCCAGGACAATCCACGTGCGCGTAGTGACGGTTCGCCGTCTCGTACTCCACGTGCGCCGTCGCAATCGTAATCCCGCGCTCACGCTCTTCCGGCGCGTTGTCAATCGTGTCAAACGAACGAAACGTGTTCTTCGGATTGTGCTTCGACAATACCTTCGTGATCGCCGCCGTCAACGTCGTCTTCCCATGATCAATGTGACCAATCGTCCCAACATTCACATGCGGCTTCGAACGATCAAACTTTTCCTTCGCCATCTCCCAATTCCCTTTCTGAACGATACTTGCCACTTTTGCACAATCCGGCTCGACCGGCGTGAACCCTGGCGCCTGCTCAGTAGTAGGCGTAAATCCCTGAAAACCTCTGCCTCAGCTCGGCCGGAACCCGCTCCACCTGAGCCAGATACCGCTCGCGCATCAAAGCCTGATCGCTGACCGGAAGCGCCGCATACAATTGGCTCCCATCCTCGCCCAGCAATCCTGCGGCGAGGATCTCTTCCATCTGCCGAATCCGCAGCCTGCGCGCTTTGACCGAGGCGAGAAACAAATCTACCCGGCTGACGGCAAACGCTGCTTCGATCCTACTCATCAACGGACCGAATACCGCTTCGTTCTGTACCGGAAACACTGCCTGCTCAAACATGGAACTTGCCCTTGATCTCCACGCGCCGCGAAAGATCCACACAACCTGTAAACCTGGAGCGGGAGACGAGGATCGAACTCGCGACCAACAGCTTGGAAGGCTGTGACTCTACCACTGAGTTACTCCCGCTCAAAACCTGCCGCCAGCCATATCACCCGCCGACGGGTCCAACCTCTGGAGCTGATGACCGGGATTGAACCGGTGACCTCTCCCTTACCAAGGGAGTGCTCTACCAACTGAGCTACATCAGCCCTTCAAACCTTGCCGCCTACTTCGCGGCTTGCTGCGTTGCGATCTTCCGCTTCGCGCCGGATGCGCTCCGCCTGCATCGCCACCCATGTCCGCAGCGCAAAACCACCCAGAACCAGAATCGGCAGCAACCGCAGCGGAATAGCCCGTCCGAACAGCTCCACAGCGTCGCTGCCAAGCGTCGTCCAGGCCAGAACCCCGAGAACCACGTACAGCGCCAGAGCCACGCGATACTTCCGCTCTACACGCATATTTCCCGGCATTCGCCCTGCCTGTTCTCACTGCCTTCTGCTGGTGCACAGGGAAGGATTCGAACCTTCGTAGTCCCAAAGGACGGCAGATTTACAGTCTGCTGCCATTAACCACTCGGCCACCTGTGCCCATTCCGCTCACCCTGCCCGATTCCCCCGTTTTTGACGCATCGAAAGACCCGGAACCGGTCCGGCTCACTGTCTCTCTGCGCCTCTGTGGGGTCACCGCGGAGGATGCTGTCCGGCCCGATCCAAACTCTTCCGATCCCGCCAGACCCTTAAAACCAGATACTTTCCCTGCAAGGAATCCGGAGCATTCCACACCGAAATCCTCACCTGCTGCAAACTTACTGGAGCTGGCGAAGGGATTTGAACCCCCGACCGTCTGATTACAAATCAGATGCTCTACCAGCTGAGCTACGCCAGCCCTCTGAACCGCTCTGGCTTGTCTCCGAAGCCATCTTTCCTGGCTATCCGCAGGCACACTTTCGCGCTGCCTTCGGCATCGGCACAGACCTTCAGCGTAGCACAGCGACCCCGGCGGAGCAATCCCGCGCTCCACAGAATTTTCGGTTGCCCCGCTCCCATCCCTGTGCTATCGTCCCGCCATGCGAAAACTGGCGCTTCTGCTCTGCTTTTCCCTCTGCCTTGCCGCTTCTGCTCAACAGCCGCTCACCAACGACGGCATCATCCAGATGAAGAAGGCCGGCCTCTCCGATGACCTCATCCTGACCACCATTCGCGCCAATCCAGCGAAATTTGACGTCTCGCCTGCGGGCATCATCGCCCTGAAGTCGGCCGGCCTCGACGACAAAGTTGTCGAAGCCATCGTCAACAAGGCCAGTGGCCTGATAACTCCGAACCCTGAGCCGCTGGCCTCCGCCACATCTTCGACCCTGCCTCCAGGCATCGACGAAGTCGGGGTGTATTACCAGGACAAGTCCGGCAACTGGAAGGAAATGATGCCGGAGATCATCAACTACAAATCCGGCGGATTCATGAAATCTCTGGCTACCGATGGCATCGTGAAAGGCGACATCAACGGACATATCCCCGGTAAACATGCGCAGCTTGTCACCTCTTTCCCCGTCCACATTGCGCTCTACGTGCCCGAGGGAACGGCTCCAACGGAGTACCTGTTGCTGCGGCTACGCGTAAACAAGAACAACCGCGAATTCCGCTCCATGACCGGCGGCGTCATCCACTACTCTGGCGGCGCAACCCGAGACGAAGTTCCCTTCACGGCAACCAAAGTCGCCCCGCGCCTCTACGAATTCACGCTCGACCAGAAGCTGGGCAAAGGGGAATACGGCATCATGCCGCCAGGCTCGATTACCACCTCCAACCTAGCCAGTTCAGGCAAGATTTATTCCATAAGCATCCCGGAGTGAACCGACACGGCGCGCCCCGGTTCACGCGCCGCTTCTCCTGCTGTACTCTGGTCGAGAGCATGGGCCGCATTCGCATCCTCTCCGACCAGGTCGCCAACCAGATCGCTGCCGGCGAAGTGGTTGACAGGCCTGCTTCGGTCGTCAAGGAGTTGCTGGAAAACTCCCTCGACGCCGGGGCCACCCGCATCCGCATTGAAATTGAGGCTGGTGGACGGCGGCTGATCCGCATCCTCGACAACGGCTGCGGCATGAACCGCGACGATGCCTTGCTGGCCTTTGAGCGCCATGCCACCAGCAAGCTGCGCACGGCCGATGAGCTGCTGTCGATTGCAACCCTTGGCTTCCGCGGAGAGGCGTTGCCGTCGATCGCCTCCGTCGCGCGCGTTACGCTGGAAACGGCTCCTGCGATGGGCGCTGAGGCCGGGACGCGGATCGAGATCGCAGGCGGAAAGGTTCTCGCCGTCGAGGATGCCGCGCTGCCCACCGGAGCCACTTTCACCATCCGCGACCTCTTCTTCAACACTCCGGCGCGGCGCAAGTTCCTGCGCGCCGAGTCCACAGAAACCGCGCACATCACCGCGCTGGTCACCCACTATGCGCTGGCCCATCCCGACAAGCACTTCGAGCTGGTGAGCGCTACACACACGCTGCTGCTGGCTCCGCCGGTTGCTCGCAGTGAGGAGCGCGTCTTTCAGGTCTTCGGCGCCGAGACGCTCCGCCAGCTTCTGCCCGTCGCCGCCGAGGCTCCGCTCGATCGATCCGGATTGCCCGAGCCGCCGCCCTGGAAGGTCGATCCCGACCAGCCGCGGCGAGAACCAGGCCATCTGCGTCTCAGCGGCTTCTACTCCAAACCGGAGCTGCAGAAGCTGAACCGCAACTCAATCTATCTCTTCGTCAATCGCCGCCTCATCCGCGACCGCCTGCTGCTGCATGCCATCTCCGAGGCCTATCGCAACATTCTGCCGCCCACCTCCTACCCGGTCGCGCTGCTTTTTCTCGATCTGCCTCCTGAAGAGGTCGATGTCAACGTTCACCCGGCCAAAACCGAAGTCCGATTCCGCCAGCAGAGCCTCGTCCATGATTTTCTGCGTGACAGTCTGCGCGCCGCGCTGGTCCGCTCCCGACCGGCGGCTGGATTCCTGGCCGCGCTCGATTCCACGGCAGCTTCTTCCGCCTCGCTGCTGCAGCCGGTGGCCTCGCATCTGCCCGGACCTTCGGATGCGCCTCAGACAGCTCGGGACTCCGCGCTGCCCGAATCAGCGCTGCCGAACTCAGAGGGCCAGACCCCGGAATCCAACCAGGCCGACGCTGAGCTGCCTCGGCCTGGCACCAAGCCAGTCGCCGGGCCATTCCGGCCGCAGCCTCTGCCTACCGCTGAGCAAAATCTGCCCGTTGCTGCGGACTGGCAGTCGGCTCTGCCCGCCTTGCTCGGCGCGGCTTCCGCCCCCGTCATCGCGCAGGCCGATCCGACCCTCCCCGAAGCGCCTTCGCTGCACGGCCTGGCCACGCTGCGTCCGCTCGGCCAGCTTCGCAATTCCTTCATCCTTGCCGTCAACGACGAGGGTCTGTGGATCATCGACCAGCACGTTGCCCACGAGCGCGTGCTCTTCGAGAAGATCCTGGCCAGTCGTGAAGCGGAGGCCGTTCAGCGACAGCGGCTGCTCATGCCGCTGCTGGTCGAGCTTCAACCCTGGCAGATGGTAATCTTCTCCTCGATCACCGACGAGCTGGAGCGCAACGGCTTCGAGGTTCAGCCCTTCGGCGCCCGCACCATCGCCATTCACGCCGCGCCCATCGGTCTGGAAGGCAGGGAGCTGGAGCGGATGCTCATGGAAGTCATCGAGCAGACAGGTGGCATGGGCCGGGACGACTCCCCCGATGCGCTGCTGCTCCGGCGCGACCTCTCCGCCGATCTGCGCACCTTGCGCGGCCGCGTCGCCGCCTCCATCGCCTGCCACTCGGCCATCAAGATCAATACCCCTCTGGAACCGCAGAAAATGGTCTGGCTGCTGGAAGAATTATCAAAAACCAGCCACCCAACCTCTTGTCCCCATGGACGTCCAATCACTTTGAGGTATTCTTGGATAGAGATCCAGCGGGCATTCCAGCGGATTTGAATTCACTGGAGGTCGCAGATTTTGCTTCCAAGGAAGCATCTGCGATTGGCAATTCCGCCAGATCGCTTTGATTCTCTTCGAGTTCCGGCCCGGCGTTGCTTCGTTTACCCCCGTTCGCAGCAGCGATTTTTCACCGGTCTCCGGCCCTCGCAGTTTGGAATCAGCGCGAATCAGCCTGGAAAGAGGTTTTCTTTGACAGCAGAGCAACTGGAAGCAGCGCGCTCCGAAAGGATGCGCCATAACGGACATGCCGCAACGCAATATGAGGATGTCCGTACGTGGATTGAGGAAACGGGACTCTGTCTCTTTCTGCCTCGCTCCGTGCAGGCGGGCTTCACGGCCCCCACTTTTGTTGAAGCCATCGCCGGCAGGCAGATTCCCGAGCCGAACCTCGACCTGATCGCCTCTGCCGAGCGGCTTCTTGTCCGCCTGGAGGCGGAGAACGTCGCCGTGCGCCTCAGCCTGAACGGGCAGCCTGGCGACCAGCCGGACTATGTCGTGGCAAGCTGGGTGCTTCCCTATGTTTATGCTCTGCGCGGAGACCGTGACTGGCGTCGGCCACCTCAACTGACCGGCTCGCGCCAGGTCTCGCAGCTTGCCGTCCAGGTCGCCAAACAACTTGAGTCCGGCAATCAGTCGGCACCTCAGTTGCGCGACGCGCTGGGCCGCGAAGTCTCCGAATCGGCCACCCTGCGCGCGCTGCACGAGCTTTGGCGTCAGCTCCGCGTGATTCCCGTGGTGCCCGAGGCAGGCAAGCCCGCTCTCTGGCAGCCGCTCCGCCAGCGCTTCCAGAAGGCCATCGCAGAGGGTGCTTCCACCTCGCAGGTCACTGCCATCTCCGTACTGGCCTCCATCTACCTTCAGGCAGCCATCGCAGCATCCATGGAAGAGATTGAGCTGTTTCTCTCTCCGCTCACCTCGCGCAGCAAGATCCGCGAGGTCGTTCGCGGTCTGGCAGCCACGCGCCAGGTGCATACCACTACCATCGGCCAGCTTCCGCTCTACTATGTCGCCGGCACGCTGCCCGAGTTCCCCGCCGAGCCGTCGTTTACGCTCAGCGGATCCACTTATCTGAGCCGCTACCAGCGACTCACCGAAGAGCGCGAGATGGCCTCCGAGGATTCCGTTTCGCTTGCCGCCTTCGCGGAGCGGCAACGCGACAACCAGACCGGCGCCGGAGAGACTCCGATGGCATCGTCCGCCGCGCGTCGCCCCTCGCAGCCACGGCGCGCGGTACGACCGCCCGCTCGTCCTCATGCGTCGTCCGCCACCGGCGATCGTTCGCGCTTCCACAGCGGCGCCGAGACCCGCAATCGCAAGCCTGCAACCTCGCGCAGCGCCGCTCGTCCGGCAGTCGATACCTTCCGCAGCCGTCCCGCAACCACCGCCAACGGCGCTGCTCCGCGCCCCGGCAAGAAGGTCGTCCGCCATGTGCGCCCGGCCCCTGCTTCCGGCCGGTTTCAGGGCGCCGAAAAGCCCTCCGGATTCACCCGCAAGCCAGGAGAACGCGGCCCTGCCCGCCCGGCAGCCGCTTCCACGCGCACCGAGCGCAACTTCCGGAGCGACTCTTCCGCGACAGGCCGCAAACAAGCGCGCCCTGCAACAGCAGTCAAACCGGCAGCTCGCTTCGCCAAGAGCCGCCCAGCAGCAAAATCCAGCGAACGAACTCAGGACCGGACTCAGGACCGGCCCACAGCGCGTCGCTCCGAAGATGTGCGGACCCCGGAGACACGAACCGCCAACCCGCGCAGCTCTGTCCAGCGGGCCTCGGATCGAAGGCCGGGCGACCGACGTCCTGCGGATCGCCGTGCCGGAAGCCACCCGCGACCGACAGCCGAAAGCTCCGGACGCACCTCGGCTTCCAAGCGTTACAGCCTGGTCGGCGCTTCCGCCCGTCAGTCCTCGCAACCTAAAGTCGGCAAACCGGCAGCCAGGAATCGCGCGCGGTGACCACGCATGCGGCTAGCGCAGGCACGGCGGATTCCGCCTCCGGCAAGATGCCTTCCAGCCTTATCATCGCCATCGACGGGCCTGCCGGAGCTGGCAAAAGCACCGTGGCCCGTCACTTGGCAGCCCGTTTTGGCCTGCTCAACCTCGAAACCGGAGCCATGTATCGCGCCTTCGCGCTGAAGGCACGGCGCGAGGGCGTCTCCACCGACGACACTGCCGCGCTGGAGATGCTTGCAGCCCGCACAGTCATCACCCTCCAGCCACAGCCGGAGGGCAATCTTGTCCTGCTCGACGGCGAGGATGTGACGACCCTGCTGCGCACTCCGGAGGTCACCGACGCAGCCTCCCTCGTCAGCGTCCATCCGCAGATTCGCACCTGGATGGTCGCGCGTCAGCAGCAGCTTGGCGCTGCGGGTGGCGTCGTCATGGAAGGCCGCGACATCGGCACCGTCGTCTTTCCACACGCCGACGTCAAAATCTTTCTCGACGCCTCGCCCGAGGTCCGCGGACAACGTCGCTTTGACCAGTCAGGTGAGCAGGTCGGCATTCCGCAAACACCTTCCGCACGCCCCTCCGACGAGGTGGCCAAAGACCTCCGCGCACGCGACGAACGTGATCGCAACCGCGCAGTCTCCCCGCTGCGTCCCGCCGCCGACGCCATCCTTCTGGACTCAACCTATCTAACCCTGGCCGAGGTTCTGGAACATGCCGCGGCGATCGTCGAAGAAAAATTATCCGGGACGTCATTATCCAGTTCTTAGAGCGTTTTCCCTAATGCTGTAGACCTTCGAGGCAGTGTTTGAACCATGCCGATGCGTTTTCCGGGGTGATATCGGGAAGCAGTTCTGTGATGGTTTGATCGAGAACTTCTTTGCTGCG
>JAKAXU010000034.1 GCA_021816455.1 Acidobacteriota bacterium
GGCTCCAGCCTCATCCACTGCTTGTCGGTCAAATCGCTCGGGTACATGCACCTACCCTATCCACCCAAACTCTCTCCGCATATTCCTTCCAAGGTTCCTTCGCTAGTTTCTGGACAGGTTCTTAGGAAACTCCAGCAACGGAATGAATCGACCCTCCCGTGTTGCGTACTCTTCTATCGTTCCGCTCAGGATGTCGTAATACCAGCCATGCACTGCCATTTCGCCTCGCTCCATTGCGCCCAGCACCGAGGGCTGTCGCTTCAGATTTTCCAGTTGCGCGATCACATTGCCCCGGATCAGCGAAGCCAGTTCCGGATGCTCTCCGTCTGCAGGGTTCAGCGGCTGTCGGTAGCGAAATGCCTCTTCGACATGCCCCAGCCACCGGCTCGCCAGTGGCATCCGCACCGGATCCGGCCGGTTTAGAGCCGCTTTCAGCGCGCCGCAGTCGGAGTGCCCACACACGATCGCATGCCGCACATGCAGCACCTCCACCGCATACTCAATCGTGGCTGTCGCACCATCGTCCACCGTTGCCAACGGAATGATGTTCCCGGCATTCCGCGTGATGAACAGATCTCCCGGTCCGGTCTGCAAAATCAGGTCCGGCACAATCCGCGAATCCGAACAAGTGATGAAGAGCCAGCGGGGCGACTGGGATTCGGCAAGCAGATGAAACTGATCCTTGCGCCGCGGGAATATATCCTCCCGAAAATGCTTATGCCCCTCGATCAATCGTTCCATCCTGCCCCGCTTTCTCTTTACGTTTTCGGTTTTCTATAAAAAAATCGCCTTCTCCTGACCATTCAGGCTACAGCACATTCGCGTTCCACAGTTCATGAATTAAATATCACTGTCAAAATTTCTGCCTCTCAACTACTCTGCGCTGCCTTTTCAGACTTTCCGCAGCCTGCTTGCCCTTGCAGTGCCAATGCGAATTTCCTTGAGTATGGCTGCTCGCGCCTGCGATAGTGAGGAACAAGACAGGACTGTCGGCATCCTCAGTCTTCCTGCCAGGACTTACGCGCGTGCATTCAGAACCCAGACTGCAAATTGCCGATGCCGCAAGCTCGTCCAGCCCGCAATCGAGTCCGCACGGTCTGCGCCGCGAGTTGCGCCTGCGCGATCTCGTCCCCATGCAAATCGTCCTCGTCGTCGGCGTCAACTGGGCCGCCATTGCCGCGCGCGAAGGCTCCACTCACCCGCTCCTCTGGATATTAGGCATTCTCCTCTTCTTTCTCCCCCAGGTCTGGGTGGTTACCTGGTGCGCCCGCGTCTGGCCGTTCGAAGGCGGCGTCTATCAGTGGACGCGCGCGGCGATCGGTCCGATGGCTGGGTTTCTCAGCGCGTGGAACTACGCACTTTACGCCATCTTCACCATCTCTCAGCTTGGCATCCAGACCATCACCAGCCTCAGTTACGCGCTTGGCCCGCGGGCCGCATGGCTGGCCAGCAGCCGCGCCTGGACCCTCGCGCTCGACGTAGCCCTGCTCGGCGTCGTCCTTGCCATCAATGTCCTCGGCTTCCACTACGGCAAATGGGTCGGCCACTTCGGCACTTTGGTCATGGTCGCCCTCACCCTCACCTTTGTCGTCCTGCTCTTCTGGCATCCCTCGGCAACTCCCGATCACCCGCACGTCAACCCGCAGGCCCCATTCGCGCTCGGCTGGCCCGTCTGGAGTCTGCTTACGCTCAACCTCTACACCCGTGTCGCCTTCAACGCTTACAGCGGCCTCGAACAGATCGCCGTCTTTGCTGGCGAAACCCGCAACGCCGCTCGCGCCGTCGTCCTCTCCGCCTGGATGGCCGCGCCCGCCATTGCCGCCATTTACTTCCTCATGACAAGTTCCATGCTCACCTACATCCCAGCCAGCCAGATCGATCTCGCCGGATCCATCCCTCAGGCGCTCGCCGCCGCCTTTGGACAAGGCGCGGGTATCTGGCTCGGGCGCGTCATGATCCTCGCTCTGGCCACCTTCACCTTCTGCTCATTTACCACCATCGCCGCCGAAACCAGCCGACTGCCCATGGTCGCGGGTTGGGACAGACTCCTGCCCGCCTGGTTTGCCCGCCTCCATCCGCGCTTCGGAACCCCCGTTCGCAGCCTCTGGGTCATTGTTGCTGTCGCCATGGCCGCCGCTGTCGCCGCAACCCTCAGCTCCGGCCATGAAGAGGCTTTCCAGGTACTCGTCTCCGCCGGACAACTCCTCTTCGGCGTCTACTACTGCGCCATGTTTGCCGTCCCGCTCCTGGCCAACCGCCAGCGCGGACTACCGCAAGCCTGCTCCCCGGCCAGCCGGTGGATCAAAACCTGCGCCATCAGCGGCCTCTCCATCACAGTTGCCGCAACCGTCCTTGCGCTTGCGCCCATCGTCGATGTCAACAACTCCTGGCTCTTCGCGGCCAAGGTCGGCGGCGCGGCGCTCCTGCTCAACTTCATCGGCGCGGCGATCTACTGGCGCGCCAAACGCGCTGTCGCCTGCTGAACAGCAATCCCCCTATACTTCAAAAAAACAGAATACGGAGCACCAGACAATGCAACGATGGCGAAACCTCTCAGCACTCGTAATGGCAACAGTGGCAACAATGGCAGCTACCGCGGCTATCGCCCAGAGCAGTATGACGGTCAAGACGCTCGACCCCACTCTGCGAACCCGCGTTGATCGCGTCGCCACAGCGGTTATGGCCGAGCGAGGGTTTCCATCCGTCTCGATCGCGGTTGTTCAGGGTGGAAAGCTCGTCTACACCCACGCCTACGGCCTCGCTCACATCGATCCTGCGCTCCCGGCCACGCCTGAGATGCGCTACTCCATCGGATCGATCTCCAAGCAGTTCACCGCTGCGGCCATCCTTATCCTTCAGGAGCAGGGCAAGCTGCGCCTTGACGACCCCGTCGGCAAGTACGTCCCCGGCCTCACCGAAGGCGATAAAGTTACCATCCGTGAAATTCTCAGCCACACCTCCGGCTACCAGGACTACTGGCCGGAGGACTATCTGATGACGCCGATGGAAAAGCCAACGACGGCGCAGGCCATTCTGGATACCTGGGCCAAGAAACCGCTCGACTTCCCGCCGGGAACCCAGTGGCAGTACTCGAACACCAACTACGTCATCGCCGGCCTGATTGTCGAGCGCGTCAGCGGTCAGCCGCTCATGCAGTTCCTCAGCGAACATATCTTCCACCCGCTTGGGATGCACTCGGTGTGGGACTCCGATGAAGCGAAGCTCACCTCGACCGATGCCACACCCTACGTCCGCGCCGCGCTCGGCCCGCTGCGCCCCGCGCCCAAAGAGGGTCGCGGCTGGATGTTTGCCGCAGGCGAGCTGGCCATGACCGCCCACGACCTCGCTCTCTGGGACCAGAGCCTCATCGCCCGCTCGGTTCTCAAGCCGGAAAGCTACAAAGAGATGTTCACCGAGGTCAAACTCAAAGACGGCAAAGGCACCGGCTATGGCCTCGGCCTGGAGGTCAGCACCCGCGCCGGACACCCGACCCTGGAACACTCCGGCGAGGTCACCGGCTTTACCTCCGACAATCTCGTCCAGCTTGATAACGGCGTGGCCGTCGTCGCTCTCACCAACCACATGGCGGGCGGAGCCGCCGAGGTCGCGCGCCTGGTGGCCGACACCGTCAATGGCGAAAGCAACCTGACGCCGGTCCAGCAGCAGACCCTGGCTATCTATCGCGGCCTCCAGCGCGGCACTCTGGACCGCTCGCTGCTTGCGCCCAATCTGAATGACTATTTCTCCGCCCAGACCGTCGCGGACTTCCAAACCAGCCTCGCGCCCCTCGGAGAGCCGATCCGCTTCCTCCAGAGCGCCGAGGAACTGCGCGGCGGCATGACCTTCCGCAGCTTCCGCCTCGACTACCCGACGCGCAGGCTCTCGCTGAGTACGTATACCTATCCGGACGGTAAGCTGGAGCAGTTTCTGGTTGATCCGGTCGAGTGATTGGAAAATTACAATGCTGCATGGAGGAATCTGTGTCCAATCTCGATGCTATGTTGGTACATTCTATGCATCTTCGGTTTCACTTGATTCTTGCGGTAGGATTCATGCTGGCCACATGTCTGTCCACTTTTGCGCAGAACAGATACTCGACCATCAGACTGCCTCGATTTGAGATGGGAGAGCAGACCGTGTATGACCGGATCGGATGCGTGGCTACCGGAACATGCAATTTCCCATCCATTGCAACCGGGCCAGCGGCAACATATAACTTCAACCAAAATCTCTCGATCGACGGGCAATCATACGCGCAACGAACATTTGCAGCGTGTGGGCACAATGGGAAGATTCAATAGCCTGCGGGCCGATAGGTGTACAAAACGTGTACAAATGGCCTGTTTCCAGAAGGTTGATTATTATGTAAGTGCTTTTTTTGAATTGGTCGGGGAGAGAGGATTCGAACCTCCGACCCCCTGGTCCCGAACCAGGTGCTCTACCAGGCTGAGCCACTCCCCGTACCCTTTGCACGCATAGCCGACCCTCCTGGCATCTCGGGTCTGCGTTTTGTTCCAGCGCGCTCTACTGAGTGTAGCAGAAAACTGCGAGGCGGCTGGGCCTCGCTCCACCTCGCTTCTACCTCGTATCTACGAGCCGAGGCCGTTTTCGCCGTGCCGTGGAAAGAGAAAGCGCAGCATCGGACGGACACGCCGCGCCCAGCTTGCTTCGTCGTGGGTTCCGCCCACAATGCGTTCGAAGTGCAGCGAATCGCCATCCTGCCATCCCTCGGCTCGAAGTCGGCGCGCGAGCGACTCGGCATCGCGCAGGGTCATGCGTCCTTCCTGGTCGCCGGCGTCGAGCCAGATCCGAGGCCTCTCCTCAATCTCCTCCGCACGTTGATGGACGAAGGCGAGAATGTTTCTGCTACCCCACCAGACGCTGGGTGACAGAATGGCAAGACGACCGAAGAGATGTGCATATTCGAGGCCGAGATAGAGCGAGACAAGACCGCCAAGCGACGAACCACCGAGACCTGTGGAAGCGCGATCCGCGCGTACACGATAATTCCGCTGGATCCAGGGCATCAGCTCCTGGGTGATGAGTCGGCCGTAAGAGGCGGCTTCTCCGCCGCCCATGCGCCAGTCGGCGACCGGTGTGTACTCGGCCAAACGACGCTCTCCGGTGTTGTAAATGCCGACGATGATGAGCGGCTCCACTTCACCGGCGGCCATGGCGGCATCGGCCGACTCCCGTACGCGCCAGGTTCTTCCGGCGATGAACGATGTCTGCGGATCGAAAAGATTCTGTCCGTCCTGAAGGTAAAGCACAGGATAATGGCGGCCTGGATGGTCCTCGTATCCGGGCGGAAGATAGACGACGAGATTACGCGCATCGGGCAGAAAGCTGCTCCGAAAACCGCGATGGAGATGCAGACGGGGATGCCCGGTGGAGGTGGGTTCCCAGTCGCAGCAGGCGTGGCTCTGCACGTCGTTCGGATTCCGTTGCGCCGACTGCCCGGCTGCTCTGCGCACCTCCGCTGACCCGTTCAATCCCGACCAGTCCTCCATTCCGCGCGATGGCGGAGAAATTTCCCCGGCTGCTGCCGCAAATCTCTCTCGAAACGCCGCCCGTGACTGTTACAGTTACACGAAACGAGGGCCAGACTTCATGATACGTGAGTACCACAGATGGTTTTCCACGCGGCTGGGCCGTGAGATGGAGCTGCTGGTCTTTGGCCATGACGGGCTTCCGGCGCTGGTGTTTCCCACCTCAGGCGGACGATTCTTCGAGTTTGAGGATCGAGGACTGGTCAACTCGCTCGGCGGAAAGATCGACGCCGGCCAGTTGCAGCTCTACTGCGTGGATTCGGTGGACATGGAAAGCTGGTACAACCGGGCTGTGCCGCCCCGCTGGCGGATTGCGCGGCAGGTGCAATACGAGGCGTATGTGATGGAAGAAGTGGTGCCGCTGATGCAGTCAAAGAATCAGAATCCGAAGCGGATGACACTCGGCTGCAGCTTCGGCGGCTTTCATGCGGCAAACTTCGCCCTACGGCATCCAGACCGTTTCACCGGAATGCTGTCGCTGTCAGGCGCCTTCGATATGACGAGCTTCCTGCATGGATACCATGACCCGGACGTGTACTTCCAAACACCGACGCAATACCTGCCGAATCTGACAGATGGGTGGTACTTCGAGCACTACCGACGCAACCAGTATGTGCTGGCGACGGGCTGGGACGACCAGTGTCTGGGGGCTAACCAGCACCTGGACCGCATTCTTACCAGCAAAGGTATTCCGCACCAGCTTTTCATCTGGGATGCCTGGAACTCCCACGACTGGCCGACGTGGGAACGCATGCTGCACGAATACCTGTGAGCGCGGCGGCTGCGGATGAAAAAAATGATCCGCAATGCTTAAGTTTTTGCTTGACTTTTATCCCGCTCGCAGCAATACTCAAGATTCCACTTAACTATAAGCGGCAGGAGGATGCGATGAACACAGAGAGAACGATGCCGACAGCGAGCGAAATAGAGACTGGGATAGCGCACGCCAGTTTCACGCTGGCGCGGGAGTATGCGGCGCCGGTGGAGAAAGTTTTTGCCGCTTTTTCCGAGAAGGAGAAGAAGCGGCGGTGGTATGTGGACGATGTGCACACGGGGATGGAGATACTGGAGTACTCGCTCGATTTCCGGGTAGGAGGCCGAGAGCGGACCCGCTTTCGAACCACGGCAGAAAGCCCGCTGCGGGGAGCCGAGGTGACCAACGAGACGGTGTATATGGACATCGTGGAGCACGAGCGGATCACAATCGCTTATACGATGGCGGTCGGCGAGTATCGGATTTCAGCGTCGCTGGCCACCTTTGCCCTGATGAAGACGGCAACGGGGACGAGGCTGGTGATGACAGACCAGAGCGCTTTCTTTCCGAATTCCGATGGAGTGGAACTGCGGCGCGAGGGATGGACAAAGATTCTGGAGGCGCTTACGCGGGAAATCCATCGGGAACTGGCGCAGGGATGATGAAAGCTGGGTGGAAACCGGAGCAGACGGGGCGCATCTTTCAGGCGCTGGCAGACCCGACTCGACGGGAGATGGTGGAGCGCTTGAGCCAGGGACCGGTGACCGTTTCAGAGCTTGCGCGTCCTTTTGCGATGACGCTGGCCGCAGTGTTGCAGCATGTTCAGGTGCTGGAGCAGAGTGAGCTGGTGAAGACGGAGAAACAGGGACGTGTGCGGCTGGTGCGCCTGAATCCGGAAGGGATAGCGGCGCTGCAGGCGTGGGTAGCTGATCGGAACGGCGCGTGGGAGAGACGCCTGGATCGGCTGGGAAGTTTGGTGGAAGACAAGCGGGAGAATTGAGCAACGGACGTGAGAGATGGCAAAAAACGAATCAGCACAAAGGAATCCTATGAAAACAGCAGCGCGGATGGGGCCTGATCTGCTGGAAATGGCTCGCGTGGCATTGGTGCGGGCGGTGAATGTGGGCGGGACGGGCAGGCTGCCAATGACGGAACTGGCGGCGGCATGCCGTGAAATTGGCTGGACCGAGGTGAAGACGTATCTGGCGTCGGGCAATGTGGTCTTTCGCGGAACAGGGACCGAGAAGGAGATGGTGGCCCGACTCGAAGCGAAGCTGGGCTGCGCAATGGGCAAGCCGGTGACGGTGCTGCTGCGCACGGCCAGGGAGCTGGAAGATGCGTTGCGACGAAATCCGTTTGGCGAAAGCGAGTCGGCGCGGACGCTGATCTTTTTTCTGCCGCTGGCGGCTCCGCCGGATGCAGCACGGACAGCGACGGGCAGGAAGCGCGAAGAGATTGCGTCGAGCGGACGCGAGGTATTCGTACATTATCCGGACGGAATTGCAGATTCACGGCTGAAGATTCCGGCGGTGCGAGCGGGGACTGCGCGCAATCTGAACACGGTGCGAAAACTGGAGGAGATGGCGCGCACGCTCGACTCCCGTAGTAGGAGCGAGTAAAATCGGTCCACATTTGCAGGAGAAAATCAGACAGGAATGGTGAGGCGGCCGGAATGCTAAAGGGATTTCGCGACTTTATTCTGCGCGGGAATGTGATCGATCTGGCGGTAGCGGTGATTCTGGGCGTGGCATTCAACGGAATTGTGGGATCGCTGGTGAATGACATACTCACGCCGCTCATCTCTGCCGTCGGCGGCAAGCCGGACTTTGGCTCGCTGATTCTGAATCTGCATGGCGGACATATCCGGTACGGCAATTTTCTGAATGCGGTGATCAACTTTCTGGTTATGGCGGGGGTGATTTATTTCGGCGTGGTACTGCCAATGAATCATCTGATGGCGCGCATCAAACCGCCAGCCCCGCCAGTACCGCCCGCAACCAAACCCTGTGCCGAATGCCTCAGCGAGATTCCGATCGCCGCCCGCCGCTGCTCCCACTGTGCCCAACCGGTGGCGTAGCGCAAGGCAGCAGACGCGTATCGACAAGGATCGCCCGTTGTTATGGGTTGTTATCGGGCATCATTGCGTGTCGCGCCAGTTGGGGCCAGTGGCGACCTCGGCCACGAGCGGGACGCGTAGTGGCGCGACGGATTCCATGATGGAGCGAACCAGGAAAGAGACTTCGGTCAGCTCATCGGTAGGTACATCGAGCACCAGTTCATCGTGGACCTGGAGCAGGAGGCGCGCGCCAAGCCTACGAATTTTCAGTTCCCGATCCAGCGCAATCATCGCCAGTTTGATCAGATCCGCCGCCGTTCCCTGGAGCGGGGTATTGATGGCCGTGCGCTCGGCGAATCCGCGCTGGGCAGGGTTGCGGCTTTCCATGTCTGGAATGGGGCGCATGCGTCCGAAGAGGGTGCGCACAAAACCATCGCGGCGGACCTGGTCGAGCGTAGCGTCGATGAAGGCTCGGACCCCTTGGTAGCGCTCGAAGTAACGGTCAATATAATGGCGGGCCTCGTGCTGGGGAATGCCGAGTTGGGTGGCGAGACCGAAAGGCGAGATGCCATAGACGATGCCGAAGTTGACGGCTTTGGCGCGGCTGCGGGTCTGTTTGTCGAGCTGGTCGATGGGGATGCCGAAGACTTCGCTGGCAGTTAGAGAGTGAATGTCCCGTCCGGTGTGGTAGGCGTCGAGCAGGAGCGGATCCTCGCTGAAGTGGGCAAGCAGGCGCAACTCGATCTGGGAGTAATCGGCGGAGAGCAGGAGGTGGCCGGGGGATGGGATAAAGGCGGCGCGAATCTGGCGGCCAAGCTCAGTGCGGATGGGAATGTTCTGAAGGTTGGGGTTGATGGAGGATAGGCGCCCGGTGGCGGTGGCTGCGGCCTGGAAAGTGGTGTGAACGCGAGAGTTAGCATCGACGAGCAAGGGGAGGGTATCAATATAGGTGGACTTGAGCTTGGAGAGATGGCGGTAATCGAGGATGAGACGCGCAATCTCGTGGGTTTCGGCGAGAGTTTCGAGGACATCCTGAGCGGTGGAGAGTGCTTTGGATTTGCCGCGGGCGAATGGATGAGGCAAGCCGAGCTGAACGAAGAGGACTTCGCCAAGCTGCTTGGGGGAGTTGAGGTTGAAGCGCGAACCGGCAAGCGAGAAGATGCGCTCGGCAGCGGAGTGCATCTCGGCGGCAAAGCGCGTGGAAAGCGCGTCCAGGGCGGCGAGATCGATACGGATGCCGACGCGCTCCATGGCGAAGAGCACGGGCGTGAGGGGAAGGTCAATCTCGCGATAGACGCGGAGAAGCTCTTGGCGTTCGATGTCCGCACACAGGCGGGGATGGATGCTTGCGATGGCGCGCGCGGCTGTGGCGGGCGTGGAGATGGGCGTCGCGCCGGCGCGGGCGGCGACATCGACCAGCGACTGTGTTGCGTGGGTGGGATTGAGGAGCCAGGAGAGCAGCATGGTGTCCTCAACCGGCCCGTCGAGGGCTAGGCCGCGCTCGGCGAGTCGATGCAGCAGCGTCTTCCAGTCATGCAGCACCTTCGGGATGGATGCGTCGGCGAGCAGGGCGACAAGGCGGTCGGTGACGGGAAGCGTGAGCGCGGGGCCATCCGGCGTGGCGACACCTGCGATCAACTGCTTCGGGGAAGCAGGATGAGCGGCTTCCGCGAGATCGAGCAGAGACTGGGCGGGCGGCATGGAGTCGGACTCAGCGGGTGACGCGTCAGCATCCAGAACAAGGGCGAAGCCGTTGGCGGCATGGGCACAGAAGTCGGCGATGTCGGCTTCGGACGGGTCTTCAAGGATGAGTGCGACGGACTGGGCTGCGCTTGCGGCGGACGCCAGACCACGCAGCATGGAGGTAAACTCCAGCTCGGTGTAAAGGCTGCGAAGTGCTTCGGTGTCCGGCTCGCCGAGGCGCATAGCGTCAAGATCGAGTGCGATGGGTACGGCGGTGTGAATGGTGACAAGTTCGCGGGAGAGCAGAACAGCTTCGCGGTTTTCGAGCAAGGACTCGCGGTAGGTTTTGCGCGTTACTTCGGAGGCGCGTTCCAGCAGCGCGTCGAGCGAGCCGAACTGGCGGATGAGTTCAACCGACCCCTTGTCGCCGATGCCGGGGGCACCGGGGACGTTATCGACGGCGTCGCCGCGCAGGGCCATGACGTCGATGACGCGCTCGGGCGGGACGCCGAGCACTTCCTCCACTTTTGCGGGGTCGAGGATGAGGTTGTCTTTCTGCGGATTGAGGATACGGATGCGGCCGGTGACGAGCTGCATCATGTCCTTGTCGGGGGAGACGATGAAGACGGGATGACCTTCGGCGGCGGCGCGATGGGCGAGCGTGCCGATGACGTCGTCGGCCTCGTAGCCCTCGGCGGACAGGACGGGAATACGCATGGCTTCAATGGCGCGGCGGATGAAGGGAATCTGGCGGGCGAGATCGTCGGGCATGGATTCGCGGTTGGCTTTGTATCCGGCGTAATCGACATCGACGAAACCCTGGTCGGCAGCGCTCCACTTGCGAAGTGAGGTGAGCTGGCGGGCGGTGGCATCGCGGAAGACTTCGCCGCTGAGATCGAAGACTGCGGCAAGATGTACGGGGGAGAAGTCGCGGCGCAGGCGCTCCAGCATATTGACGAAGACGTAGACAGCGGCAGTTGGCTGGCCATTGCGCGTGGTCATGGGCCGCGACCGCTGCATGGCGTGGTAGGCGCGAAAAATGAACGACATGGTGTCGAGCAGGAAGACAGGCGCGGAATCAAGTGCGGTGTCGGGCATCGATAGCGAGTGTAGCAGCGCAACGGCGCGGGAAGAAAAATCAGGCCAGAAACATGCAATCGCCGTAGCTGAAGAAGCGGTATTGCTCCTTGATGGCGTGACGGTAGGCGGCAAGAACGCGCTCGCGTCCAGCGAAAGCACTGACGAGCATGAGGAGACTGGACTGCGGGAGGTGGAAGTTGGTGAGCATGGCGTCCACCAGGCGAAAGCGATGACCGGGGGCGAGAAAGATGTCTGTGCTGCCGGAGTGAGCTGCGGGCAGGTGGGGATCGGCGGCGAGGGCGCAGTGCTCCAGCGTGCGAACGACGGTGGTACCGACGGCGACTATGCGGCGACCATCGAGACGCGCGGCATGGATGGCCTCGGCGGTTTCAGGCGGCAGGGAATACGGCTCGCGGTGGAGATGGATTTCAGCAAGGCGCTGAACACGCAATGGGGCAAAGGTTCCAAGACCGACGTGAAGGGTGATGGAGACGACGGAGACCCCGCGATCGGCAATGGCGTCGAGTATCTGCGGAGTGAAGTGAAGGCCGGCAGTGGGCGCAGCGACCGAGCCATGCGGCCGGGCGTAGACGGTTTGATAGCGGTCGCGGTCAGCCGCGGTGTCGGCGCGGTGAATATAAGGCGGCAGGGGCATGTGACCGATGCGGTCAAGAGCGGCGAAAAAGTCGGAAACGGGAACAAAACGGAGTCGGCGCTGGCCAAATTCTCCGGAGGCAACAACCTCGGCGTGAAGGACCGGCTGATCGGCTGCATCGGGAAAGATGAGCTGATCGCCGGAGCGGATTTTGCGCCCTGGGCGAACGAGCGCGCTCCAGTCGCCGTTGTCATGCACCTCAGCGAGCAGGACTTCGACGAGGCCGGTGGCGGGCTGACGGTCGCGCAGGTTGGCCCGACGAGCGAAAAGACGCGCGGGCAGGACACGGCTATTGTTGACGACCAGCAGGTCGCCGGGGTGAAGAATCTGGGGCAAATCGGCAAATTGGCGATCGGTGTAAAGGCCGGGTGCGCGGTCGAGGTGAAGCATCCGGCTGGCCCCGCGCTGGGCGGGCGGTTGCTGAGCGATGAGAGTTTCCGGAAGATCGAAGTCGAAGTCGGAGACGAGCAGTTCGGAGCGGTTTTCGGGGAGTGTCACTGTCCGGCTCCGGTTATCGGCGAAGGCAGGAAGTACTGCTCGGCGCGGTTTCGGGCGCGTTCGATGGACTGATCGAGGAGCTGCCGGTAGACTTCGGCCTGCGGCGCAGAAAACTCGCCGACGGGAAGGGTGGAATCCGAGGGAACGCGCAGCCACGGACCCCAGCTAACGACGATACGCGTGAAAGGTTTTGGAATCTGGAAGCGATCCCAGGAGCGCAGAACCCAGCATCGCTCGGGCTGGAGATGAAAGCAGCCAATGGGAGCGCCGGTGAGCCGGGCGAGGTGGATGGGGCCGGCCTTGGCGCGGTGGATGGGACCGCGCGGTCCGTCAGCGGTGAAGATGGCCGGCTGGGCGGAATCGAGGACGCGCGCCAGTCCGATGAGTGCCTGAGCACCGCCACGCGAACTGGAACCGCGTACGGCGTGGTAGCCGAAGAGCGCGAGAACGCGCGTGATGAGTTCGCCGTCAAAACTCTGGCTGATGACGATGGTGGCATGGGTGGAGCGGTAATAGTAAGCACAGGCCAGGACGCACTGATGCCAGAAGCAATAGATTTCACGACCGGGAGTAAAGCCGTGGAAGGCTGGTGTGACGCCCTCTTCGGCGATGACCTCGAATTTCCAGGTATGACCAAGGGCGTGAAGCAGGAGCCAGACAAGACGCGGAACCGTGGCCAGCAAAAGGCGCTGACGGAAGGTGAATGGGCTGGAAGAACGCCGGGGCACAAGATGGATTGTACCTGCGGCGAAAGGTTTGGGGCGTGCGATGCGAGCGGTGCGATTAGCTGTAGCGGAGCCAGCGCATCATCTCCGGCAGAGTGGCGCGTTTGCCGTACATGAGGATACCGATGCGATAGAGACGGGTGGAAAACCAGAGAACAGCGGCGATGGCGAGAAGCATGAGCGCGATGGAGGCCCCAATCTGCCACATGGGCGGCATCTGCGAGCCCATGCGCAGAAACATGACGATGGGCGTGCAGGGCGGGAAGAGCGAGGCGGCGACGACCCAGAAGGAGTTCGGGTTGGTGGAGATAAGCAGGATCATGCTGAAGCTGAGCCAGACCGGCAAAGCGGCCAGAGGCGAATACTGTTGAAGCTCCTGTTCGGTTTCCAGCGTAGCTCCAAGTCCGGCGAAGAGCGCAGAGTTCAGCGTGTATCCGAGTAGAAAATAGACGGCGAAGAGGACAATCTGGAGCAGAGAGATGTGAATCTGGAGATTTCCGGAGAGATATTGCGCGCCAAGCGCCGAGCCGGCGAAGATGGCTCCTGCGGAGATCCAGATGAGAATTTGCGTGAGACCGACGGCCCCGATGCCGACAAGCTTGCCGGTGAGCATGTCGCCGGCCTTGACGGTGGCGAGCATGACCTCGAAGATACGCGATGTCTTCTCCTGAATGACGGAGCGACCGACGTTGAGACCGTAGATCATGGTGGTCATGGTGAGCAGCAGTGCCATGATGTAGGCGGAGTAAAAGCTGGAGACGGCGTTGCTGGTGACCTCTTTGCCGTTCTTGATCTGGCGGGTATCGACTTTGACGGTTTTGAGCAGTGTGTCCGCAGTGGAAGCAGCGATCCCATCCTGCAGAAGACGGCGGCGCAGCAGAGCGTGATTCAGCGCGGACTGGAGGCGGTCGCCGGTCACGAAATCGCCGGAGGTCTGCGCTTCGTAGGTGGCCTGGACGGGACCGGAGGCGGGAACGTCTACCCAGAGGAAGCCGTCGATGGCTTTGCTGTCCACTTCGGAGACAAGCTTGCTGCGGTCAGAGTCCATGAGCATGCCGGGCATCTCCGGTGTGAAGAGATCGACGGTGGCTTTGGCGTCGGTGTCGGCGAGAATCTGCGAGCGGATTTCCGCGGCAAGCGCAGGATCGCTGGATGCGATGGCGATGTGCTTGTCGGAACCGGAGTGTTTGCCGGAGAGAAACGAGAGATAGAAGACGCCGACGAAGACTGCGGGCAGCAGAATGGTGGTGATGAGGAAGGTTCTGGCGCGGACCTGCTCCATGTATTCGCGTTTGGCAATCAGCAGGATGTTACGCATCGACTTTGCCTCCCACGGCCTGGATGAATATCTCTTCAAGCGACGGCTCCATCAGCTCGAAGCGGTAGATGGTTGTATGGGCTGCGGCCTCGGCGAGCAGTTTCTGCGCATCGCCGTTTTCTTTGAGGCGAATCTCAGCATGGCCGGAGTAATTTTTTGCTTCGGCGATCTCCGGGCTGCGCAGGAAGCTGTCGTCGCCTTCAAATTCGACGACGACACGGTCGCGTTTGTAGCGGCTCTTGATCTCTCGGACGCGCCCGGAGAGGACGAGATTGCCCTGATGGATCAGAGCGATGGAGTCGCAGAGCTTTTCCACCTGGTCCATGCGATGCGTCGAGAAAAGGATGGTCCTGCCCTGCGCCTTCTGCTCAAGAAGAGTATCTTGCAGCAGAGAGGCGTTCACGGGATCGAGTCCGCTGAAAGGCTCATCCATGATGATGAGTTCCGGCTCATGAATGAGCGCGGCGATGAACTGGATCTTCTGCTGCATTCCCTTGGAGAGTTCTTGGGTTTTCTTGAGGATGGAGTGGGCGATATCGAGTTTTTTGGCCCAGGCGATGGCGCGCTTCTGCGCTTCGGCGGCGGAGAGTCCGTGCAGGCTGCCCATGAAGATGAGCTGATCGAGAACCTTCATCTTTTTGTATAGGCCGCGCTCTTCGGGCAGATAGCCGACGCGGGTTAGGCTGGCGCGCGTGAATGGTCTGTCAAAGAGCGTGATTGCTCCCGAGTCCGGCGCAGTGATGCCGATCATCATGCGGATGGAGCTGGTTTTGCCGGATCCGTTGGGGCCGAGCAGGCCGAACATCTGGCCAGGCTCGATGCGAAAGCTAAGTTGGTTAACAGCTACTTTATCCTGATATGCCTTGGTAACAGCGGAGAGTTCAACAACAGGCATTCGGTGACTCCGGTGGATTGTTTTTTCGATTGCGGCAAGGATAGCACAGGGCGCACAGAGGGCTGCGGAGCCAGGGCGCGTGGGGAACGGCAGCCCGGCTTGCTGCGCACCCGAGAGTGGATTAGATTGCAGGAATGATGAAGACACTGATGCGGGCAGCAGTAGAAATCGCATTCATCGTGTTTCTGTTTTACGCGAATCTGCTGATGGGCGAGTTTACGCAGTCGGGCGAAGCACGCGGGCATGGGCTTGCTTGGGCGATGCGGGATGTGGTGACGCGTGAGAATGTGGCAATTGCACTGGTTGGAGCGTTGATCGGCTATGCGGTGGTGGAGCTGCTGCGCAGGCGGTTGCAGTGAGCGTGGCAGCGCTGTGGCGGGCGGCGGCCCGGCGGTTGTAGCATCCGAAGTGTGACTGCGCTCGATACCCCAGTAATGTATGTGCGTGGCGTGGGGCCGCGTGTGGCCACGCTGCTGGAAGCAAAGGGAATCCGCACGGCGGAAGACCTGCTGTATCACCTGCCCTTCCGATATGAGGACAGGCAGCATCCGAAGGCGCTGTACGAGCTGAAGGCCGGCGAAACAGCGTCGGTGATCGGGGAGATTCGCAGTGCCGGGCTGGTTCGGACGAATCGAAAGCCGATCTTCGAGATTGTGTTGGCTCAGGGTGCGTTCACAATCAAGTGCATGTGGTTCAACGGCGGCTATCTGCAGGGACGACTGCGCGCCGGCCAGGCGATCGCGCTCTTTGGGCGCATGGAGGCTTCGCGTTCGTCGCGGAATCTGAAGATGATTCAACCGCAGTTTGAGCTGCTGCCGGAAGCGGGCGGCGACGAGCAGACGCGGTTGCTGGAAGTGGGACGGATTACACCGGTGTATGAGTCGCTGGGTGGAGCGCAGCTTGCCTCACGCTGGCAGCGCAAGGTGATCTTTCAATTGCTGGAGTCGATCCGCGGCAACGTGCCGGAGTGTCTGCCAGGGGCGATCCGCAAGCGGAACGGGTTGCCGGAGCGCGAGACTGCGCTGGCGGAAGCGCATTTTCCATTGGAGGGAACAGCGGCAGACGATCTGGAGCAGGCGCGGACACCGGCGCAGCGGAGGCTGATCTTTGAAGAGCTGTTTTTCCTGGAGCTGGGGCTGGAGTTGAAACGCCGCCGCAGCCGCGAACAGAAAGGGATCGCCTTTGCGACGACGGAGGGAGTGCGCGAGGCCATCCGGGAGATTCTGCCATTTCACCCGACCACCTCGCAGAAGCGATCTCTGGGGGAGATTGTGGCGGATATGAGGGAGCCGCATCCGATGCGACGGCTGCTGCAGGGGGATGTGGGATCGGGCAAGACGATTGTGGCGCTGCAGGCGATGGTGGTGGCAATGGAAAACGGCTACCAGACGGCGCTGATGGCCCCGACGGAGATACTTGCGACGCAGCATTATCTGGCGGCGCGGAAGCTGCTCGGAAGGTCTTCGCGGAAGTATCGAATGGCGCTGCTGACAGGATCGGTGGATGCGGAGACCAAACGCGCGCTGCGACGGCAGATGCAACGCGGCGAGGTGCAACTGGTGATCGGGACACATGCGCTGATTGAGGAGAACGTGGAGTTCGACCGGCTTGGACTGGTGGTGGTCGATGAGCAGCATCGGTTTGGCGTGATGCAGCGCTTTCGGCTGATGAAGAAGCCGAACGATGCGGAGCCGGATGTGCTGGTGATGACGGCTACGCCGATTCCACGAACGCTGGCGCTGACGCTCTATGGCGACCTGGACACGAGCGTGCTGGACGATCTGCCGCCGGGGCGGACGCCGATTACGACGCGGCGCGTGGCGAGCGAACGCGCGGAGGAAGTTTGGGAGTTTGTGCACGGACAGGTAGCGGCGGGCAGGCAGGCATACATTGTGTATCCGGTGATTGAAGGCAGCAGGGACGATCAGCAGGAGCTGGACTTTGCGCAGGAGAGCGCGGGCGAAGCCGAGGTAACAGAAAAACCAAAGCGTAAATCCGCACGCAGCCAGACACTGTTTGCCAACGAGAAGACGACCGCCAGGCCGCGCATGGAGTTGCGCTCGGCCACGGAGATGCATGAACAACTGCGCACGAGAGCACTTGCGGGATTGCGCGTGGGACTGCTGCATGGGCGGATGAGCGCAGACGAAAAAGAAGTGGTGATGCGGCGGTTCCAGCGCGGAGAGGTGGACGTGCTGGTAGCGACGACGGTGGTGGAGGTGGGTGTGGACGTGCCGAACGCGACGGTAATGGTGATCGATCACGCGGAGCGGTTCGGGCTGGCGCAATTGCATCAGTTGCGTGGGCGGGTGGGCCGCGGAAGCGCAAAGAGCTTCTGCATTCTGATGACGGGGGAGAGAGTTTCTGCCGAGGCCGAGCAGCGGCTGGAAGCGATGGTGGCGACACAGAATGGATTTGAACTGGCGGAGCTGGATTTGAAAATGCGTGGACCGGGGGAGTTTTTCGGTACCCGTCAGGCCGGGTTGCCGGGTTTTCGGGTGGTGAATCTGGTACGAGACCGAGAATTGCTGGAGATGGCGAAGCAGGAAGCGGTACGGTTTGTAACGGCTCCTGACCCGGAGGTGACGGAGGCGGAGCGACGCAGAGTATGGGATCACCTGAAACAAAGCTGGCAGCGGCGATATGGGCTGATGGAGGCGGGATGAAACAGGGCTGGATCGAGAAAGATTGCGATGGGATGGAAACCGGGTGCGCGGAAAAGAAAATAAGTTGTGATTGAAGCAGGTTTGCGCAACTATTCTGTAGAAGTCTGGTCGATAGGATCAGAAGCGCTGAAAAAGGCGCAGGAGATTCAGGAGAAATGAGGGTTTCTCCACTTGATGCGTGAAACGCTTTGAGGTTCTCCGGGAGGTTCCCATGAAAGCGATTCGGATGCTGGGCGCGACGTTGGTTTTGGCCGTGGCGACGATGATTCCGGCGCGAGCGAATGTGTTCGTAGGGATCGGGTTTGGTCCGGTGCTGGCTCCGGTGCCCTACGCGTATGCGCCGCCGGTCTGCGATTACGGTTTCTACCAGTTTTATCCTTACTCCTGCGCACCGTATGGGTACTATGATTCGGATTGGTTTTTCGGTGGAGCGTTCATCGGAGTTGGACCGTGGTTTGGCTGGGGCTATCCAGGATGGGGTTATGGCGGCTGGGGATACCGCGGCTGGGGTGATGATGGACGGTTCGGATACGGATACGGACGCTATGGATACGGACGCTATGGGTATGGACGTTATGGATACGGCGGACGACCTGGGATCGGCTACGGAAATCGCGGTGCGTACGGCAACCGCGGCGGGTATGCGGGACGTGGAAACACCATCGCTCAGGGCGGGGCACCGCACGTGACGCCAGGGAACGGTGCACGGCCTGGATACGGAGGCAATGGCTTCCGCTCCGCGGGAAACACAGGATTCCGCCCAACCTATGGCGGCGGAATGAGCGGTAGAAGCGTGACCAGTGCGCACATGATGCCAAGGGGAGGCAGCTACGGTGGCTCCCACTTCGGCGGCGGCGGATCTCACTTTGGCGGATTCGGCGGCGGATCACACTTTGGTGGATTCGGCGGTGGCCACATGGGAGGCGGCTTCGGTGGTGGACACTTCGGTGGTGGTGGACACTTCGGTGGCGGCGGACACTTTGGCGGCGGCGGACACCGGTAATCGTTCTGACGGTATGCCAGACAACTTGAAGGACCCGGACTGGCTGGCGTCCACAAATCGGGAGCGGCGAAAGCTGCTCCCGATTTTTTGTCGACTAGAAGCTGCAAGGAATCACGCAGAGATCGTGCAGGAACGGAAACGCGAGAGCAGCTATCTGCCGCGGGCGAGCGCAAGGAGCTGTTCCGCAATTTCAGAGGCCGCGCGTGGATGAGCGAGAGTTCGAGCGGCATTGCCCATTGTGGCGAGGCGCACCGGATCAGTCAGCAGGCGCTGGAGAGTTCCGAGCAGGAGGGTAGGCTGCTGTTGAAGCTGCTCCTCGGTGAGCATGGTGGCGGCGTCGGCCTGCTCCATGACCTCGGCGTTGCGCTGCTGGTGATTGTCCGCAGCGGCTGCGAAAGGCACCAGCAGAGCCGGTCGCCCGGCGGCTGCGAGTTCGGCAACGGTGGAAGCGCCGCTGCGGGCCAGGACAAGGTGAGCGCGTGCAAAACAATCGGCCATGTTGTCCAGAAATGGCTCGACGCGCCAGCGACCCGCCGGAATGCCAGCGGCAGAGCATGCTTCCGCATACGCGGTCTGTGTTGTCTCAGCGTGACGCGCCCCGGCCTGATGAAGCACGGTCAGTGCGGGGAACTCCCGCAAGAGGTCCGGAATGAGAGGCGGCAGAAGCGTGTTCAGTATGCGCGCGCCTTGTGAGCCGCCGAAGATGAGCAGGTGGAGCGGTTGCGCTTCACTGAGCGAAGGAATGGAGAAAAACTCCGGACGGACAGGGATGCCGGTGACCTGGGCGTTGCGAAACCAGCGCGCGGCTGGTGGAAAGTTGACAGCGGCCGCGGAGACGAATCGTCCGACGAGGCGATTGGTGAGTCCTGGGACCGCATTCGGCTCAAAGGCAAGCGTGGGAACACCGCGCAGCAGTGCTGCCGCCATGCCCGGACCGGAGGCGTATCCGCCGACACCCAGGACGGCCTGTGCGCGGAAGTCGCGCAGGATGCGTATGGAGTCGAGGAGCGCAACTGGAAGTCGGATGGCGGTGCGTAGTCGCGTGGCGAGCGAGACCTGATTGAGCGGGCCTGCGGTGATCAGGCGCAGCGGAAAACCGGCATCTGGAACCATACGCGACTCCAGGCCGCGGCTGGTGCCGAGAAAAAGAATATCGGCTTGAGCGCAGGCGACAAGCTCACGCGCGACGGCGAGAGCGGGAATGATGTGTCCGCCAGTGCCTCCGCCGACAATCAGGATTCGCGGAGGAGTCATCCGTCGATCTCGCGGGTGAGGTTGAGCAGAATTCCGATGCTGGCCAGCATAATGCAAAGCGAGGTTCCGCCAGAGGAGATGAATGGCAGGGGAATTCCCTTGGTGGGCAACAGAGCGATGACAACGCTGATGTTGAAAAAGGCCTGGATGAGGATGGTGATGGTGATGCCGAAGGCAAGCAGGCGGGCAAAGGGGTCCTGCAGCAGAAAAACAGCGCGCAGGCCGCGCCAGCCGAGCAGAATGAAAAGCACGACCAGAAACGCAGCCCCCAGGAAACCAAGCTCTTCGGCGATGTTGGCAAAGATGAAGTCGGTATGCGGCTCCGGCAGATAGAAGAGCTTCTGGACACCCTCCATGTAACCACGCCCGGTCCATCCGCCGGTTCCGACAGCGATCAGGCTCTGGTTGATGTGAAACCCTGCCCCCTGAGGATCGGCTTCCGGATTGAGAAAGACCATCATCCGAGCGCGGCGCCAGGGGACGAGGAAGAGCAATCCGGCGAGAATGGGAGCGACTGCTGCAAAAGCGCCAAGGAGGTATTTCCACTCCATGCCGGCAAGCACCAGCACCAGACAGGTGGTGGCGAAGAGCACAAGCGCGGTGCCGAGATCCGGCTCCTTGACGACGAGGCCAATCAGGACGAGCGCGGGGACGAGCGCGGGGGCAAGCGTGTTGCGAAAGTCGCGCATCGAGTGCAGGCGCGTGTGCAGGAACCAGGCGAGATAGAGCGCGAGAACGGGCTTGGCTATTTCAGAGGGCTGAAAGGTGAAGAAGCCGCCGAAGCGGATCCAACGGTGAGTAGCGTGAGAGCCGTGCATGGTAAAAACCACAAGCAGAAGCAGCAGAGTCACACCGTAGGCGGAGGCGATGAAGAAACGGGAGTTGTAGCGGCGGTAATCGATGCGCATGGCGATGAACATGACGACGACGCCAAGCGCAGCCCATCCGGCCTGCTTGCCGAGAAAGGCGTAGGGCGAACCATAGCGCGCTTCAGCGACAACGGCAGACGCGGAAAAGACCATGGCCAGCCCGACGACGACAAGCGTAAGCGTCACAAAAAATAGCCATTTATCAACTCCGACGCGGCGAGCCATCAGCGGGATGTCTCCGCCAAAGCAGGCGAAGCGTGACCGGCAAGCTGGCGTACATATTGTTTGAAAAGGCGGCCACGTTCTTCGTAGTTCGCGAACTGATCGAAGCTGGAGCAAGCGGGAGAGAGCAGGATGACTTCGCCGGGAAGCGCTGCAGCAGAGGCAGCGGCGACGGCGCGTTCCAGCGTCTCGCAGGATTGTATCGGGACGATGCCGCGAATCTGAGACTCGATTTTGGCAGCGGCCGAGCCGATGGTGTAGACAGCGCGGACACGAGCACGCAGAAGTGGCTCCAGATCGGAGTAGGTGGAATTTTTATCCCTGCCACCGAGGATAAGATGAATTCCGGCGGGAAAGGCCGCGATGGCCTTGGCTGCTGCATCCACGTTGGTGGCCTTGGAGTCGTTGTAGTATTCGACGCCGTTGTGGCAGGCGACGAACTCGATGCGATGCTCGACGGCTCGGAAGCCTCGAACGACCTGCGCGATGATGTCAGTGGAAACATTGGCCAGACGGGCTGCGCAGATGGCGGCGAGTGCGTTTTCGATGTTGTGCGCACCCTTAAGTGGAATCTCTGCAACGACAAGAATGGTCTCGACGGGAGCGTCGGCAGCAGTGCGAAAGTGAATGCGTCCATCGGCGACCCAGGTGCCACGCGGAACGGGTTGCGCAAGGGAAAACCACCAGACAGAAGAGTGCGCACGCTCGGCGCAGGCAGCGGTACGGGGGTTGTCCGCGTTGAGGATGAGCATGTCGTCGGCAGTCTGGGCATGGAAGATGCGTTCTTTGGCAAGAGCATAGTTTTCAAAGCTGCCATGGCGGTCCAGGTGGTCCGGCGTGATGTTGAGGATGACGGCAATGCGAGGGTGAAAGCGCTCAACGGTTTCCAGTTGGAAGCTGGAGACTTCCAGGACCGACCATCCATCCTGTGTATCGCTGTCAATCAGCTCGACAACCGGTACGCCGATGTTACCTCCGACCTGCGTGGGCTGGCCGGAGGCAGTAAGAATTTCGCCGATGAGGGTGGTGGTGGTGGTTTTGCCATTGGAGCCGGTGATAGCGAGGACGCTGCCACGGAGGAAGTACGAGGCCAGCTCCAGTTCGCCGATGATGGGCAGACCAAAGGCGCGGCTCTGGACAAGCTCAGGAGTTTGCAGCGGCACGCCGGGGCTGACGACGATCAGATCCTGGCGGCGGAAGGTGAGCAAGCCATGACCGCCCGCTTCTACCATGATGCCAGCCTCTACGAGTGCTGGGATTTCGCTAGCGAGGGCGACTGCGCTGCGGGCATCTGAAACAGTGACCTGCGCGCCGTGACGGCGTAGAAACTTGGCCGCAGCCAGGCCGGAACGTCCCATGCCTACGACGAGAATGCGTTTGTTCTTCAGCTCCATTGCGAACTCCTCGATCGCTGTCTGGACCATTGTTTCACCAGGACGCGCTTTGCGTCAGTACCCGTTGCGATTACCGGACCCTAGCGCAGCTTGAGAGTGGTGAGGGCAAAGAGCGCGAAAACGAGCGCAGCGATCCAGAAACGCACGATGACTTTCGATTCTTTCCAGCCAAGCAGTTCAAAATGATGATGGAGCGGCGCCATTTTGAAGATACGTTTCTTGCGCAGCTTGTAACTGCCGACCTGAAGCATGACGGAAAGCGCTTCAAGAACAAAGATGCCGCCGATGAAGGGTAGAAGCAACTCCTGACGAATGATGACAGCAACGGTCGCGATAGCGCCGCCGAGAGCAAGCGAACCGACATCGCCCATGAAGATTTCCGCTGGATGAGCGTTGTACCAGAGGAAACCGATGGAGGCTCCGACCATGGCTCCGCAGAAGACGGTCAGCTCACCAACAAGCGGCATGCGCTGAAGTTCCAGATAATCGGCGAAGACTACGTGGCCACTGACGTAAGTGAGCACAGTGAGCGCTCCGGCGGAGATGATGGTGCAGCCAATGGCGAGACCGTCGAGACCGTCGGTGAGATTGACGGCGTTAGAAGAGCCAACAAGAACAAGCACGACAAAGGCGACGAACGGCAGGAAAGCAAGCCAGCCCAGATGCGTGATGGAGCCGAGCCATGGCCAGGTCATCATGGGGTGCCAGCTTTTGAGAAACGGAACCGTAAGCCGCGTGGAAAAGAGTCGGAACTGATCGAGAACGACCAGCGCAACGGCGATAGCGCCGGAAACGGCGAGTTGGAGCAGGGTCTTTGCTGCGGCGCGCAGGCCAAGATTACGGCGTTTGACAACTTTGATGTAGTCATCGGCAAAGCCGATGGCTCCGAAGGCAAGGGTGGAGAGTACAGCGATCCATACGAAGGGATTGGCAAGATCGGACCAGAGCACGGTGGGCAGCAGGATGGCGATGGCGATGAGCACGCCACCCATGGTGGGCGTGCCGGATTTTTTCCGGTGCGACTCCGGACCCTCCTCTCGGATGTACTGGCCGATCTGGAATTCCCGCAGTTTTTCGATCACGAATGGTCCGATCAGCAACGCAATCAGCAGCGCCGTGAGCGAAGCAAAGACGGTGCGAAAGGTGAGATAGCGAAAGATGCGAAAAGGATGGAAGTATGGGTACAGCTTTTGATAAAGCAGCCAGTAAAGCAAGCGACCTCCTGTCGTGCGTGAGGGATCGAAGGTGATTGTAACGCCTGCCGGGATGAGCTGGGATCAGCCGCCGACGGCTTCGGCAAAGATGGCCAACGCGGTTTCCAGTCGAACGCCGCGGGAGGCCTTGAGCAGAACCTGATCGCCGGGACGGAGATGCTTGCGCATCCAGTCTCCGGCGGTGGTGGCATCCGCGAGGAAGACAGCCATGGAGCCAGCCTCGGCAGCTGCGCGAACCAGATGAATGGCGTTTCCGCGCACACCGACGACGATATCGATGCCGGACGCAGCGGCGGCCAGCCCGCAGGCGGAATGAGCCGACGGCGCGTAATCGCCCAACTCAAGCATTTCGCCGGCGATGAGGACACGGCGCGCATCCGGATGAGGCAGAGAACGCGAGGCGAGCGTGGCAATCATGGAGCGGAGCGCTTCGGGATTGGAGTTGTAGCAGTCGTTCAGGATGGCGACTCCGCGCACAATTTCCAACTGGCCGCGGCGGTCGGTGGGTGTGAGAGCTGCGAGCGCCGCAAGCGCCGCGGCAAGCGGTACATCCGCCTCAACTGCAACCGCGATGGCAGCCATCGCATTAACGGCATGATGACGACCGGGCAGGCGCAGCGAAATTCTCGTGTCTTCGCCGTGGAGGGTAAAGTGGATGTCGAGTCCGTTGTCTTGCTCTTTGACGGAAACAAGCGCGGGATCGGCACAGGGGCCGTCTCCGAAGTAGACGACCTTGCCGACGAAATCGCGACCGAACTGGCTCACGTATGGGTCAGAGCAGTTGAGGAAGGCGACTCCGCTGGCCGGGAGCGCGGCGATGAGTTCGTATTTGGCGCGGGCGATGCCATCCTGACCATCTGAGAAATTTTCGATGTGGGCCATACCAACGTTGGTGACCAGTCCCCAGTCCGGGGCGGCGATGCGGGCAAGCTGAGCGATTTCTCCGGCGTGGTTCATGCCCATCTCCAGGACGGCGATCTCATGCTCCGGCTCAAGCTGCAGCAGTTGCAGCGGCAGGCCGAATCCGTTGTTGAGATTGCCCTGCGTTTTCAGAACATGGAACTTTGCACCGAGCGCTGCGGCGACAGCGTCTTTGGTGGTGGTCTTGCCTGCGCTGCCGGTGATGCCCACGACACGCCGACCCCAGAGACGGCGAACGTGCGCGGCTACGGCCTGAAGCGCGACAAGCGGGTCTTCAACGACAAGCAACGGAGCGGCAAGTACGCGATCCGGCAACTGTGGAAGACGAGCCAGTGAGACGACGGCACCGGCGGCTCCGCGATCCAGTGCAGCGGCAAGAAAATCATGCCCGTCATGTCGCTCGCCACGCACCGCGAAGAAGAGTTCGCCGGGTGCGATTGTGCGGGAATCGATAGAGTAGCCGCAGGCTTCCGTGGCACCGGCACCGGTGGAGGTGAAAGGCGCTTCCAGCCTTGCGCCGCAGGCGAGAGCAATCTCAGCGAATGTGAGTTTCATGACGGGCAGCTCCAGCCCAGAGAGCGCAGCGCGAGGCGTGCAATCTCCACATCATCAAACGGTATCACGCCGTCGCGCAAAATCTGTACTTTCTCATGGCCCTTGCCGGCGAGCACGACGACATCCCCAGGCTGCGCCTGGCCGATGGCAAGCGCTATGGCGCGGGCGCGGTCCGGTTCGACGAGAAACGGCGTGCCGGTGGACTCCAGACCGGGGAGAACTTCCCGCAGGATTGCTTCCGGCTCCTCGGAGCGGGGATTGTCGCTGGTGAGGATGACAAGATCGCTTCCCTCCCCTGCGGCGCGACCCATGCGCGGTCGCTTGGTGCGGTCCCGGTCTCCACCGCAGCCGAAGAGTGTGAGGACGCGGCCACCGGAGACAGCGCGGCGAGCAATGGGAAGCAGATTTCGCAGCGCATCGTCAGTGTGTGCGTAGTCGACAAGAACAGTGAAAGGCTGTCCGCAATGCACTGGCTCAAAACGCCCCGGGACGGGATGCAGATGCGGAATTGATTCGATCAGCGTGTTCCAGGGAACTCCGCGTGCAGAAGTCGCTGCAAACGCGGCGAGGAGATTGAGGACATTGACCTCGCCGAGCAGCGGAGATTCAACATGCGCCGCGCCAAAGGGTGAGTGAAGGTGAAAACGCGTGCCTTGTGGTCGAAAGGAAATTTCGTCAGCGGACCATTCTGCGATGCCAACGCCAAAGAAGACGGGTTCGGCGCCAGCCAGTTTTGCAGCGCGCGCAATTGAATCCGACGAAGGATCGTCGGCGTTGAGCACAGCGACGCGCGGCGCAGGGTAACAGGTGCCATCAAAGAGCAAGGTCTTCGCGGCAAGATACGCTTCCATGGTGCCGTGATAGTCGAGGTGATCCTGAGTGAGATTGGTGAAGACAGCGACATCGAAGGGAATAGAGGCGATGCGCCCCTGATCCAGCGCGTGGCTGGAGACTTCGGTAACAAGCTCTGTAGCTCCGCGTTCAACACCCATCGCGAGATATGCGAAGAGATCGCGAGACTCCGGTGTGGTGTGCGGCGAAGGGATCGTCTCGTCGGCAATGCGGTATTCGATGGTGCCGATCATCACGGTTTTGCGCGCTGCGGCACGCAGCAGAGATTCGATGAGAAATGCGGTAGTCGTCTTCCCGTTGGTGCCGGTTATGCCGGTGGCATGAATCCGACGCTCCGGATGATCGAAGAAGGCCGCCGACGCTTCCGCGAGCGCGGTGCGACCGTGCGCGACGAGAATGCGTGGGAGATGCGGAGCAGAGGCGGCAAGCGTGGCGAATGCTTCATGGGAGTCGGTGATGATGGCAGCCGCTCCTGCCTGGATAGCGTTTGCGAGATAACGGTTACCATCCGTGGAGCCGCCGCGCATGGCGACAAAGATGCACCCCGGAGCGACGCGGCGCGAGTCATACTCAAGGCCGGTGATCTCCGGTTCGGCATCCCCTCCACGACCGAGTGTGGTGATCCCGGCGGCGATGGCGTTCCAAGGTTTACTGTTCCGGACTTTCGATTGCTGTTCCATACCAGCTCCGCAAGAACAAGGTTATCGCGCGCAGTGCACAGTGACGGTGCTGCCGGGATTCAGCGGCACGCCGGCAGCAGGCTCCTGTGCGCGAGCAACGCCATTGCCGTCGACGTGAAGAATCAGGCCGGACCGGGCTGCGCGCTCGACAACGCTGCGCAGAGGCAGGCCGAGGAAAGCTGGCGTTGGAACGGTGGGACCGGTGCTGACGACAGCCACCGCCGCAGAGGAGGGTGCCGGTGCATTTGCCCCGGTGCCTGTTGCAGGCGGGGACTGGGCTGAGCCAGAGGAGGTAGGTAACGAAGCCTCCGCGCTCTCCGGCAGATGAGCGGAGACGGGAGCGTTGGGTTGGCGCAACGGATCGTCATCCGGAAGATCGCGCACGGCCTGCAAGAGCGCGTTTGCGTCGCCGGTCTGCTCATGTTCAAGCGGACGCGTGTGAGCAAGCGAGTCGGCAGCAGCGGCATGCACCGGATGAACCGGCGCATCGTGAGGGACGTTGAGATATTCGAGAATCTCCTGCGCGACTTCGGCGAAGACCGGCGCGGCGGCAGTGGTGCCGTAGTAGTCGCCCCGCGGGTCATCGAGGACAACCGCGACGGCGATGACGGGAGTGTTGATGGGCGCAAAGCCTGCAAACGAGGCAACGTGCATCGACTTCGAGTAACGGTGGGTGGAGGGATCGATCTTCTGCGCGGTGCCGGTTTTACCGCCAGCCGAGTAGCCGTTCAGCTGAGCAGTCCGACCCGTTCCGTAGAGAACGACATCCTGCATCATACTGCGCATCTGGGCGGCGGCAAGAGTGGAGATGACACGATGGGCGCCGGTGGGCAGCGGATCCGGAAGCTCTTCGCCGACCATGACAGGGTGGGCATTGAGTCCGCTTTCCGGGTCACCGGATTGGCCGGAATGCGTCTGCATGACGATGTGCGGAGGCAGGTAAACACCGCCGTTGGCGATGGTGGATACCATGGTGACGAGCTGGATGGGAGTGACGGCAACTTCCTGTCCCATGGCGATGGAGCCGATCGACGATGGACCCCACTTCGAGACGGGACGAAGCAGACCGCGCGTTTCGCCGGGAAGCTCGACGCCGGAGCGCTGACCGAAGCCAAAGGAGCGGATGTACTGGTAGTAGCGATCCGGGCCGACTTTGAGTGCGAGCTTGATGGCGGCGACGTCGCTTGAATGCTCGAGCGCCTCGCGGACAGGAATCTTGCCATAGTGATCGGATTTGTCGTCGTGAATGACGCGACCGGCAAGCGTGATCTGTCCACCCTGACAGTCGATGATGTCATCCGGTGTGGCGACTTTCTGATCCATGGCGGCCGAATAGGCGACAAGCTTGAAAGTCGAGCCTGGTTCATAGACGTCACTGACGGCGTGGTCTCGCAGGAGAGGAGGCGTGGCATGACGGAACTGATTCGGGTTGAAGGTGGGACGGATGGCGAGAGCGAGAATCTGCCCGGTGTGAACATCCTGAATGACGACAGTTCCATTGTCGGCATGCGTTCGCTCCATCGCATGATCCAGCGCGCGCTCGGCGATGTACTGAATGTTTTCGTCGATGGAAAGGACGAGGTTTTCACCTGGATCCGGTGCCTTGACGGTGGAACCAAGCACGCGGCGACGCGCATCAAGAGCTGCGTACATGCGTCCTGGCTGGCCGTGAAGGCTGGTATTGAATTTTTGCTCCAGACCGCCGAGGCCGTTGTCGTCCACGCCAACGTAACCCAGCACCTGGGCAGCCATCTGGTTATCCGGGTAAAAACGCTGGAACTCTTTCTGGACGTAGATGCCTTTGAGATTCAAGGCGCGAACACGGGCAGAAAGATCAGCGGGCAGACGTCGCGCAATCCAGGCGAAACCATGCGAAGCATTTACCCGGGCCAGAATCTGCTTTTCTGAAGTGTAGGAGTCGTCCGGGTCCGTGTGAACAATGGCGGCGAGTTCGCGTACAACAGCCTTCTTATCGGCCAACTCCGAGGGAACAGCATAGATGGAGTCACTTAGGACTGTTGTGGCCAGTTCATGGAGGTTGCGGTCATAGAGGACGCCGCGACGCGGAGCAACCTCAAAGGTATGCTGCTGCTGGCGCTGGGCGCGTTCGACGAACTCATGATGACGCACGACTTGAAGCGTGAAGAGACGCACAAAGATGAGTGCGACCCAGAAGAGAAAAAAAAGGCAGATGAGCCAGTATCGGAAACGCAGAAGAGGCACAGCCGCGCGGCGAATGTTCGGGCTGCGATTGGCGCGTGGGTTCGTCTCCGGCACTGCTGCTGCTCCGATGAAAGTTCTGCTCCTGGTGAAACCGGTGGGATGGGAATTTGCTCTGCCCGGAGTCAGCGTCCACCGGAGGCGATGAGCGGCGGTGCGGCGCTCTGGGCCATGACCGGCACCGCATCGGAGATGGAATCTCCGACGCGCACGACCTGATCGGGACGGACGACGTCCATGCCCATCTGACGCGCGAGGGCATCAATGCGCTCCGGCTGGGCAAGCTCTGCCTGAGTGAGGCGGAGTTGATGGTTCTCTTCGCGAAGCTGCTCCAGTTGCTGGCGCTTGGCTTCGACGCGATAACCGAGTTCGATGGAGCTGAAATGCTGCCAGCCGTAAACCATAACCAACGTGAAAAAGACGACGCAGGCGGCGGTGAACAGACGCATTTCATGCAGACGGACCATGTCCGGCGCTTTCACCAGACGCGAGTTGTCAATGCGACGCGGAAAATAAACTTCAATGGTCGGTCCTCGGCGAAGGCGCTGCTGCGCGGCGAAGAGGCGCGCGTTGTGTTCTTCAATCAGCCGGGAAGTGCTGCGTCCGGCACCGAAATACTCTGCTACATAGCTGGCCATACGTTCTGCTCCCGGATTGTTTTTTTCCTGCTGTCGCGGTTGCCTCTTGCGCCGGATATCTCCGGAACAATTCGCAGCGCGGCTCGTAATTTTGCGCTGCGCGCGCGGGGATTGCCTGCAATTTCTTTTTCTTCTGCGGTGACGGGTCTTCTGGTCAACAGGGTCCAGAGGCCGCGTGCGGCACCGTCGCGAAATTCATCCTTGACGATTCTGTCTTCGAGGGAGTGAAAACTGATCACCACCACTCTTCCGTCTGGCCTGAGCAATGGCGGAACTGCGCGCAGCAGATCGCGAATCTCATCCAGCTCACGGTTCACATAAATACGGAGAGCCTGAAAAGTTCGGGTTGCCGGATGAATACGCTCGGATTTTATTGTCGGGACGCATCCAGCAACTACCTTGGCCAATTGGCTGGTGGTAGCGACTGGACGCGCCCGGACAATAGCTCTGGCGATTCTCCACGACCTCCTCTCTTCTCCATATTCGTAAATGAGATTGGCGAGCTGTTTTTCGTCCATCTCATTTACCACCTGTTCGGCGGTGAGTGTCTGGCGCGTATCCTGACGCATATCCAGCGGACCCTCCGCCTGAAAACTGAAGCCTCGCTCGGGCTGATCGAGTTGCATGCTGCTGACGCCGAAATCGGCCAGGATGCCATCGACGGAACGCGGCGTAATGTGCGCTGCAATACCGCTGAACGGCTCGCCGATCAGCGTTCTGCGCGGCATCGCGGAACCAAGTTCCTGCGCCAGCGCCTCCAGCCGTTCCCCGGCCAGGGCAAGCGCCTGCGGATCGCGGTCCATACCGATCAGGTGGCCCTCTGGTCCAATCCGACGGGCAATTTCACTGGCATGACCGGCGAATCCAAGCGTGCAGTCCACGTAGACGCCGCCGGGACGAGGAGCGAGATACTCCAAAACCTGTTGTGTAAGAACCGGCACATGACGCTTCTGCAACATGCGCACCCCCTCGGGGGCCATTCAGCTACGCCCTTGTTTGCCCTGCCCGGCCATGAAGTCCATGGCGTCAGCCATGGAGATTGCAGGGAGGGAATCTGCCGCCTGGGTTGCATCGGCCTCGACACGCCGTTGCATGACCTGGTGATTTGCAATTTTCATGTACCGGCCGGCGCCGAGAATATCGACCTCGCCGATCAATGCAGCCCTCGCTCGGAGCCTCTGCGGAACGAGCAGGCGATCCTGGCTGTCGATCTCCACCTGCTGTCCGTAAAAGTTGACCTGATCAAGGAAACGCTGTTTTTCCCGAGATTCGTCGGGGATCAGCGCCCACTCGGCTTCCTTTTTCTCCCATTCGGGAAGCGGCCAGATTTCGCCAATCTGCCCATCGAACGAGGTGATGAAAAACTCCGCGCCGTACTGCTTCTGCTGGATGAGCTTCATGAATCCAGCAGGCAGCTTGAAGCGGCCCTTGTCATCGACTTTGACCTCGTACGATCCGCGAAACATGCTATGCCTCTGCTTCCGGGTGGTGGTTTGCTTTCCGACAGTCCTACTTCTGCCATTCCACCCTGAAACTGAACTTCATCTTACGTGAAGCTAGTGAAAATATCCCACTTTTTGCCTAAAAATTCCACCCAATTCCACGACGCGAGGATTTTGCGCCGCAAAAAAGAGAGAGCGGAAGGCGAAAGTTCAGCGGAAATCGGAGCTGAGTCTGGGAGTATTCGTTACGCAGGATCTACAGAATGTGGCACAGCCTCAAATAGCCGCTTCCCGTAGTGTTTACTGTTTGGATTCTCTGTGGGGGTGGGAATGACCTCGCCGCGCGGTGGTTTTGCCAATGTGGGCAAGCAGATAGAGCAGGACGGCAAAGTTGACAGCGAAGAGGCCGAGTCGGAACCAGGTAATGCGATGCGATATCTCAAAGACCTCGAGCGGGAGAAAAGACGCAGTAATGATGGCGGTGAAGTACTCGGCCCAGAGTTTTTCAAGGTACAGGCCGATGCCCTCAACGAGGCCGAGCGCAGCGTAGACGAAGACAAATGCAGTGATGCGGCGGAGCATGGGATCGTCGACCGATGCGGCTTTATCTAGCAGAAAACTGACCAGGCGGCCGTCGGTGTGGAAGCGCATCTCAGTGACGAGTCCGATGAGGACATCGGCGATATCACGATGCATAAGCCGGAGAGCACCGAATCCGACGCTGACCAGCAGCATAGCCTGCAAAAACTTGTAGACGGCAATGAGCGCGAGCCATCGGTCGTTTGGGTGGGTAAGACGCTTCAAGATCAATGCGACGCGCTCCTGGGGAAGGGCAGACCGGAGAAAGATGACAACTGCCCAAGCATAGCCAGCGAATGAAGAACCATGCTGACCGATCCGGAAACCTCTAGTACCAAGTTAATGCACTTTACTGTTCCGCCGCGAATGGCAGGAGCAGATTCCTGTCCCAGCGTCCCATCCAAATGCGACCGTGGCGCGTTCTGTGGATGAAGTTCAAATTGAACGGAGGACGACAAACCATGTTTCGCAGGATGCAAATTCTCTTCACAACTATTTTGACCGCTACGCTGGCTATGACGACCATGGCGGCCCATGCCCAGAAGACAGATCCCGAAGTGGGCGGAGCGCCGATGTTTCCGACGAAGAACATCGTGCAGAATGCTGTGAATTCAAAGGACCATACGACGCTGGTGGCGGCGGTGAAGGCGGCGGGACTGGTGGAGACCCTGGAAGGACCGGGGCCATTCACTGTCTTTGCGCCGACGAACGAAGCCTTTGGCAAACTGCCTGCCGGAACAGTGCAGACGCTGCTGAAGCCGAAGAACAAGGCGGAGCTGGTGAAGATTCTGACCTACCACGTGGTAGCAGGACGGCTGAGCAGCAAAGATCTGAGGAAGCTGATCAAGGCAGGCCATGGCAAAGCCATGCTGAAGACCATCTCCGGCGGGACGCTGACCGCTACGATGGCCGACGGCAATATCATGTTGACGGACGAAAAGGGTGGGATGGCAACCGTGACGATCCCGAACGTCTATCAGTCGAACGGAGTGATTCACGTGATCAATACAGTGCTTCTGCCGAACTGACGCGCAACGCGTGGCAGACAGCCTGACATATAGGCGAAGAAAGCGGGTCTCCGAGTGAGACCCGCTTTCTTCGTTTCCCTGACCTGTGGATTTTCCGTATAGCAAATGGGAATGTAGAGAAACGCGCCTCGTGTCATCGATCGAGAAGAAGGGGCGGTAGTCTGGGAATGGAAGGTTGGGAAGATGACGCACGCGTTCGAAACGAACCAGTGGGTTCCGCATCCGGTGGAACTGGTCTTTGCATTCTTTGCCAACCCAGCGAACCTGCCACACCTGATGCCGCCCTGGCAGCGGACAAGAATCGAAAGCTCAAGGATTCAAGCGCCTCCAGCACGGCCGATGGCCGCTGATCCGGAGTTGCGCTTCCAGAGTATCGCCGCAGGAATGGGATCGGAGATGACGATCAGTTTTCGGCCGATAATCGCAGTTCCTCTGCGGCAAAGATGGTTGGCGCGGATTACTGAATTTGTCTGGTTCGATCACTTCGAAGACGTGCAGGTGCGCGGACCGTTTGCGCACTGGAGGCATCGACATGCAACGAAGCGTGAAACCCGGAACGGACAATTGGGGACTCTGGTGATGGATGAGGTGGAATATGAGCTTCCGCTGGGAATTTGGGGCGAAGTGGCACACCGGGCGATTGTGCGCGGCCAGATGCTGGAGACCTTCGCGTATCGGCAACGAAGGCTGATCGAAATCCTGCCGACGGTGGAACGACAGGCAATACGCAAACATCGGAAAGAATAAAAAAACAGCCCCCAATTCATCGGGGGCTGTTTGCTCTGTTCTATGCCGACGCTGTCAGAAGTGATATGCGATACCGATGGTCGGATTGTAGATGTTGTAGACCTGATTGGTAGATAGGGCTAAGTCGCCGAAGTTAGGAACCCTGGAGACAAATGCGCGGTATTCGGCGCGGATGTCGAAACTCGGACTCAGTTCGTAAGCCAAGCCGGCTCCGTAGAGCAAGGCGATGATCGTCTGTGACTTGACGTCGAGTGTGGTGGTTTGCAGGTTGCGTACGTTGTAGAAGATCAACGCCGCGCCACCTACCTCGACAAACGGATTAAATCTTCGGTAGGTAAAGTTGTAGACGTAGGCGGCACTGCCTTCCTGCAACTGGGTATTCACGACATAGTTGTAGGACGGCGCGACGTAATGGATATTATTCTGTACGTACTGGTAGTTGGCCTCGATGGCTCCGCGCGGAGTAAGCATGAAGCGGTAGCTAAAGAGCGCGCCAAAGCCGCGTTTGGCGCTGACCTTGACGTCGGTGGTACTGGTCACATAAGGCTCGATGAGTCCCGATCCGCTGATGCTGAAATCCTGTCGGCTCTCCTGGGCGTGCGCCACAACCGTGCCTATGGTGAGCAGGAGGGCAAAAAGGGCGATTTTCTTCATTCGTTCCTGAACCTCGTGACTGCCATCCTGCGTTTCAGGGGCAAGTCTCTGAATGGCGCCATTGAACGCGCGCCGCTTTCTGAATTGTAAATGGCCCGGATGGTCCGTTTGGACTCTGCCGGGAAGGAACAGCTAATTTGGTTGCTCCTGCAAGCATATCAACGCGACGGGCTGCGATGTTGATGAATTGGACGTGCGAATTGAATGAAGGATAGCCGCTTCCGGAATGACTAGAGCGTTTTCCCTAATGCTGTAGACCTTCGAGGCAGTGTTTGAACCATGCCGATGCGTTTTCCGGGGTGATATCGGGAAGCAGTTCTGTGATGGTTTGATCGAGAACTTCTTTGCTGCGAGCT
>JAKAXU010000035.1 GCA_021816455.1 Acidobacteriota bacterium
CTCAACTGGTCACGTAGACTCAGCAAAGACTACGAACTCCGTCATACTTCAGCCGAAACCATGATCCACATCGCCTTCGCTCATCTGCTCCTGAGACGATCCACTTAGTTTCTGGACAGATTCTGAGGGAAAAACAGGAGGTTTAAGTGCTACCATCTTCTGAATCGAAGGCGCTTTCTGCCCAAAATGGAGACAAGCCATGAGCCCTATTTCTCGTCGCGACTTCCTGAAAACATCTCTCGCCGCCGGAACCCTGGCTGGCATCGATATCCGTCCAATGCATGCGAGCCAGCCCTCCGCCGCGGACACTGTGACGCTGGGGAAATCCGGGCTGAAGGTAACACGCCTGGCCTTCGGCACCGGCTCCGACAACGGCCAGGTGCAATCCGCACTCGGCCAGCAGGAGTTCAGTCGTCTGATTCACTATGCGTACGATCGTGGCATCCGATTCTTTGAGACGGCGGAGGCGTATACCACGCCTGCGATGCTCGGCGAAGCGTTGAAACCGTTTCCGCGTGAGAGCTATCAACTGATGAGCAAGGTGACCACCGATCCGGGAGTGAATCCGCAGAAGCGCTTCGACGAAATGCTCCGCACCTCGCAGACGGAGTACTTCGATATCATGCTGCTGCACTGGCAGCACACTTCGCAGTGGGTGACCGAAACGACGCGCTGGCAGGATGGCATTCTGGAGGCGCAATCGAAGAAGATTATCGGCGTACGCGGTGCCTCGGTTCATGGGCTGCCGGCGTTACGCCAGATGCCTGGCAACAACTGGCTTCAGGTGGCCATGATCCGGATGAATCATAATGGAACCCGCATGGATGGACCCACTTCGGCAGATGGCAACAATCCGGCCGATGTAGCCGAGGTGGTCAGCCAAGTAAAAAGCGTACACAGCCAAGGCATGGGCGTTATCAGCATGAAGCTGGTAGGAGCCGGGGCATTCACGCGTCACCAGGATCGCCAGGCAGCGATGCGGTTTGCGTTCCGAAACGCCGACGTGGACGCGGTGACAGTAGGCTTCAAGAACACGCAGGAGATTGACGAAGCGATCAACAATCTTAATCTTGCCCTGGCCTGAACCAAGCCACAGATCGTTCTCGGGACACTCGCCGGTCTTTCGCGGCGATTCAGTCAAATAACAAGCGATTTCTGGGGGGATCAAGAAATCCGCGCCCGACCCTTTGTCTCGTACACACCAGAAAAAACCGTTGACGATCCGGCATCGAGCCGCGCAAAGCTCGCTCGCGCCAGCTTCACCAGTGCTTTGGTCAGGATCGGCGAGCCATTGAGCGACTCCGGCCGGGTCAGCGTCATGCCAAGATTCGCCGCATACTCGCGAAAGGCAATGTCGATGTCGTAAAGAATCTCTACGTGGTCGCAGAGAAATCCAATCGGCTGCAACACCACCGCCTTCACGCCGCGCACAGCCATCGCGTCCAGCGTCGCTTCCACCGATGGGCCAATCCACGGCCCACCGCTTGCTCCCTGGCTTTGAAAGGCGAAGCACCATCCCGCCGCCTCTGGCACGCGCGCGGCCACCAGTGCCGCCGTCGTCTTCGCCTCGACAGGATAGGGATCGACACTCGGCGCGCCTTCCGCATCCTGCTTCAGCGTCGGCCACAGAATCGGCTGATCCACGGAGACCGCCGGAACCTGGATCGTCCTACAGGGCACGCTGTGCGCCGTAAACAACACCTGCGCGCGCTCGCCGGTCTCTGCCTTCACCTGATCGAGCGCCACTCGCAGCCGATCGGCAAAGGCATCGGCCAGGAGCGGCTCCTCGGCCCAGTCTTCGGTAAAGTCCACCCGCATTCCTGCTGCCTCGGCCAGCGCGGCGCGCCGATACAGTCCCACAGAGGTCCGCGAGTTCTGCGGCGCAAGACAAATCGCCGCAACCTCCGTCACCCCGTCGGTGCGCATCCGCTTCACCACGTCGGCAATATACGGTCGCCAGTTGCGCATGCCCACATACACTGGCTCGCCCAGAGCCGTGGCCAGCAATTCGCCCTGCTCGATTGTCAACTCGGTCAGCGGGCTATGCCCCTTCGGCTCGCCAATCAGCGCATACCGATGCTGAATCTCCTCGACCACATGCTGCGGCATTGGTCGCCCGCTCACCACATTGCGCAGATACTCGGGAACCTCATCGACCGTATTCGGCGTCCCGTGCGCCAGCAGCAGCACCGCGCGCTTACTCATGCGGCACCGTCCGGCTTCGCGGAATTCGGCTCCGCCCGCAGGCCAGTCTGGGCAAACTTCGGTCCCATCGTCTTCACCATCCGCACCACCGCCTGCACGTTTTCGACTGGTGTTCCCGGCACGATCCCGTGCCCCAGGTTGAAGATGTGTCCCACGCGCCCGTCGGCCTCGGCAAGAATCTCTTTCACGCGTCGCTCCAGCACTGGCTCCGGCGCGAACAGCGTAATCGGGTCCAGATTCCCCTGCACCGCGCAGCCATAGTCCATCGACCGCCACGCCGTATCCAACGGCACGCGCCAGTCCAGCCCGATCACGTCCGCGCCCGTCTCCCGCATCGCTGGCAGCAAGCTCGCCGTATCCACGCCAAAGTAGATTACCGGCACGCCCATCTCCTGCACCGCGCGCACCAACCGCCTCGTCACTGGCAACACGTACTCGCGATAATCGGCCACGCCCAGTGACCCCGCCCAGCTATCGAAGATATGGATCACGTCCGCGCCCGCGTCCACCTGCTGCCTGCAATAGGCCGTCAACACCACCACCAGCTTATCCAGCAACCGCAGCCACGCCGACGTCTCGCCATACATCATCTGCTTGGTAAAGATGTAATTCCGCGAGCCGCCGCCCTCGATCATGTAGCTGGCCAGCGTATACGGCGCGCCACAGAAACCGATCACACCCATCCGCTCGCCAAAGTGCGCAGCCACTTTCTCGATGGCTGCCGCCACGTATTCAAGCGCGCCCGCCCGGTCCGTGCGCAGCCGGTCAATAGCCTCGGGCGTGCGCAGTGGCTGATGCACTACCGGCCCGTCGCCCGCCACAAACTCGAAGTCCAGCCCCATCGGCTCCAGCGGCAACAGCAGATCGGCAAAGATGATCGCCGCGTCCACGCCCAGTTTCTCCGCCGCGGTAATGGTCACCTCGGCGGCCAGCTCCGGACGCTTGCAAATCTCCACCAGCGTGTGATGCTTCCGCACCTCGCGATACTCGGCCATATACCGCCCCGCCTGGCGCAGAAACCACACCGGCGGTCGATCCACCACGCGCCGCAGACACGCCCGCACAAATCGGCTACCGCCCGTCATCTCCAGCGGCAACTCCACACTGCCAATCAAAGAACTCATGCCTCTATCTTAACGGCCATCTCCAACCACACAGTGACCGCTGCCACAGCCTGTTTTCGCCCATTCAAACGCCGTCAGCTTCCTGCTCCATCCCACTCCATCCAACGCTAAGCCTCAGCCTTTGCCTTTGTCGTTGCCTTTGCTTTTCTGTCTGTCATTCCCGCAGGGAATCTGCTTCTGCTTTTCCGCAGATACCAGCCCGCGCAAAACCCAGGAAGCAACACAAGGATCAATCGCAATTCCAGCCGTCCGCTTCGATGGGAGACAAACGCAAATAAGTCATGAATGCGCGTTTATGGATATAGATTCCCCATCCGTCCGGCTTGACTTCCTACCCTTCCGCGATGAGGCTGAGGGAGTTTGGGCCATCCGCCATCTGTCTGTTGACTACAGTTGATCTCCCACAAACTCATACGGCAAGGATCTGCAACCTCTCAGGTCCGATAATACGAACTTGAGTTGCCTGACGGGTTTTCTAACTCTTAATCGCATTCATCGTCGGGGTCGGACGCGCCTTGACCTGGATCTGAACCCTCCTGCGGAACGCGGCCGGAATTGTTCGCGAGAGAATCTTGAAATCGAGCCAGAGGCTCCAATTATCTACGTAGACATCATCGAGGGGTTTAGGGCTGAGAAGGAGCGGGTCTTGGTGGCTCTGAACTTGCCACGAACCTACTATACCTGGGGCCACATCCAGTCGCCGCAGAACGCTTAGATCGTATTCCTTCACCTCGCTGGCGACTAGCGCACGGGGTCCTACAATGCTCATATCACCGCGCAGAACGTTGAAGTAGATGGGTAGTAAGTCCAACGAGTATTTGCGCAGGATACGCCCCACTTGGGTGATCCGCGAGTCATTAGTGATCTTCAACACCACTCTTCCCCGCTCGTTCATATGCATGTTTTCCGCCCGGCGCTTTTCCTCGTCGCGCACCATAGTCCGGAACTTTACGGATCGAAAAACACGACCTTTCTTGCCGATCCTCTCCGAAAAAACAAACGCGGGACCGGGCGATTCCAACCTCACCGCCGCGGCTATCAACAGCAACATCGGCGCAAAGGAGAGCAACGCCACGCTGGAAAATGCAATGTCAAATAGTCGCTTCAGAGGGGCGAGCGGCGTTTCGGATACCCCAGAACTCTTCAGTACAGCTCCGCGAATTCGGTAAGCCGCACACAACAAGCCCACTGAGTGAATTAACTTGAAGATTTCCCCCGGAATTTCTTCTAGCCCACTTTCCCATTCTTCGTCGTAGCGCTCTCTACATCCCACAGGCAGCTTAGCCACGGCTTTGCGGCGAAACTGCTTATTAAGCCAACCCGACCACGCTTTCACCTCATCTGCGATGAGGGGAGCGAAAATCGCAATAAAGAGGCTCACCAATACCATTGTCATCACAGTGCAAACTCCGGCGTTCTTGGCAGACACTCTCTGAAAGATGCACGGGCGTTTGCTTCGCCGAGGGCTGTTATACGGTAGAGTCGGCGACGTGGTCGCTTTACCTGAGTTGGCACCACTTCCTCCCACTCGCTTTCCAGCCATCCTGCTTCCTCAAGCCTAAAGAGGATGGGATAGAGCGTGCCTGATGCAAGTCTCGTCGTCCGAGAAATCTCAATGCCAGAGAGTGCGTCGGACGGACGAACGAAGAACTCCCCCAATACCTTGAGCGTTGGTCCGGTGATGCGAGGCGATTTTGCTTTCATATAGGAAATCTACATAGGTAAAAACTTGCTTGTCAAGCAATTTTATTCACACCTTGAGCACGAAGTCGTCGAGGTACTCACCGACGCAGCATGGGCAGGGCCAGGGGGCAGAAGCCCGCATAACCGTCTCCCAACCACCGAAGTGCCAGCCTAGCGATCACCACGCAGGCCCCGTCCATACCCTCACCCTCCATCAGCGAGGGACAAAACCCAAACATACGCACGCTGTAGCAGGTGGTAGCCGCAATGCTAACGAGTGCATCTTCGCGGTTTCCGTCCCGGTTCATCGTTGCCTTATTCCGCTAATCTGCGTAGTGCTTCCACATCCAGCAGCACAATGCGATGGCCATGAATCTCCAGAATCTTCTGTTGCGCCAGCTTCTGCAGGCTGCGGGTAACCACCTCGCGGACCGAGCCAAGGCGCGACGCCAGTTGCGTATGTGACAGTGGGAGCGAAAACGAAACTCCATCCTGTAACTTCGGAAGATCCTTCCGCGCTCTCTCCAGAAGCAGGATGGCAAGCCTCTGACTCACATCCTTCAGTGCCAGTTGCTCGGCCAGCGAAGACACCATCCGCAGCTTCTTTGCCATCATCTCCAGAAACGTCAGGGCTACCTCGGGGTACCTGAGCACAAATCGACGCACATCTTCTTTCGCGAGAAACAACACCTCGGAGTCTTCCTCCGCCATGGTGCTCGAAGGATACGGGCCGCCATCGAAGACCGCGACATCAGCCAGTGTGCCGCCTGCCTGCTCCACGTGGATCGTCTGTTCACGGCCATCGATATTTTCGCGAAACGCACGTACCGAACCGGTATGCACCACATACATTCCCTCGACCGTTTCGTGCGCGCGAAAGAGTATCTGCCCCTGTACCAGCTTGCGCTCCCTGCCATGCGCGGCAAGCTCCGTCAGCACACTCAATGGCAGGTTGCAGAACAATGCGGACTTGGCCAGAATCTCGATACGTCGCTCGATAGACATAGCGCCATCTTCGCCCATGCAGTGTCACTTCGCAAATCCCCCCCTTCAGTCATCCCCAGCAATGCGCGTTGCGGCCGCGTGATTTAAGTCACTGCTCTTTGTTCATCCGGCCACTAGGGTATGCACTGAGAGGTTCCAATCATGGTCATCACATCAGAAACCGTAGTTCGTGACATCGCCGTGGAGTATCCCGCCGCCATCCCCGTTCTGGAACGCTTCGGCATCGACTACTGCTGCGGCGGAAAGCATACCCTGGCCGAAGCCTGCACCAAGGGCGATGTCAGCCTTGCGCCCGTTCTCGACGAGCTGGAACGCCAGCGCCCGGACGCAATCGCTCCCGAAGCACAATGGCAGAAAGCTCCCTTCAAAGAAATGACCGACTACATCGTTCGTAAACACCATGACTTCACGCGCGAGCAGATCACGTTGATTGGCGATCTGATGAAGAAGGTCGAGCGCCGCCACGGGACCGAGCATCCCGAAGTCATCGAGATCGGCAAAGTCTTTGCGATGATCAGCTCCGAGCTGACCCACCACTTTTTTTGTGAAGAAAATATTCTCTTCCCCTATATTGGGAAGATGGAAGCAAGCCAGCAAGCGATGTTGCCACCCGTCTTCGGCAGCGTGGAGCAACCCATCACGCGCATGATGATGGACCATGACCAGGCTGGCGAGGAACTGCGCGAGTTGCGGAATCTCACCAACAATTACACGCCGCCGCCCGCTGCCTGCACCACATGGCGCGCGCTCTATCGTGCGCTCGAAGACCTCGAGCTGGACCTGCACCAGCACATTCACCTCGAAAACAACATTCTCTTTCCCCGCGCGCTCGCGCTGAACAATAAGAAGCAATGAGCACACCCCCCGACACGCTCGCTCACAAGACAAACGCCGCGCGCATCGCAATGGAGCGGCACAGCCAGCGTCTGGTCATTGCCTTCATCGCAACCGGCAGCCTCTTCATGCTGCTGCCGGGAACGTTTCTCGGCGTGTGGAATCTGATCGGCATCTCCCAGCAACGCACGCTGAGCACGCTCTCTCCAGCGTGGCTCCAGGCGCACGGCCAGGCTCAGATCTTCGGCTGGGTCGGCTCTTTCATTCTTGGCATTGGATTTTATTCTCTGACCAAAATGCAGAGTACGCTTACCTTCCCCGTGCGCGCCGGATGGACTTCCTGGAGCCTCTGGACGCTGGGAATTGCACTGCGCTGGATTGGCGGCGTTACCGCGTGGCAGTGGAGAGCGCTCCTGCCGCTCTCTGCCGCGCTTCAACTGCTTGCCTTTCTGCTCTTCTATCGTTCCGTCCGACGGCATCGGCCAACCGACTCAGCCCATCGCATCGACGCATCCATGGCGCTGGTCATCATCGCAACCTCTGCTTTTCTCGTCGCCCTGATCGTGAATCTTGTTGCGCTGACCCATCTGGCTCTCTACGCTGATTCTCCCGCGCTGCCCCATGTCTTCGATCAGCAGTTTGTCGTGCTCGCCGTCTGGGGTGTGCTCGTGCCAACCATCTGGGCCTTCAACGCGCGCTGGCTCCCCATCTTTGCCGGATTCAAAAGCCCCAACGGCACGCGTCTCCTGATCGCCTACGGACTGAGCGTGGCTGGCGTGCTCGCTGTCTTTTTGCAACGGCTGCCCATCGCCGCTGTTGTATTCTTTTGCGCGGCGCTGTTGGCTATCGATGCCCTTCATGTCTGGGTGCCAGCCGCGCAACCGGCAAAACTTCTCCACGTCCACAAAACCTTCCCGCTGTTTATCCGCATCGCTTATGTCTGGCTGCTGATCTCGTGTGCGTTGGATGCTCTGGCGGTCCTTTACGACCACTCCGGAGGCATCTGGGGAGCCAGCCGTCACGCGCTCACCGTGGGCTTTGTCGCCGGCATGGTCTTCGCTATCGGCCAGCGCGTTCTGCCCGCCTTCTGCGGCATGAGGGTGCTGTACAGCGCGCGGCTCATGTTCTGGTCGCTGCTCGCCCTGCATGTAGGCTGCCTGCTGCGCGTCACCCTCGAACCGCTGGCCTATGAAGGCTACTGGAACTTCGCCTGGAAACTGCTCCCCTACTCGGCATGCATCGAGTTGACAGCGGTTGCCCTCTTTGCCTGGAACATCGCAGCAACATTGCTCCAGCCACCCGCACATCTGCAAACGGAAACAAAACCAGCATAAGGTAGAATTGCTTCCGATCCGCCATGGTCCGGAAACAATTCCGCGGCGTGTGTGAGGGAAGTGACCTCGGGCGCGAATCGGGAGTGGATGGAGACGAATTACACTGGGCGGTAACGCAAGTCTTGCGGTCGGCGTGCGTAGGGGCGAAGTGAAGGAAGGATGACTTCCGCTATTCCGACTTACCGATACAAACTCTCAACTAGAGGGATAATCTTCGCCAGAGGTCATGATGATGCAAATTGATGATCCAGGTTCAGCACTCGCTGCACTGAATGACTCGGAAGATCGGTCGGAATTTCTACCGCATAAGACATTGATTGCCACAGGTCTGAGCGCCGCCTTCGGTGCGGTCGCAGCCGCAACAACCGGCGCTGATGCCATATTGTGTACGACTGCCGCAGATTTTCACAATTGCTGGAAACATCACCGCTTCAGTCGGAGAACGGAGACAGCGAGAGTTCGTTTCATATCTACACGACGAATTCCTTCGCAGAAGCGTTATGCCGGAGATGCTGGAGGAAAAGCTGAAATCCAGGGACGAGGACTTCCACGAGTTACTCGCGGAAGCAGTGGTTCGAGCGTCGGAAGCGAAATAGCGGAGCGTGTACGTCGAATCGCGCATCTCTTAACGGCGTTCATCTTCTCTCCAAACAGTCCTCAAATGGAAGAGGCAAGGGTAATGCTGGAGATCGCAGGGAATCTGTTCGATATGGACTCTTTCGTGCTCGGCAGAATGCGCGATGAAATGCACGCCGACATTAAGCGACGACAGGGGCACCCTGAATTGAACGACATCGTGGCGGCGTGGAGAAAACTGCGCAACGCTCACAGCGAGTTTCGTGAAGGTACGATCAATTCAAGCTGTGCACGCCTTCAGTCGCACGGTCTCGTAATGCGGGTGGAGCCAGGGACGGGCCAGTTTGATCTTCAGACTTATGTCTGCTCAATAACTGATTTCGGGATTCGTTTCCATCAGTGGTGGCTCAAAGACCTTAATTGGAGCCTTCTATGAGACGGCTGTAGCTCGGGTTCACTTTCCTGTGGCGCGAGGCACGGTGCGGCGCCATGCTTTTTTTTCGGTAAACTCAATTCGTCCCTTCCAGGGAAAGGAATCCATTCATGAGCCAATTTGACGCCTTCCGACGCAGCTTCCTTCGCACCGGCGCTGCCAGTCTTGCCGCGGCTTCGTTTCCTGCCGCTTCTCTTGCTGTCGCAGCCAGTTCGCCGCGTGCGACCGCTGAGAAGCTCGGTCAGCAGGGCATCTTCGACGTGCGTCAGTACGGCGCGACAGGCGATGGAAAGACGCTCGATACGCGAGCCATTCAGGCTGCGATCGATGCCGCTGCGACGGCGGGTGGAGGCGTGGTGCTTTTTCCCGCAGGCAGCTATCTTTCGTTTTCCATCCATCTGAAGAGCTTCGTCCATCTGCACCTGATGCAGGGCGCGACGCTCATCGCAGCCGACTCACCCCAGCCCGGCCAATCCACCGGCTACAACGGCGGTGTCTATGACGCTGCTGAGCCGAACACGGCCTGGAACGCTTTTCAGGACTACGGTCATAATCACTGGCACAACTCTTTGATCTGGGCCGAAGAGATTCATGACTTTAGCATCACCGGCACGGGCCTCATCTGGGGCAGGGGATTGTCCAACGGGCGCGGCCGCAAAGGCGACGGTGTACCTTTTATCGCCGAGCAACCTGGTGTCGGCAACAAGGCAATTGCGCTGAAGAACTGTCGTAACCTGCTGCTTCGGGACTTCTCCATCCTCAAAGGCGGCCACTTCGGCATCCTGCTCACCGGCGTCGACAACGTCACTATCGACAACCTCAAAATCGACACCGACCGCGACGGCATGGACATCGATTGCTGCCAGAACGTGCGCGTCACCAACTGCACCGTCAACTCACCCTGGGACGACGGCATCTGCCCGAAGTCCAGCTACGCGCTTGGCTACGCGCGCCCCACGCGCAACGTCACCATCTCCGACTGCTTCGTCACGGGCTGTTATCAACTTGGCACCGTGCTGGACGGAAGCTTTCGCAAATACGCTCCCGAAGATCACATTCCACACACCGGGCGCATCAAGTGCGGCACCGAATCCAACGGTGGTTTCATCAATATCACCATCGCCAACTGTATCTTCGAGGGCTGCCAGGGCTATGCGCTGGAGTCGGTCGATGGCGCTCTGCTTGAAGACGTCACCATCACCAACACCACCATGCGCGATCTCGTCACCGGCCCGCTCTTCCTGCGCCTCGGCTCGCGCTTGCGCGGTCCGGCAGGCAAGACCCAGGTGGGAACACTGCGCCGCATTTTAATCAGCAACCTCGTCTGCCATAACGCTCCGGCACGCTTTGGATCGATTTTCACCGGCATTCCCAACGCTTCGATTGAGGATGTCAAGCTCTCCGATATTTATATTGAACCAGCCGGTGGCGTTTCCGGTGTAATTGCGGATCCTCCTGAAGACGAAAATCAGTATCCGGACCCTAACCGCTTCGGCGAAACCCCGTCATACGGTTTTTACCTGCGCCACTTACGCAACCTTGAAATGAGTCACGTTGAGCTTGCACCGATGCTGCCCGACTCCCGCCCTGCATTTTCGCTGGTATCGGTGGATCGAGCGGACTTTTTCGGCATCACTGCTCCGCGCGCGCAAGGCAACGTCTTTGCGCTGAACAATGTCACCAACCTGCGCATTGGCTGGAGCCGCGCAGCCGATGACATCGCGCTGGCAAACGTCACGTCTCGCATCCTATAGGCGTTTTGATCCGGCGTTTCGTCCCGGCACCATCACCGCACCGTAACGGGGATCTCCACGCTCTGGCGGATCGATCCGGTCAGGCTTGTCGCGGTCACCATTCAGCCTGTCGATGGCCAGCTTATTCTTCTTCATCTGGCAGGCGCGCGTGGCGTCGCGCTCACTGCACTCGATGGCGCGGCGCAGCCTGTGGGTCAGCCCGTCACGGCAACTCACTCGGGCGATGCATGGACTCCCGCTTAACCGGGTTACCACCTGTATCTCTTAACCATCACGCGATAAAAATCCCACGGCCTCTACAAGGCCGTGGGATATGTCTTTCCTGCTGCGGCTCCATGCGCGCTGCTCTGCATGGGGCCGCTACGGTCATTCAGCAGCCTGTCCGTCTGCGGCTGCGTTCACCAATACCTCCGCTCGTTTCATGGAATCCAGTCTTGTTTTAACATCGGCTGCGCTGTCGGGCTTGCGCCAGTTGGAGTGTGCAAACCGCGCTTCCATTGCGTTCATCTGCTGACTGAATCCCGCTCCTACCTTAGCCACCTCATCCCGCGCCTGAGTTACGCTCTGCGCGAAGGTGGCCATCTCCTTCGCCGCGGTCTCCGGATGATACCCCAGCCTGTCGCCTGTCTGCATCGCGTGAATCAGTGCATCTGGTGGCTGTGTCACAGGCCAGGTTGCCTGCAGCGCCTCATACGCGCCACGCAGTCGCGTCATCGTCCCGGCGAAACCATCCAGCTTGCGGCGCTGCGCCATCAGCGCTGCGCTCCGCTTCACCTCGATGATCACCTTCTGATGCACGCTACGTCGGCTGACAGGGATCGTCGTCGTCAGCGTGTTCCCCGCAAAGCTCCAGCCGCCTTTGCCCAGTGCGTCCGCCTGTCGAACTGCCACTCCGTCCACCGTCACGCTGCTCGGCGGCCAGTCAGCGGGCAGGCGCAGTTCATAGCCGCGTTCGGTCAACATCCCCTGGAAGCTACCCTCCACCGGCCCGATCTCTACGCGCAGCGTATTGCCGTCCTGTCTCGCTTTCACCGGCACTTTGGTCCACGCCCCATATTGATATTCCACTGCTTTTCCGGAGTCCTCATAAACGCGATACTCTGCGCTCTGCCCGGATTGCATCGGCCACACATTCACTATCAGCGGATCGACCGGCTTCTCTCCCGTATACAGCATGGGTGGCTCCATCGGAACGATCGAGCCTGCTTTCACAAAGACCGCCGTCTGCTCGATCGAGTAGCTGCGTTCCACGCTTGTCGGTCCGGTGAAGTGTTTGCCTGTCGCCCACTCCACCCAGTCACCCTCGGGGAGCCAGACCGTTTCTGTTGCCAGCCCTGTAGCCGGATCGCCTGCTTTCACGATCGGAGCAACCAGCATCTGGTCGCCAAACATATACTCATCCCGATTCGTGTATGCCGCATCTGCATCCGGCCAGTCGTAGTACAGAGGATGCACGAAGGCTACCCCGGTATCATAGGTGCGTCGAGCCTCCGTATAGATGTAAGGCTGCAAAGCGTAGCGCGTCTGAAAGCTCTTGCGAAGGATCGAGGAGTATGGCTCTGGATAGGCCCAGATGCGCCGCTCCGACTCCGGATTCTTCGTCGTATGGGTGCGCAGAATAGGACTGAATTCGCCGAACTGCACCCACCGCGTGTACAGCTCCGGGTCCACAGCTCCGGGCATGTGTCCGCCGATGTCGTGGCTCCAGTATGCATAACCCACATTTGCAGCCGTCGCCGTAAACCACGGTTGAAACGCCAGCGAATCCCATACGGAGATGGTATCGCCGGAGAATCCGATCTGGTAGCGATGATTTCCCAGACCACCCCAACGGTGAAAGAGCAGCGGACGCTTGCCTTCGCGTTGCTGATCCGTAAAGTGCACATAGTTCAACCACCATGTCGGATTCACGCCCGGCAGGCTCGTCGTCGGTTCCTGCTGCCAGTCCAGCCACCAGAAATCGATCCCTTGCTTTTCCAGCGGATGATGTAGGATGTTCATGTAATTCGTCGCGTACTTCTTGTTCGCAATGTCGAACGGCACATACTTCTTCGTCGCCGGATCAATTCCCATCGCACGCGCCATTGCCGGATACTGCGTCTCCCATGGTTCCACGCCCGATGCGGGATGCATGTTCAGGCTTGTCTTCAGGCCGTCGGCGTGCAGCCGGTCCAGAAAATCCTGCGGATACGGAAATAAAACCTTGTTCCACGTATACCCTGTCCATCCCAGTGTGTGCCCGGACTGATCCACCTCGCCCATCGCCTTGAGTTGCTGCTCATTGATGTGCCAGTCCATGTCGATCACAAAGACATCGAGCGGCGTATCGTTCTCCCTGAATCCATTTGCAATGCGCAGAATCTCCTGATCGCTATAAGCCCAGTAGCGCGACCACCACGTTCCGAAGGCAAATCGCGGAGGCAGCGGAATCCGTCCCGCCACGCGTACAAAATCTCCCAGCGCCGCGCGATAGTCGTGGCCGTAGCCGAAAAAATACCAGTCCTGCCGCGCGCCCGCAGGACGCAGCATCACCCACGGCCACGGGCTTTGTTCCCCCTTCAGAAATCGGAAATCCGCCGAGTCGAAGAGAGGACGCTTCGAGTCGTCCACCAGTGCCCATCCCGTCCGCGAGACCAGTCCCTGCCCGATTGGCTCGCGCGTCTTGTCGCCGCGCGCACCGTCCAGCGTCCGTGTCGTGCCCATCAGATTTTCCGTGTCCTTCAGTCCCGGCTCCCAGGTCACGGCTTTCCCGTCTACCATCAGTTGAATCGACAGATTCTGAGCATCGAACTTTCCATCGCCCGATGCCTCCGGATGATAGGTCAACGTCAGCGCCCCGGTCGCAATCCTCACGCCCTTGCCATCTTCGATCTGCTGCGTGTGGAACTGCGGCACCGGCATGTGACGATTCAAAAAGACGAACGAAGCATGATCCTCGAACTTCCCATCCGCCGCCCACTCCATACGGATCAGACGAGAAGTCAGCACGGTAAATCGAGCTTTGCCTACGGTGACCACTGCGCGCGGATCGGCCACCGGATCGGTGATCGTTGTCTCCGCGCCGGCTTGCCCCGTACGGATGACTTTGCCTGTCATGTGTTGTTGGGTTTGGTTCATGGATTGCGTAGTGGCAGGAGTTTGCGCCAGGCACAAACTCGCCCCGGCAACCGAGATCAGGACGGCGAGAGAACTCAAGGATTTCAGCACAGCTTCCTCCGTAGATAGATCTACAGAGAAAAACCATATCATTGCAAGCTTGCGTCCGCCCTCTGCACAGCCTCAAATGTCAAATCCGTCACCGCCGTGCCCATCCGCTCGCGCCAGATGTCAAAGAGCCGCCCGTAGCTCAGAGTCATTCTTGCCTCATCGGGAACGCCAAGCGCCGCCGCCGCGGAGTCGATCCACTCCGGCGAGCCTTCCAGTTCGGCGAAGACGCCGATAGGCGTCTCATCCACCACGCAGTGCCCGCGTCCGTCAGAAAACTCCGTGCGCCACTTCTCATATCGGAAGGCCGGCTCCAGACCCGCCGCGCGCAGAATCTCCGCGATGGCCTGGCCATCGGCAACCTCGGTTTCCGTCTCCACGCGATGCTTGTGTCTGTCTTCGCCAATGCCCGACGGCGGCACGCATTTGTGCGTTACGATCGTCCGCCCGGCATAACTGCGAATCCGCACCAGCTCCCTCCTTGCACGCAGCGTCCGCCCCGCCGTATCGAAGAGCACATTGCTTTCAAAGCTCCTTGGCGTCGTCACTTCAAAGCCCAATGCAAGCAGTCGCGCCTCCAGCCGGGCCTGCTCCGTCACAGCAAATTTAATCTCTGTCTCGATGCCCACCATTGCAGCCGAGTATACGGGATTTCGCCCCGCGTCGAGTAGATAATATATCTATGCCCACGCTGCATCTCCGCATCGAAACGCCTGTTCAGCGCAGTGGCCCGTCTGCCTGGCAGCCTTCTGCCACGGACGTCGCAGCACTCGATCGCGCAGCGGAGATACTACGTTCCGGCGGCACCGTCGCCATGCCCACCGAGACCGTCTATGGCTTGGCCGCAAACGCTCTCGATCCGGTCGCTGTCGAGAAGATTTTCCTTGCCAAGCAGCGTCCGCACTGGGATCCGCTCATCGTCCATGTCTGCGATCGCGCCATGACCCACTCCGTCGTCGCTTCCATTTCCCATGTGGCCCAGCTTCTCATCGATACTTTCTGGCCTGGCCCACTCACGCTCCTGCTGCCACGCTCCGCGCTCATCCCGGATGTCGTCACTGCTGCCCGTCCGCTCATTGGTGTGCGCATGCCGCGGCATCCTGTCGCCGTGGAGTTGATCCGCCGAGCAGGCCTTCCGCTCGCCGCGCCCAGCGCCAATCGTTTCGGTCACATCAGCCCCACTACTGCCGCTCACGTCCTGGAAGACCTCGATGGACGCATCGACGCCGTGCTCGACGCGGGACCGTCCGACTGCGGCGTCGAGTCCACCGTCCTCGACTCCACCCAGCAGCCGCTCCTGCTCTATCGCCCCGGCGCCATCGCCAGCGAAGAGATCGCATCGGTTCTTGCTCCCATCGGCGCCACGCTGCGCGAATGGAATCCTGCCATGCTGGTTACCCAGCCGCGTGAGGCTCTGCCGTCACCCGGCGTCGGCCTTCGCCATTACGCCCCCCGCGCGCGCCTTATCCTTGTTCCAGCCCACCGACAATCGATCGCCGCCATCCTGCAGCGGCTCACTCCTGCCGAGCTTCCCGCAGGACTGCTGTTGCCGCAGAATCTTCCCGGCAGTACATCCACTGCGCTTGCTGCTTCGCTCGTTTTTCCCTGGGGAGACTGGCTTCAGCTGGAGTCGATGGCCGAATCGCTCTACGCCGGTCTTCGTCATCTGGATTCTGCCGGCTGCCGCACCATCCTTGCACCCGTTCCGGAACCCTCCGGCATTGGCGCTGCGATTCAGGACCGCCTGCGCAAAGCCGCCATTCCCACTGATGAAACTGCACCCTCCGCTGCACTGACCATCTGAAGAGATTCCGCGGTGTTCCTGCGCGCGTTCTCAGCGTCCTTCACTGCGTCCCGGTAAAGCCGTTTTCGCCCTGCTTATAGATGTACTTGATCGCTGACTTGTAGACGAGCATTCGCTGACGTCCGCGAATCTTGATCGCATTTCGGTCGTACCACTCGATCACGCCGTGCACTTGTCTGCCATCTTCCAACACCACCACCATCGGTGTCTGCTGCTGGATCTGTTTTTTCAGATAGAACAACTCCGCATCATGCTGCGCATACTCTTCCAGCCGCGCGTTGCCCGCGGCGAAGGGGAGTGCGGCGCGAAGCTGCGCCTTCAACCCTCTGCGTCGTTTCGCTCGATTCTCATGCAGCTCGTTCTGCGTCGCGCCAGCCCCGTTAACCACCGTGGACGCCTCCTGTCTTTGCTCGTGCGAGATTGCGTCGTTCTGCTCGTCGCCGCTGCTCATCTTCGACACCCTCCTCGTCCTCGAGTCACCTTTTTGAAGGCGTGACAAAACCTGCACGTCCGTGCGCACGCCCTCTTGTTCGCATGGCTGCTACCTTGACTTCTGTGATGCCTATTTCCCGTCGTGGGTTGTCGCGATTAAGCCTTCGTCATCCCTGCCGCCATCGCATCCAGAGAAAGCGACCGCAGCAGGTTCCGGCGCATTCCGGCGTCCACCGCATGCATCTCTCGTCCCGCGCGCTCCAGCCACTCCATGTCGATCCCGTGCGCCATCGCCTCTAATTCTGTTGTCAGATCGCGATTCCGCATCAGGTTTCCCGCTCCGGCATGCGCCAGAAGCAGGTCTTCCACCAGCGAGTGCAGCGCGCGCAGCAGTCCCTGCGTCTTCGCCTGCCCATCCGCGCCCGCTCGATAGCTCTCCGTCATCCGGAAGAGCGCCGAATCATCCGGTTGCCGCAGCGCCGTTCGAAGCACCACGAGCGCATCGCTGCGGCTTGCCGTCCACGCCTCCAGATCGAATCCCAGCGCGCGGCCTACCGCTCCTTCGGCTAAATGCGCCACCAGTGTCCGCTGTGCTGGTTTCAGATCCCGCCTTCGCTCGGCCAACAACACTTCCAGCGTCTCCGTCGGTGCGGCGTGCAGCCGATGCAGCACAGCACGTGAACGGATCGTCGGCAGCAACTCTGCAGGATTCTCGCTCAGCAACATCAGCGTGCAATGCGCCGGAGGCTCTTCCATCACCTTCAGCAGGCTGTTCGCCGCCTCCTTCATCAGCGCCGAGCTGGTGAAGATAAACACCGCTCTCCGGCCCTCGCTCGGAGGCCGATAGTAGGCATTATGGATCACCTGCCGCACCTGGCCCACTTTGATTAGCATCTGCGGCGGATCCGGCGGAATCACCATCACATCCGGATGCGTCTGCACCAGAATCCGTGTCTCGCGCTTGTCCGTCTCGCGCAGATCCTCGCGCGCTGCCACGGCCTCGGCCATGCGCGCATTCAAATCCTCTGACTCCCCGATGCGCTCGCAATTTCGGCATCGACCGCAATAATCCGGCAGCCCGTCGGACTCCGCCGGCTCCAGGCAATTCACCAGCCGCGCAAACATCAGCGCCAGCGTATATTTTCCCGATCCCCGCGCACCCGCCAGAATCATCGCCTGTGGCACGCGCCCGGCCGCCACTGTCTCGCGCAGTCGCCGCACCACCGTTTCGTTCCCGATAAACTCTCGAAAGCCCACACTCCGAGGCTACCAGAAACCCACGTAGCGTCCAGGCACGCGCAGTCGTCCCCTTTGCCACGGTGTAGAATCACTTCATGCGGAGGCTGCTCCAGCTCGGAACGCTCGTCCTTCTTGCCGCCACGCTGCTCGTCCCGCTCTTCGAATCCTTTGACCGCTGGGATTCTCCTGGCCTTTCCAAAGACACGGAATTTCATCTCTTCGCCATCGTGCTCTTTCTCGCTCTGCTGCTTCTGGTCTGCCGCAGGATCGGCACTGCGGCCGCGTGCCTGATTGCCGTGTTGATCCCGTTCCTTTTACGCAAGCAGCCACTCCAGGCGGCGCTCTTCAGAGCTTTTCAGTGCATCTTCCACATCCCTCCGCTTGCCTCCCCGCCAGACCGGTTCCCGTTGGCTGCCGTCCCCCTTCGCATCTGATCTCCTGACTCCTGCGCCCGCCCGCGCTTCGTCGCGCGTGCTGCATTTGTGTGCCCTTCCGCGCGCATCGCTGTCGTCCCGGCGATTTCCATCGCCGCCTTCCTTCAGGAGTCGTCATGTTCCGTTTCCCCCGCGCAGCAGTTCTTGCTGCATCTGCAGCTATGTTGGGCCTTGCTCTTCATGCTCAAACTTCCGGCGCCATCCTCGGTCATCTCCTTGCTCCGGATGGCTCTCCTGTTTCTTCGGCAACCATCGCGCTCACGGCTCCCGACGGCCACTCACTCACTTCCACGTCTGCCGCCGATGGAAGTTTTTCCTTCGTTCATCTTGCCACCGGAGCCTACTCGCTCCACATCGAAGCCGCGTCCTTTCGCCCCTCGCAGACCGAGGGCCTGGATGTTGCCGTCGGCCGCTCCACGGCTCTCACCATCCATCTTCAGCTTGCCTCCTCAGCCACCACGGTTCAGGTCTCCGCAGTTGCCGCTGCCTTTGATCCCACCCAGACCTCCTCTGTCGTCAACATCGATCGCGACCGCGTCGAGGAACTTCCCATTCCGAGCCGTGATTACCTTACCTTCACACTCTTGTCGCCTCAGGTTGCCGCCTCCAACCCAGCTCAATCAACTCTAGCTCCCGGGGCGAGCGCAGGGGGATTCAGCTTCGGCGGCATGCGACCGGCCAGCAATGCGGTTCTGCTCGACGGCGTCAACGATGACGACGAATTCTCCGGCGGCAGCCGCACCGAGCTTTCGCCGGAAGCCGTCAGCGATTTCCAGATCGTCAACCACGGATTTCAGGCGCAGTCCGGCGGAGCAGCCGGCGGATCCATCGATGTCGCCACGCGTTCCGGAGTCGATCTCCTCCACGGAGATGCCTTCACCTTTGTCCAGAACGGAGCACTGAACGGAACTCCGCCGCTCGGCATCTTCCCGCGCAAACCCGATGAAAACCGCGAGCGCATCGGACTCTCCCTCGGCGGACCCATTCAACTTGATCGCACCTTCTATTACCTCGCTGCCGAGCAGGAGATTGCCCAGGGAGAGGACGTCACCGACCTCAGTCCATCCACCATTACCGCGCTCAACGCCGCTATGCCCCGCTTTGGTACTCTTGGCGCGCTACAGCTTCATTCCGGATTTTTCCCCACCACGGATCAGCAGACGGAGCTATCTGCGCGTCTCGACCGCTCTCTCACCAGCCGTCAGGCGTTCATGATGCGTTATGCCTTCACCAACACTCGCAATGTTGCCGACGCCTTTAACACCGATGATCTCACCGATCTCTCCGCACGCGGCTCAACCTTTGTCGCAGACAACAGCCTGAACGCAACGCTCACCTCCACCGTTAGCACCTCACGCTTCAACCAGCTCAACTTCGAGCTTGCCCAGCGCCGCTTCGACGCACGCACCGGACCCTCCCCGCTTCCACCATCGATTCCCGGCGTCCTCATCCCGGGCGTCGCGCTCTTCGGCACGTCGTTCTTCGGCAATAATCGACACTTTGAGACGCACCTTGAATTCTCTGACAGTTTCTCGCTCCAGCATCGGGGCCATCTCTTTCAGTTTGGTGCGCGTTCGGATCGTGTTGCACTGCGCGCTTTCACTCCGGATGCAGCCCGTGGCTTCTTCGTCTTCCCGGACATTCCATCTTTTGCCGCTGGCAACGCCAGCTTCTTCGTCCAGAGCTTCGGCCAGACGGATACCAACTTCGCTGAAATCCGCTCCTCCGCCTGGGCGCAGGATCACTGGACTGCCACCCCGACCTTCACCCTCGACTACGGCCTGCGCTGGGACTACAACCACCTGCCATCGCCGCTGCCGCAGTCTCCGCTCAACTTCAGCCCGCGTCTCGGCCTTGCCTGGGCACCCGCGAATCGTATTCTGAAGCACACTGTCCTGCGCTCCGGCTTCGGACTCTTCTATGATCGCTTTCTTCTCTCAACGCTCAATCGCGTGCTGGAGTGGAGCGGGGCAAATGGCTTCACCCAGGTCGCCGAAGACACCGCAGCGGCTTCCATCTATCGCCAGGGCGTCACTGCCTCACAGCCTTATGCTGCCCTCGCGCCTTCCATCTTCACCGCCCAGCCAATCTTGCGCAATCCCTACAGTGAAGTGGCTTCGCTGGAACTGGAACGTGAGTTGCCTTTGCAAACCACTGTCACCGTCAGCTACCAGTTTGTGCATGGCGTACATCTTGGCCGCACGGTCAACGTCAATCTCCCGCCTCCGGTCCTCCTCAACAGCGGCAATGCCGCCTCGCTCGGCGTCTCCGCGCCCACCGCCCAGCAGCTAGGACAGCCCGTCTTCGGCCCGACTCGGCTCAACCCCGCTTTCGACGCCATCAACCAGTTCGCCACCGAGGCCAACTCCAACTTCAACGGTGCCACGCTCTCCGTCAACCGCCAGTTCCAGGACAATCTCGAAATCCTCGCCGGTTACACCTGGTCCAAAACAATGGATGATGCTTCCTATGACGCTGAACAGCCCATGAACCCCTATAATCTCGCCGCCGAACGCGCACTCTCCCTTCAGGATCAGCGCAATCGCCTCATGCTCAGTGGCCTCTGGCTCATTGGTCCGGATCTCGATGATCCTGCCGATGCGGCTGCGAATGCTCATCCGAGCGCGCTCATGCGCTTTGCCACTGGCTTTGAGTTCACTCCCATTCTCAGCGTCACCAGCGGCTTCCGCTCAAACCCGCTCACCGGCCAGGACGCCACGCGCGAAGAGATCTACCCCTTCGCTGCTCGTCCCATCGGCTTTGCCCGCAACAGTCTTGCCACTCCGGCACAGCTGGACTTCGATCTGCGTGTGCTACGTATGGTTCCCATTGGCCGTGGCCATCTGGATGTCGTAGCGGAAAGCTTTAATCTCCTCAACCACCCCAACATGGCCATCTTGCAGGATGCCTTCGGCACTGCATCCTCACCGGTAAAGAACTTTGCCGCGCCCATCGACGCCTTCACCGCGCGCCGTCTTCAGTTTTCGCTTGATTACGAATTCTGACCGCGTATCGCCGCTTCGCGCTGGTTCAGCGCCCCGTCCACCGCGCCGCGCGCTTCTCCAGAAACGCGCGCGTGCCCTCGTGCATATCCGCCGTCTCGCAGCAGGCGCCAAAGGCTTCCACTTCCACTTGCAGCGCCTTGTCCAATGCCAGGTCCAGCCCTCGGTCCACGGCATCGATCGTTCGCGCCACCGCCACAGGAGCATTCGATGCAATCTCCAGCGCCAGCGCGCGTGCCCGTTCCGTCAGCGCTTCGGCGGAAACCACTTCATCCACCAGTCCGATGCGCAGCGCCTCCTGCGCCCCGATGATTCCACCCGTCAGCAGCAACTTCAGTGCGGCTCCGCGTCCCACCAGCCGTGGCAGCCGCTGAGTTCCGCCAAATCCCGCAACCAGTCCCAGCTTCACCTCCGGTTGCCCAAGCTTTGCTGTCTCCGCAGCCAGCCGTAGCGTACATGCCATTGCCAGCTCGCATCCGCCGCCCAGAGCAAATCCGTCGATCACCGCGATCACCGGCTTACCCATCTGCTCCATGTGCCGAAAAACCCTTTGTCCTGCAGCAGAAACTTCCATTCCACCGGCCTTGTCCAACTCCGCCAGTTCGCGAATATCCGCGCCCGCTACAAACGCCTTGCCGCCTGCGCCGCGCAGCAGCACCACGCGGATCGCGTCGTCCTCCTCGCAGGCTTCCATCGCGCGCCCCAGTTCTGCAATTGTCGCCCGATTCAGCGCGTTCAGCGCCGCGGGCCGGTCGATTGTTACCCAGGCAAGCTGCGCTTCCACCTCAATTCGAAGATTTTCCAGTTGCATGGATTGTAGGCTCATTCGCATCCTCCTCTTCGCCGACGCTTTCAAATTCGCGCGATCAACTCGCGTGCCAACGCATCCAGCACACCATTCAGGAATCCTACCGACTCCGGACCCGAATATCGCCGCGCAATCTCCAGCGCCTCATTGATCACAATTGGAAACGGCGTCGAGCGATACGCCAGCATCTCAGCAACTGCCACGCGCAGCACATTCCGGTCCACCGCCGGCATCCGTTCCAGCCGCCAGTTGCGAGCATACGCCTCGATCAGTCGGTCGATCTCTTCGGCATGCAGGGTCGCCGCACGGTAGAGATCCTCGGCAAATCCGCGTGTCTCGGCTTCCGACTCCTCTCGGGCCATCCAGAATGTCTTCCGTACTTCCTCCGGTGTCTGTTTGCCCATCTCACCCTGGAAGAGCATCTGCATCGCCATCTCGCGGCCTTTTCTTCGTCCCGTGGATGTCGTCATGCGCCCTCGCTCAGCTTTCGCCGCAGAGAGACCATCTCGATTGCCGCCACCGCCGCCTCAAATCCCTTGTTGCCCGCCTTGATCCCAGCACGGTTCAGCGCCTGCTCCAGTGTCTCGCAGGTCAGGACGCCAAAGGCATGCGGCACGCCCGTCTCCTGCTGGCTCTGGCCGATTCCGCGCGCCACTTCGTTGTAAATCGCCTCGTAATGCGCCGTCTCGCCGCGCAGCAGACACCCCAGCGCGATCACCGCATCCACCGCCTTTTCGCTGCCATGTGGCTGCTCGGCAATCATCCGCGCTGCCGCTGGAACCTCCCACGCGCCAGGAACACGCACAATCTGCACATGTCTCCGGCTGGCTCCGCTGCGCAGCAGTGCGTCCAGCGCTCCTTCCAGCAGACGATCCGTAATCACCGCGTTCCACCGCGCCACGACGATGGCGAACCGCATTCCCGAAGCGGACAAATCGCCTTCCACCGCCACCGGTTTGCCGCGCAACGGATCCGACCACTCCCAGAAACTCAGCCGTTCGCCCGCCACAGGCTCCACGTGAAAGATACGGGACTTCCAGTCCGTTTCTTCAATCTCCCCGATCGTCGCTGCCCTCACACCTTCGGCCCAGCGCAATGCCGCCGCGCGCACCGCGTCCAGTTGCCTCACCTCGATCAGCACAGCCGCCGTCGAAGGCATCTCTCCCTGCACAATCTCGATATTTCCCAGTGGCGCCAGGAACGGCGCGCCTTTGCTTTCCGCTTCGTTCCAGCCGCGCCCCGGCTCGAATCCAAGCGCCGCAAGGAATCCTGTCCATCGCTCCCATTCCTCTGCGGACTTCGCAGCACGCAGCACCGTTACGCCCTTGATCATAGTCTCGATTCTACCGTGCGCCGCCCCGTCGCCCGCGTGGTGCGACACTCTCCTTTGTCCTCAGTTTTCAGTCGCACAGCAAACAGCCCGCACCGGTTTCCAGTGCGGGCTGCGTCTATTGCATCCTGCCGTCGTCGATTACGTCGTCGGCCTCGGCTTCACGGCCAGCAGCGTCGCCGGCACCGCGTTGCCATTAGCGTCCACCAACCCCGGCGTGATCTGTTTCGTGTCCTGCAGCGTGGACATGTTGATGTAATGCACCGCATTGTCGCCAGCCGTAGAGACGAAGAACAGCGTATTGTCCAGGCTGAAGATGCCTGCCACCGGCGCCGTCGCCCCGCCTGCCAGCGGGATCAAACCGCTATGCCCCAGCGATCCATCGGGATTCGGCTGATAGTAGGGCAGGGAAGCGCTGCTCGTGGATCCATTCAACGCATCATACGTCACAAACGAAAGATTCGTCCCCGGCGATGGCACCACGCCTGTGATCGCACTCGCCTGGAACGGCAGTGGAGCCTGCTTGTACGGCGTCGCAATCGTGATTCCGGTCTCCGACGCCGGGCAGGCGCCCGTTACCAGACTCGAACTCAGGTTCAGGTAGATGTCGGTCAGCGTCGGAGTCGTTCCGCCGTTCAGCCCCACGCCGATAATGTGCGTTCCATCGTTGGTCGCAGCCAACTGATCCGTCTCCACATTCACCTGTGCCGCCTGCGGATACGCCTGTCCCTGCGGGTAACCCGGCGATGGCGTCAGATTCGGACACCATGCGTGCGCCAGCGTCGGATATCCGCTCAGGAATGCGCCCACGCTCGGCACCGTAATCGCCAGGCTTTGCGCTGCCGTTGTCTGGTTCAGTGGATACGTCGTCCATCCGGTATTTACGTTGTGGACAAACAGCGTCGGCGTTCCGGCCCCGTTCGTCGAGTAGTCGGTTCCCACCACATAGAGCGTCTTGGCATCCGGCGTCCAGTATGCCGAGTTGCCCACTCCAGCGAAGGTCGTCGAACTTCCGCCGCTTACCTTGTACAAATAGAAGAGTTTACGGATCGGATCGCTGATCAGTATTTTCTCGTTGTCGGGCGAGACGGCCAGTACGACACCCTGCACGCTGGGGTCTTCCTTCGTGAGAGCATTGGTCGTCGTGCTGTAGACCATCAACTCATGCGTCGATCCGAAGTACAAATTGTTGCCGTCCCGATCCATCACCATCGAATTCGGGAAGTACGGTAGCTTGACCGTGGAGCCCAACGTCCCCGTCAGCAGTTCGACCGGTACAAAATACTGCGACTGCGGACTTGCCAGCCAGATGAACGTGCTTGCCACGCCGGGCGTTGTAATCGTCACCGGATTGCTTGTAATCGGCGTTCCGGTCTGGTTCAGGCCAATCACGTCGATCGGTGCCGTGTTACACGTCGTCGGCTGGCAAACGGCATATATGTCAGCCTGCCCGGCGAAATTCGCCGTCACCGCACCGCCAGCTCCGGCAGAGATATTCAGCGGATTGGTCGACTGATAATCCAGCGACAACCCGGTCAGTGTGTTGCCCTTCGTGTCATACACGGTGGTCACCAGATTCTGTGTTACGCCCTGGGTCACCGTTCCCTTTGTCTGTCCGTTCAGCGTGATGTTGATCGACGCTGGCGGACAGGTCGAAAATTCTCCCGCCGACGAGCCTGATCCTGCCACAGACGCGGTAATGTAAGTAGTTCCTGGCTGCTGCGCTGTAATCACGCCGTACTCGTCGATCGTCGCGATATTCGGGTTCTGCGAAGCATAGGTCAGGTTGCCGATCGCCTGCGAACACGCCGGGACAGTCGTAGAATTCGGTCCGCAGAGCAACGTCTGGGTTCCGTTCACGCTGTAGTAAGCCTGCGAATTCAGTTGCGCCGTCTGCGTCTGCGACAGGCAGCCGTTGATTGTCGTCGTCGTTCCCAGTTGCTCCAGCACCAGCGAGACCGAGGTCACCTGCGAATGTACCCACACGGTTACTGTGTCGGAGGTCACCGACTCCGCCGTCGCCGTCACGTTCACCGTTGCGTAGGGAAGTCCATTGGTCGATGGCAAGGGCGTCGGATAATTGCAGATTGTGTAATCCGGAATGCCGCCGCCCGAACGCCGATTCCAGGTTCCTGCACACAGATTCCCCGTCGGAGAGATGTCCAGCAGCTGGTTGTTCGAGGTTCCGTAGGTGAAGTTCGTCACGCTGGCCTTAGCGCCCTTGCACGTATAGGCCGTTGGCGTCGCCAGTTGCTGGGTCTGTCCGAAGGCCAGCGAGATGCCTGTCGTCCGAGGCTCCAGATCGATCGACGCCACCTGCGTCAGCTTCAGTCCGAAACCTTCACCATTGCAATATGCTGCCTGAGGATTTCGAGAGCAGCTCGTGAGAGTCATGCCAGCCGGGAGTGTCAGGCACAATAGAAAAACTAGCGTCAGCAACCGCCGCATGCATCCTCCCCGTCTCGCGCGCAGCACAAAACGGTCAACTTCTGAACTCATGGATTCCTGTCTGGTCTCCGTCACTCAAGTGTAACAGGCAGAACTGCGGTTTCGATTTCTCTTGTCGCGCCGCCGCGCTGCCCGATGTGTAAGCTTCTTCGATGGACGCGTTCCACCGCAAAACGAAAGCACTTCGCCGATGAAGCGGAGCCGGACACCCGACTCCGCTCACACTCCGCTTCAGCCTTAGCTACGAGGCCGGCATATATTCGGCAAACCACGCCGCCGCGCGCACCAGCACGTCCACCCGATGCTCCGGATTCACAAACCCGTGCCCTTCGTTTGGATATACCACCAGCCGCGTCGGCACATGCTCGTCGCGCAGAGCATGCCAGAACTCGAACGACTGCGGCGCCGGGCATTCCCCGTCGCGGTCGCCCACCACCACCAGCGTCGGTGTCTTCACATTCTTGATGTAGTTGATCGCGGAACTCTTGGCATACACCGCCGGATCGTCATACACGCTTGCGCCAAAGTACGGAATCATCCACTGGTCGATCGAGTTCTCTCCGTAGTAGCTCTTCCAGTCCGACAATCCTGCTCCGGCCACCGCCGCTCGGAATCGTGTTGTCTGCGTCACCGCGAACATGGTCATGAATCCGCCGTAGCTCCAGCCGGTGATACCCACCCGATTTTCATCCACCGGATAGCGCGCCACCACCGTATCCACGCCCTTAAGGATGTCGCGCAGATCCCCATACCCGAAGTCCTTCCGATTCGCTGCGGTAAACTTCTCCCCCTGGCCAAAACTTCCACGTGGATTCGGCTCCAGTACAAAGTACCCCAGCGCCGAAAAACTCGCTGCATTCAGGCTTCCACCCACTCCCCAGCGCGACATCATCGCTGCCGCCGGTCCGCCATGCACCAGCACGATCAGTGGATACTTCTTTGCTCCGTCTGCCTGCTCCGGATCAAATCCCTTCGGCAGGTACAGCCAGCCCTGCACATGGAACCCCTCGTTCGTCCAGTTCACCGAAACCGTCCTGCCCCACAGCGCGCCTGCATCGCTTGCCACGCCGTCGTTGGCGTGTGTCAACTGCGTCAGCGCCGCAAATCCCATCCCCATGGTGCCCATCGTTCTCGCCAGATACACTTCCGGCGGATGCGAGAACGAGCTTGCCGTGAAGACAAACGTCTTGTGATCGCGCGCCGCCGAGACGCTCAGGCGCAGCCGTCCATCCCCCACCGTTCCCGCCAACGTATACACCGGCGCACCAAAGCTCGTCGTCACTGTGCCCGATGCAGCATCTCCGGCGATCGTCATCTTCACCAACTCGCTCCGGCCGCCGCGCAACTCACTTACAAAGAGCGTCCGATCGTCGGCCCACGTCATCCACGCAGGGGTGGCCATCCGATCCGGCGTCAGGTCCACCGCGCCTGCTTCCGCATCGGCTCCCGAAGAGGCAACCATCCACACATCGCCGCCCGTTGACCCCTGATCGCTCATCAGTCCACCGATGAACGCAATGTGCTTCCCATCCGGCGACCATCGCGGCACAGCAATCTGCAGCCCATGCATCGCCCCCGTCGTCCTGGTCGGATCGAAGACCACCTTCGGCGCCGTCTTCGCCTCGCTTCCCAGCGCCTGTGTATACAGCTTCGCCACCCACCAGTTGTCCTCCCCCGGTGGATTCGCAGCCACATACGCCAGCGCCCTGGAATCCGGCGACCAGTCGTACTCATAGACGTGCAGCGTCGCAGGCGTGGCAAACTCCGGCTTCATCGGCTTCAGCGCCCGCGCATCCACCGTCGCAATCCGCTGCACTTCGATCCCGTCCTCGCCAATCACTCCCGACCACGCCTTCATCGCCGCCAGCGCTCCGGCCGCGCGCGTCGCGCCCTCTACATACAGAAACGCAATCCGTGCCCCATCCGGCGAATACGTCGGATATCCGACTTCGCCCCTGGCCGCGGAGACCTGCGTCACTGCCGCCTTGGCGTGCCCGTCGGCTACTTCACCGCTCAGCGCAGCCACAAACACATCCTCCTGCGCATGTCCGTCGGAGGCGCAGTTGCTCAGAAACGCCAGGTGTTTCGAATCAGGCGCCCATGCCACGCGCCCTTCGCTGCACCGTTCCTTGTCGTCGGTTCGCGCTGTCACCGCCAGCGTCTTCGCCGGATCGCTCACCGCGGCCACTTTCACCTGCGAACCTGTCTCGCTCCAACCCGCATATGCAAACAGCTTCCCATCTGGCGAAATCGCCGCTGCTTCAAACCCACGCGACTTCTGCGACGCCTTCAGCAGCGCCATCACCTGCGCCTTCACGTCGCCCGGTGCCGTCTGCGCCCATCCGTTCCACGCTGTCGCCGCCAGCGCCAGCCCTGTCAGAATCTTTCCCGCTTTCATCCCTCTCATCGCTCCCCTCATTTCGGACAAAAATCAGTACAGCTTTGCAGTTACCACTGTCACACACCCGCTGCCGCATGAATCGCCAACAGCTTTTCCAGCAGCGGCTTCAGCAGCTTCAACTCCAGTGCATTCGCTCCATCCGACTTCGCCTGCGCCGGATTGTCGTGTACCTCCAGAAACAGCCCATCCACGCCTGCCGCCACCGCCGCGCGCGTCAGCAGCGGAATAAACTCCGGCTGTCCGCCGCTCACCCCGTTGGCAGCCGACGGCTGCTGCACCGAATGCGTCCCGTCGAAGACCACCGGAGCCATGGCGCGCATCACCGCCAGTGAACGCATATCCACCACCAGCGTGTTATAGCCGAAGCTCGTTCCACGCTCGGTCAGAAACACCCGCTCGTTGCCCGTCGAGCGAGCCTTTTCCACGGAATACTTCATATCCCACGGTGCCACGAACTGGCCTTTTTTCACGTTGACCGCACGACCGGTCTTCGCCGCCGCCACCACCAGGTCTGTCTGTCGGCACAGAAACGCCGGAATCTGCAAAATATCCGCCGCCTCAGCCACCGCCTCGCACTGCGTCGCTTCATGCACATCGGTCAGTACAGGCAACCCCGTCGCGCGCGCAATTCCGCTCAGAATGCGTACCCCCTCGCGCAATCCCGGTCCGCGAAAGCTCGTCACGCTCGTCCGGTTGGCCTTGTCGAAGCTCGCCTTGAAGATATACGGCACACCCAGATCGCTGGTGATCCGCTGGATCGCATCGGCCATCCCCCGCGCGTGCTCTTCGCTTTCAATCACGCACGGTCCGGCGATCAGAAACAGTCTGCCATTGCCGATATGCACCGGCCCCACTTCAAAATTCTGGCTCATCCCGCGTCCTTCAATGCTCGTTTTCACACCCGCTTACACACCCACCGGGAATGGCTTCGGACTCGACTCCTCCGGATTCGCCATTCCGCCGCTGCGCCAGCGCTCAAATCGTCCCTGCAACAGACTCATCAACCCCGTATACCAGTACCCCACTACAAACAGAATCAGAAACGGAGCCGTGAAAAAGTTGTTGTTCGTGAATGTATAGGCAATCGCCAGCGCAAAATAGGTTCCCACCGCCAGTTCAATCCACGGTGCCCACACCAGCCGCTTGCGATACTTCGCTGCCTTTGATCGCTCGCCCTTTTTCGCCACCGAATACTTCGGCGTCCGCGCAAACGCGCTCTTGATGCCGAACAGAGCCTCCATCACCGCCTTGGTATTGGTAATCGTCAAACCAATGCCCAGCGCCATCAGGATTGGCAGATACAGAAAAGTCTTCTTCCATGTCTTCGGATACAGCTCCCGCTGGCTTAGTACATAGAAAATCGCAATAGACAGCGTCGACGCAGTGAACAGAGGCACGTCGATCAGCAGCATCTGTAGCCAGCCCTGGTAGAACCGCACAATCATGGCAGGAATCAGCAGCGCCGTCATGATCACCATCAGCGGATAGCTCAGGTTTGCCGTCAGGTGATAGACCGCCTCCACCTTGATCTGCCGCGGCACATCGGAGCGGAACATCTTCGGCAAAATCTTGATCGAGGTCTGGATCAGTCCCTTCGCCCATCGCGCCTGCTGCGTCTTGAACGCCACCATCTCGATGGGCAACTCCGCCGGACACTCCACCTCCGGCAGATACTTGAACTTCCATCCTGCCATCTGTGAGCGATAGCTCAGATCCGTGTCCTCGGTCAGAGTGTCGTGCTGCCATCCTCCGGCATCGGTAATCGCCTGTCTGCGCCACATCCCCGCTGTGCCATTGAAGTTGAAGAAATCCCCGCTCCGCGCCCGCGCTCCGTGCTCCAGCACAAAGTGCCCGTCCAGCAAAATTGCCTCCACCTGCGTCAGCAGGTTGTAGTCCTTATTCAGATGCGTCCACCGCGTCTGCACCATCCCGATCTTCTCGTCCGTGAAGTGGTGCACCACCTTCAGCAGCCAGTCCTTCGGCGGCACAAAATCCGCATCGAAGATTGCGATCAGATCGCCTTTCGCAATCTTCAATCCTGCGTCGAGCGCGCCAGCCTTGAATCCATGCCGGTTGGTCCTGTGAATGTAGACGACCGGTTCGCCCGCCGCCGCATAGCGCGCCACAATCCCCGCAGCCACCTGCTGTGTCTCGTCGGTTGAGTCGTCCAGCAGTTGAATCTCCAGCTTTTCGCGCGGATACTCCAGCGCGCAGATCGCCTCCATCAGCCGCTCGATCACAAACTGCTCATTGAAGACCGGCAACTGCACCGTTACCCTCGGAAGTTCGTCAAAGTGCGCCAGCGGCTCCGGCTGGTAGTTTTTCTTGAATTTGAAGTAGAGATAGGCCATCTTGTAGCGGTGCAGACCATAAACCGACAGCATCAGCATCACCGCAAAGTACGGCAGCATCAGGGACGCGTCGAACCAGTTCCATTCATATAGTCCGCGAAACGTCTGATCCGTATACTGCATTTTGAGATAGTGGACCAGCCCCGTCTGCGGCGCAAAGACTGCCAGCTCCCGCAGCCGCCCCGCCGTCGTGGCCCAGCCCATTCCGCTCAACCTGAGGGCGTTCAGCAAATTGTCGCCTCCATCGTCATCCCCAATACTGAAGTCAAAGTGATTGTAAGCGATCCTCGCCGCGTTCACCTCCGCGGCTCATTCTTGCCGGTCGCCTCTGCGCAGGAGTATCGTTGCCTCGTCACCACGCTGGTACGCGGAGGTTCCTCATGCCCGTTTCCTCGCCGAATTCCCTTGCTTCCATCCTTGCCGCGCCCGGTGGCAGTTTTCTGCTCGACAACCTCAGCCCTGCCGAAGTCTTCACCCCGGAGGATCTCTCCGAAGAGCAGCGCCAGATCGCCGAGACAGCCGACCGTTTCGCCCGCGAACAGCTTCTTCCCGTCGCCGCGCGCGTGGAAGCCAAGGAATCCGGCCTCATGCGCGCTCTGCTTGCCCAGGCCGCCGAACTCGGTTTTACCGCCGTCGACATTCCGGAGCAATACGGCGGTCTCGGTCTCGATAAAGTCACTTCGGCGCTCGTCGCCGACCATCTCTCCGTTCTGGCCAGCTTTTCCACTTCCTTTGGTGCGCACACCGGCATTGGCACCCTGCCCATCCTCTGGTACGGCACCGAAGAGCAAAAGCAGCGCTACCTGCCCAAACTTGCCACCGCCGAGTGGGTCGCCGCCTACGCGCTTTCTGAGTCCACCTCCGGCTCTGATGCCATGAACATTCGCACACGCGCCACGCTCTCGCCCGACGGCTCCGAATACATCCTTAACGGCGAAAAAATGTGGATCACCAACGCCGGCTTCGCTGACCTATTCACCGTTTTCGCCAAACTGGACGGCGAAAAATTCTCCGCCTTCCTCGTCGAACGCACTGCCCCAGGCCTCACCATCGGAAAGGAAGAGCACAAACTCGGCATCCGTGGCTCTTCCACCTGTCCGCTCATCCTCGCCGATTGCCGCATTCCCGCAGCCAATCTCCTCGGAGAGGTCGGCAAGGGCCATCACATCGCCTTCAACATCCTCAATGTCGGGCGCTTCAAGCTCGGCGCGGCCTGCGTCGGCGGTGCGCGTTTGGCTCTTGAAGAGTCCATTCGATACGCCAAAGATCGCGTCGCCTTCGGCAAGCCCATCGCCAGTTTTGGCCTCATCCAGCGCAAGATCGCCCGCTCCGCCATCCATCTCTTCGCTGCCGAATCCATGGCCTACCGCACCATCGGAATGATGGACGCATCCCTCGCCGCACTTCCCGCCGACGCTTTGCCCCGCGATACCCAGAAACGCATCGAGGAGTACGCCGTCGAGTGCTCCATTCTGAAAGTCTTCGGCTCGGAGATGCTCGGTCTGGTCGCCGACGAACTCGTGCAGATCATGGGCGGCTACGGCTATGTCGAGGATTACCCGGCCGAGCGCTTCTACCGCGATGCTCGCATCAACCGCATCTTCGAGGGAACCAACGAGATCAACCGTATGATCGTCACCGGCTGGCTCATGAAGCGCGCCATCAGCGGCCAGCTCCCACTGCTGGCCGCCATTCGTCGCCTCATGGACGAACTCATGCAGCCGCCGTCCTTCGACTCCGCTTCTGCCGACGATGCGCCGCTCGCCCGCGAAGCCGCCATCCTCGCCAGCCTCCGAAAAATCACCCTCGTCGCGGCTGGCGCTGCCTCCGAGCGATTCATGGCCGCACTCGCCGATCAGCAGGAGGTCATGGCCGATCTCTCCGACTGCATCAGCGCCGTTTTTGCTCTCGATTCTTCGCTGCTGCGCGCCCGAAAACTTGCCTCCAACCATGCGCCGAACGCGGCCCTCGCCCAGCACATCTGCGCTGTCTTCGCCGAGGAATCCCTCGCTTCTGTCGAATCCAGCGCCCGCCGCGTCCTCGCTGCCTCCAACGAAGGTGACGCACTCACCACGCGCATGGCCGTCCTGCGCCGTTTCGCCAAATCCACTCCCATCGACTCCGTCGCTCTTAGTCGCCAGATTGCCCAAATCTGCATCGACGCTGGAAAGTACCGTTTCTGAACTTTTCTCAGGGTTTTCTGAGAAAGTTCTCACCTCCGCTCTGCCGGTCGCTTGCATACTCAACCTGCGACCGGCATTTTTCTGCCCTGCGGAGTCCTCATGCGGCACGGTTTTCCTGCTTCCTCGTTGCTTCGTGCGTGGCCTCGCGGCTTCTCGGTGCTGCTTGCCTTCGGCCTTACCGCTGCATCTCCTCGCGCACTCTTCGCTCAGTCCGTTGCCTCGGGTTTTTCGTCGTCCGATCCTTCCGCACAGTTTCACCGTGCCCCATGCATTGTTCAGGCCATCGACCCGGACCAGCGCATTCCCCTCGTCGGCTCTCGTCCTGTTCTGCCTGCCCGAGCGCTCGATCTCGGCCCTGCCGCGCCCAATGAATCCGCCCCGCGCATGCTTCTGCTGCTGCGCCGCAGTTCCGCCGAAGAACAATCGCTTCAAACCCTGCTTCAATCCCAGCAGAATCCATCCTCGCCGGACTTCCATCGCTGGTTCACCCCGGCTCAATTCGCCGCTCGTTTCGGCCTGGTCGACTCGGACATTGCCGCCGTCACTGCCTGGCTTCAGTCGGAGGGTTTTTCCATCGATCGTGTCACTGCCGGGCGCACCGCCATCGAATTTTCCGGCTCAGTCGCCCAGATTCAAAGCGCCTTTCACCTTGCGGTGCATCGCTTCGCGCTCCCAGATACGGTCAGCGACGCATCGCGCTTCGCTCCGAACCTCTTGACGGATTCGCCTTCAATTCGACTGGCCGCAGTCAGCGATCCGCAGATTCCCGCTGCGCTTGCTCCTGTTGTCTCCGCTCTTGTCTCGCTCGATGGATTTCCACCCCACGCCGCTGTCGCTCGCGGACCCTCGGGGCACTTCAACCCCCAGTCACGCCAGTTGCGGCCAGACGCGGCCCAGCCCACCACTCATCTTCACCCGCAGTACACTGCAACCACGACAACCGGAAGCTTTCTCTATCTCGGTCCCGCAGATGCTGCCACAATCTACGACCTGCCTAACCTGCATATCTCACACGCCGCCTGTTAAAGGGTAGAGTCTGCGGGCAAAAAAATAGCTGGAAGGGCCGTCATTTCTGTGGCATAACTACGTTGACGAAGCGTGTTATGGCTGCGGAAAGGGCG
>JAKAXU010000087.1 GCA_021816455.1 Acidobacteriota bacterium
AGGCTGCAACGGAACACATGTCGGCAATCGAAAACAATCCAGAAAGAATCAAAGCCTTCTTCAAAGACCCCATCGTCGCCTATGCCGCGTAACAGTATTACCGGGCCGGATCAATAGTGTCTGAGCGACACAACCCGAATCTATGCGCAATGGACACGAGAATCTGTGTCCGAGAACACAAAGCACTGCCAACCAGGGAGGGAATGGCGCAGGCTTGGGGTGCTGCTCGGGCAGAGCGCCGGCGCATACCGCCGACGTCAGATGTGGCAGCTTGCCAGGCCGCGCTTTTCGAGGTAGCGCTGGTGGTATTCTTCGGCGCGCCAGAAGGTCTGGGCGGGTTCGACCGAGGTGACGATGGTCCGGGGAGCAAATTTGCCGTCGGCTGTGAGTTGGGCGATCATGGCCTCAGCCTGCGTCTTTTGTTCCGGTGAGTGGTAGAAGATAACCGAGCGATACTGGGTGCCCCAGTCCGGCCCCTGGCGGTTTTTCTGGGTTGGATCGTGGATGGCGAAGAAGGTTTCCAGCAGTTCAGTGTAGGCGACCTGCATAGGATCGAAGTCGATCTCGACGACTTCGGCATGGCCAGTGGTACCAGTGCAGACATCCTTGTAGGTGGGAGACTGGGTGGTACCGCCTTCATAGCCGACAGAAGTCTCGGTCATGCCGGGTATACGGGCAAAAGCGGCCTCGACTCCCCAGAAGCACCCTGCGCCAAATGTTGCCTTCTGCATCCTCGCCTCCCAGTTGGTCCGATATTTGGTTAGATGCAGCTTTAGCTCTTCCGTTTCGGGCGGCTGTTGTTCTTGCCGGTAAAGGAGTTTCGAGCGTGGATATGAACGTGCGCCTGGACTCGGAGACGGGCCACCTTTGCGGCGTCCGGAACTACGAGCGCACCGAAGGCCGCATGGATCGACCGCGAGTGCGGTGTTCGCATTTCGGTGCCCAGGGTTGGAAAGTATCTATCGAAGTGAACCCGAAAAGGATCAAAGCCTTCTTCAAAGACCTAATCGTTGCTTATGCCGCATAGCAGCATTATGAGGCCGAATCAATGACCCCGCGCAAGGCCCGTTTGCAGTCCGAGCGGACAGCTGGCCCGGTCGGAGTCCCATCCGAAGGGATTGCGGCTGGCGCTTCGAATATGGTCCGGTCCGTACATGCGTGCTTCCTGAAGTGTCTGTTCTGCCTCTCGTACCACCACCACCGGAGAGCGGCCTTTGCTTTCGGCAATCGCGAAGCATGCACTGATATGGATACTTCGGCCACCCACTTCAAACGGGACGTTGAAGATGTCCGTGCGCAATCGCTCCGCCAGTAACACCGCATTGACGTTACTGCAGCCTGGCAGAGCAATCAGAAATTCATCGTCGCCCATTCGGCCCAGCATGTCATAGCTGCGCAGCAGGGACTGAATGCGCTGCGCAACCCGCCGCAGCAGATCGTCGCACGCCTCAAGTCCCAGTTCGGAATTCCAGTGGCCGAAGTCGTCGATGTCCAGGAGGATGACGCACAGACCCTGTTTCATGCGCTGTACGCGATCCGTCTCGCGAAAGAGGATGGAAAGAATGGCATCTCGATTCAGAGTTCCGGTCAGCCGGTCGCGTTCCGCCTGGAGCAGAGAGGAGTCGCGCAGATGCGTCAGTTCGCTTCGGAGCAGGTGCATCCGGCGCAGCGCATTCATCCGCAGGGGCCACTGCTGGCGCGAGGTTTCGCGCGGGAGGATGTCGTCAATCACACCCTCACGCAGACGTCGTCCCCACATCTCCAGGGAAGGCTCCTGTTCCTCGTTGTCCTCTTGCAGAGCTGCTCCAATTACGCCGATGGCACATCGTTGAGTCGTTCCCGATTCCTGCAATGCGGCTAGCAACTGTCCATTCTTCACCGCGCGCATCGCGCCGTCGAGCAGGATCACAGACCCGACGTGCAGCAAGGGCAGAGACTCCAGCAATCCCGCCGCGTCGCATTTCAACTCCAGCCCAATCTCGTGCGAGCGCAGCACCACATGCAAGCGCTCCTGCAGCGCCTGATCGTCGCTCAACACCAGCACCTGATACCGTGGTTTATCCGGCATACTTTCCCCCGCACCACGCTTATCGGTCATTCTGAGAAATCCCTTAACCTTTTCTTATTCTGCAGTTGTTCTTGGCGAGATTGTGTCAAAAAACAACAGGGCAGCCAGTCGGCTGCCCTGAATCGATCCAGTCGTGTGCGGAGGTTGAGGGTATACGAGTGCTTGCCGAATTCCAGCGTATCGGCCTGCGTTAGTCCGTGATGAGTGTGTCAGTCGATGAAATCCAGGCGTGGCGCCATTGGAATGATTCCTCGCTCATGGCCCATTTCCAGCAGTCTGCGAATGGCCGCGCGGCCATCGTCGCCGTAGCTCAGTGTCCGCTCGTTCACATACATGCTGACAAACCGGTTTGCCAGGTTTGTATCCAGATCACGCGCAAACTGCATCGCGTACTCCAGACCCTGCTCGCGGTTGTCCAGACCGTGCTGGATGCTCTCCCGAAGAGCCTGTGTGACTGTACGCATCACGTCTGCGCCGAGGCTGCGACGGATGGCGTTGCCGCCCAGAGGCAGCACCATCCCGGTCAACTCCCGCCACCAGACGCCAAGATCGACAATCTTTGTCAGTCCGCTGCTGGCGTAGGTCAGTTGTCCTTCGTGAATAATCAATCCCGCGTCGAACCGTCCCGCCTGGATCTCCGGGATAATTCGATCGAACGGTACCACCTCGGTCTCGATCTGGGGGTTAAAAATTTTCAGCGTCAGATAGGCAGTGGTCAGCGTTCCGGGCACAGCGATTTTTACCCGCTTCAAATCTTCAAGAGCGATCTTGCGGTTAGCCACGATCATTGGCCCGTAGCCTTCCCCGACGCTGCCGCCGCAGCCCATCAGCGCATAATTCTCCTGAATGTAGGGATAGGCGTGAAACGAAACCGCCGTCACGTCGAAGAATACCTCGTCCATCGCGCGTCGGTTCAGTGTCTCAATGTCGCATAGCGTGTGTTCAAATCTGTATCCCGGAACGCGCACCTTATTGGTAGCCAGCCCATAAAACATGAAGGCATCATCGGAATCCGGGCTGTGAGCAATCGTAATCGTCCGCTGCTTTTGCGTCACATCCACCTCTGCACTCACTTCGCTTAATGTCACAACCATCCTCCACGACCGGACACAACCGGGCGTTCCATTTCATCCATTCGATTGGATGCGAATTGAATCACTTCAGGTTCAGCCGGAAGCGAGTCCACGAGGTTGCCATCGTGGCCGCCGCCACCACCTTCACCGCGTCGCCGGCAAGGAACGGCACAACTGCATCGCTGAGCAGAAGGCTGAAGCTTCCGCGAGTCAGCATTTCCAGCCACAGCGCGCCCAGAGCCAAAGTAACCAGGCTACCTGCGGTCGCTATTGCAAGTGTGCGCGCAAATCCTCGCGATCCCTGTCTCCAGAGCCAGGAAATCAGCGGTGCGACGAGCGGGTAGCTCATCAGATAGCCGCCGGTCGGTCCTAGCAACTGCGCTATGCCACCCAATCCATGGGGTGTAAAGACCGGCAATCCAAGAGCGCCTTCTGCCAGGTACAACACCATCGTGGTTGCCGCCAACCCAGGTGTCATCAGCAGTCCCAGCAGCAGCACGGCAAACGGCTGCAGCGTCACGGGAACAGGCGTGAACCACAGCGGAAACGCCACGTGGGCGCATGCTGCAATCAGCAGTGTGGCTGCCGCCACGGCTGCGCCTTTGCGCACGCGCTCGTCCACCATTGACATCGAACCGGTCACTGTTCTCATCGCTTGCCGCATCTCTTGTTCTCCGCTAAGGTCGCTTATGCCCGGATTTCCCCTGACGCCTGCGCGGGGCAGGGCCAACTTGAGGATACCAGAGCTTTGCCCAACTCCGGAGACGGTCCGATCGGTTCTGAGCATGCTCGGGTTACGCCTGTTGCGCCGGGCCGGTTGACTCCCGCACTACCAGTTCCGGCTGCATCACCACGGCAGCGGCGTAGTCACCCCTGGGATTGGCGATTCGATCCAGCAGCAGCCGAGCTCCGCGTCGCCCCATCTCCTGCAGTGGCTGGCGAACGGTCGTCAGGCTCGGGGTGAAGAATGCCGCGGACTGGATATCGTCAAACCCAACGACAGAAACGTCTGTCGGCACCTTCATGCCGGACTCGGATAGGGCACGGCATGCCCCGATCGCCGCGATGTCGTTGAAACAGAAGACAGCAGTAAAGTCCCGTGTCTTCTCCAGCAGTTGATGCATCGGCTCGTAGCCGATCTCCGGCGACATCGGATGCAATCCCGCTTTCATCTTCCATCCCGTGGCATCGATGCGCGTCGTCAGCGCTGGGTGCAGCTTCAATCCGAGCGCCTTTGCCGCTTTTTGCACCGCATCCCAGCGATACTCCGAATCCGGAATCGCCTTTGGCCCGCGCATGAACGCAATCCGTCGATGGCCCAGCGAATAGAGATGTTCCAGCGCAAGAAACACGGCGCGTTCGTGATCCAGCAGAACGTTTGTCACGTTCGGCTTCGACTCGTGTGCCGAGATTGCCACGATCGGCAGGGAAACCTCAAACTCCACCGGCGTATTTAGCAAAAGAATCCCATCCACGGCGCGCTCCAGAAACAGACGCGGGTACTCCTCAATCAGTTCTGGACGCCAATCATGGCAGGCCGTGAAGTAAAAGTACTGCGCCGCTGTCAACTCCGCCACCACGCCGCTCATCACGCGCGTAAAGTAGCCCTCGCTCAGGTCCGGCGCCAGCACGCCCACGCTCATGCTTTTGTTCTGTCGCAGCGAGCGCGCGAAGTAATTTGGTCGGTAGTTCAGCTTCTGCGCTGCTTCCAGCACGCGCCTGCGTGTTTCCTGCGGAATCGATTTCGCCGACGGCGAATCATTGAGCACAAGTGAAACCGTCGTTTGCGACAGTTCCAGATACTCGGCCAGGGCCTTCAGGTTCACATGCCCGGATTTTGGATCACTCGGGATTCTTGGCATTCCAATTATTTAGCAGATTGCGCCATCAACACGATACAAATTTCGCCGCTCATTGCGGCTTTATTCGCTTTCCGAATCTTTTGTCACGCATCCTGCGTGGACGAAGCGAATGTCTTCCAGGCCCATCCGGACGGGTGGCAAAGGGCATCACAGTTGTCGATCGCGGCTCGCTTCCCACGCTTTGGCATATTTCCAGCTCACATACCCGGAGTGATAGAGGTGAAAGAGCAGTCCCTCGCGTCCATCCAGAAAGCCGAGCCGAAATCCATAATTCTTCACAAAAGTAGCCAGCGGATTGGCAACGCCCATCCACAGAAACGCCGCCAGGCTGCGATAGCCGCGTCCCCTGCGCACGACCAGCGGGACGCTTGCCGAGCTATAACGGTTCATGTGCTCCAGATAGAGCGCAAGGGTTGGGTACTGGTAGTGCAGCAGATCGCCGTAGAGTCGACCTTTGGGCCCGTTCCACTTCGGCGTTGCGTGGGGTTCGGTGTCTTCCGGCAAGCGCGCCGTTCCACGCCGAAACAGCCGCAGCTTATAGTCCGGATACTGCCCGCCGTGCCGCATCCACCGCCCGAAGACCTGATTCCGCCGAGGCACCCACCAGGCGTCGAACTCCGATTTCCCGGCCAGCAGCGTGCGAATCTCCGCGCCCAGTTCCGGGGTCAATTCCTCGTCGGCATCCAGCGAGAAAATCCACTCGCACGTGCATTTGTCGATCGCCGAATTCATCTGCGGGCCGTAGCCTTTCCATGGCTCGCGAAAAACCTTCACTCCGAATTCTTCGGCAATCTCCAGTGTTCCGTCCGTCGATCCCGAATCGACCAGCACGATCTCATCTGCCCAGCGAACGCTTTTCAGCGCGCGGCGGATCGTCGCGGCTTCATTGCAGGCCAGCAGTGCAATCGACAGGCTCATCACTCATTCATCGGTAGTGCAGGTGGTCGTCGATCAGCCGCAACACCAGGGGTGTCAGCGTTTCGCCCGTCTTCGCCAGCACAAATCCTTCCGTCGTCAGGTCCAGCTTGAAGCTCGTATTCCTGGCCGAAATCCAGATTTGCCTCACCGGAGTATTCGGCGTAACAACAAACTTTCCGGCAGGCTTTTCAAAGATTACGTAAAGCGCTCCGGCCTGCTCTTCCACTTCAAATCCGCCTTCGTCCTCGGCGTCGATCAGTGCCTGTTTCAGCTCTTCCACCGCCTCGTCTGCAGCGCGCCGGAAGGCGAGTTCATCCATCCTTGGCTCGGTCATAGGGTCAGTGTAGCAACTGTGCGCCGCTATAGGCAGGAGGGATGGAATCGGAACGAAATTCCGGAGGATGACAAGGGCTTTTGTCTATGGTCGGTCGAGCCGGATTGCTCGGCAAGGCTGGAGTATCATCCGCGGCCGTGGATGACTCTGATTCCGCCGCAGTAATCAGGCGCATGCACAGAGACCCCTTTGCGACAATCCCACAATTCGCCCGGCGGGTACTGTTGCCGCATCCATACAAGATCCCGGCCACGGCACACTACAAATATACGAATGCGCGTCCTTCTGAACGCGCCATTCGTATACGATAGGCGAGAGCGCCGATCATGTTGACCAATCACGCCGCGGACCCCAGGTGGAACAAGGATCCCGCGGTTCGTCCTGACCTATCCTCCAGATTGGCTGCTTCGATCCTGGCGAAGTTTCTTGCGGTCCGCTTTGGCCTGCGCACTCTTTTTTCCGTATTTCTGCACGTCTGCGCGAAGCTGCTTGCGATCCTGTTTTATTTGTTGCTTCCCCGCGGAAGCTCCCGGTGCAGGCGCACTCGGACTTTGAGTTGTTGGGGTTTGGGCCACGGCTAACGAGGTTCCGATAGCCAAAACTCCGGCAAATATCAGGGGTGTCAACTGTTTCATTGCATGTTTGAACATTGTTGATTCCTCAGTGGTTTATTTTTAAGGCAAAAAACGCGAGCGCAGAGCCTTCGCAATTCGCTTGCGTTTTACAATGCGATGTTCTCGGTTTCCGTACGGCCTTACGCACAGTTGGACGAAAAAAAACGTCCCGGGGTTAGCGCCGCCGCCAATGCGGATTCGAGGACTTATTCCTCCAATCGTGCGATGTGGGCCTTGCTGTCTCCGAGAGAGTACGACAGACTGGTCGCAGATGGCGGCTTATCCCGGCAAAATTGAGAAGTATCGAGGTCACTCTTGTCCAAATTAGCGCTTGATCGGCGGCGGTAGAGCCCTGCTACGGTTTGTGTTGAGAGACATAAACCCCAAGGAGGGTCACCGTCGCCGTGATTCGAGTATCCAGCATTTTCAGCCAGA
>JAKAXU010000036.1 GCA_021816455.1 Acidobacteriota bacterium
AAAGACAAGTTAAAGAAGGCTGCAACGGAACACATGACCGCAATCCAAGACAATCCTGACAGAATCAAAGCCTTCTTCAAAGACCCAATCGTCGCCTATGCCGCATGACAGTATTTCGCTGCCGGATCAATAAAGGAAAGGTCACTGATCGCTGGTCGAGGTGGACAGCGGCTTGGGTTTAGGTCGGTCAATTCACGCTCATGTTTTGTGCCATGGCGGAGCTTTTGTATTTATGGGGCGCGGACGCGCACCGGGGGACGTTGTAGGATTGCCCACCAACTGTTGCTGCGCCTGATAGGCCTGCTGCACTGTAGGCGGAAAGGACGGTATTTTTGCATCCACTCGCTCTAATATCTGCTGCACAAGCTGAGGGTTTGCCTGCGCGACATCGTAGCTTTCCATCGGATCATCCGACAGGTCGTAGAGTTCCGGATGCGCCAATCGATACGTGTGTCGGCCCTGCAGGGGCTTCAAATCATAGGGCGGCGTATCATGCTCCGCAAAACGGAGTTTCCAGTGATCCAAGCGCCCGCAGTAAACATTCCAGTCGTCGCCTGAAAAATACAGCATGACATCGCGCTCGATGTTGTCCTTTTTACCGCTCAGAAGGCTCGATATGTTGAGGCCATCGAGCGGCTTCTCTGGCAGCGGCGCATCGCTCAAGGCTGCCAGGGTCGGCAGAATATCGAGATTGGAGGTCCAGGTTTCCGATACTTTTCCCTCCGGAATTTGACCTTTCCAGCTTGCGATGAGCGGTACCCGGCATCCACCTTCGTACGATGTATCTTTGCGGCCCCGCAGCATGCCGGGACTGCCCTGATACCACGGCCCATGATCGCTCGTGAACAGGACCAGAGTATTTTCTTCCAGTCCATGCTCGCGCAAGGTGCGACGAATTTCTCCCACGCTCCAGTCGATCTCCTGCACTGCGTCCCCGTAAATTCCTTGCTTCGACTTACCGCGAAACTTGTCCGAGGCGTGAATCGGGATATGAGGATAGGAATATGCCAGATACAGAAAGAATGGCTGATCCTTCGAGGACTGAATAAACTCCACCGCGTTCTTTGTATACCGCTGGGTCAGCAGGTTGCGGTCGGTATGCTCCTCAAGAATGGTTGTGTCGCGAATCATCGGCAACGGCGACATATCCACGCTATAGGGAACGCCAAAATAATGATCGAACCCCCTGCTGGTCGGCAAATATTCCGGGGTCTGCCCCAGATGCCATTTGCCGATGCACATAGAGGTATAACCGCGCGGCTTCAAGACATTGGCGATGGTCGATTCGTCCAGGTTCATCCCGCCTTTGTCATAGGGGAAGAAGACTCGGGTCACGCCGCAGCGCTGCGCATATCGTCCGGTAAGTACGCAGGCGCGAGATGCCGAACAGGTGGGGTTCGGTGTGTTGAAATGCGTGAAACGCATTCCCTCACGAGCCATTGCATCCAGATTGGGAGTATGGATTTTCGAGCCGTAGCATCCTAAGTCCCCATATCCCAGGTCATCGCAAATCATCACGATAAAGTTAGGTTTTGTGGGAGGATTGGACCTCGTTGGCTGGTGAGAAGTTTGCTCAGCTGGAATCTCTATCGCGCCAAGGCTTGGGGTCGCTAACGATGCGCCCACAGAAAGCAGAAAATCCCGTCGATTGATCATGATTGATTCCTTGTTACAGCACTACGTTGGACTGGTTTATCGAAGGTCCGGCTTGTCCTGATCTCAAACAACATGCTTTGTATTTTTTCCCGCTGCCGCACAGACACATCGCGTTGCGACCCACCTTGCCGTTCGCAGATTTCTCAGCATCCTGCTGCGCGATCCATCGCATCACGTTCGCTGGTGCTTGTTGCTGCCTTAATTGGCCTGCCATAAACTGCATATACGGATCTACGTGGTGAAAAAACATCTTGTATCCGGCGCACAAATAATTCAAGCCAGGCTCGCCATCCGGCGTCGTAAGAAAACGGTGCTTGGGACATTCTCCGTTGCATGCAAATCGAACGTCGCATCTCTGGCAATATTTTGGCAGCGTGCTCTCCTTGTCTTCACCAAATTTCTTTTGCTGCGGAGCATCCACCAGCTCCGCCAAAGGAGTTTCCATAATATTTCCCAAGCGGTTTTCCGGATACACGAAATGATCGCAGGAATACAGGTCGCCGCCATGCTCCATCGCCAATGCAGAACCGCATTTGCGGCGAAACACGCACAAGCTGGCTTCCTGGCCAAACCACATTTCTAGCGAGACGTCGAAGAGTTGCACAAACTGCTTGCCTACGTCGTGCCGCACCCACTCATCGAAGATTGCGCACAGAAATTTCCCAAACTGCATCGGCTCAACCGACCATTCTGTGACTTGTGCCTCTTCGGCAAAAGTTGGCAGCACCAGCGTCAACCCATCGCTGGTGGTCTGCGCTGTCTTTCTCTCGACGATTGGAATAAATTGCATGTATCCGCTGCCCTGTTCGCGCAGGAAGCGGTAGACCTCCAACGGGTGTTGGGAGTTCGCGCGATGAACGGTCGTAAGCGTATTGAAAGAGACACCATTCCGCTTGAGGGTCTCCATGCCAGCCATAACTCTCCGGAAGCTTCCTTTGCCTCCCTTATCTACCCGGTAGGCGTCATGAAGATGTTCCGGCCCGTCGATCGAAAGCCCGACCAGAAACTTGTTTTCCGCAAAGAACTGTCCCCAGGCATCATCAAGGAGTACCCCGTTCGTCTGAAAAGCGTTTTCAATCTGCCTGCCATTCGCACACTTCTTCTGTAGCCCGATCATCCTGCGAAAGAAATCGACGCCCAACAAGGTCGGTTCGCCACCCTGCCAGGCAAAATGGATGACATCGGTCGGCTGCGCATCTATATATTGCCGGATGTAAGATTCCAGCACCTCGGGGCGCATCGCCCACTTCGAGACATTTGGATAAAGATTTTCCTTCTCTAAATAAAAGCAGTACCTGCAGTCCAGGTTACAGATCGGACCCACCGGCTTCGTCATTACGTGAAAAGCATTACTACTCATAGTCGATGGGCCTACTTTTCTATAACTCCCGCCTCGGGGGAATGGCTTTGTTCCGGCATGGAAGCGTTCGTCAGAGAGTGCAGGATGATCGTTTTCTGCAAAGGCACATTCACCGAGGAGTTTCCGGCGTAGATGACGAATTTCCCAGGGTCAACAGCCCATCCATGGCTGGCTATATCGTAATACGCAAAGGATCGCCGATCGAGTTTCAAAATCACATGCTTGCTCTCGCCCGGAGCCAGCGACACCCTGGCAAAAGCCTTCAGCTCTTTGACCGGTCGGCTGACCTTCGCGGAGGGATCTCCAACGTATATCTGCACGATCTCATCTCCGGCGCGGGAGCCGATGTTCTTCACATTCACAGAAACCTCGACCGGCTGACCAATGGTTGCGCCTTCAGGGGAAACCTGCAGATTGCTCAGCGAAAAATCCGTGTAGCTCAACCCATAGCCAAACGGAAACAGCGGCTTGACCGTCGATTGATCGTAGTACCGGTATCCCAAGAGCAGGCGCTCTTTGTAATCGACACTCTCTTGTCCCGGCTCAGGATAATAGCTTTTGTTGACCGAGCTCTGCTCCCAGCTGCGATCCCAACTGATTGGCAACTTGCCGGATGGGTCCGTGTCTCCGAACAACACGCGCGCAATGGCAGTACCGGCTTCCTGGCCGGAATACCATGCTTGCAGGATGGCTGGAACCTGGTCCATCCATGCCCGCATATCGACCGCGCCGCCACTGGTCAACACCACGATGGCATGTGGATTCGCCTTCACTACCTCACGGACCAGTTCCTCTTGTCCGAAGGGAAGATTGAAGGTTCTATCGTCGCCTTCGCGCTCCAGGTCCCGATTGAAGCCCACGCACAGAACCACAGCATCTGCATGCCGGGCAAGGTCGATGGCTGCAGGATTGACGATCTCGCTGTTCGCAACAATACCCAGGCCGACAAGGTCCATCCCAACGCCGACCCATGTTCCTCGGCGATATTCCACACGTATCCGATACACCTGCCCTGCGGTAAGCTGGACTGGTTTCATCGGCGGCCCATAGGGTTCCGCTCCATGCTGCTCAAAGACCAGTTTGTCGTTCAGATAAAGGCGGACGGAGCTGTTCCCCGTTGCCGAAGAAACAATAGAATATAGCCCGGTAGTTTTGGGACTGTAATAGCCGGTCCAGCGGGCGGAAACCGGTGCGAATTTTGTGCATCCTCGCCGATTATCGCACCACTTGAAGTCGAGAATTCGATCCGTACGGGTGACAACCGGAGGGCCTGTCAAATCTGGAGTACTGAAATACTCCGCCTGGAGGCCGCGCTGCTGCTGACCGGATGCATCCGTAAATACGGTTCGATCGTAGATTGCAGAGGGAAACTGAACTCCAGAGTCCCAGGTCACAGTTGCTTTTTGTCCAAGATAATTCGCGATTCCCGTATAGAAGCTGGTTGGCTGAAACCCTGAGACGTGGCCGCTTCCACCGCCCGTCGGCATGGCAGGGTATGCGTCTGGGCCGATCACGGCGACCGTGTGCAGGCGCGTGGAATCCAGCGGCAGGATATGGCCTTGATTTTTAAGCAGCACCATCCCCTCTTCCGCCACCTTCCGCGCAACCACCCGGTCCGTTTCGTCGTACAGAGGAATCGAAAGGTCCGGCCCGGCTTTTCCGCTTAACAGTCCATACTCGATTTCTCGGCGTAAAATGCGCCGCACCTTATCGTCGATGACGGACTTTGGCACCCTTCCGTCCTGAACCGCGGGAATCAGCGTGGCGGCATCCATAAATATGGACTTGGGCATCTCCAGGTCGAGACCTGCATTGGCCGCAGCGACTCCATCGTAGGTGGCTTTCCAGTCGGACATCAGGATGCCATCGAATCCCCAGTCCTTCTTCAGAATGTCCGTATCCAGCCAATGGTTCTGCGTCATATGCTGGCCGTTGACCAGGTTGTACGAGTCCATAACGGCAGCCACATGAGCCTCTTTTACCGCAGCCTCAAATGTCGGCAAATATAACTCACGCAGGGTCCGCTCATCGACTTGAGAGTTGAGATTGTCTCTGTCGTATTCCGAATTATTGGCGACAAAGTGTTTGACGGTGGCCATTACCCCCTGGCTCTGGACCCCACGGATATAGTTGACCGTAGTGCGCGAGGCCAGATAGGGATCCTCGCCGAAATATTCGAAGTTGCGCCCGTTCATTGGCGCGCGATAAATATTCACTCCTGGACCGAGGATAACGTTCACTCCACGCGCGCGCGCATCCCGGCCCAGGTGCTGGCCCTCTTGTTCTGCCAGGGACTGATCCCAGGTGGCTGCAAGCTCAATCCCAGCCGGATACGCCGTTGAAGGGACCGTGTTGCGCAGGCCCTGCGGGCCGTCCGACATTCTGACCACTGGCAAGCCAAGGCGAGGCGCGCTTGGAATAAACATCGCGTTTTCCCCGCCGACCAGATGAATCTCCTCGGCAAGCGTCATCTGTCCCAGAATGCTGTTTACCTTCTGTTCTACTGCGACCGAATCACGTGGGTCATTTCTATCCACCTGACTGGATATCTGCGCTAAAGTTCTCTGGCCGACAAAGGATACTGCGATGGACAGCAAGAGTAAAATTCGGAACCATAAGGGAGTTGCAACGCTTCTCCACAGCATACGTCGATGCGCGGCCTTGGGAGAATCGCAAAAATTGCACCCTGTTACCCCTCGCATTTCATCCATCTCTTTAATTCTCCTGATTGGCCCGCGCCCGGCTCGTGGACTAGAACCCAGATATTCCTCTATATGAGCTTCTATATTGTTTTGTTTAACGCGTAAACATGTCCAATAGACCATACCGACTTTTCATTTGTCAAGATCAGAAAGCGATGGGATAGAGCAGTACAGAAGAGTGCAATCTCTGGGTCTTCTCGAAAGACCTCTGTGTGCATAACTCTAAATTTCGTTCTGTCTGTTTTATTTGTTTCGTGTTACGCCATAAGCTTCAATTTGTGATAGTGTTTGTGACGTGTTCTGCCCAATGGTTTTCGCGGTGGTGAGCCGAGCATGGAGCGTGCGAGTATGGCACAGGGAGTGTGGACATGATTGAACAGAGATGGACACGGCGTGGTTTTCTCGGGTCGTCCGGTGCAGCCATGCTAGGCGGTCTGGCCTCCCAGGTTGCAGGTCAGTCTGGAGTTGGCGAAAGAGGATCGACGGAGGCGCCTCAAGAACTGCGGCATAAGCCGACCCACTCGCAACCCAACCTGATTCTTTTTATGCCGGATGAATTACGGGCGGATGCCCTGGCCTGCTATGGCAACCCACTGACACGGACGCCAAATTTCGACAAGCTCGCGCAGGAAGGAACGCGATTCGCGAATTGCCACGTACAGTTCCCTGTCTGTGGCGCCTCACGCTGTAGCTTGTTGACTGGATGGCCGACGAGCGTGCGCGGCCATCGCAGCCTGTTTTATTTTCTGCGTCCCAACGAGCCGAACATGTTTCGCTATCTTCGCCAGGCTGGCTACGACATCTTTTGGTATGGCAAGAACGATGCATTGGCAGCGGAGTCCTTCTATCAGAGCGTGACGATGTGGAACTACCCGGAGCCTGCACCGGTCCGGATTGCGGGGGAACACCACAAATCACGCTCTTCCTCAGGAAAAATTATTGGCCCGGACACTTTCATTGGCGAGGCCAAGGGAGACCGCAGGGAAACACAGGAGTACGGTTACATCCAGTCTGCAATTCGGATTCTCGAACGTAAGGAAACGGACCGCCCTTTTTGCATATTTCTTCCACTGTCTTCGCCGCATCCACCCTATGCTTCGCCCGAAGACTTTAATACGATGTATAGCCCAGCGGACATTCATGGATTGCGACCACGAGATTTGCCGCGGAAGCCAAACTATATTGCAGGCATCCGCAAGGCGTATGGACTGGATGGCCTGCCTGAAGATACTTTCCGCAAAGTGCGGGCGCTGTATTACGGAATGGTCAGTTTCAGCGATTGGCTGATGGGGGAATTGCTCGAAGCTGTCGAACGCACAAATCACAGGCGCGACACAGCGATCTTTCTTTTGTCCGATCATGGAGACTATGCAGGCGACTATGGACTGGTCGAGAAATGGCCGAGCGGTCTCGAAGATGTTTTAACGCATGTTCCTCTCATCGCGAGCGTTCCCGGCGGGACGCAGGGAAATAGCTCGGAAAACATGGTCGAATTGTTCGACGTGATGGCTACATGCCTGGATCTCGCCAACACTCAGGCACACCATACCCATTTTGCCCGCAGCCTGATGCCACAAGTCCGCGGCGGCGCTGGAGATCCCAAACGGGCGGCGTTTTGCGAAGGTGGATATAACCAGTATGAGCCACAGTGTTTCGAGGACAATGCGACCCCAGGCTCGCTCTACTATCCCAAAGAAGATTTGCAGGTCAAGCATCCAGAGACCATCAGCCGTGCTGCAATGGTCCGCACGCATGACTACAAACTTGTCAGCCGCCCACAGGGACAAAGCGAGCTTTATGTCTACAAGGACGACCCCCAGGAACTCCACAACCGCTTCGGAGATCGAGATGTCGCCGACATCCAATGCGGACTCCAACAACAACTCTTGCACTGGTATGTCAACACCACGGGGATTGCACCGTTCGATAAAGACCAGCGAGGCTTCCCTCCCTATTACCCGACGCCTACCCTTCCACTTTCCATCGGATCAGCCGTGCGTGAAATAGTCGATCGAGAGTGAGGCTGTCTCATCACAGTTTCGAATAATCAAAATACACCAGGAGATATGAATTTCCATCCGGACCGAAAAATGATGGACAGGCTCTCCGCTGACAGGTATTATTTATTTGATGTGTATCAGAACAATATAGAATTGCGTTGCATGCCGAATTGCTCAAACACCCAAAAAAGAAAACTGCCTCCGACACAGGATGAAAACAGATGACATACCAAGAGGGAGAGCTCGTCATTTGCCTGAGCAATTATTCGACAAGGCACTCCACTCCCCAATAGTTCACGCTTTCGCCAATGGTTGGCATTCGAAAGGATAACTTGATGCGCGGTAATTTAATTACTCGAGGACACTTGCGATGAAACCAACTGAGATCGATCCCACCCAGTCGCCATCTCGCCGCACATTTCTGAAGTCTGCCGCAGGTGCGTTCGGAGCTGCAACTTTGGCCTCATCAGCCTTGAGTGCTATGTCGCTTACGAACGGTACGGGCACCAAACCTCCAAACTTTCTTTTTATTTTAGGAGAAGGTATTCGTTACGACGAACTGCATGCCACTGGGAATACGATCATTCAGACGCCGCATCTTGACCGCCTGGTCCATGAGGGGATGACATTCAAGAATGCCTTCGTCATCAATGCGCTTTGCCTTCCCTCGCGAGCAACCATCATGACTGGCCTCTACTCCCACGTTACGGGAGCGATCGACAACCGCGATCGTCCTATCCCGCCGCAGTTTCCTGTCATCTCCGATCTGCTCCACCAGGCAGGGTACGAGGTAGCCTTCATTGGGAAATCCCATGTGCAGGGGGCAATGCATGACCGCTACTGGGACTATTTCTTCGGGTTCAACGGCCAGACGGACTATTACCATCCCATCATGTCTGAGGCGGTTTCTGGAAAATTCAGCGAGCCGAAACAATACCATGGCTACGTCGACGAATTGTTGACAGACCACGCCGTGCAATGGGTCTCGCAGAAACATGACAAGCCCTTTTGTCTTTTCCTCTGGTTCTATGCGCCACATGCTCCCTTCTACAGAATGCGGAACCTTGTCAACCTATACGACGGCGTGCAAATTCCCGTGCCCAGCTCATTTGACGATGACTTGAAAGGCTATCCGGACAAGACGCGCGCGGTGAGAGAAGCGCATGACAAAATCGGCACCAGCGAAGTGGGCAAGGATGATCCCCGGTCACTCGAAGAGATAGTGAAAGATCATTACGCCGGCGTGGTATCAAACGACATTAACGTTGGTCGCGTCATGGACGTTATGGAAAAGCAGGGAACGCTCGACGATACCGCCATTATTCTCAGCTCGGACCATGGGTTTTTCCTGGGAGAGTGGCGCATGTACGATAAGCGCTTCATGTATGAGCCATCAATTCGCGTGCCTATGACAATTCGCTATCCGAGAATGGTCCGCCCAGGTTCCTCCACGGAAAAGATGGCCCTGAACCTGGATATTGCGCCCACGATGCTGGAGCTTGCGGGTGCGCAGATTCCAGCACAGATGCAGGGGAAAAGTCTTGTCCCTTTCCTGCGCGGAAAAGAACCCGCAGACTGGCGCAAGGAGTGGCTTTACGAATACTACGAATATCCTGAGGCAGAACACGTCCTGCCTCATCGCGGAATCAGGACCGACAGATATAAATTTATCCACTACTATCTGGAACCCGAAGCGTTCGAGATGTACGATCTTCAAAACGATCCGCACGAGATGAACAATCTCTATCCCGATCCGCAGTATGCACCGCTGGCCAAACAGTTACGCGCACGATTGGATGAACTACGAAAAGAAACCGGTGATACCGGCAAATATGATGTCAACCAAGCTTATATTGATGCTGAACCCGGCAAGAAAATGCGCAAACACCAACCACTTACTTCTCAGCTTTGACAGAGAGGTAGTGTCCAGAGTTTTTCGCACTTTTGATTTTCCGTCTTATTGAGGAAGGGTAAGCGTTCAAGGCGGCGAAAGGACCACGTGGAATGCTCTCCAACTCTCCCATCGAAGCTGTATTCGCCCGGAAATGATCTGGCCGGTCTCCTGACTTACACCTCAAACGAACCGGCCGGATCACTTCTTGGCCTGCCCGCAATCATGGGGAACAAACCGAACTCGTTGACTGCAACCGCTGTTGAGCAGATTGAGGTATACAGAATGTCTCGCGCCGACTTTAAACAGATGATTCTTCAGGACCAGCTATGCTTCGATGTGGTCCGTATCCTTGCGGGTGAAGTGCTTTCTGTCCGAATCGCGCTGGCGGAATGTCTGGATCAACGTGGATAAAAGTTGTGGCATGCGAGCAGAATCCCCATGTTTTGTTTAGTGGACTGTCGCAGTGGACCTTGGTGATCACCCAAAAGCGGCCACTCTGAGTGAGGTTCGGACATTACGGCGAGGGGCGCAATAGCCTCTGTCGCATGGGTAATGTCTTGAGGCGAGAGAAGCGAGAACAGGTGATTGCGCTGGGGCGTCTGGGTTGGTCGCTTCGGCGGATTGAAGAAGCGACAGGGGTTCATCGCGAAACGGTGGGCGAGTACCTGCGCAAGGCGGGAGTGGTAATCCGTCTTCCCGGCAGTTGGGGTGAGAAGTCGCTGGCAAAAGCGGCCGCTTTGGTGACCACCGGCTCCTCAGAGTCGGCGCCGGCAAAAAGCGAATACGAAGCAAAACCGGCCACTGAGGTGATTACCGGCTTTTTGCCGGGTTCGGGGCCATTTTCTCGAGCGGCGAAGATTTCGGCAAGCGCCTGCGCGAATTATCAGGAACTGATCGAAGCTGAGTTGAGCCGAGGTCGGAACGCGACGGGGATCTGGCAGGATCTAGTGGACGGCCACGGATTCGCGAGCAGCTACCAGAGCGTCCAGCGGTTCGTGCGCAGTCTGCGCGGGGCATCGTCGCCGGAAGCCCGGGTGATCATCGAAACGCTGGCTGGCGAAGAGGCCCAGGTTGATTACGGCACGGGGCCGATGGTGCGCGATCCGGAGAGGGGCAAGTACCGGCGCACACGGCTGTTCGTAATGACGCTGGGTTACAGCCGCAAATCGGTGCGGCTGCTTTTGTTCCGATCGAGCGCCCACATCTGGGCCGAGTTGCACGAGAAGGCTTTCCGCCGACTTGGTGGCTGCCCGCGCATCGTCGTTCTGGATAATCTTCGTGAAGGTGTTCTTACCGCTGACATCTACGATCCCCGCCTGAATCCTCTCTATCGCGATGTGCTGGCGCACTACGGGGTGACAGCGCTGCCCTGCAAGGTGCGCGATCCCGATCGGAAAGGAAAGGTCGAGTCGGGTGTGGCCCACGCACAAAAACGCCACTCAGGGGCAAACGCTTCGAGAGCCTGGAAGATGCTCAGGCTTATCTCGATCACTGGGAAGAACGCTGGGCGGATAAGCGCATCCATGGCCGCACCAAGCGAATTCACGTCATAGGCCTGTTGAACATCAGGCCCTTCGCGCGATAGGTTCAGCCCCGATCCAATCCCCAATTCCAGCACGTTACCGCTCGCTTGTTCTTCATGACAAGGTCAATCACGCGCGGCAAGAAGTACTTGGAGTGAGTGCCCACTTTCACGCCATGAGTCGAATACTATCGATTGCTTCAGACAGCCGAACTGAAGGATTCCGACCTCAAAAGCAAATTTGAGATCCTCATAACGGATGATTGCCTCCACAGAAACGAATGTCCATCCACTCAATGAACAACCTTGAAAGCTCGGGCGCAAGCCTCAAGAATATGGAAACCCTCTTGCAGCGTCCCGGTATCGAACTGCTCGCCGTCGTGATCCACGGCGTTACTGATCATCGCAATCGAAATGACGGCTACGCCTTTGGCGCTGCCAAAAGCGAATAGCGAAGCAGCCTGCATCTCGACCGCAAGCACTCCTTCAGAGGCCCAATGATCCAACTGAGCCTGTGTTTCCCTGTACGGGGCATCCGTGGTCCACACTCTGCCCGTACGAACAGGCCATCCAGTTGAGGTCAACTCTTGCTCGATGACTGCAGCGGTTCCAGGCGATGGACAGGCAACTTCCTTACCTGGCGGCAGGTAGTGAAGCGACGTCCCCTCATCACGGATTGCGCCGGTCGCAACCACCAGACACGGCAAGGGCAATTCACGCGAAACGCGACCGGCAGAGGTCAACCCTACGATCAACTTCGCGCCGGCCGCCGCTAGTTGCTCAGCAATCAACACCGCGTAAGGTCCGCCAATTGTGCGCGGGATGATTCCGCAAGTTATCCCTTCAAGGACCAGCTCGAACATCGTGGTGTGAAAACAGGGCCAGGCAGGGAATGGCTTTGCCAGATTCTGCGCGACAAGCCAGTCGGTTAGATCACCGTCAAATTCCAGAAAACACAGCTCTGGAATGGGGCCTTCGGGAATCTGCCGCGCGCGGCGGACGCTCTCAATCAGGTTGTCCGGTGTAAATACGCTCGGTTGATCGACCGGATGGTTCAGTAGAGGTAGTTTGTCCATTCGCCTCATTCTCTCTTGACAATCTTGCCAAACTATTCAAGTATTTCATTGAATAGCCATGATGACCTCTAAACAACTTTACGAGCAGCTTGCGCGCCTCGGCAAGGCAGTTGCCAGTCCTGCTCGACTTGAATTACTTGACCTGCTCTGTCAGGGGCCCAGATCGGTAGAGATCCTGGCCAAAGAAGCCGGCTTAAGTATCGCCAATACCTCGCAGCATCTGCGCGTTCTGCATGGTGCGCGGCTGGTGGAAAGCGAAAAGGCAGGGCTGTTCGTGACCTATCGGTTAGCGGATCCCGCGGTGTGTGACTTCTTTCAATCGCTCCGATCCTTGGGAGAGAAGCGGCTTGCCGAGGTTGACGCGATTCTCCGGCGGTTCAGGGAGGCCCCAGAAACTCTTGAGCCAGTCGAAAAGGACACGCTGCTCGATCGAATCCGAAGCGGAGAGGTCATCCTGTTGGACGTACGTCCAGAGGAGGAATACCGCGCCGCCCACTTGCCTTTTGCGATTTCCGCGCCCCTCAGTGATCTCGACTCTGTTCTGGGCAAGCTCCGCCGCCGCAAACCAATTGTGGCCTACTGCCGAGGTCCGTATTGCGTTCTCGCAAAAGAGGCCGTGAAGATTCTGCGAGCCAAGGGGTTCCGTGCAGTCCGACTTGAAGACGGTGTCCCGGAATGGCGTGCGCAGGGACTCCCAGTCGTTGTTGGAGAGGCTTCACAATGAATAACAATCGCAAGCAGATCGTCGTTGTTGGGGGCTCGTTCGGCGGCATCAACGCCGCGTATGAGCTTCGCAGGAAGCTGGGCCGGACAGCAGATATCACCGTCATTTCAAAAGATCCAGTCTTCACCTTTCATCCATCTCTCCCTTGGGTAATCCTCGGCTGGCGTGATCCTCGCGCAGTGCAAATACCGATTCAGGGGCCTTTAGGGCGAAAGGATATCCGGGTCGTTCATGGTGAAGTCGCGAGCCTCGATCCGAGCAAATGCGAAGTAGCAACGCAAACCGAAGTCTTCCACTACGATGCTGCCCTCATCGCATGCGGTGCCGATCTGGACTATGCTGCGATACCCGGCCTTGGCCCGGTGTCCGGCTTCACGCACTCGACTTTCACAGTCGATGAGGCCATCCGAGCCAGAGATGCACTTGCGCGCGCAATGGCGCAAGAAAGCGGTCGCATCGTAATTGGCGCAGCCCCGGGAGCCAGTTGTATCGGTCCTGCTTACGAGTTGATCATGATGATCGACACCGCTCTGAAGCGGATGAAGAAGCGCCATCGATTTTCGCTGACATTTCTTACGCCGGAACCCTTCATTGGACACTTTGGAGTCGACGGCATCGGTGCATCGCCTCGTATGGTGCAGGATGAATTTGCCGAGAGATGCATCGACACGGTCATCAATGCACAAATCGTGGAGGCCAGACCGGAGCGAGTCGTTCTCAATGATGGTAGTGAGTACCCCTACGACTTCAGCCTGGTGATCCCCGCTTTTCGTGGTGCTGCCTTTGTGCGCGCGGTCGACGGACTGGCAAATCCAAAAGGCTTTGTCAGCGTCAACAAGCAACTGGCGAGCGCCAGGTTTCCAAACATCTATGCCGCGGGAGTCGCCATCGCGATCCCGCCACCGCGGCCAACGCCGGTTCCTGTTGCGGTGCCTAAAACCGGACACATGACCGAACTCATGGCCCGGGCCGCTGCCCGCAACATCGTGGCTGACATGCAAGGTGGAAGCAAGGAAGACGGTTTGACCATTCCATCTTCCTGCATCGCTGACGCTGGCGATACGGCATTCTATCTGGCGGCCGATCCGTTTCTGCCTCCAAGGAATCGTGTCATCACCAAGCGTGGCAAGTGGGCGAGGCACTTGAAGATGGCATTTGAAAAGTACTACATGGCACAGATTCGCTACGATCTACCTCCGCTCGATTTTGGATGGTGATTTGGAACAAGAGAAAGAAAGGAAAGAAGCCGTGAATTATCTCGTGATTTTGAATGATGCACCATACGGAACGGAACGCAGCTATAACGGACTTCGTCTTGCGGGGTCGATTGCAAAGCAGGAAGGTGAAACAGTGTCCGTATTCCTGATCGGCGATGCCGCAAGCTGCGCCATCGGGGGACAGACCACACCAAACGGATACTACAACATCGAGCGAATGTTGAAGGCTCTTGCGGCTAAAGGCGCGCAGATTGGCATATGCGGAACCTGCATGGATGCGCGAGGGATTCGCCAGGAGATGATCGTCGAGGGCACGAAACGAAGCACCATGGATGAGCTCACACAATGGACCATGAAGGCAGACAAGGTTCTCGTGTTTTGAAACAGCCTGGGGCTCCAGAAGCAGACCATTCTGACGCCAGGACATTGAAACCGGATTCCTACGCACGCTGGCGATCTTCTCTGCTTGGCAGGGTAACGGAGCAGATCGAGCAGGAAGCTGTTTTAGCTGCCGCCGGCGAACTCGAAGGCCTCTCAGTGCTTGATGCAGGTTGTGGAGACGGGGCATATTCACTGCTGGCGCAGAGGCGTGGTGCTAGAGTCACTGGAATTGATACGTCAGAGGCAATGCTCGACGTAGCTCGTAGGAGGGCACTGGTTGAAGGTGCTCCGATTGATTTCATTCAAGGGTCGGTGGAGCATTTACCCTTTGCGGCCGAATCCTTCGATGTTGTCTTTATGGTGACGTTGTTATGCCTGCTCAACGATCCATCGCTTGCGGTCAGAGAAGTTCATCGGGTGTTGCGGCCCGGAGGCAGGCTCATCGTCGGAGAACTGGGATCATACAGTCTGTGGGCACTGCAGCGGCGGCTCAGCGGCTGGCTCGGGAATTCATTTTGGAGGAAAGCTCACTTTTGGACAGTGCACGAACTACATGGGTTGATCGCCAAAGAAGGTTTCAGGGTTAAATCAACCACAGGTAGCATCTACTACCCACCCGTTGGCTTAGCCGCTCGGACGATGTGCGGCGCTGAAGGTCTATTGGGCCATCTCGGAGCATTCGGCGCCGCGTTCCTGACCGTGAGCGCCGACAAGGTGTAATTCATATGAGTGACGCCATGAGCAGGATTTATCTCGACTTCAATGCCAGCACACCATTGGCGCCTGAAGTGCGTGCAGCGATGGCTCAAATGCTTGAGGAGCCTTACGGGAATCCATCGAGCAGCCACTGGGCCGGCACACCTGCACGACAGGCAGTCGAAGACGCCCGCGCAAAGGTCGCCCGGTTGCTGGGCTGCAAGCAGAGCGAAGTTGTCTTTACGAGCGGGGGCAGCGAAGCCAACAACCACGCTCTTAAGGGGGTGTTCTACGCGGCGGGTCGGCGCGGTGCCCACATCATCACGACACAGGTCGAGCACCCGGCAATCATCAATCCCTGTCGATTCCTGGAGAAGCTCGGCGCCAGCGTGACCTATCTCCCAGTTGATGGATATGGCTGCGTCGACCCGGATGATGTACGCAAGGCATTACGGCCTGAAAGCGTTCTGGTTTCAGTCATGCACGCGAACAACGAAGTGGGTACTATTCAGCCCATTTCGGAAATTTCGCGCCACCTTCGCGGCACCGGGATCCTATTGCATACAGACGCTGCTCAGTCCGTTGGCAAGATTGAATCCAAAGTCGAGGTACTAGGCGTTGATTTGCTCTCCGTGGCCGGCCACAAGCTCTATGGCCCCAAGGGAGTTGGCGCGCTTTATATTCGCGAAGGGGTCTTCCTTGAACCGCTCATCCATGGCGCAGGCCACGAGAGCGGCCGGCGAGCCGGAACTGAAAATGTGCTATTAAACGCGGCGCTGGGAGTGGCCTGCGAAGTGGCTGCGAAATGGATCGGCATGGAGCCGGTCAGGATTCTGCGTGACTACTTCTGGGAGCGGCTTCAGTCGGTCTTTGGAGAAATAGTAGTGATGCTCGGGCATCCCACGGAGCGCTTGCCGAACACGCTGAATGTCTGCTTCGCTGGGCGTAACGGCGCGGAGATTCTCAGTCGAATGCCGAGAGTAGCCGCCTCGACCGGATCAGCCTGCCATTCCGGCTCCGTCGAATTGTCGCCAGTACTCGAGGCCATGAAAGTTTCCCCGGAGATCGGAATGGGAGCAATCCGGTTCAGCCTCGGCCGCGGAACAACGCAAGAGGAAATTGAAGCGGTTGTTGAATATCTCATCCAGGCCGCGGACAGATGACATTGTAACCTTTCCGCCAGGAAATCTATCAGCAAGCGCATGGGCGTGGCAGGGCCGACGCATTTAAATTGCTATATGCCTTGGGGATGTAGATAGGTGACAAGGGGATATGGAAAATCCCCTGAAGTATTTTGTTGAGTTGCGCGATCCGCGGGTGGAGCGGAACCGGGAACATTTGCTGGAAGAGATCCTTCTGATCTCGATAGCCGCGGTGCTGAGCGGAGCCGAGAGTTGGAGCGACATAGCCGAGTTCGGGGAAGACAAGCTGGAGTGGTTGAAGACGTTTTTGACGCTTCCATCGGGCATTCCATCGCACGATACATTTAACCGGGTGTTTGCGGCGCTGGACCAGGAAGAGATGGAAAAGGGTTTCGTGGCCTGGGCTTCGTCGATCGCCAAGCAGACCACAGGTGAAGTTGTGGCCATCGACGGCAAGGCCTTGTGCAGCACACGCGAGACCGGCAAGAAGACACTGGTGCACATGGTTTCAGCCGGGGCCGATCAGCTTGGCCGAGGCCCATCGAAAGCGCAAATCCACGCAAATCGCAGGAGTAAATACTCTCTCCGAGAAGTGAGCGCTGATGCCGAGGGTTGTTTACTGCTCGACTTGTTCGTAACAGGCGCGCTGAACCGTGCAGCGCGAGAGGTGGACAAAGTGGTCGTCCGGTCCCGCAGGCCCCATGGTGCGCAGGCACCAGTAGCTCGAACTCGTATCGACCCCCGGCAGCCACGACTCAGAATTCTGCGGCGTGGTGCCGTAGGGATTTTTGGTGCGCAGGCACTTGCAGGGTTTGGTCGGGCTTTCCACAGGGATGCTCATCACGGCTTCCTTTCAGCGCTTGCTGGCGAAGGCAGGCGCGGGCGTTACGGTTAACCAGCGGCGCTGGGATCGCGCTCCATCTGTCCGGCGGCCAGCAGAATAGTCCGGTAAATGGCAATGGGGAAGAGTTGCACCTTGTAGCCATTCATCGAGAGCGGCATGGCTCCTGTCATTGAGGCTTTCCCGGCTGCACGCGCCGTATCTCGCGTGATGGGCTTGCCGGTCAGCACAGCCTCCGCCTCCTTTGAACGGCGCACCACCGGCGACGCAGCTCCCATGGTGACTACGGCACGGCGGCAAATATCGCCATCCATCTCCAGCAGTATCCCTGCATCGGCAATCGCCCAGTCGTGACTCTCCTTTTCGCCGTACTTCTGATAAGCGGAGCGAGTACCCGGAGCAGGCTTTGGAATGTGAATCGCCGTCAGCAGTTCTTCGTCGGCTTTGACGTTGAAGCGGTGCGGATTGGCGTCAGGCTGTACGTAGAAGTTCTGGATGGCCACCTTGCGCTTGCCCTTGGCGGCAGAGGTGAGCTCGATCGTCGCATTCAGCGCCAGCAAAGCGACTGCGCTGGAAGACGGTGCGACCGACGGGCAACCGCCGTAGTCCATGATGGCGTGATACTGATTCAGCCCGGAGAAGGCAAAGCACTGCTCCTTGCCCTTTCGGATGCACTGGAACTCCGCTGAGCGGAAATACCAGCACTGCAACTCCTGCAAGACATTGCCGCCGATGGTGGCCATGTTGCGAATATGCGGCGTTGCGGCGTGTCCGCAGGCGTCCGACAGGATCGTGTATTGCGCGCGAATCGTCGGGTCGTCTGCGATCTCGGCCAGCGTCGTCAGCGCGCCGATTGTCACTCCATCTGGCGTGGACTGAATGCCGCGCAGTTCGCGGATGTTGCGGATGTTCACCAAGCGGTTGGGGGTATCCGTGCCGTTCTTCATCCGGTCCAGCAGGTCCACGCCGCCAGCTTTCACCACCGCGCCATTCTTCAACTGCGAGAGCGCAGCCTCTACGGTAGTGCAATCGGCAAGAGAGAAGGAATTCATAACGCCTCCATCTGCGGTTTGGGCTGGTTGAGGGCTGCAAGCACCACGGCTGGCGTCATCGGCATCTGGCGGATGCGCACTCCGGTGGCATTGTAGAAGGCGTTGGCAATGGCAGCTCCGGCAGAGATGATGCCGGCGGCTTCACCAATGCCCGAGGCATCCGTCGAGCTTTGCCCGATGTAGGACTCGGTGAGCTGAACCTCAATCTTCGGAACTTCATACGAACCGGCAATCTTGTACTTGTCGAGGTTGGAGTTGACCATGATCCCGTAATTGGGGTCGAGTAGCCGGTGCTCGAAGAGCGTGTAGGAGATTCCCTGGATCACTCCGCCATTAATCTGGCTGATGACCGCAACTGGATTCATTGGCCGACCGCAATCATGCACGGCCAGAACATGCTTGACGTGAATGCGCCCGGTCTCCGTATCCACGGCCACTTCCGCCACATCTACGCCGCCGTACGTGTCGTACTTCCTGGGGTCATAGTCGGGAATGCGCCTGGACTGCGCGGAGACCTGATTGGTATCCATCCGGGCCGCCGCGCTGCGGAAGGCGATGGGCTGGAACTTGCCGGAGGCGCTGCGTACCATCCCGTCAGTCAGCGTAAGATCGCTGGCTTTGACGCCGAGCGCCGGAGCCACGCTGGCGAGGAACTTCTGAGCAGCCTGCCAGGCCGCGTCGCGCACCGCAGGGGTCAAGGATGCGGTGGTTACGCTACCGCCAGAGTTCGGGCCGACAGGGTAATTTGTGTCGCCGATTTTGACTTCTACTTGAGCCGGCGGTACGCCGAACTGCTCGGCCAGAATCTGCGCCAGCACGGTCTTAATGCCGCTGCCGATGTCTTGCACGGCAGAGAGCACTTCGACCGAGCCATCTTTATGCACACGCACCTCAGCGGCTGAATCCATGGCGAGATGCCTGTACCAGACGGACTGCGAGAGTCCGATGCCGCGCTTGATGGGGCCGACATCTGCATTTGCGCGCGGGTTGCGAGACTTCCAGATTGCACTCTCGCGAATGATCTGCCGCTGCACCCGGCGCACAGGGTTTTCGTCGATGCGGTCGCGCAGGTCCAGCAAGTCCATGTTGAGGCTGGCGGCCAACTCGTCGATGGACTGCTCCAAAGCAAAGGCACCCTGCGGATGGCCGGGAGCGCGGAAGGCTGCGGCCGGACCGGCGTTGATGAAGACGTCGTTTTCCTCCACATGTAGCGTCGCCCACTTGTAAAGATTCGAGGCTGGACCAGCGCAACCCGCACCGGTGCCGCAGCCTGCGGTGCCAAAGCTGATGAGCTGAATGGCGGTGATTGTGCCGTCTTTCTTCGCGCCGATGCGTAGTCGTTGATCGGAGCTGGGACGGTTGCCGACCGAGAGATGCTCTTCCTGGCGATCCAGCATCAACCGGACCGGTGCGCCAGCCTTCCGTGAGAGCGTGGCCGCCACGACGCCGGGATTGCCTGCGCCAAACTTAGCGCCGAAGCCACCACCCATGAACTCCGTGATGACGCGAACCTTGGACATGGGTAACTGAAAGTAGGCGGCCAGTTCCTCGCGTACGCTTGCTGTGCCCTGCGTGGAGGCGTAGACGGTGAGTAAGTCAGGCTTCCAGTCGGCAACAACGCCATGCGTTTCCAGCGCAGAGTGCGTCTGCACTTGCGTGGTGTAGTGCGCATCCACAATCACATCCGCGTCCTTGAAGCCCTGCTCGACATCGCCCTGTTTGTGCACCGCGGGGCCATGCACGTTGCCCGTCTGAGGAACACCGCTGGCGCTGCTGCCGCCGCCGCCCGCGGTCCCTGCCTGATCCGCCGCTCCCGGAAAAACCTGCGGCGAATCTTTCTCGCGCGCCTGGTCCATATCCACCACAAAAGGCAGAGTCTCATACTTGACCTTGATCTTGGCGGCGGCGTCTTCGGCTGCCTGGGGCGTGGTGGCGGCCACCGCCGCAATGGGCTGGCCAACGTAGCGCACAATGGGATAGCGATTCTGCTCCAGTGTGGGGTCACGCAGGACGGCACCGCCAAGCAGCTTCTCAATGACATGTACGCTCTTTACGCCCGGATAGCTCTCTGCGGCCGAGGTGTCGATAGAAAGAACTCGTGCGTGCGGCACGGTCGAGTTGACGAAGCGCGCATAGAGCATGCCGGGCAGTTGCACGTCCGCCGTGTAGCGCGCGCGGCCTGTCGCTTTGGCTCTGCCATCCCAGCGCTCCTGCGGCTTGCCAACGTAGGAAAGATCTTTGTTGATGGGCCAAACCGGCGGCTCCGAAGCGGGCACGGTGCGTTCTTCCTCGTGCAGCGTGAAGCCGGGAATGCCTATCGGCATCTTTGCAGTTTTCATGGACGCATCGGTTGTGTCACCGGCAACGTTTATGAGGGCATCGAGGGTGGAGTGCGGAGTATGGGTCGCCATGGAATTGTTCTCCTACGCCTTGGTTGCGTGCTGACCAGCCGCGTCCAATGTGGCCGCGAAGACTTTAGGGTAGGTGCCGCAGCGACAGAGATTGCCGCTGATCGCTACGCGCACATCTCTCTCAGTGGGATGAGGATTCCTCTCGATCAGCGCCGCACAACTCATCACCATGCCTGGTGTGCAAAAGCCGCACTGCATCGCATCATGCCGCACAAACGCGGCCTGGACCGGATGCACTTCGCTGTCCGTCGAGAGTCCTTCGATGGTCGTGACGCGGTGCCCGATTGCATCAACGGCCAGCGTCATGCAGCTGTTCACGGGCAACTTATCCAGCCACACGGTGCAACTGGAACAGGCGCCGCGATCGCAACTGATCTTGGTGCCCGTCATGCCCAGCCCGATGCGCAACGCCTCAGCCAACATGGTGCGCGTCTCCACGTGCAGCGCGTGTTCCTTGCCGTTGATGTTCAAAGTGACAGGAAACGCCTCGGCCCCATACTCCATCACGCCTTTCGGCGTGGCCGCCTGAGCTTCCTGCTGCAGACTCTGCACTCCATCCAGCAGCGCTGTTCCTGCCGCGGTAATGCCTGCGCCTTTCAGGAAGCCGCGCCGGGTGATGCCCTTGTTCCCTGTCGTGGATGAAGTTTCGGGGAGTTCCCTGTGCGGTGGCTGGTGGTCGGACATGCATCCCTCCTTGCCCGTGCAATGGTTGGAATTGCGGAATGACTGACAGCCGGGACATCAGGCAATGGCGGCTCCGCTGGATCGCAGCCTGTGCGCGAGGAAGCCAATCAAAAAGCAGAGGAATTATAACTCCGACTGGCAGGAAACGAAAAGCCTCTATCAGATATCTCTCAGGGCAAACGCATTTCAAAATAGCTCCAGCAGGCGGAATAGGTAGGCATCGTCCCATCCGGCGCGTTTGAATTTGCCGCGCAAGGAGCCTTCTGATCCCTCTTTCTGCATTGCGTTGATAGTCATGTGCCGCAGTACCGCTAGATTGTGCGGCCCGTTTCCCATGCGAGTTCACTATTGATCCTCGTTCATGACCACATCCAGTCGTCAGTGCAGGCTGTTTTCAATGCCCCAATGTTGGCGCGCAACTTCGTTGAATCGTTCCGGCGCGAGCGGCTGGCTGAGCAGGTAGTACGCTATTTCGGTCGAGGTTTTGTCCGTCGTTTAGCGCACCCGAACGACTTTGCCGATGACCTTCAGACCCGGCAATTGATGCTGCTGCTGGAGCCAGTCGATCTCGTTCGAAATAGTTGCCGTCCGCGTCTCGATTCGTCCATGATCGGCCTCCACTACGGGTGCGCCCGTGCTGGCTTTCAACTCAGCATCGTCCAGAAGCAAATCCACATCGTCATACAGTGTGCCCTGATTTCCCTTCAGCGCCAGCGCGTAGTCCCCCTTCTGCTCGACGATCTGCTCGGCGATGGAACGCTGGCAGTTGAGCGCGTCGGCGGTCACGATGGTGCGACTTGGCATCGGTGGCGATCTGCGCCAACACCAACCGCTGCTCCGAACCCCAGGCAGAAACCATGTGTAACGGACTCTTGCCACTGGCCCGGTGAAACGAGTGACGCAAGACATTCCCGTCGATGGTGACCACGCCTGCATCTGTTCCGAAAACTGGCTCATGAATTGCTGAAAAGCATCGCGAAACTGATCCGGATCGAGATCGTGAAACTGACGCCGGAAAGTGTGGTGCGAGGGCAATCCGTTCGCCAGCACCAGAAAACTGCGCAAAAACGCTTCTTTGGCGCGGGCAAACAAAGCCATGTCGGTCGGACCTTGACCACCGCACAGCACACAGCAAAGCGCAATCATCAGCAGTTCGTGAAAATCATGCAGTGTGGCATTGCCGGAGCGCGGATCCTCAAGACCCTCCCAACAAGAAGGGAATTGCGCAAGTGTTTCTTCCCTGGCCATGAGCCTTCTCCCTCAGGAGAAGGCTCATGGCTCAGACCTACACGGGCAAATAGCAACCGTGGTTCAACTGAATTTCAAATGCGTTTGCCCTGCAACCCGATCCGTCGCTTTCCGCGGCGACAGATTCTTTTGCAAAAATTAAGCTTGACATCTATTACTCTATTTTATAGAGTGCTCTATATAAGTAAAAAGTGAAAGGGTGCTTTCCATGTCCAACTCTCCTGATCCAAAGGAACTCCATGATCGCCTGCTCCTCATCGAATCCATGATCGCCGAAGGCCGCCGGAAGACGCGCCGCTGGGGATGGTCTTTCCTGCTCTGGGGTGTCGCCTACTACGTCGCCATTGCCTGGTCCACGCTCGGTCACAGCGCTTTCGCCTGGCCCGTCACCATGATCACGGCCATACTGCTCACGGTCGCTCTCGGCCGCCGCACCTCCGTTGGCGCTCCGTCTACCTCGGTCGGGCGCTCCATGGGCGCGCTCTGGATGGCAGGCGGCATTGCGCTCTTCGTCTTCGGCTTCTGCGCGGCATACAGCGGATACGCCTCCACGCCGATACTCATCGCCGACATTGAAGTCATTCTCGGACTGGTCAATCTGGCCTCCGGCATCGTCCTCTGCTGGTGGATGCAGCAGCTTTGCGGCTATCTCTGGACCGGCTTTGCCATAGCAACTTTCTTTCTCCCCGAGCAGACCGCCGGTTATTTCTTTCTTGCCGCCATCTTCCTCTGCAACATTCTTTTCGGTCTCATACTGATGATCCTGGAGATGCGAGACTGCAAAGCCATCTCTGCTTCCGGGTCGGCCCATGCCTGAGAAGGTACAGGCCGAGACCGGCAACTTCACTCTCCCGGAACTGGATCCGATCCTGCACAGCAAACTCCGGCTTGCCATCGTCAGTCTTCTGGTCGGTGTTGAGCAGGCCGACTTCCTCTGGCTTCGTGCCAAATCTGGAGCCACCGACGGTAATCTTGGCGCTCAGTTGCTCAAGCTGGAAGAGGCCGGCTACATCCAGGTGGAAAAACACTTTGTCTCGCGCAAGCCTCAGTCGGTTTACCGGCTCACTGCCGGCGGTCGCGCCGCGCTCGCCGACTACGTGAAGGCGCTGCGCACGCTGCTCGGACCGGCGCTCTGACGCTGGAAGCGGCATCGGAAACCATATCGACGTCGATCGCGCACCAAGGTGATGGAGCGGGACTTCGATCCGGAGCGGTTGACCTTCGGGCAACTTCGCGATGCGTTTTTTCGCTGTACGACCCGAAGCAGCTCAACCTTCCGGCGGGCGGAAGAGCTTCCCCAGCGATATCTGGAGAAGCGCGGGCAGGCGAGCTGTCACATCTGAAAGCGTCGCGCTGACTACGAAAAGCCGGGAGAGCAAGGCTCTACCCGGCCCGAGCCTTCCGGGAGGTCAGAAGATAAATTTGGCAGCAAGCTGGACTTCGCGGCCGTTGTTGGATTGTGAGTTGATCTGGCCGACTGCGTGAAATCAAAGTGACTGCCTTCGCTGGTTCCAGACCGGTTCACAAGACGGATGGCGTCTGGAGAAACGACCGTACTCGGTTGGCAGAACACTGGTCTGCACGTTGAACTTCCTGTATGGAATCGACGATCGGCGTGCCTACAAAGATGCGAAGGATGATGCCATCCTGTTTCAAGGGCTGAAATCCGTTGGCCACTGCGACCGCGGTGTAATCCGAGGGTTGGACGAAGTTGAGGATGTAGCATCCCTGGCCGTCGGAAGTGCTGGTATGAGCTGATATCGATATCAGCTCGAGAAGTTATACATCAGGTTTTTTGCGACTGTCAATGATTTTTGCGGAAACCCATTTCCGCTGCTCAGAAGGATCGCAGGAAATCGTGATCGCATTTCAATTCAATTCTTTGAAGCACGTTCGAGCGGCTACCGTCCATTTCGTCGCATTGCCCTCGCCGTCCTGAATCAGGCCTGGCGGGGAGCCTGTATGATATCGTTCCCCAGATCGACCTATCTGCCCGAAGACCGCAGCGAATTTCACCCATGCTGCCGGGTTAGCGAGTTAGCATGGAGGCGCATGCCGAATCGAGCTCGTCCCGTTGTCACGATTGCTGATGTCGCCCGTGCCTGCGGCGTCGGCACGATGACCGTTTCGCGCGTCATCAATGGCAAGAAGCACGTGAGCGCAGAGATGGTCCGGCGCGTGGAGGAAGCCATTGCTCGGCTGAATTATCAGCCCAACGAAGCAGCGCGTACACTCAAGGGGCGGACATCCAGAACCATCGGCCTGATTGTGCCCAGCCTCAGCGACCCGTTCTTCTCGCAATGCGCGCACGCGGTACAGCAGGTGGCCGCCGAGCAGGGCTACATGACGATGCTCTTCGCCTGCGAGTCCAATCGGAATGTCGAGGTGGAAGAGCTTTCACAGATGCGCTCGCGCAACATCGCTGGCATCTTGATTGTGCCTTCCAGCGAGGAGTCGGTGGAGCAATTGCGGGAGCTGCGACGAAGCGGCATGCCGGTGGTGATGATCGACCGGACCATTGCCGGCATCGACGCTGGCGAGGTGATGGTGGAAAATCTCGAGGGTGCGTTTCGAGCTACCAGTCACCTGATCGATCACGGGCATCGGAGAATCCAATGTGTGGGCTACGATCGCGAGTACAACTCCATCAGCCAGCGCATCGAGGGCTACCGCAAAGCGATGCAGACGGCTGGCCTCCAGCCGCAGTACACGCTGGTCAAACGCGGAGTTCCCATCGGGCCGAAGATCCTCGCCTTGCTACGCTCGCCCAAGCCACCAACAGCGCTTTTCACGCTCAATAACGTAACCTCTGTGACGGTGCTGAACGCGCTGAAACGCGAGGAGATTCGTATCCCACAGCAGGTGGCCCTGGTCGGCTTCGATGATTTCGAGCTTGCATCTCTGCTTGCGGTTCCGCTGACGGCGGTGCGACAGCCGGCCGCAGAGCTTGGCCGTCACGCGACGCGAATGCTGATCGACAGCCTGCGCGTTGGCAACGGCGGAGAGAGAATGCTTTCGCGCATCGTACTCCCGACCGAACTCATTCTCCGCCAGTCGTGCGGATGCGAGCCGATCGCGCGGATCACTCACGCGCTTTGAACACGGCGAAGCGACCAGAGTATCGCAATCCGGATACTTTGCTGTCATGACGTGGCGGCGTCTCGGAACGAAAGAGCAATCGACAGACAAGCAGCCGGAACAAACAGGCGCTGGCAGAGTATGGCTGTTCGGCGGCAGCGGTTTCTATTTCGATCGGCAACAGACGCATTCGGAACGATCGAGCCGTTGCCAACGATTTGTTCTCAGTTTTCTGGAACTTGTTTGGACCGCCTCAATTTTCCGGTAGTCTTCAGCCGCGCTCGACATGGCCGTTCCTGGGAGTATCCTTCGACCGAAATGTCATGCTGCAAGGTAGGCTGAAACCCAGGCCGCAAGCTCCTCGGGAGTCACTGCGTGCGCCGGATCGCCAGGCAAAGCAATGCTATCTGGCACGATCATGTAAGCGGAGTTCAGATGCTCCGAGATGCAGAGACAACAAGTCTGCTCCTGCTCCGGATATCTTGAGGCAGCCAGCCAGATGTAACGGGCAAGAATCAAGGTATCGATGGCGCTTCCTTCCGGGTCATCCACGTCGGGCAACATGTTGACTCGTTGCTGGTTTTCAAAGATGGCGATGCTGGTGAACAGCTTGGGTTTGGAGCGGAGACCAAAACGGGCGACGATGACCCGCGGGCGGGCGCGGCGCAAAGCTTCTGCCGTCGCCCACTCGACAAACGCATTGGAGAAGATGAGAGCGCCGTTTCCACTGAGAAACAGATTGACAAGAAAGTTGCGCAGTTGCGGCTCTGCTGCGAACTCTGTGGGTAACCATGGTTCCCAATCTCGCTGACGGAGCGCGGCGAAGGTTTGATCTGTAGCCTCGATGTTCTTGGGGACAGTGTTCACCTCGGCGAGGAACTTGTCCCGAAAAGGCTTGAGCATCGCATAGCTCAAGGATGAGGCGGTCTGTTGCGCTGCCGCGGACTGATACCGATTCATTTCTTCATCTGCGTCAATCAGCCACAGGTCAAAGTTTTCGCGGACTTGCTGGCGTGCCAGTACTGTGGCGATGCTGGGTTGGTTGGAGTTACCCTGGAGGAGTAGCTCGCTTATCTTGCGAGAATCGCCTTCGATCTTCAACACTTGAGCGCGCCGGTCCCACGGCTGCCATGCTTCCATTGGCTCAACAGGCAGGGTTGCGGGCAGCACCACAAGAATGAGTCGTGTTTGTTTGGCGGGCGCAGCAGTTGTGTCGCGCGCTTCCGCGTTCACCCGTTCAAAGAGGATTTGCACTTGTTGGCGCCACTCCGCATAGTACTCTGATCGCGCCAGCATCGAGGCGTTCTCCATCGTGTCTCCGGATTGGGAGAAGTTCCAGTGCTCGACGCCCATCTTGGTTTCAAGCGACTTCAATGGCTGGGTCAGCGCAGACAGCGCGGAAGGCTGGAAAGACGCAAGCCCGTTAAGAAAGTTCGTCAACTGATTCCTTTCAAACGGAAACAGCGATTCCCATCCAGCCAACTGCTGGTTGAGCGTAGGACGCATTGTAATTGGAAGGCGCTCGATCAACGCGCGATAACCTGCCATCTGGCCCGCATCCATCTGCGGGTTCACGACTCCGTCGTTTATGCGGACCTGATTCATAGCAATAATCCCGGTATTGGCTTGCCGGGCAAGTCAAGATTTTTCAAAGCGAAGAGTCGCGCAACGGTGGGACATACATCTGTTTGTTCGATGGGATTCTCCAGTATCTGCGCCTTGCGCACGGCATCTCCCAGGCACATCATCCACGTAACGCGGGTGGATGCTGTGTTTTGCCGATGGTTGAAGAAACCATTCGTGTTCGATCCATCCAGATCGCGACCGAATTCAGGCAGAACAAAAAGTGTTGTCTTGTCCTTGTAGGCGGGCAGCGATTGCAGTTGATTCCAAAGCTCATAAACCAACCTGTCTACGGTGCGGATGCCGGCCATGTGCAGCGAGTAGGAACCGAAATGTGCGACTTCCATATCTGAGAAGGTGATGGTGAGCAGCGACGGGGCAAAGCGCCGCATGACTTCAGTTGCTACCAGATAGGTGAATTCATCTCCAGTTACGGGTGCATTGGTGCGTACCAGGTTTTCAATCGCCTGCTGCATCGTACCTAGCATGATTGGATTCAGCGAAGAGTCGGCTCCTGAGACGGACCAGCCGAGACCATCGTAGTTATCTCGATTGAGCATGGACTCGATCTCTGGCTGCATCGTGGAACGGTCAGTGCTATGGACGGCGCGTCCCTCGGCTGCGGCATGGACCACTGCGTTAATCAGCAGTTGCTTGGGGAAGATCACGTTGGCGCCGTAGGCTGGGCCAAAGTCACGCACAGAACTGGCGCCAATCTTGCTGGTCAGCGCTTTGTTGCTGGAAATAACCCAGGTCTGATCCTGGCGAAGTCCCATCTGCTTGCGCAGATACTCGGAAAGCGTCGGGCTTTGAGGCCGTGTCTTACCCCAGTCATCCACGCGTTGCCAGTTTCCTGTCAGGATGCTGGAAATCGTGTTGTAGTGCGAGGTTACACCGGCATTGCTGACAAAAGGATAGAAGGAGCTTTGCGGGAGCAGGTCGCGGTAGAGGTGCGAAATATTGTGGATGCCCGTTTCAGAAAAGGTGTCTTCGCGGCGGATTCCACCGCAGGTTACGATGACAATCTTCCTCCCGGCTTCCGTGCTGGATTCCCCGGTAAAGGCCCCAAGACGTGCCGCTGCCCACTGGTTCACCAGCAAAGCGGAGGCAGCCTTGAGAAGATTGCGGCGAGTCTCGTCCATGACTTTTCAATACCTCGGATTGCGCGCATTCACCAGCAACGGCTTGATCTGCGGAAACGTTGGTCAGGATATGAAGTAGTTCCGGCTATCAAAGAAATTTCTGTTGCGTCTTAACGCGAAAGATATCAATTTAGGTTCAATCTGCCCCGTATCCTGGCGGGCGTTTGAAGTATACCTGATTGGGAGTAAGCGCTTTCAACCCGATCCTCTTCTCGATATCAAGCCGAAGCAGTCTGCGCTTCACGTTGTCCACTCAAGCATGCTCCTGCAGAACCAACACCGACTCCACCAAGCCATCCATCTGCTGCCGCTGCTCGCTCGGAAAACGAACCCCGCTGACCGATACCAGCACACGAACATGCTCCATCAGGTTCCAGCAAAGCATCCAGGCAAGGAAATTCCCTGGTACGCGGCATATGCATTCAACTACATCAGCCAGTATTACAAGGACGTGGACTACAGCAAGCTGAAGCGCGGCGAGGCGGAGTATCAGCAGTTCCTGCAGGAGCTGCGGAAGGCCGATCCCGAAGCCTTCGTGACCGCGCAACCGCAGCGCGCACAAAAGTGATCGGCGACGTCAAAGTTTCCCAGTGGTTGATCCTGCGCGGATGGCGCTATACTTCAGCGCAATGAGGCGGTACAGATGCAGCGAGTGCAAAAGACAGGTGGCAGCAATGCGACGGAGATCATCTACTTCAGCGGTCATCCCGTCGCGCTGCTCAATGCGGCGAACAACACCTGGACGACGGACCTGATCTGGGCGGGCAAGAACCTGCTAGCGGAGGTGCCGGGCAGTCAGACGGGTTCGCCGGTCTATCGGCTGCTCGATCATGAGGGTACGCTGGCGGCAACGACGACCAGTTCCGGCGCAGTGATTGCGACCAATCTGTTTACACCCTATGGCCAGCCGATGATTCCTGGCACTGGCGATGCCTACTCCTATGCCGGACTGTTTCAGGACACCGAGTACGCCGGCGACGCAGCCTGGTACCGCAACTACACCACCCAGCAGGCCCGCTGGCTCCGCCCAGACCCCTACAATGGCAGCTATGACCTCAACAACCCTCAGAGCTTCAACCGATATATGTACGTCAACGGAAACCCGCTGAGCTTTACTGATCCGAGCGGGTTGGCCGGAGCCGGTGTTTTGACTGGGGTAGGTGGAAATCTATGTTTAGGGGCTGGGCCTGGACAACCTGGCGATATATTTAATTTTTGCGATCCACTTATCTCAGCAATATCCGTCGGACTTTTCAGCACAAGCGCTCTTGTTCCGTATTTCTCCTTTGCAGTTACATTGGGTTGCAGCTTTGCGCCTTCGTCCGATACAACGTCCTCCCTTTGTGGCCAATCCGGATGGACTTCTGCGATATTTACAGGGAAAAATAAATGGGTTGGAACACTTATTAACGACGCCGTGGCATATGTTGGTTTGGCGGACGCTGTAGCTATTCCAGGCGCAGTTGTTGCAGCTGGCGCATCATCCACATTTTCCTATCTCACTACGTGTATCACTGGGCCAAGCGATCCAGTATGCGACGTCGCCATAGCCTTAATCGCCTATACTGCGCTCAATGATCTTTTCTCTGTCTTTTGGGATGCTTTTGGCCCGGCACAATTTACGGGCAGCCTACTGCCTCGTCCTTCCGACATGGGAGGTTTCGGAACAACTCCCACTGGGATTCCAAATCAGAATCTAAGCATTAAAGGCATTCTTGGCCAGCCATTGCATAACTCTGTGCCGTCTCCCGGAATGAACGTACAATGAAGATAATTCATCAGATTGGCATACTGCGTAACCGATGGTTTAGCCACGATCAAATCCCGCGATTGGGATTGATTTACCTTTCGTTACTGATTCTGCCGGTTTCAATGTTGGCCGAAACAGCAAGTGGCTTTGTCACACGCATAGACTCCCCTACCGAGATCGAAGTCGGGACTATGCATGTGCTGATTACATCCACAACCAGTTGCAGATTTGAAGCTGTATCCAAACATAATCTATCGACACATGCAACGCCCATATCACTATGCGACTCGACGCAGGTTGCGATAGGTTCTCACGTCAGAGTAACAGGACAGCTTACAAATGCGGGGAAGTTTATCGCCAGCAATTTTGAATTGCGTGAAGGATATGATCCGAGTGAATCGCGTCTATTGTTATTGTATCATCGGCCTGCTCCTGGGATTCTTGTACGCGAAACATTAAATGAGGAAGCGCCAATGATCACGAGAAACGCACAGGGGTGGAACGGAATATGGTGGATTGACGGGTATCCTATGACCGTAAACTATCAGACGAGATTGCTTTCCTCGCCCGACTCCGAGATGCTTGCGGCGGGAGGTGACTTAGTTGTTAATGCCACTCCTCTCCATTCTAAGCATTACAAAAACAATGTTCACGAGCTAAAGTCATCCAACCTTCTAAAGCCGGATACGTGGGCGGTCTATCACTCCAAACATGAACTCGATGGTACGCTAACAGCCTGTCAGATACGCCTATGGCCCAACCGGGTAAATCAACGAGAGACACAATTTCTGAGGATGTTTACCGCTAAGATTATGGCTCCAGAGTATTCCAAACGCATTCCAGGAAGCATTGAATACAAATACGGAGGCCCAATTCAGATTGTTCCGAATCGAGACATCCAGGAAT
>JAKAXU010000037.1 GCA_021816455.1 Acidobacteriota bacterium
CGCCCTTTCCGCAGCCATAACACGCTTCGTCAACGTAGTTATGCCACAGAAATGACGGCCCTTCCAGCTATTTTTTTGCCCGCAGACTCTACCCTTTAACAGGCGGCGTGTGAGATATGCAGGCTAGACCGTTTTCGCTCGCACCGCTTCCAGTGGAGACGCTCTCTGCGTGGCTTTTCCTCAATGAAAAGCCACACTCACCATTGCCCGTCTGTATAGACCATGAGCGAAAATGTTTCGCCTCATTTTCCACACGAATTGAATGCGCGAATACGCTCAATATCGCAGTAGTGATGGGCCGAATCTGGAATGGGCCTGTCCGGCGCCTGATACGCGGTACAGGCCCGGTGTGAAAAGAGCATCGGAAGAAGAATTCCCTGCCGACGAGCGGACGCGTCTTGGCCTGCATCTCAGCGGGCAGAGATCGTCAGCAGCGGGGAGGAGATGGACATAGCTGCCAGGGAGACAGAATCCGCTGACTGCGCGGAGGTCTGAGCAACGGGCAGCACGCGCAGCAGCATGCCGGATCCGCTCTGGAGCGTGAGCTTGTGGCCGCGAGTGGCGGTGAAGACGATCAGCCCGGAGGGTGCGGAGCGGCCTGCGTGCTCAATGCGCAGTTTGTTGTAACCGAAGAGGCCGCAGGCGTCAGAAGAAAAGAGCCAGAAAGCCTGTGGAGTGAGATCGTCGGCGACCTGGGCGCGGCAGGACTGGCCGGGACGGGTGAGCGGGAGAGCGAGAATGCCGTAAGCAGCCGGGGTGCCAACGGGCGTCATGCCTTCGGCAACCGGACCGCCGCCGCGATAGACCTGCTGGCCGCCGATCTGGCGAGTGGTGGCGTTCTGAGGGACGGTACCGCGGGTGGCCATATCTTCAGGGGTTTCCGCTTCCTCGACCTCCAGCAAAGAAGCCATTGCGCGCAGGCTTACCTGCACGGGAATGGTACTGTGGCGAAGGCGCAGCATGGTGAAGCGCAGGGTGAGGCGCGGATCCGGGCCGGACTCGGCCTCCACAACCTGACCGATGAGGCGCGCGCCGCGATGGACAGCCGTGCCAGGAATGGACTGCATGACGGTGGCCTGAACGCGCTGGCCTGGATGGGCGTGATCGGCGTGCAGGGTGGAGTCGAGGCTGACGGGCAGAATAGTGCCCGCGGGCAGGGCAAGATCGCCCGGTGGTATGGAATGACTCGGCTGCGCGTACAACGCTGTGGTAGTGAAAAGCAGTGAGAGAAGGATGAAGGTTCGCATCCGGATAACCCTCCGCCTGCTAAGATGCAGAATCGACCTGCTGCGGTCAGAGGAAACGCGCAGGTTTGTTGACCGCATCAACCAGAAGTTGCAAAGATGTGACGGGCACGTCGGAGAGTTCAAAGCCCATGATGATGACCTGATGGCCGCGCTGGATAAGGTGGGCCGCGGCACCGTTCATGCAAACGACGCCGGAGCCGCGAGGACCTGCGATGGTGTAGGTCTCCAGGCGCGCGCCGTTGGTGTTGCTTACAACGAGGACTTTTTCGCCGGGCCACAGACCGACGGCGTCCATGAGATCCTGGTCAATGGTGATGCTGCCAATGTAGCTGAGGTCGGCCTCAGTGATGGTGGCGTTGTGAATCTTGGAACGAAGTATGGATCGCATAGTGGTCACTTCCCTCGGGGTAAATGCCTGTCTCCAGAATAAATGGGCACGGCGCAGCGCGTCTCAGCGACGCGCGGTCTGCGCCGTATCCACGGATATGGAATTCGCTGCGGAGGATTCCGCTGCCACGACGCCGAGCGCTTTGCGGACGGCAGGAGCGACGCGCGTGCCGAGAAGCTCGATGGCGTGGTGCATCTTGGAGGGTGCGACGGCGGCGGCAGTCATCTGGAAGTCGATGCGAGCGATGCCGCCAAGAACTTCGTTGGTGTACAGAATTTTCTCGACAACCGTGTCGGGGTCGCCGATGAGGAACGCACCCTGGGGCGAGCGGGTCTGGTCATACTGAGCACGGGTGATAGGCGGCCAGCCACGCTCGCGACCGATCTGGCTCATCATGGCTGCGTAACCGGGGTAGAAGTCGTCGGCGGCCTGCTGGGTGGTGTCGCCGAGGAAGCCGAACATGTGCAGACCGACTTTGAGCTTCTCCGAGGCGTGTCCGGCGCGGACACCGGCTTCGCGGTAGAGATCAATCAGCGGGCGGAAGCGGTGATGCTGGCCTCCAATAATGGCGACCATGAGAGAAAGACCGAGGACGCCGGCGCGAGCAAAGGAGTGGGGCGTGCCACCGACGCCGAGCCAGATGGGCAAGACAGGCTGTACGGGTCGCGGGTAAATCTCCTGCTCGTGGAGAGCGGCGCGATGGCGCCCGCTCCAGGTAATGCGCGGGTTGTCGCGAATCTTCAGCAGCAGATCGAGTTTTTCCGCGAAAAGCTCGTCATAATCTTCCAGATGCAGACCGAAGAGGGGATAGGCTTCGGTGAAGGAGCCGCGCCCGGCGACAATCTCCGCGCGGCCATTGGAGATCAGGTCGAGGGTGGCAAACTGTTGGAAGACACGGACCGGATCGGCGGCGGAAAGCACGGTGACGGCGCTGGCCAGACGAATGCGGCGCGTGCGCGCGGCAGCGGCTGCAAGCAGAATCGACGGAGCGGCGTCGAGAAACTCACGGCGATGATGCTCGCCGATGCCGAAGGAGTCCAGACCCACCTGGTCGGCCAGGGAAATCTCGTCGAGAAGGTCGGCGATGCGCTGGGCGGGAGGGATGGTCTGTCCGGTGGATGGGTCCGGAAGGGATACGGCGAAGCTGTCGATACCGATCTGCATGGGAGACTCCAAGGCAGGGTGACTGCAGGTTGCAAGCGAATATATCTGTTGCAACAACTATCTGGATGTCGGAACTGAGAAAAAGATGCAAAGCAACCTGGAAAGATCGACGGCGCGCAGTCGACACCGGTCTGGAACGGGGTGCGGGGACCGGGCTCAGTCGAAGACGACGGTCTTGTTGCCGAAGCAGAGGATGCGGTGTTCGAGATGCCAGCGGACGGCGCGGGCCAGCACGATACGCTCCAGATCGCGACCGCGCGCGACCAGGTTTTCTACCTGGTCGCGGTGGGAGATGCGGGCCACATCCTGCTCGATGATCGGCCCGTCGTCGAGCGCGGAGGTGACGTAGTGGCTGGTAGCGCCGATGAGCTTGACGCCGCGCTGGTGTGCGGCGTGATACGGCCGCGCGCCGATGAAAGCGGGCAGAAAGGAGTGATGGACGTTGATGATCGCCGAAGGATACCTCTCCACAAACTCCGGGGAGAGAATCTGCATGTAACGGGCCAGGACGATGAGTTCGATGCGATGGTCGGCAAGCAGGGCAAGCTGGGCGGATTCGGCCTGCGCACGCGTGGCGGCCGTGACGGGGATGCAATGAAACGGAATCCCGTGGAAGGCGGCCAGCGGCTCGACGGCGCGGTGGTTGGAGATGATGAGCGCGACGTGGCAGGAGAGTTCGGCAGAACGGACGCGGTCGAGGAGATCGGCGGCGCAGTGCAGGTACTGGGAGCAGTAGAGGGCGACACGCGGACGATGGCCGGTACGGCGCAACTGCCAGCGCATGGAAAGCACTTCGGCCAAGGGAGTGAAAGCAGTGCGGAAGGCTTCGAAGAGGGAGTCGAAGGCGTCGAGATCGGAGGCGGAATCGGTGGATGTGGCACGGGCGCTGGTCCACTCTACGCGCATGAAGAAAAGGCCAAGCTCGTGATCCTGATGCTGGTCAGCGTGCAGGATGGTGGCGCCGAGATCGAAGAGCAGGCCGGAGACGCGGGCGACAAGGCCGGGCTGATCCGGGCAGTCGAGCAGGAGAACAGCGGTTTCGCCGAAGTTGCGAGGCATGCATTCAGAGTAACGGAGCGGAGGCCGAATGGCATCCGCTCCACAATGGGGCAACCGGGAACGAGGGCCGAGTCCGCGTCGGGAAGAGTCCTGCGCAAAGCTCAGTTTGCCACAACTCTGGAGGAAAGCTGATCGCGCAGCGTTCCTGCCAGATCGGCGACCAGACGCAGCTTGCCGGCGACCGGCTCCGACAACGGCTCTGAGGCCAGCGCAAGCTGGGAGTGCAGCAGCAGGCCGGCTACCGTGGACTTCAACTCGGTTTCGAGAGCAGCGGCAGCGGCGCGGCGGGCCATCTCCTGCTCGCGCTCACGGCGGCGCAGTGCGGTGCGGATCTCGCGCGCCACCCGCTCGGTGCCACTGAGCACGAAGTTGACAGTAATCGGCTGGGCCATGCCAATCGCCTCCCAGAGAGGATCGGCTCCGGATGGATCGGCGTCAGCGAGCGAGTCATCGACAACGACCAGATCGTACTCCTGTTTGCGCAGCGCGCTGAGCGCAGCGCGGCGGCCTGCGGCAACCTCAATGGTGATGCCGAGGGTGGATTGAAGCGCCTGAGCGCAGTTGGCTGCGCCTTCCATTCCGGTGACAAGAAGTGCGTTCATGAGAGTTCTCCTGATTCACGGCTCGCGCGGGAGCCGGGTAAAGGCGCACGGCCGGTGAGCCAGGCAGCCGGGGACAATGCAGGATGACCAACAAAAGAGAGCCGAAGCAGCACTACTCTTGCATGGGATCGCCGATGCCGTACTCCTTGAGTTTTCGGTAGAGGGTGGTTTTGCCGATGCCGAGCAGGCGCGCAGCCAGCAGTTTGTCCCCGCCGAGGGTGCGGATAGCAGTCAGTATCGCCTCGCGCTCCATCTCGGCGAGTGGCTTGACATCCTGCGCCGCAGAGTCGGTGTGAACCAGACCCGGAGGCGGAGTACGATGGGACTCGATGCCCTGCTGCTGCAACTGCGTGGGCAGATCGCCCAGTTGCAGAACCGGACCGGAGGACAGCGCGCAGGCTCGCTCGATGGCGTGCTCGAGCTCGCGAATATTTCCAGGCCAGTCATGCTGCATCATCGTGCGCAGTGCTTCGTCGTTGAGGGTGTAGCGGCGACCGTGCGCCTTGGCTAGACGATCAAGAAAGTGCGCGGCCAGCAGGGGAATGTCCTCGCGGCGGTCGCGCAGCGCAGGCAGACGGAGGTTGACAACATTGAGCCGGTAGAAGAGATCCTTGCGGAAGGTGCCTCGCTCGACCATCGCGGCAAGATCGCGGTTGGTGGCTGCGATGATACGAGCACGAATCGGTACTCGGTGGGTCGCGCCGACCGGGCGAACCTCCTTCTCCTGAAGCGCGCGCAGCAGTTTGGCCTGCAAATCGAGCGAAAGCTCGCCAACCTCATCCAGAAAGACTGTTCCACCTTCGGCGGAGACAAACAGGCCATCCTTGGAGCGATTTGCTCCGGTGAATGCGCCTTTCACGTAGCCGAAAAGTTCGCTTTCGATCAGCGATGGAACCAGCGAGCCGCAATCGACGGGGAGAAAGGGTTTGGCGGAGTTGGGACCATAGGCGTGAATGGTGCGCGCAACCAGCTCCTTGCCCGTACCGCTCTCGCCCAGGATCAGGACTGGATGGGTGCTTTGGGCAACTTTGGAGAGAATGCGGTAGAGCTTTTCCATCTCCCCGGAGCGGCCGATCATCGCGCCAAGTCCCTGGCTGGAGCGCAACTGCTCGCGTAACCGACGGTTCTCGCGATCAATGGTGACGCTCTGGGCGGCGCGGTCCAGCACGGCCGACAGCTCATCCACCGTGAATGGCTTGGTCATGTAATCGGAAGCGCCGCGGCGCATCGCCTCGACTGCCAGATGGACGGAGCCAGAACTGGTCATGACAACCACGGAGATCTCAGGATGGAGCAGATGTGTCTCGGCGATCCAGTCCAGCGCAGAGCCTCCCACAGCAGGCAAATTCACCAGCGCGATATCCGCCGCATGGGCTTCGAGAAGGCGGCGAGCCTGAGCCGGGTCCCCGGTCGTCTGCACCTGGTAGCCAAGGCTGGTGGCAATCTCGGCGCAGGCCGAGCGCATCGCCAGATCAACATCCACGACCAGAAGATGAAGACGCATCGGATCAACGCTGGGAGTAGCCCCAGGGGAGGTTTGGGCAGTCTCGACTGCCGCTGTCCGTGCCGAATTCCGGACATGCTCCGGCGAAGACGGTCGGAGGCCAGGCAGCGCATTGGGAAGAACAGGCGGATAACTCATGGAAGATGCGACTGATGTAAGCATTGTACGAACCTTTCCTGTTTTGGGAGACTTTACCAACAGTATCGAAAGTCTCAATCCTTTGGTGACGAACGCCTGTCACTGGGAGGCATCCGTGAGTGAAAGCACGTTGGCCGACGAAAGCGTCGTCATGCCAGAGGGAACTCCAAATCGAAGACCGCACCCGTGGATGGCTCCTCTTCGGCGTCCGATAAGGTTGCCGGGCGATTGGTGGCCCGAATGCACCCTCCTGCCGCCGTAACGAGCGAGCGTACGATGGCCAGCCCCATGCCGCGATGCGACGGCGTATCCAGATCGGAGTCCTTAGCAGCGGGCAGATCTACATGGGTGGAGTAACCGGGAGCAAAGATGGCTTCCGGATCCCCTTCGGGCAGACCGGTACCCGTATCGGCGATCGTAAGCCGAAGACAGTCGGCCGTTTCGCGCAACGTGATCTGGATGTGGCCGCCTTCCGGCATCGCATCAGCGGCGTTGCGGACGAGATTGACCATCACGCGCGTGAGATCGTCGGTGGCCATGGGAATAGCTCGATATCCGCCGTCAAGACTCAGACCCAGCGTAATGGCCGGTCCGGCAAGCGCAGCCAGGAGGTTCCGGATCGTCATCAGTTCGTCGGCAAGGCTGGAGATCGGCTCCCGCATATCCTCGCGAAGATCTACGCGAAGATTCCGATGGGATGGATTCGAAGTGACAAGCCTGGGACTGCGGACCCTGTCGTTTTCAAGGCCGGGAAGCCAGGACTGCCCCGAGGGCTGGGCGGAAGCAGAGCCGGATTCGACGCTGCGCCCCCCGACCAGATGATCCAGCCGGTGGAGAAGCCGACGGCTGGAGGAGGCAACCAGGCGCAGCTCCGAGGCATAGTGCCGATAAGAAGCGGAAAGCACCCCCGACTCCGCCAGAAGATCGCAATACACTTCCAGCGCCGTGACCATCCCGCGTGCATCATGAACCAGAGCCGCGTCGGAGTCCGAAATACCCTCACCCCGCTCCAGGTCGTCGTCCTCCCCGCTCAGCCCGGAGTCGGCATGGGGGACGGGATAGGTGTGACCAAAGACGGCAGGCGTCGCCGGAACGGCCGTGGTCTCCAGCCAATGAAGCCATCCAGGCATGGGGGACTGGCCCGCGAGGCCGGTGGCGGGTATCGATCGTTCGGGAAGAGTACTTTCCAAGCGGATCGCTTCCGGCACGAGATTACCTGCCTGCCCGGAGACATTTTCGTATTTGTGGCTGTTCGGGTGCATCGCACCGGTTTCGCGCAAAGGATCGTTTTCGTAAAGGGAGCTGCCCCAGTCTTCGGTGTGTCCTGTCATGACTCATCTCCGTAGCTTCAGAATCTGGAGCGGTTACCGGAGTTCTGTTCCACTCCGGGCAGCGATGCCGCGCGGAAGTTCCAGAGCAGCCGGGGCAATAATCTGTCCCGTTCCTGACCTCTTCTATGCAAGAGCTGTGCCAAACCCGGACAAAGATTCTAAGTTCCTGATCAGAAAGAAGATGGCGGCTTCCATTCCGAAGATGGGAGAAGCGCAGAGACGGCATCTTTGTTCCATAATGGAACTAAGATGCGCAACTGATGGTGATAAGTCTATTGTTTACAATGTCTTGAAAAATAAGTCCCAAAGTGGGTCGGTAAACTCCCATTCCTGAACCGGGAATCGACCTCCAACCGCTCCGTGGAACCATGCCAGCGAGCCTCCGGCGAAGGCATCTGGCACGGCTCGTACAATGAGGGGATGAATCTCAGAAGTCCTGTCAAGCCTCTGTCTTCGATGCTATTTGCCGCCATGGATGCCGCCACGGGCGGAGCTGCGAGTCTGCATTCCCCCGGCCTCTCCCCCCAGAGCCTGCGCCCGGAGGGACGCGCGGCTGATGCTTTGCGCGTCCTGCGGCTGGCGCCGGGATTTGTGCGCACGGCCGAAGGTTCGGTGCTGATCGAGCTGGGGCATACACGCGTGCTCTGCAATGCGACGATCGAGAATGGAGTGCCGGGATGGATGCGCAACCAGGGCCGGGGTTGGGTGACGGCCGAGTACTCGATGCTGCCGCGGGCGACGCTGACGCGGACGCCGCGGGAGAGTGAACGCGGGAAGATCAGTGGACGGACGCATGAGATTCAGCGGCTGATCGGCAGGAGCCTGCGAGCCGCGGTGGACTTGCGGGCGCTGGGCGAGCGGACGGTGATCCTGGACTGCGATGTTCTGCAGGCGGACGGCGGTACACGAACGGCGGCCATTACGGGGGCGGCGGTGGCGCTGGAGCTGGCGCTGAGCGCCCTGGTGAAAGCGGGAACGCTGAGCGCTTCTCCGCTGCGGCAACTGGTGGCGGCGACCTCAGTGGGACGCGTGGCCGGGGAGCTGTTGCTCGACCTCTGCTATGAAGAAGACGCGCAGGCCGAGGTAGATATGAATGTGGTGATGACAGAGGACGGCGGCCTGATCGAGACACAGGCGACGGCGGAGAGAGGCTGCTATTCGCGCAGCGAGCTGAATGCGCTGGTGGACCTGGCCGAAGGCGGACTGAGAGCGATCTTTGCCACGCAGCGGAAGACTCTGGCTGCGGCGAGCTGAACCCTTCTCGGGCTGCATTCGATGACAAGGGTGGGGTTTGGTCATCATTTCCACCCCGAAGAAAGATTCCCGAAAGCACCGAGCGTATCTGCGGGGTAGTGCGCTGCGGGGTTGTGAGTTGCGGGGTTGTGAGTTGTGCCCCGAGTGCGATATCTTCCGTTGGGATGGAAAGCGGCAAACCACAACCAAGGCAGGGCATGAACAAAGTGTGGCCGGATGCCCGCGCTGCGCTTGATGGCGTGGTGCGCGACGGGATGCTGCTGGCAATTGGCGGCTTTGGCCTATGCGGAATTCCCGAGTCGCTGATTCTGGCGCTGCGGGAGACGGGCGCGCGCGGGCTGACAGTGGCCAGCAACAACGCGGGCGTGGATGGATGGGGTCTGGGGCTTCTGCTGGAGAGTCGGCAGATTCGCAGGATGATTTCAAGCTACGTGGGAGAGAACGCCGAGTTCGAGCGGCAGTATCTGACCGGAGAGCTGGAGGTCGAGTTCTGTCCGCAGGGTACTCTGGCCGAGCGGATGCGCGCCGGCGGCGCGGGGATTCCGGGATTTTATACCCGCACCGGGATCGGCACCCTCGTGGCCGAGGGCAAGGAACACAAGATATTCGACGGCGTGGAGTACATTCTGGAGCGCGGGATTCGGGCTGACGTGGCGCTGGTGAAGGCGTGGCAGGGCGACCGGTACGGCAATCTGATCTATCGCAAGACAGCGCAGAACTTCAACCCTCTGGCTGCCACCTGCGCGCAACTGACGATTGCCGAGGTGGAAGAACTGGCGGAGCCGGGCGAGCTGGAGATGGACGCAATTCATACGCCGGGAATTTATGTGCAGCGAGTGGTGTTGAATCCGACGCCGGAAAAACGCATTGAGAAGCGCACGACGCGGGAGGCGTGACGGATGGCCTGGAGTCGAGATGAGATGGCGCGACGCGCGGCTCAGGAGCTGCGGGATGGTTTCTATGTGAATCTCGGCATCGGGATTCCGACGCGCGTGGCGAACTTCATTCCTGCGGGAATGACGGTGACGCTGCAATCGGAAAACGGGCTGCTGGGCATGGGTCCGTATCCGCGCGCCGAAGAGGTGGACGCGGACCTGATCAACGCGGGCAAGGAGACGGTGACGGCGGTGGCGGGCGCGGCGACGTTTTCCAGCGCAGAATCCTTTGCCATGATTCGCGGCGGACACATCGACCTGGCAATTCTGGGCGCGATGCAGGTAGCGGAAAACGGCGATCTAGCAAACTGGATGGTGCCGGGGAAACGCGTGAAGGGAATGGGCGGCGCAATGGATCTGGTGAGTGGCGTGCGGCGGGTGGTGGTCGTGATGGAGCATTCGACACCCGGCGGCGAAGCCAAGCTGCTACCCGCCTGCACGCTGCCCCTGACTGGTGCACGCGTTGTGGAACGTGTGATTACCGACCTTGCCGTGATCGATGTGACTCCGCGTGGGTTTCAGGTGGCAGAGCTTGCCCCGGAGGTGACGCGCGCGATGGTCATCGAGCGTAGCGCGGCCCGGCTGCACTTTGCGGGGGAATGAAGCTCGCGCTTCGCGCGGCACAGGAAGAACTACCAGCGTGGCTTGCGCTTTTCCAGAAAAGCATCGACGCCTTCGCGGAAATCGCACGTCTGGCGCGCGGCGGCGTTGGCGGCGAATGCGGCGGCGAGCGCAGCATCCAGCCAGGCACGCTGCTGCTCGGCGAGCAGGCGCTTGGTGGCGGCCAGCGACTCCGGGCTGTTGGCCAGAAGCGTGGCAACCAGCGCATCGATACGCGGCTGAAGCTCTTCGGCTGCAACGACAGCGTTCACCAGTCCCAGTTCGCGAGCTTCCTCGGCGCTGAAAACGCGTGCGCTCAGCAGCAGATCGCGGCTGCGCTTGTCGCCGAGTTGAAGCGTGAGAAAAGCGGAGACGACGGCGGGAACGAAGCCGATGCGGGCTTCGGTATAGGCGAATTTTGCGGCTGGCGTGGCGAGCGTGTAATCGCAGAGCGTGGCCAGCCCGGCACCGCCTGCGATGGCCGGTCCATCGACGGCTGCGATGGTAGGCAGAGGAAGCTCCCAGAGAGTGCGAAAGAGACGCACGATGCGCGCAGCGGAAGTTGCGTGCTCTTCTGCGGTTGCCTTCTGCATCGATTGCAGCACGCGCAGATCGAGACCGGCACAGAAGGCGCTGCCGGAGCCAGCGAGAACGAGCACACGCGTGCCATCGGCTGCCGCCGCGTCGAAGGCGACGATCAGCTCTTCCTGCATCTCCGAAGTCATGGCGTTGCGCGCCTCGGGACGGTGGAGCGTGATCGTGCGCACACGATCGTGATCCTGGATGAGCAGAGTAGACGGCATCATAGACGCTCCGATCTTGCGGCAGCCGCTGGTGCCGCGGCAATCTTCTGACTAGAAGCGACGAGCGCGGCGAGCGTGGAGTCCGACGCAGCCGTATGGGAGTCGGTGTGGGCAAGAAAGGGAGGCAGCGTAGCTCCGCAATCTGCGAGCGTTTCGATGAGTACTTCGGTGGGGATGTTGCCCACCAGAGCGTCCTGCGCGAATGGACAGCCGCCAAGGCCGCCTAGCGCGGAATCAAAGCGTCGGCAGCCGACGTGATACGCGGCGCGTATGCGCTCCGGAGCAGCGTGGCGTCGGGCGTGAAGATGCACTCCGACTTCCAGAGAGGGAAGACGGTCGAAGACGGCTGCAAGCGTCTCGGCGATCTGTTCGGGCGTCGCCGCTCCCACGGTGTCGGCAAGCGAAAGCTGACGTACGCCGCAATCTGCGATGCGACGGCAGGCTTCGAGTACCTGATCGAGCGACCAAGGCTCACCGTAGGGATTGCCGAAGGCCATCGAAAGATATGCAACCGTATCGAGTCCGCCTGCGACGGCGCGAACTTGCAGGCGCTCGAGAAGTGTGAGGGAGGATTCGATGGTCTGATGCTGGTTGCGCGAGAGAAACTCTTGTGAGATGGAGTGCGGATAGCCGAGCGTCGAGACGTGGCCGGTGGCGATGGCGCGTTCGGCTCCGCGTTCGTTGACCACGATGCCGATGATCTCCGCGTCTGTCGGCAGGTCAAGCTGCGCCAGGACGGATTCGGAGTCGGCCATCTGTGGAACGGCCGTGGACGCAACAAAGCTGACCGCATCAAGATGGCGGAATCCTGCGGCGAGCAGTGCGCGCAGATACGCGATCTTATCGGCGGTCGGAATGATGTGCGCAAGACCCTGCCAGGCATCGCGCGGACACTCGACGAGTTTGACGTTCGCTGTCATCGATCCTTTGCTGGTGTGATGCATCGTGGCGAGAAGTGTGCGTATCTCTCGCGCACAGGGTTCGCCAATCATCCGCGCGAAGGATAGACCTTGAGAATCTCACGCGCGATGACCATGCGTTGAATTTCGCTGGTGCCTTCACCGATGGTGCAGAGCTTGACGTCGCGGTAGTACTTTTCTGCAGGATAATCCTTAATGAAGCCGTAGCCGCCGAAGAGTTGCACGGCCTCGTTGCAGATGTGAACGGCAGTTTCGCTGGCGAAAAGTTTGGCCATAGCGGACTCGCGTGTGACTTTGCGACCCGCATCCTTGAGTACGGCGGCACGCTGGGTGAGCAGGCGCGCGGCATCCAATTCCGTTCCCATGTCGGCGAGTTTCCACTGAATGCCCTGAAACTCCGCGATGGTCTTGCCGAACTGACGGCGCTCCTTGACGTATTTCAGCGTGGCATCCAGCGCACCGCGTGCAATGCCAAGCGAAAGCGCAGCAATCGAGATGCGTCCGCCATCGAGGATGCGCATGGCATCGACGAAGCCTTCCCCCTCGTTGCCCAGCAGATTTTCCGCGGGGATTTCACAGTCCTCTAAGATCAGCTCAGAGGTATCGCTGGCGCGCAGGCCGAGTTTGTCTTCCTTCTTGCCGGGGCGAAAACCAGGCGTGCCTTTTTCGACGATGAAGGCAGAAAGTCCATGGGTTCCTTTGCTGCGATCGGTGACGGCAATGACGACGGCAACATCGGCGTAACTACCATTGGTGATGAAGGTCTTCGATCCGTTGAGTACCCATCGATCGCCTTTGCGCACGGCCGTTGTGCGGGCGTTGCTGGCGTCGGAGCCGGAGCCTGGCTCAGTGAGTCCCCAGGCAGCCAGCGACCGGCCACTGGCCAAGCGGGGAATATAGCGGCGGCGCTGCTCTTCATTGCCCGCCAGAAAAATATGATTGGTGCCAAGCGAATTGTGCGCGGCGACGATGATGCCGATCGAACCGTCGATGGCCGAGAGTTCCTCGATGGCAAGTACGTAATCGACGTAACCAAGACCGGCTCCGCTGTATTCGGCGGGAAAGATGACGCCGAGCAGGCCCATCTCACCAAGCCGTCGCACAGCCTCGTGCGGGAATTCGCTGTTGCGATCCCATTCCGAGACATGTGGTGCAATCTCCTGCGCGGCAAACTCGCGAATGGCCTGGCGCAGGTGCTCCTGATCCTCCGTGAGCACGAAGGGGTAAAGGGTGGATTCGGTTGCAACCGCCATGATGATTCTCCTCCATAGACCTGAAAAGCAGACGAGGCTATGTCTGCAAAATGCCGGGATGAAACGGTGGAACCTCCGGGTTGAGCGCGCAGGCTTCGAGAGCAGCGATCAACGCTGCGCGCGTTTCGACAGGATCGAGAATCGCATCGACCCACAGACGCGCCGCCGCATAGCGAGGGTCGGTCTGGGCATCGTAATCGGCCTGAATTTGATCACGGATAGCGGCGCGATCGGCATCGGTCAGTTCCCTGCCCTCTCGCTCCAACTGGCGCGCCTTGATCTCGGCAAGTGTGCCGGCGGCCGATGCGCCACTCATCACGGCGTAACGCGCCGTGGGCCAGGCGAAGACGAATCGCGGATCGTAAGCCTTGCCGCACATGGCATAGTGACCGGCACCGAAGCTGCCTCCCACGATGACGCTGATCTTGGGAACGACGCTGTTACTGACCGCGGAAACCATCTTAGCCCCGGCACGGATGATGCCCGACCACTCGGCTTCTTTGCCGACCATGAATCCGTTCACGTCGTGAAGGAAGATCAGCGGCACCAGATTCTGATTGCAATCCATGATGAAGCGTGCGGCCTTCTGCGCAGCCTCGGTATAGATGACTCCGCCGACCTCAATACGCTGCGTGCCGGCCTGCGGCCCGGTGGCGACGGTGTGCCGCTGATTGGTCTTCTGGTTAGCGACGATGCCGACAGCATACCCGCCGATGCGCGCATACCCGCAGATCAGCGTGCGTCCGAAGTCCGCTTTGTACTCGATCAATTCGCTACGATCCACGAGACGCGCAATCAACTCGTGCATCTCGTAGACGCTGGTCGCACCCGGTGCGGGATTCATCAGTGTATGGAGATCGTCGGCAGCGTAAAGCGGCGCATCGGCAACGGGATCAAATGCGACGCGAGAAAACACCTGGTTGCCCGATGCAGCACGTCGATCGCCCAACTTATCCACGAGAGCGCGCAGGCGCAGCAGGCAACTGCGATCATCCGGCTCGCGGAAATCAACTGTGCCAGAGATTTCTGCGTGCATGGCGGCGCCGCCCAGTTCCTCAGCGTCCGTCTTCTGGCCGATGGCAGCCTGCACGAGCGAAGGCCCGGCAAGGAATAGTCCAGAGCCTTCGGTCATCAGAATCGTATCCGTCATCACCGGCAGATATGCTCCGCCAGCCACACACATGCCCATGATGGCCGTGATCTGCGGAATGCCACGCGCGCTCATCACGGCGTTGTTGCGGAAGACACGCCCGAAGTCGTCGGTGTCCGGAAAAACATCCTCCTGAAGCGGAAGAAAGACGCCGGCGGAGTCAACCAGATACAGCGTCGGGATGCGATTTTCCAGTGCAATGGTCTGTGCGCGCAAAACTTTTTTGGCAGTCATGGGAAAAAATGCGCCGGCCTTCACGGTGGCGTCATTGGCAATGATCATGCATAGCCGACCACAGACACGGCCAAGACCGGTGACCACTCCGGCGGACGGCGCTCCGCCGTACTCTCCATACATCTCGTGCGCCGCCCACAAGCCAAGTTCCAGAAATTCAGCGCCTTGATCCAGCAAAAGTTCCAGACGTTCGCGCACCGTCAGTCGTCCTCTGGCGTGTTGCGCTGCAACGGACTTTGCGCCTCCGCCGCCGCGGATCGTCGCCTCCTGTTCGCGCATTGTCTGCATCAGCGTGAGGAATGCTTCACGATTCGCGCGAGCGCGCGGAGAGCCGACATCGAGCGCGCTCAGAAGCCGGTTCTGCACGTCAGAAATTTGTGTGTCCATTTGTGTATCCATACTGTGAGACATTCTGACCGCTCCCGAAACTCCCCGAATATAGCACCTCTCCCCTGCGACTGGCTGAGGAGGTTGGATCCGACGAAAATAACCGTCAGTGCCTTTCGATCAGCACCTCCACGTCTCTGCGTCGCATAATGCGCCGTTCGACGGGCGAGGAAAGCACGGTCGAAGTGGAGGTCTCGCCGACCGCGCCAAGCTTGTCGATCAGCGCCTCCAGATGACGGATGGAGACGACGTTTGCCTCCATTACAAAAGACTCGTCGCCGGTGACGCGATGACAGCGCATGACCTCGGGCAGATCTCGAATCACCGAGACCGCGCGGCTGACCTGCAGATCGCCACCGCGAATGGTGAGACGCACGACGACGCGAACCGTCATACCCAGTCGCCCCGGATCGACGGCAGCGTGATAGCCCGTGATGATGCCAGACTCTTCCAAACGGTGTACGCGCTCGGCGACGGCGGGCGTGGAGAGGCCAACCTTGCGGCCCAATTCGGCGAAGGTCATGCGGGCATTCTGCTGTAGAGCTTCCAGAATCTTCCATGCGATGAGATCGAGTTCGGGGGCTGCGGACGCAAGTTTTTTCGTCATGTTTTCATCCTTAGGAAAACACTCCACTATGCCTTTCAAGGTGAGGCTCTGGCAAGCATTTTCCTTCGCTTTCATCTTCCGCGCATTCGCAAACGGGCCTATCTTGGAGTGTGTCCGCGCATGCCGGGCTAAGACTTCCCTGGCAACGCAGCCGCATGCCGGACGGAAATCGGAGGTCTGTGCGATGAGCGCCACGCTGCATCCCCATTCCCTGTTGCATCCGACCGACACCGCAAAGCAGGCAGGAGATTTTATGCCTCTGCTGGGCACCGACCACGTGGAATTTTATGTAGGCAACGCCAAGCAGGCAGCACACTATTACCGTACGGCCTTTGGCATGTCGCTGGTGGCCTACTGTGGCCCGGAGACAGGCCACCATGACCGCGCCTCTTATGTCGTGCAGCAGGGAAAAGTGCGTTTTGTGCTGACGACGGCGCTGCGAAGCACGCACCCCATTGCAGCGCATACGCACCGACACGGAGACGGCGTGCGCGCGGTCGCACTGCTGGTGGACGACGCACGCCAAGCCTGGGAGCAGGCGACTCTGCGCGGCGCTGTGAGCGCTCTGGAGCCAGTGACACTGCGCGATGAATACGGCGAGACGACGGTGGCCAGCATCCGTACCTACGGAGAAACGGTGCACACGTTTGTGGAGCGAGGCAACTATCGTGGCGCATTTCTGCCTGGCTATCGCGCGATTCTCCACGATCCGATTGCACAGCCTGTGGGCCTGCTGCACATCGATCACATGGTGGGCAATGTGGGTTGGCACCAGATGGACGAGTGGGTTGGATTCTATGAGCGTGTGATGGGTTTCCGACTCTATCAACACTTCGACGATAAGGATATTTCGACCGAATATTCCGCGCTGATGTCGAAGGTGATGGCCAATGGAAACGGCTATGTGAAATTTCCCATCAACGAGCCAGCCGAAGGGCGGCACAAGTCGCAGGTGGAGGAGTTCCTCGAATTTTACGACGGGCCGGGCGTGCAACATATCGCTCTGGCGACGCAGGACATTCTGCACACAGTGCGCAGCTTGCAGCGGCAGGGTGTGGAGTTTTTGCACGTGCCTCACAGCTACTATTCGGAGTTGGAGCAGCGCGTAGGCCATATCGATGAGCCGATTTGCGATCTGGAAGAGCTGGGAATTCTGGTGGATCGCGACGATGAAGGCTACATGCTGCAAATCTTCACGCGCCCCGTGGAGGATCGTCCGACGCTGTTTTTCGAGATCATTCAGCGCAAAGGCAGCCGCGGCTTTGGCAAGGGAAACTTTCGTGCGCTCTTCGAAGCGATCGAACGCGAGCAGCAGGCACGCGGTAATTTTTGATCGAGTTGCACGACGAGGCATGGCGATGAGCACAAGTGCGGTTTCCGCAGCCGAACCCTATCTGACGCAGCAGGATTACTCTGCCTACAGCGACGAGCAGCATGCGGTGTGGGCAGAGCTGGTGCGTCGCGTGATGCCGCAACTGGAGCAGCATGCGGCGCGCGAATATCTGGACGGATTCACGAGCATTGGTTTGCAGGCCGATCGTATCCCCGATCTTACGTTGATCAGCGACCGGCTTCGACCGCTGACCGGATGGCGCTCCACACCGGTCAGCGGCTTTTTACCCGCGCCCGCATTCTTTGAGATGCTGGCCACTCGGCGATTCCCGACGACAACCTGGCTGCGCAGCCGGGAGTCCCTGGAATACACACCGGAGCCGGATATCTTTCATGACGTCTTCGGGCATGTGCCGATGCATGCGCATCCGGTCTTTGCCCGGTTTTTAGAAGATTATGGGCGTGTCTGCGCGGCAACAACGGACGCAATGGTATTGGAAAAGCTGGGACGTCTTTTCTGGTACACGGTTGAGTTTGGGCTGATCCGGCAGATGGGAAGAATCAAGGTATACGGCAGCGGACTGATCAGTTCCCACGGCGAATGCTGCAACGTGCTGGGTGGTCACTGCGCGGTGCAGGAGTTTACACTCGACGCCGTGCTGGAGACTCCGGTGAAGGTGGACGAGATGCATCATCTTCTGTTTGCCATCACCAGCTTTGATCAGATTTACGATGCGATGCGCGAGGCGGAGCGGCGCGCGACGAAGGGGCGGCTCTGAGCCGCATCCGCAGCGGGAGGAACGGCGATGAGCGAAGCGCGAAAGTACATGAGCGGCTTTGGCAATGAGTTTGCCACGGAAGCAGTTTCGGGAGCGCTGCCGAAGGGACAGAATTCTCCGCAGCGGCACCCGCTGGGGTTATATTCCGAACAGATGAGCGGATCGTCTTTCACCGCGCCGCGGGCAGTCAACCGGCGCACGTGGACGTATCGGATTCGCCCCTCGGTCACACACAAACCGTACCGCTCGGCGGAGATCCGGCTGTTACGCTCGGGGCCTTTTATGGAGACGCCGACGACGCCGAATCAACTTCGCTGGAATCCTCTTCCAATGCCGGAGCAACCCACGGATTTTGTGGATGGCATGGTGACGCTGGCTGGCTGTGGCGACCCAGCGATGCAGACCGGGGTAGCCGTGCATCTCTATGCCGCGAATTCTTCGATGCAGAAGCGATTTTTCTACAACGCAGACGGCGAGATGCTGATTGTGCCGCAGATGGGCCGACTGGAATGCGCAACGGAACTCGGCGTGATCGAAGTTGTGCCGGGAGAAATCTGTGTGCTCCCGCGTGGCGTCAAGTTTCGCGTGACACTGCCGGAAGAGACGGCGCGCGGCTACATCTGTGAAAACTATGGACAACCGTTCCGCCTGCCGGAACTGGGGCCGATCGGAGCCAACGGCCTGGCCAATGCGCGCGATTTTCTGACGCCTGTGGCGGCGTATGAGGATCGCGCGGGCGACTTCCGCATCACCGCGAAGTTCCTGGGCAATCTGTGGGATGCGGAGATTGATCACTCGCCGCTGGATGTCGTCGCGTGGCATGGAAACTACGCTCCTTACAAGTACGATCTGGCACGCTTCAACTGCATCAATACCGTCTCCTTCGATCATCCGGATCCGTCCATCTACACCGTGCTCAGCGCGCCGTCGGCGGTGACTGGCACTGCAAACTGCGATTTTGCGATCTTTCCACCACGCTGGATGGTGGCCGAGCATACCTTTCGCCCGCCGTGGTTTCACCGCAATCTGATGAACGAGTGCATGGGGCTGGTCTTCGGCGCATATGACGCGAAGGCTGAGGGCTTTGTCCCGGGCGGCATTAGCCTGCACAACTGCATGGCCGGGCACGGACCGGATGCGGAGACCTTTGAGCGCGCGACGGCCGCCGAGCTGAAGCCGCACTTTCTGGACAACACGCTGGCCTTCATGTTTGAGACACAACTTGTGCTGCGCCCGACGAAGTGGGCGATGGAGACGCTCATTCTGCAGCACGAATACTACGAGTGCTGGCAAGGGCTGAAGAGGCGTTTCACGCCGCCGGAAAGCACAACGCGATGACCGGAGAATGGGCGCAGCAAAGAAGCTGGGTCGAGTCGGCCAATGATCCGGCCTGCGGATTTCCCCTGGCGAGCCTTCCGTGGTGCGTCTTTCAGGCAGATGGCGAAGCGCGCATCGGCGTTGGCATTGGAGACTCGATTCTGAACCTGAAAGCATGCGCGGAGAACGGCCTGTTGGACGGACTGGACAAGCCTGTACGCACAGCCTGCTGCGCAGAGCGACTGAATGCGCTGATGGCGCTCGGTTCGGAGGCATGGATCACGCTTCGCGAGTGGGTGACGAGACTGCTGGCGGAGCCGAAACACGCCGACGAGGAAGCACGCGCGCGACAGGTGGAAAAGCTGCTGGTGAAGCAGCGGGTAGTGAGCTTTGCGATACCTGCTGCGATTGGCGACTACACGGATTTTTATGCTTCGGCGCATCATGCGCGACGTGTGGGGAGCTTGTTTCGACCGGAGAATCCACTGCTGCCGAATTACGCGTGGGTGCCGATTGGTTATCACGGGCGTGCTTCGTCGGTGGTGCTGAGCGGCACGGCGGTGCGCAGGCCGCGCGGACAACAAAAGGGTGCCGATGGCGTGCCGGTTTTCGGGCCTGCGACGGCGCTCGATTACGAGGCGGAGATTGGATGGTTTGTGGGGCCGGGGAATGCTCTGGGGACGACGGTTCCAATCTCCGAGGCGGAGAAGCAGATCTTTGGGCTTTGCGTGGTCAACGACTGGTCGGCGCGCGATGTGCAAAGCTGGGAGTATCAGCCGCTGGGGCCGTTCCTGGCGAAGAGCTTTGCGACGTCGATTTCGCCGTGGGTGGTGCCGCTGGAGGCGCTGGCGGCGTATCGCGTGCCGGGACCGGAGCGAGCCGAGGATGATCCGCAGCCGCTGCCGTACCTGCAATCGGCGACCGCGGATGTGGATGGAATCGATGTGCAGATCACGGTTGCGCTGCGCTCGGTGCGGATGCGCGAAGCAGGCGTTGCGCCGATGCTGGTGAGCCGTGGGAATCTGCGCACGCTGGGGTGGACGCTGCGGCAGATGGTGACGCATCACGCGAGCAATGGATGCAATCTGCGCGCAGGCGATCTGATGGCGACAGGGACAATCTCTGGGCCGGAAGTGGGCAGCGAAGGCTGCCTGCTGGAGATGCGCGCGACGCGCGGCGAGCTGACGCTGCCCACGGGCGAACGGCGCATCGCTCTGGAGGACGGCGATGAGGTGACGATTGAGGCCAGCGCGCAACGCGAAGGATGGCCGCGGATTGAGCTGGGAAGCTGCACGGGCGTGGTACTGGCAGCGGAGTCAATGCGGGGTGCTCTCGGAGTTTAGCAGAGGACGGTCTGAATCGAGGGCGGTGTACCGAGTCTGAAGTTTTTTTACACAACCTGACCGAGAAAACGCTGCCGCCATTTTCCGTTCGGCCCGTGGTCCGAAAGCTGGGATGAAGTTGCTATGAAGGCGTCATGACACTTGTGTCGCTATGCTTCCGATGATAGGCACAATGAATTCGCAGGTAACATTGCTTACAGTCTGGATTGGTTTGGTGGCAGTTTGATCTTCCGAGATTCCACAATGGCCAATCCAGCTGCCACGGGTCTGCCGAGTGAAGTTGTCGGGTCAATTCGATGATCTTGGCTGCATCGACATCCTCGACCTCGTCGCCGAATATTGCCCGGCCAAATACTCGTCGCACATGAACGTCCGCTTTCACGTCCCCGGTTGCGCCCTGAATCTGTCCGGATTCGCGCAATGCTCCGACAATCATCCCGGAAATTTGGTCACCAGCTCCCACTGCCCGGAGGTGAACAAGTGCGTCATACGGGGACCTGCCATGCCAGATGTTGCGGGCGTCGCCGTCGTATCTAGCGCAGATTGCGTTCGCGATTCCCCAGATGCGTGTATATGCCCAGTGAAAGCGATGCGGTTTCCCAAATTCCTCATATCTCGATTCCCACTCCCCTTTTGAATGGGCATTGATTGCGTACCAAATACCTTCTGCGCCACCGAGTGCTTTGACAAGCGCTGCGCCTTTTTCCCAAGCGACATCTGCATCTTGTTGGAAGTCGAGTAGACAGCAGATCAGAAATTGATTCGCAACTGCTTTTGAGCATTCCCGACCATTGAGGTGAGATATTTCGCCAAAGTCTCCTTTACCGTCGCGTTTCTGTAAGAGAAGGGTAGCGATCTGTTGCATGTCATTCGTCATCGATGGACTCCCAAACTTTAGAGGTATGAAATTTCAATAGGTTTCCTGTTCGATCTGGATTGAGGAATGATAACAAAACGGGGAATGATAAGCGTCCGCTGGGTATGGCTGCTTTGGTTTTGTTCTTGTGCGGAGCAGCCGCGGGGTGGTTATCCGTTGCGGTCGATGCCGAGTTTTTTCCAGATGCTGTCGATGCGGGTGCGTGTTGTTGCGTCCATGGAGAGCATCTCTGGCCAGGGGCGTGTGAAGCCTTCGCCGACCCATTTGCGGGTGGCGTCGATGCCCATTTTGGAGCCGTAGTTGGGCAGGCGTGAGGCGTGGTCGAGCGAGTCGATGGGGCCGAGTGTGAACTGGATGTCGCGCTCGGGGTCGATGTTGTTGGTGGTGCGGAGGACGACTTCGCCGAGGTCCTGGACGTCGCAGTCTTCATCGACGACGACGATGCACTTGGTGAACATGGCCTGGCCGAGCGACCAGATGGCGTGCATGACTTTGCGCGCCTGTCCGGGGTAGCTTTTGCGGATGGAGACGATCATGAGGTTGTGAAAGACGCCCTCGGGCGGCAGGCAGACATCGACGATCTCTGGAATGGTCATGCGCATCATGGGCAGGAAGATGCGCTCGACGGCCTTGCCCATCCAGGCGTCTTCCATGGGAGGCTTGCCGACGATGGTGGCGGCGTAGATGGGGTCTTTGCGGTGGGTGATGCAGGTGAGGTGGAAGACGGGGTACTCGTCCTGCATGGTGTAAAAGCCGGTGTGGTCGCCGAAGGGGCCTTCGGTGCGGAGTTCGCCGAGTTCGACGTAGCCCTCGAGGATGATTTCGGCCTGGGCGGGGACCTGGAGATCGACGGTTTCGCACTGCACCAGCTCGACGGGCTTGCCGCGCAGGAAGCCGGCGATGAGAAACTCCTCGACCTCGGGTGGGGCAGGCACGATGGCGGCGAAGGTCATTGCGGGATCGGTTCCGATGGCGACGGCAACCTCCATGCGCGAGCCTTTGAGATTGCCGAAGCTGACCTGAGGAAGTCCGCCGGAAACGGCCGCAGGTAATGCGCAGGCTCCGCCCATAGTCTCCGCCATCGCGGCGACACGCGCGGCTTTGGGATCGGTGGTGGCTGAAGCGGCAGCGGCTGAGCGCAGCGCTTCACGATAGTGTTCGGCGGCTACCTTTTGCCGCTGCCAGTGCATGCCGGTGGTCTGACCATCGTAGACCTGCATCCGATACATGCCGACGTTGCGGCGACCGGTGCGGGGGTCGCGTGTGTGTACGCATGGCAGCGTGATGAACGGGCCGCCGTCGTGGGGCCAGCAGGTGAGCACGGGAAAATCAAGGAGGTTGAAGTTTTCGCGCAGGATGACTTCCTTGCAGGCGGCATCGCGCGTAGAGACGGTTTTGGGGAAGGCGCTGGTGAGCGCGCCGAGCTGCGGAAGCATCTTCAGCTTGTCGAGGATTCCTTCCGGAGCCTTCAGGTGCAGCAGCGATTCAATGCGTTCGGCGATGGCATCCAGCCGGTCGACTTCCAGCGACATGGCCATGCGGCGCTCAGAGCCGAACTGATTGATGAAGACGCGATGGCCGGGGTGGCCGAGGATGTTTTCAAAGAGCAGCGCGGGACCACCGGGTGGCCAGCCTTTGGCTGCGGCAACATCGCGGACGCCGCTGGCGGCCTTGGAAACGCGATTGGTGATTTCTGTAATTTCCAGCCGCGGGGAAACCGGCTCCTGAATGCGCAGCAGTTCGCCCGCCTCTTCCAGCTTTGCAATCCACTGCCTCAGGTCCTGATACGCCACGAAATCCTCCACGGCGGAGCATCGGCTGCGCCGCACCCTTCAGTGTATCGGTCGCGATGCCGCTTTGAAATGGACTGCGGATGGACGCCTTCGAAGCAATGAAAACCGCTGCCCGCCTTCAGCGCGCAACAACTTCGGGGTGAGCAGGCTGAACAGGTTCGAGCGGGTATCCCATATTCCGCCAGGCATCGAAGCCGCCGCGCAGTGGACGCACGCGATCGATGCCCTGCTTGTGCAGCGACATCGCCGTTTTGGCGGCAGTGGTTTCGCTCGGGCAGGTGCAGAAGAGCACAACGTCTCGATCGTGGGGAATCTCGGCGCTGTGAGTGGTGATCTGATCCGGCGAAAGACGCAGCGCGCCGGGTACAGTGAACGGATCGGTAAGCAACTCCAGTGGATGGCGCAGATCGACGATGTAAATCGGAAGGCCCGCGTCCAGCATCTGTTTCAACGCAGCAGGCTCCAGGCGTGCCGTGCGAAGCTTGCGCAGCAGTGACTCCCGGCGCCAGAGGCGCGAACCGAAAAAGATCAGAATGCCCGCGAGCAGCAGAACGCCGCCACCATGTCCGACGCGATTCAGCAGTGATGGGTCACGCATGAGCAGGTCGCCGAAGAGCCGTCCGCCAAGCAACAGTGCGAGCACCCAGACCGCAGCGCCCAGCGCGTCAAAGAGCAGAAAGCGACGGAAGCGCATGCCGGTCTGGCCCGCGACCGGAGGAGCCACAATCGAAAGACCCGGCACAAATTTGGCAAAGAGCAGCGTCCACGCTCCGCGACGTCCGAAAGACTCATGCGTGCGGCGGACGCAGGTCGTCGCCTCCAGCGAAAATCGGCAGAGGAGGCGCAGCAGGTGATGACCGTAGCGTTTGCCCAGGAAAAACCAGCTCACATCGGCTACCAGGCAAGCCGCGACTCCAGAGGCGAAAGCCAATCCGAAGTGCATGTGTTCGGTCACAGACAAGGCGCCAGCGGCAAGCAGGATGGGCGTGGCTGGAACAGGCAGACCAGCCTGTTCCAGCAATACCCAGCCGAAGAGTAGCACGTAGCCGTAAGTGATCAGGATGGAAGTCGGCAATGCCATGGTCGCACCCTTGCAGCATCCAGCGTACAGCAGTCCATCACCCATATAGGATGCGCGGAACGACGTAACGTTGCAGAAAACGCCGCGATGCGGATGTGGCACGCCTGTGTCAGTGGCCCGGATGCGAAATCGACGACGACGATGCGGTCGCCTCCAGCGGCGTCGCTTCTTCAAAGTAACGACTCTCCCAGAGCGTGCTGTAGAACTTGCCCGTCATGCCCGCAGCCAGAGGACCGTAGAGGTCGCGACCACCCTCCAGCAGAAAGACCGTCGCGATTGTTCCACGCGGCGAATCCGTGTAAGAAGCAAACCATCCGAAACGCGTCCCCTCATTGGAGCAGGTGCCGGTCTTGCCGAAGACCGGAAGCTCGCGGAAGCTGAGACGCAGTGAGCGCGCCGTTCCATACTCGACGGCACCGGCCATGCCATCCTGCATATCCGGGATGAAACGGGCAATGGGCAGAACCCGCTTGACACGCGGGCGGAAGTTGGCAATCTCCTGCGGCGTAGTCGGATGCTGGAGATAGTAGAGTGTTCCGTCGTTGGCGATGGCCGCGACATAGGCTCCAAGCTGGAGCGGCGTCAGCGATACGCCCTGACCGAAGCTGCACATACGTCCCACACCTCCCTCCGATGCAGGGATCTCGTGGTCCGGATAGGTGCCGAGCTGTTCGCCTGGAATCTTGTAACCGGCCAGTTCGCCAAGGCCGAAGAGGCGGGCATAGCGATGAACACGCACAAAGCCCAGTTCGCGCCCCACTTCCTCAAAGTAAAGATTATTGGAGTGCGCCAGCGCTTCCGTCAGATTCATGCGAAAGCCGCCGAGATTGACCATGGTATCGCGCGTAATCAACCCTTCGGAGAGCGCCGCCATTCCCACTGTGAGCTTGATAGTCGAGCACGGCTCGGCGCCTGGAGCGAGCGCCATTTTCTGATTGACCATGGCGAGAATCCGGCCAGTCGAAGCGTCGATCACAACTGCCGTACCATGTATGTTGCCCAGTGCCGCAACCGCGGCAGCCCGCACCTTCGCATCCTCGCCAGCGGTAATGTCTCCTATCCCCTGCTCGGAGACAAACGAGGGCGTGGTATAGCGCGAGTACACCCGATGATGCACATGGCGAGTGCTGGTGGAAACCAGATGCGCGTGAGCAACCGTCGACCGATGAAGCACCTTCGCATGGGGCGTTCGACGCCCTGCTGTGGCTGTGTGATGAGCATGGACGGTCGAGGAGTGCACGGTGCGCACGCTGGAACGCTTTGCTGGGTGCGCCAGTGTCGTCGGCGTCACCGATGTGGTCGCAGACGAAGTACTCGCGGATTGCGCGGCTGCGCAGGCAGGCGTGATCGCAGCGGCAAGAAAAGCAACCGAAGATACAAAATTTCGCAGCAGGATGCTCATATTCACTCCACAATAGCAGCCTTTCAACCGCGCGGGAGGCATGAAATCGCGCTGCGGTTCAATCGTTGCAGTTCAATCCTGGAACGAGCCGCGACGCAGTACGGCGGGAACATCCAGATCCGAACCGTGGGCATGCGATGGCGCAGGCTGGGATGGTCGCTCGGCATCCGTCCAGAATGGCTCCGGTGCTTCTGCGGCCAATTCCGCGAATCTTGGGGCTGGAAACCGCATATCCTGCATGGAGGAAAGATCTCGCTCCGTCTCAATCGGCGATACCGACGCTCCAGCCGCCGACGTGGTTTCGACAGCCTGAGAATTCTGCGTCGGCTGCACGACCTCTGCAATCGAGACGGTCGTTGCAGCAGCGGCGATCGATGGCATTGCGACGACCGTGGAAGCAGGCGAATTGGCGTGCTCCTGCCACGCAGCATGATGGCCGGCTTCCGACGACGGATCGGTCTCCACTTCGCTCTGGAAGCGCAGCGTAGGCTTCTGCGCCACCTCCGGGATCGCTCCGTCGCGGCGGGAATCCTCCATCCAGCTACCTGGTTCCATAATTGGGACGGAAACCACCGGCGTCGAAGCAATCTCCAGCATGCGCGCGCGCCGCTCCGGCATCTGATCGCGGAAGCCGGTCGCGATGACTGTGATTTTCACCTCATCGCCCATCGATTCGTCGAGAACAGCACCGAAGATGATGTTTGCGTCTTCATGCGCGGCTGACTGAATGAGTGTCGATGCTTCATTGACCTCAGACAACTTGAGGGTGCTGGAGCCAGTGATGTTGATGAGGATGCCACGAGCACCGTCAATAGCGCCATCCTCCAGCATCGGCGAAGCCATCGCCGCGCGCGCTGCTTCCGCAGCCCGATCCGCGCCCGAACGAACGGCTGTCCCCATCACCGCGTAACCCATGCCGGCCATCGTCGTCTTCACATCGGCAAAGTCGCGGTTGATGATGCCGGGGATGGTGATGATATCGGAGATGCCCTGAACGCCCTGTCGCAACACATCGTCAGCAATGCGAAAGCTCTCAAAGAATCCGGCGTCGCGCGCCACAGCCAACAGCTTTTCGTTGGGGATCACGATCATCGTGTCCACGCTTTCGAGCAACTCCATCATGCCGCGCTCAGCCTGCTGCAAACGGCGCTTGCCTTCAAACGCGAATGGACGCGTGACGACGGCAACGGTCAGAATCCCCATCTCGCTGGCCAGAGAAGCGATCACCGGCGCGGCGCCCGTTCCCGTGCCGCCGCCCAGTCCGGCAGTCACGAAGACCATATCCGCGCCTTCGAGCGCTTCAATGATTTTGTCGGAGTCCTCCAGTGCGGCCCGGCGGCCGATATCAGGATTGGCGCCGGCTCCGAGACCCGCCGTCAACCGCACGCCGAGCTGGAGCTTGATGCCGGCTTTGGAAACTCGCAGCGCCTGCACGTCGGTGTTTGCGGCAATGAACTCCACGCCTTCCAAATGCGCATCGATCATGCGATTGACGGCGTTGCCGCCGCCGCCGCCCACACCGATGACTTTGATGCGCGCGCCACGCGGCACTTCGTCGTGAAACTGAATGCGCACCTCCGTCGGAGCCGACGGCGCGTCTCCGGGTTGCATCTCTGAAGCATCTCCGAATGGTTGGTTCATCTTCAATCCCCCATCTCTACTGATGATACAAAGCGGATCAGGCGCTGGCCGCAAAGAGCGAACGCAGACGCGAACGCAGGCTCGCGGTCTCCGCAGAACGCATCGATCGCTTTCGGTTGGAGTACAGCATCATGCCGACGAGAACTGCGTTGGCCGGGTGGACCAGTTCCAGCGGCATGCGTGACAAGGGCACCGGTTGACCGGTGCGGGCACGCACGTGCAGGATGCTTTCCGTAACCTCCAGCAAGCCGGGAAGCATCGCTCCGCCACCGGTAACGACGCATCCGGCGCCCAGCGCCTCCAGCACCCCGCCGTCGCGCAGACTGTCGCGAACTGCTTCCATCAACTCCCAGGCGCGTGGCTCCAGAATCTCGGCGATGCGTCGATGACGAATCTTCAGCGGACGCGATGCATGAATCTCGATCTCGGCAAGCTGAGGAATCGCCGTGACCACCGCATTTCCGAACTGAAGCTTGATCTCCTCGGTGAGTGCGATAGGAAGTTCCAGCATAACGGCAAGATCGTTGGTGAAGTGCTGCCCTCCGAAAGGAACGCTGGCCGTGTGGGCGACCGCCCCCTCGAAGAAAACGATCAGTTCCGATGAATGCGCCCCAATATCGAGCAGGCAGACACCCAGTTCGCGCTCATCTGCGGTTAGCGTAGCCTCAGCGGCAGCCAGGGCTTCGAACACCGTGTCCTGCACCTCGATGCCTGCGCGGTTCACGCAGGTAACGATGCTTTGCAGCGCGCCGGACGAGCAGGTGGAGATGTGAAGGTCAACTTCGAGCCGGTTGCCAACCATACCCACCGGATCGTGAATGCCGGGCTGCTGATCGAGCACAAACTGACGCGTGAGCAGATGGAGAATCTCACGGCCGGTTGGCATCGGAACGCTGCGCGCACGCTCGATCGCCAGGCTCACGTCTTCGCTTGCAATCTCACGCATGCGCGCCCCGAAGTGAACCGCCGCGGTCGTGTTCACGCTGGCGATATTCGCTCCACCGACGCCAACCACGCATTCGTCCACGTTCACGCGCACAATCTCTTCGACGCGATCGCAGGCAGCCTTGATCGCGCGGGCCGCTGGAGCAAGCTCGGCAATCAGGCTTTTCCTCATTCCCGCCGATTCCACGATGGCGTGGCCGCGATAGCGCAGTGCGCCCTCGTTCACGTCCGCAGCCAGCGCACGAATGCTGGAGCTACCCGCATCGAGCACGACAATCATATTGCTCTGACGCTGGTTCATTGTGCACCTCGCTGCGAAGTTGCGGAAACTTGGTTTGCGACGTGTGCGGTATGAGTGGAGGGTGGCGCGGCATGCCGGCTGTGGCGGCGCGAGACCATCCGATGCTCCGCAAGCCGATGCGGCTTCGATGCCGGAATGGAGTGTCTGTGCAAGGAGTTCTTATGCGTTGCAGTTTTCGTGACGCCCTTCCGGATTGCACTCGGCGGAACGAGATTTGTTCGTACCGGCCTGGACTGGACAGCATGTATTGCGATCGCATTTGACCCGACTACGGCAGTCTGCGCGGCCTTCACAACGGAGGCCGGATGAGAAGCTACTACAGTTGTACGCGTCGTTTGACTCGCCGTCTCCGGAGCCAGTTCCAACGGAACATCGCCCGAAAAGCGCAAATCGATGCCGCTCAGTCGCGGATAATGCGCATGCCACTCGGCGATGTGCGTCAGATACATCTGGTAACGCGCAGCAAAGTCGTCCGCACCAAAGTGTACAAGCAGGTCTGAGCCGCCATCGGAGAGCGTCGCGCGGAGATCGTCTGGATCGGAGAGGTCAATTTCCGAAACCTGCGCCGACGCATGAGGCTGCACGTGGTCGAGATCGGCAATGAACCGCTGATACAACGCCATGCGCTCATGCGGCGACGCCATCGCCGGATGCACACGCAATCCGGTGACAACGGGAAAGGAGTATGGATGTATCGCCATGCGGGACGGCGAGATCGGCAGCAGAACACCGTCGGCATCCACCAGTTCCACCGTGTCTCCAACGCGGGCAAAAGCGATCGGAGTGCGCTCGGCAAGGCTGACGAAGATGCGATTCGGCAGGATGCGCATCACCGTTGCCTGGCGGACCCAGGGAATCGCTTCCAACTCGCGGCGTCGTTCGGCGAGCGGAACGAAAAAGATATTTCGTCCGATGTCCTGGCCAAAGACGGAAAGGATTTCGCTGCGCGAGACCTGAGCCTGATCGCCGGAAGCGGGAGTGAGTGTGGTGACCTGACTGCTGCTGTCCAGGCGGAAATGGAGATCGTGAAGCAGATAGCGGCGGAAGAGAATGGCGGTCGTGACGAGCAGCGCCAGAAGGAAAGAAGCCGTCAGCCCAAACGCAATCCAACCGACACGACCCCGCGGCAGCAGGCGACGGCGGACGGGGGGGAATTCGCGAAGATCGTTGCCAGCGGATGCGCGTGGCACAGTACGTCGGCGCGCTCGCGGAGCGCGAACCGGTGCAGCGACATCGGCGTCGACCTCCTCGAGATCGGCATCCTCCGCAGAAGCATCGTCAAGACCGGGCAACTGCGCCTGCCGTGGGCGTTCCGGGGCACGCCGCTGGGTGCCGGTGGGGGGGCGCCATGCTCCGCGCGTGGAGCGCGGTAGACGCGGCGCATCTTCCGCGGGAGCAACCTCTTCCCAGAGCGTCGTTGGTGTAGTTTTCGTCGTCACGACCGAGCCAGGCCGCGAGAATCGCCAGATTTCACTATAGCCCGCCGTGCCGCCGAATCCGCCTGCGGAGAGTGCTCGGGGAATCCAGCCAGTTACAGGCGGAGGACGCTATCGGCTTCGATGGTCTAAGCTCGCGAAGCCTCAGCGGGCTGGGATCGCGAATGTGTCTATAGATTCGGCCCATAAATACTGCTACATTGTGTATCTTGGCGCATCCAATGGATATGGAACAAGAGGATGCACGCAAGTTGAGTTCGGCAGCGCAGCATGAGCGCAGGCGACAATTGATCCGTG